>JABFQX010000022.1 GCA_013141505.1 Methyloglobulus sp.
CCATGCCGACGGAACCGGTGTGCCGGGCTTTACGTATGGCCATCGGGCAACGTCAACCGGAAGCGGAGCCCCTCCTGCATTCTGGCCGGGGTAGCCAATACGCCAGCCATGAATACTAGCCGCTACTTATACCCAAAGGGGAAGTGGAAAAACTGCGAAAAACACCTCAACTCAGGCTTGCAAATGGTGAACTTGGCTTTCTTGAGGTTGCTGCTGGTTAGATCTTGAACCAGGGGGCTAGTAGTCAACCGATTTAAAGAGTCGGTGTGTCTTAAGGGGCTATTTCATGCTTTCGCTAGCTATAGATTTCTGCGGATGTGCTTTACTACCAATGCCGTGAGGTTTAATAACGCCGGTTAGCAATAAAATAGCGATGACAGCAAACAGGAACACAGATAAACCGATGCGGAAAGTCAGTGCTTTCAAGGTTTTTACAGACGAAGCGTCCGACTTGTGCCTGACGAGATGAAACAAAGCTGAACCCAGATTAAATATAATCAAGGCAAAAATAGCTATTACAATTATTTTAATCATAAAAAAAACTTTAGGGTAAGCGATACTGGCAGTTATTCTCGGTGATAAATGCCGAATAGCCAATATTTGTTTTTTAATGACGCATAATATGCCGAAATTTCATCCATCAGCCCAATTTGCCAAAAAGATTGGCATAATGACAATTAATAAATCATTTTCAGCGCAAACTTGCATAGTCGCGTTCATCTACATTTCGTAAAAATAATAATAAATTCCATCAATGATATTCAAACGAGCACCGCTTATTGCTTACTTTTCCATTTTGCCCATTCTGCTTGCTTTGGGCTTATGGCAACTTAATCGTGCGGAAGAAAAACGGGTGGCGATTAGATTGCAAGAGCAACGGCAATCCACAAATGCATTCGTTTTAACGGCAAGCACGTTGGATGAGCTGGAAGCGCTCTTATACAAACCCATTCAAGCCTTTGGGCATTTTGATGTCAGCCATCAATATTTGTTGGACAACCAGATTAACAATGGCAAGGCGGGCTATTTTGTATTGACACCTTTTTTTTTGAAAGATGCCAACAAAGCGGTATTGGTGAATCGAGGTTGGATCCCTTTGGGCAATAACCGAGCTGATTTGCCGGATACTAATGGCATCGATAAGGGGGAAATCAGTCTAACAGGGCGAGTTAACCGATTTCAAAATGTCGGGATAAAACTGGCAGGTGCGGAAATTCCCAGTCAAGGTTGGCCTTCTGTGGTTCAAGTGGTGGACGTAAATGCCCTTGGCAAACGCCTGGGTTATCCGTTGTTCAGTTTTCAGGTCGAGCTGGATAAAAACGCTAAAGATGGTTATGTCAGGGACTGGCATGAGGCTTTGGTTATGACGCCTGAAAAGCACGTCGGCTATGCGGTACAATGGTTTCTTCTGGCACTAACGCTGACGGTGCTTTTTGTTAAGTACGGCATTAAAAAATCATGACACAGCAAAATAAAAGCCGACTCAAGGTATTGTTGATCTTTGCGATGGCAATCATTCCCTTCACCGCAGCCTGGTTATTGGGCGGAAAAGCGTCTTTTATAGAAGGTAAGACCAATAAGGGCCAGCTTATCAGCCCGGTTGTATCAACAGAACGCAGTGATTTAATTGGGCTAGATAGGTTTTCCAGCGATAATATGGCGGAACTTAACGGTCATTGGGTGATATTGAATGTAGTGCTAGGGGAGGGGTGCGGCAACATCTGTCTGGATGCGATCCATAAAACCAAACAATTGCGGCTGATGCTGAATAAAGATTTAACCCGCACCCGTCGGGCGATTATCTTTTTTAAAGACATTAACCCAGGCACGGTAAATCAATGGCTGCAAGATGATAAGGTGCTGTTAAAAGTCAAGCCCAGTGCTGTATTACAGAAAAAAATTGCTTCTCTTAAGGGTGGCGTTATGTCTGACGGCATGCTGTTGTTAATGGATCCGCTGGGTAACCTAATGATGCAGTACGAACCGGGATTTGATCCCTATAAAGTAAAAAGTGATCTCATGCACTTATTGCGAATTTCACAAATTGGTTGATGGAAGGATATGTTTAGAAAAATAACTTTGTTTGGCTTGGTTTTGGCGCTGCTCGTCATTGTGGCAGGTTCGCTCGCCAAGTTGTCAGGGTCAGAGTTGCTGTTTGGCTTTATTCAGCCGCAAGCGCTTCATTTTAAGGCGGCCTACACACTCGCCACAGTGATCTTGGTAGTGTTGCTGATGTCATGGTGGCAGGATCATTGTCGCGTCGCAGCGACGACTGCGTCTTTTGGTCTGGCGGGTTTATTGGGATTACAAGTTTTTTTAGGGATAGCGATATTAAGTTTTTCATACCAAGCGATTACGAAAACGGGACATTTGTTGCTGGGAATGATGCTCTTCTGGCTTTTTTTCTGGCTGTATTTACGCACCGACCCAGAAATTTCAAAAACTGATAAGCGAAACGGCCCGGTATGGTTTGCCCGATTCGCAATCGTTTTATTATTCCTGCAAATTGCCCTGGGCAGTTGGGTAAACGTAAATCATGCTGCTTCGGCTTGTGCTGGGTTTCCGCAATGCAATGGACAATGGTGGCCGCAAGCGGACTATCAAGGCGCATTGACTGGTTTGATAACGGGTAATGGCTATACCACTTTCGATATCCAAGTTACACTTAACTGGCTACATCGAGTTGACGCACTGCTTTGTTTTGTCATATTAAACGTGTTGATGTTATTTGCAACAGCAAAAAAATATTCCAAACCAGTACGCAAAGCCGGATTATGGTTGAGTTTTCTGCTGTTTGTGGAAGTCGGGTTAGGTGTTGTTGGTTTTAAATTAGCCATGCCTTTCAGTGTGGCTGTCGCCCATAGTGTTTTTGCGGCATTGCTCATGTTGCCTTTAATCGCCATCAGTTTTTATGGACGTTATGGCTATGCGGAAGCACCATCGCCGCGACCAGCACTACGACCTAAGCCAGGATTAAAGCCCAAGACAGAAAAAATCGATACGCAACAACAGCCGGTAACGAAAACTGTCGCCCTCGTTCCAGTTCCGCCAGACGTTATTGAAGACGATTACATAGAACCGGCATCGGAATCACTGTATTTACGCCTTAAAACCCAGCTAAAACGTACCCGGACAGGGTTGGGCGGCATTTTAGCCAGTTTACCGTTGGGGCAAAAAGGGATAACCGAAGATCTGCTGGAAGAGATTGAAGCCAGTTTGTTGATGGCCGATGTCGGGATTGATGTCACCACAAAAATTATCAATCGGCTGACCCAACACCTTGAAAAGCAACAACTGACCGACAGTGCCGCCTTAACGCTGGCATTAAAACAGGAATTGCTGGGCATTCTTGTGCCTGTTAGCAAGCCGCTACAGATTCCCAAACAGGATAAGCCTTATGTAATTTTGGTCATTGGAGTTAACGGCGTTGGCAAAACGACGACAATCGGCAAGTTGGCTAAGCGATTAAAGGCGCAAGGCCATAGCGTCATGTTGGCGGCAGGCGATACTTTTAGGGCGGCAGCGGTTGAGCAGTTACAAACTTGGGGGCAACGTAATAATATCCATGTCGTTGCCCAGCATACTGGCGCTGACTCGGCATCCGTGATTTTTGATGGTGTTCAATCCGCCCATTCAAAAAATATTGATGTGTTAATTGCCGACACCGCAGGGCGTTTGCACACGAAAGACAACTTGATGGAAGAGTTGAAAAAAGTAAAGCGGATCATGGCAAAGCTGGACGACACTGCGCCTCATGAAGTCCTTTTGGTCTTGGATGCAGGTACGGGGCAGAATGCGTTGTCGCAAGCAAAGCAATTTAATGCAGCCATTGGCTTGACGGGACTTGTGTTGACTAAGCTGGACGGTACCGCAAAAGGTGGGGTTATTTTCGCATTGGCTAAGCAAACAGGTATTCCTATTCGCTTTATAGGCGTGGGCGAAGGCATTGATGATCTCCAGGACTTCAATGCAGAAACCTTTGTTGATGCCTTGTTTGTCAAAGATTAAGTGCGGTCATGCTAAAGTTTGAGCAAGTCACCAAGCGTTATCCAGAAACCGGCGATGTGTTACGGAATGTCAGCTTTCATCTAAAACCGGGGGAAATTACTTTCCTGACCGGGCATTCAGGCGCGGGTAAAAGTACAATTTTGAAATTGATTGCTCTTATGGAGCGTTGCACACGTGGCGAAATTGTGCTTGATGGGCAAAAACTAAGTACCGTCAACGAGCGGCAAGTGCCTTATGTTCGCAGAAAAATGGGCTTTATCTTTCAGGATTACAAGCTGTTACAGAGCAGAACAGTTTTCGATAATGTCGCTTTACCTTTAGTGATTGAAGGTTACGGCCATCATGAAATTTCCCGCAGGGTGCGTGCTGCTTTGGATAAAGTGGGCTTATTGGGGAAAGAAAAAAAATTTCCTCTAGGGTTGTCAGGTGGAGAACAACAGCGAGTCGGTATTGCGCGGGCCGTTGTCAATAAACCACCTTTGATTATTGCCGATGAACCGACGGGTAACCTTGATCCCGAGTTATCTGCGGAAATTATGCTATTATTTGAGCAATTTCAAAATGTTGGCGTTACCACGCTGATTGCATCTCATGATATTTCCTTGATTGAACGCATGCATCACCGCGTCTTAAGGTTAGATCATGGGCAATTGGTGGAATCATAAACTATGAAGCAAATTGATAAATACCCGCATAAAATTCAGGTAAAACAGGATACCCGACAGACCCAAAAAGCGGGCGGTAGTTTTACAGATAGATTGATAGCTTGGCGAGACCAGCATGCTCAAGCCCTGTTTTCAAGTCTTGGTGGTCTTTTCGCCAAGCCTTTTACGTCCACGATGACCATCGGTGTTTTGGCGATTGCTATTGCATTAGCCAGTGGTTTTTACCTGGTTGTGGTCAATTTGCAGCAACTGACTGGCGGTTTGGAAGCCAGTAATCAAATCTCGCTGTTTTTAAGGGACGAGATTTCTGAAACGCGTGCCAAACAGTTTGCGGACAGTATTCGCAAAAATACCGATGTCCAAGAAGTTAACGTCATTAGTAAGCAGCAGGCAATGCAGGAGTTCAAAAATTTTAGCGGCTTTGGTGATGCTATTGATAGTTTGGAAAAAAACCCCTTGCCGATTGTTATCGAAGTGTTGCCCAAAGATGCGCTGGTAGATAAAGAAAAATTAACCAGCCTTTTTGAAAATTTTAAAAAAGCCACTGAAGTAGACTTTGCTCAGATAGATTTAGAGTGGGTCGCACGACTGCAAGCCATTGTTTCTTCTGCCCGATTAGCGGCTATCCTATTGTCAACAGTGTTGGCAATGGCGGTGTTTTTCATTGCTGGCAATACCATACGGCTAGAGATACATAATCGTCGGGAGGAAGTCATTATTGCCAAACTGGTTGGTGCAACCAATCGTTTTATCCAACGCCCTTTTTTATATACGGGCTTCTGGATAGGTTTTCTTTCCGGTGTCGCGGCGTGGTTTATCGTGACCTTCATGATGCTGATATTAAGGTCTTCTGTCGAAAACCTTTCTGGTTTGTATGCAAGTGAGTTCCATTTGTTGTTCTTCAGCTATTTTGAAACGTTGACATTGCTAGCGACATCAACGCTGTTGGCAGTCATTGGTTCCTGGCTAGTCCTGCACATTCAAGTCAAGCAATTAAAACCCGAATAGCAGGGAATTTTTATAATTATTAGCACTCTTACAAATCGAGTGCTAAAATTATTAACGGTTTTCATATCTTTTAGGAGATGCTATGAGTGATGCTATAAGCCTGCCCGTCAATTTATCTGTCGGTACGTTTGATGCCTATCTTAACGTTGTCCGGCAAATGCCGAAATTGACAACAGAGCAAGAGCGCGATTTGGCGATTCGATTTCGGGATACCGGCGACTTAGCGGCAGCGCGTGAGCTGGTTATGGCAAATCTGCGTTTTGTCGTCCATGTTGCCAGAGGTTATAGCGGTTATGGTTTGTCCATGCCCGATATTATTCAGGAAGGTAATGTTGGCTTGATGAAAGCAGTCAAACGCTTTGACCCTGAATTGGGTGTGCGTCTGGTTTCGTTTGCCGTACATTGGATTAAAGCGGAAATCCATGAATTCGTTATCAAAAACTGGGGTATAGTCAAAGTTGCCACAACCAAGGCGCAGCGTAAGCTGTTCTTTAATCTACGTAAATCCAAGCAGGGTTTGGGTTGGCTGTCCAATGATGAGGCAGAATCAATCGCTAGTGACCTGAATGTTGAGGTCAGTGCTGTTTTCGAAATGGAAAAACGTCTGGGCAATCGCGACACCTCTTACGATATGCCTGTTGATGAAACAGCAGAAGATACTTACCTAAATCCAGCCAGCTATTTGTATCAGCAAAATGACGATCCGGCGGTCATGTTGGAAAACATTGAGTGGCAAAAGCATGAGCAAAAGCTGTTGTCTGCGGCATTAAGTGGGCTAGACGAACGCAGCTTAGATATTGTCTCCAGTCGCTGGTTGGCGGAAGAAAAAGCGACTTTGCATGAACTTGCCGAACGTCACCAGGTATCAGCAGAAAGAATCAGGCAGTTAGAACAGAATGCCATGAAAAAGCTACGTGCGGCAGTTGTTTTCGAGGCCTGATTTAGTCTATCCAATACTGGGTTAAATGTTGTGGGTTGGTTTTATAGCATTGACTGAATCGATAGTTTTCGTTTTCTAGCTAATGCGCTTCAAGACGGGTTTAGCAAACCCAGTAGCAGGTGTGCTTGTTCCGCAGCTTCGTGGCCTATGGTTGTCAAATAACCCCCGTCTTCCAGTGTTATCAAGCCTTTATCAAATAGTCGGCGGGTTGCTGCAATGATTTCGGTAGCTGCCGCTGACTTGTGCACTTTTATGCCTTCTTGCATCGTGGTCAGGTTGTAGCGGATAAGAATGTTCAACTCTTCCAAATTGTCTTGAGTAAATTGCATGTTGTATCTCGGGCTAATGGTGGAGGCAGATACGGTTTAGTATCTACGGGTGAGCAATTGTATATGGGATAGTTGGCTGGTCGTAGGTTTTTTTAAGTGGCCGAAGCAACACTTCGACTCAAAGCGTACAATTTGCTACAATGGTCAGGTGCGTAAATAGTGGGTCAAACCGAACTTAAATGTGATTAATGATCTTTTCGTCCAGTAAAAACCATCCTACCAGTGCTTGTTGACTGGTATATTCCAAAATAAGAATTAATGTCAAATTTCGCTAAAGAAATCATACCTGTCAATCTTGAAGATGAGATGAAGCAGTCGTACCTTGCTTATTCGATGAGCGTCATCGTGGGCAGGGCGCTTCCAGACGTTAGGGATGGCCTTAAACCTGTGCATCGCCGCGTTTTATATGGCATGTACGAGGCGGGCAATGACTGGAACAAGCCCTACGTAAAATCTGCCCGTATTGTCGGTGAGGTCATGGGTAAATACCATCCGCATGGCGATAGCGCCATTTACGACACGATGGTGCGGATGGCACAGCCTTTTTCCATGCGTTATGTTTTGATCGACGGGCAAGGGAATTACGGTTCGGTCGATGGTGATCCCCCCGCCGCTATGCGTTATACCGAAGCGCGGCTGGCGAAAATTTCCCATGAAATGCTCGCGGATTTGGACAAAGAGACCGTCGATTTCGACCCAAACTACGACGAGAAAGAGTATGAACCCGTCGTCTTGCCAACAAAAGTACCGACGCTACTGGTAAACGGTTCTTCCGGTATCGCGGTCGGCATGGCAACCAATATTCCGCCTCATAATTTAACTGAAGTTATCAATGCCTGTTTGCATCTGATCGATCATTCTGATGCAACCATTCAAGATCTGATGACGCACGTCATGGGGCCTGATTTTCCGACGGCTGGTTTTATCAACGGTTATTCAGGTATTCATAGCGCCTATATGACCGGTCGCGGTAAGATTTATCTGCGTGCCCGGTGTCATTTCGAGGATGTTGAAGGCGGTAATCGTCAAGCCATTGTCACGACGGAATTGCCGTATCAGGTCAATAAAGCCAACTTGCAGGAGAAAATCGCCGAGCTGGTCAAAGAGGGCCGAATTGAGGGCATCTCTGCTATTCGGGACGAATCCGACAAAGACGGCATGCGTTTGGTTATCGAACTGAAACGCGGCGAAATGCCTGAAGTTGTCCTCAACAATCTTTATAAGCAAACCCAGTTTCAGACCGTATTCGGTATAAACATGGTCGCCTTGCTGGATGGGCGGCCTTATTGCTTGAATCTGAAAGAGATTCTTGATGCGTTTGTCGATCATCGCCGGGTAGTCGTTACCCGCAGGACACTTTTTAATCTTCGCAAAGCACGCGAACGCGCCCATACTTTGGAAGGGCTTGCTGTTGCTTTGGCGAATATTGACGAAATGATCGAGTTGATTAAATCGTCCAGTAACCGTAATCAGGCGAAAGAAGGCTTATTATCAAAGAGTTGGAATGCCGGTTTGGTGCTGTCCTTGCTGGATCGCGCCGATGCCAACCGCAGCCGACCAGAAGATTTGGCTCCCGAATTTGGTATTGCCGGTGACTTATACCGCTTATCGGAAGCACAAGCAGTTGCTATTCTTGAGTTGCAACTGCAACGCTTGACTGGTCTTGAGCAAGACAAGATTATCAATGAATACAAGGAATTGCTTGAGCAGATAGACGAATATCTATATATCTTGGCTCATGATGAACGGCTGATGGAAATCATCCGCGAAGAGCTTGTCGCCATCAAAGAAGAATTTGGCGATAAGCGCCGTACCGAGATTATCCAAAACCAGCTGGATTTATCCGATGGCGATTTGATTACCGAAGAAGATATGGTCGTCACCAAGTCGCACGAAGGTTATGTGAAAGCGCAGCCGTTGACTGATTACCGGGCGCAAAGGCGGGGCGGGCGCGGCAAGTCGGCAACGGCAACCAAAGAAGAAGATTATGTCGATAAACTGGTGATTGCCAACACCCACGATACGATCCTGTGTTTTTCTTCCTTAGGTAAAGTTTACTGGTTGAAAGTTTACCAGCTCCCGGTTGCCAGTCGCGCATCCAGGGGCAAGCCCTTTGTAAACCTGATCTCCCTTGATCAAGGCGAAAAAATCAATGCGATTTTGCCAATTAAAGAATTTAGTGATAATAAGTTCATCTTCATGGCGACTTCATCTGGTACGGTCAAGAAAACGCCATTGAAAGAGTTTGAACGCCAACGCGCCAACGGCAAAATTGCCATTGATTTGCGCGAAGGCGACAACTTGGTTGGCGTTGCCGTGACCGATGGACAACAAAATGTATTGCTGTTTGCCAGTTCAGGTAAGGCTAATTGCTTCAATGAGGCCGATGTGCGCTCGATGGGGCGGACAGCAACTGGTGTACGTGGGATGCGTTTACAAGACGATCAAAAGGTAATCTCACTGATTATTGCCGCCGAAGGCACAGTACTTACCATTACCGAAAATGGCTTCGGCAAACGTACCCGGTTGGAAGAGTTTACTCTCCATAAACGTGGTGGGCAGGGCATGATCGGCATTCAGACTTCGGAGCGAAATGGTGGTCTGGTCGGTGCGGTATTGGTAAATGACAATGATGAAATTATGTTGATTACCGATGGCGGCATTCTGGTACGAACCCCGGTAGACGGCATTTCAATCGTCGGAAGGAATACTCAGGGCGTTCGCATTATTCGCCTTGATAAAGGCGAAAAAGTCATCGGTGTTGACCGTATCGAAGGCTTGGCGGACGAAGATGCTGCTGCGGGAGATGAGGGTTTTCAAGAAGATGAGCAAGAACAAAGTAATGACCAAACAGATTCAGGAGATGAGTAACACATGAGCAGGGTTTATAATTTTAGTGCAGGGCCGTCCGCGTTTCCTGAGTCCGTGTTGAAGCAAGCCAAGGACGATATGCTGGAATGGCGGGAAAGTGGCATGTCGGTGATGGAAATGAGCCATCGGGGCAAGTTTTTTTCCACGATTGCCGAAGAGCTTGAAAGCGATTTGCGGGAATTGTTGGCAATCCCTGCTAATTATAAAGTGATGTTCTTGCAAGGCGGTGCGTCGGCACAGTTTTCTTTTATCCCGCAAAATATCCTTAACGGCAAGACTAAAGCGTGTTATGTCAACACGGGTGCATGGTCGGAAAAAGCGATCCAGGATGCCAAAGCCTATTGCGAAGTTGTTGTAAGTGCCAGTTCGGAAGCCAGCAAATTTACCCAAATTCCCAGTCTTGCAAACTGGAATATAGACAGTGATGCGGCTTATCTGCATTACACATCCAACGAAACCATTCACGGCGTGGAGTTTCAATCCATCCCCGATGCAAAAGGCCTGACCTTGGTTTCCGATATGTCTTCCAATATCCTGTCACGCAATCTTGATGTCAGCCAATTTGGCTTGATTTATGCGGGAACTCAGAAAAACATGGGGCCTGCGGGTGTTACTGTTGTGATTGTTCGTGATGACCTGATTGGTCATGCGGCTAAAGGTGTGCCACCGGTGTTTGATTACGCTCAGCAAGTCAAAAATGGTTCGATGCTGAATACCCCTGCTACGTACAATTGGTATTTGGTTGGATTGGTGTTGAAATGGCTGAAAGCACAAGGCGGTGTTGCGGCAATTGAGCAACATAACATCAAAAAAGCGGCAAAACTTTATGATGTTTTCGACCAGTCGAGCTTATACAGCAATCCGGTTGAGAAATCTGTCCGTTCGCGGATGAATGTGCCGTTCATTTTGTCGGATGAAGCGTTGGACAAACCGTTTCTGGCGGCGGCGGAAGGGCAAGGATTAATGGAACTCAAAGGCCATCGTTCGGTTGGTGGTATGCGTGCTAGCATCTACAATGCCATGCCTGAATCCGGTATTGATACATTATGCGAATTCATCAAAGAATTTGAGCGGACACACTAGGTTCTGCTTAATAGGTCAGCTTAACAGCGAGTTCTCATGACATCCATCACGCCCCTTAGCGAATTAAGGGATAAAATTGATCGAATTGATCAGCAGATTCTGGATTTGATTAACCAGCGTGCATCGTGTGCAATGGAAGTCGCCAGGACTAAGATCGCCTTGGGCGAGCAAGGTACTTTTTATCGGCCTGACAGAGAGTCACTGGTGTTAAGGCGGATAAAAGAGCTGAATAATGGCCCATTGCCAGACCAAACCGCAGTGCGTTTCTTCAGGGAATTGATGTCATCCTGCTTGGCATTGGAAAAACCTTTGGATGTCGCGTATCTGGGGCCTGAAGGCACATTTACCCAACAAGCGGTGTTGAAACATTTCGGTAATGCGGTGCAGGCCATCCCTGAGTTCACCATCAACGATATTTTTTCCACCGTTGAGAATGGTGGTTGTCAGTTTGGTGTTGTGCCTGTCGAAAACTCAACGGAAGGGGTGATTAGTTACACATTAGACCGGTTCCTGGTTTCGTCCCTGAACATTTGTGGCGAAGTCGAAATCAAGGTGCATCAAAACCTTATAGGCTTGGTTGAAGATAAGACGCAAATCACCGAAATATTTTCCCATCAACAGTCTTTGGCACAATGTCGGCAGTGGTTGGACAAAAACTTTCCCAGCGTCAAGCTCACATCGGTCAACAGCAACGCGGAGGCGGCAAGGTTGGCTTCCACCAACAAAAATTCTGCCGCCATTGCGGGCAGGGCGGCGGCTGAACTGTATCAGTTGAAGGTTTTTGAAAAAAATATTGAGGATGAGTCCAACAATACCACGCGATTTATTATAATCGGCAAGCAAATCTCATCTTCTACAGGCAAGGACAAAACATCATTGGTGGTTTCCACTGGCAATCAACCCGGTGCCTTACATAAAATACTGGAGCCATTTGCCAGATATGGCATTGGCTTGATACATATCGAATCAAGGCCATCTCGGCAAGGTTTGTGGGAATATGTGTTTTTTATCGACATAGAAGGCCATTTCGAGGACGAAAAAGTCACCAAGGCTTTGGATGTTCTCAAGGACAATGTCAGCATGATTAAACTGCTCGGCTCTTATCCGAAGGCCGTGCTTTGATTTTTTCCGTTGCCATTAACCTTCATTTATAGCCCTTAACCAACGCGATAACCAATGAATTATAGCGATAATGTTTTTGATCTGGTTGTTCCTGGTGTCCAGCAACTGGTGCCTTATGTCGCAGGCAAACCCATTAACGAGCTGGAACGTGAGCTTGGCCTGACCGGGATTATTAAGTTGGCATCCAATGAAAATCCTTTGGGTCTTGGAAAGAAAGCACTGGCGGCAATTCAGGATGCATTGCCGAAATTGACTTTATACCCTGATGGCAATGGCTTCGACTTGAAGTCAGCACTCGCCAAAAAATATGCGGTGAATCCTGACCAGATTACTCTCGGCAATGGCTCAAACGAATTGCTGGAGTTAGTGGCGAGGGCGTTTTTGAGGCCGGGTTTGGAAGCGATGTTTTCTGAACATGCGTTTGCAGTATACCCGATTGTCACTCAAGCCGTAGGTGCAGCCGCTGTGGTCGTGCCCGCGTTGAATTATGGCAATAATTTAGAAGCGATGGTTGCACGGATAAGCGATCTTACCCGTGTGGTATTTATCGCCAACCCCAATAATCCGACGGGTACTTTGCTGAGTCAGGCTGATTTGGAACTGTTTATTTCTGCACTGCCCAAGCATTGCCTCTGCGTTTTGGATGAAGCGTATGCCGAGTTTGTTGTCGATAAGGAAGGCATTAATTCGATTGATTGGCTGCCCACTAATCCCAATTTAATCATTACCCGAACTTTTTCAAAAGCCTACGGTTTGGCTGGTCTAAGGGTTGGTTACGCCCTGTCTAGTCCTGAAATATCCGATATTTTGAATCGTGTTCGGCAGCCATTCAATAATAATATGCTGGCCTTGGTAGCCGCAGAAGCAGCGCTGTCTGATGAAGATTACCTGCAGCAAACAATAGCGGTTAATAATCAAGGAAATATGGAGTTAACCGAGGGTTTTAAAACCCTTCAATTGGAATGGATACCTTCGGCAGGGAACTTTATCGCAGTTGATTTAAAACGCCCAGCGCAGCCTGTTTACGAAGCCTTATTGCGCTTAGGTGTCATCGTCAGGCCAATTGCCAATTACGGATTGCCCAATCATTTACGCATCAGCATCGGTACGCACGTTGAAAACCAGTTTTTCCTCAAGGCATTAGCGGAAACGCTGGGTAATGTTTAACAAACTTTGCATCATTGGTGTCGGCTTGATGGGTGGCTCTATTGCGCGAGCCGTCAGGCAGCGCAATTTATGTAAAACGATAGTAGGATTCGGGCGAGAAGAAGATTTAGATAATCTTTCGGTTGCTAAAAAATTGGGGATTATTGACGACTATTCTCAGGATCTGTCCCAGGTATTAGAAAATGCCGACCTTATTGTCATAGCAACGCCAGTGGGTGCGATTAAATCCGTGTTTGCTCAGCTGAAGCCGTTCTGGAGTAGCCAAGCAATCTACACCGATGTAGGTAGTACCAAAGCCAATGTACTTGCCGCAGCCTTAGATGTTTTCGGCTATATTCCAGCTAACTTGGTTCCGGCTCATCCAATTGCCGGGGCGGAACAAAGCGGTGCCATTGCTTCTGTCAATGACTTGTTTGTTAACAAACGGCTGATTATTACGCCCGATAAAGCAACCCTTCTTGATGCAGTGCAAACAATGCGGGCGTTTTGGGAGCAATTGGGCATGCAGGTGGCAATTATGGATGCCGACCATCATGATGCCGTATTGGCAGCGACTAGCCATTTGCCACATATCGTTGCATTTGCGATGGTCGATATGCTGGGGCATAAGGATGAGCAGTCGGAAATATTTAAATATGCCGCCAGTGGCTTTCGAGATTTTACCCGTATTGCATCCAGCGACCCGACCATGTGGCTTGATATCTGCGCCGCCAATAAAAATGAAATCATCCCGTTGATTCAGCAATTAAAAGACGAATTGGATAAAATTCAACAGTTTCTGGACGCTGATGATAATCAAAAACTTTTTGATACTTTCACCTATGCCGGTAAAGCACGGCAACGCTTTCTCGATCTTTTTGAAAACTAAACTATGGCAAAATCAATTACATTTAAAGTTCAACCCGGTGGGAAATTAAAGGGTGAAGCACGGGTACCGGGTGACAAATCCATGTCGCATCGTTCCATTATGCTAGGTTCAATAGCGGAAGGCGTTACCCACGTTACCGGGTTTCTGGAAGCCGAAGATGCCTTGGCAACCTTGCAAGCCTTTCGCGATATGGGCGTACATATCGAAGGCCCGGTTGATGGCTGTGTAACGATTCATGGTGTGGGCAAACATGGTTTGAAAGCGCCGAAAAAAGCATTGTATCTGGGTAATTCGGGTACCTCCATGCGGTTATTAAGCGGCCTTTTGGCGGGGCAACCTTTCAATACTGTGTTGACGGGCGATAAATCATTGTCAGGTCGTCCGATGAAACGCGTCACCGAGCCATTGGCTATGATGGGCGCGCAGATAAAAACGACCGAAAAGGGAACCGCGCCCTTAGAAATAACCGGGCAGGCAGGGCAGTTGCAAGGCGTTGATTACACCATGCCGATGGCAAGCGCCCAAGTTAAATCCTGCTTATTATTGGCAGGTATGTATGCCCAAGGTGAAACCAGCGTGACTGAACCCGCGCCAACGCGCGACCATACCGAACGCATGTTGTCGGGGTTTTCTTATCCTGTGAAGCAGCAGGGCAGTAAATCTAGCATTACCGCTGATGGCAAGCTGACCGCAACCGATATTGATGTGCCAAGCGATATTTCGTCAGCTGCGTTTTTTCTGGTCGGCGCGTCAATTGCGGTGGGTTCAGATATTGTCTTGAAGCACGTGGGCATTAATCCTACTCGCACTGGCGTTATCTCTATTTTGCGGCTGATGGGTGCAGGTATCGAAATCTTAAATGAGCGTGTGGTCGGCGGTGAACCCGTGGCGGATTTGCACGTTGTTTCCAAACCATTAAAAGGTATCGATATTCCTGAAGAACTGGTGCCTTTGGCGATTGATGAATTTCCTGTGTTGTTTGTTGCTGCCGCTTGTGCAGAGGGGCAAACCCGTTTAAGCGGTGCCGAGGAACTCAGGGTTAAAGAGTCTGACCGAATTCAAGTCATGGCAGATGGTCTACTATTACTCGGTGTGGATGCTAAGCCAACTGCCGATGGCATGATTATCCAGGGTGGGGCGATAGGCGGCGGTGTCGTGACATCACATGGCGACCATCGTATTGCCATGGCATTTGCTATCGCCGGTTTGCGCGCCACCGCGCCAATTACAATTTTGGATTGCGCGAACGTCAATACCTCGTTCCCGGAATTTAAGGATTTGGCAAAAAATCTGGGATTGGATTTGGTTTGTGAAGAAACAATGGACGGACAATCCTGCTAATGGCTATTCCAGTCCTGACAATTGATGGCCCAAGCGGTGCGGGTAAAGGTACCGTCAGTCGCAAGGTGGCGAAAAATCTGGGTTGGAATTATTTGGACAGTGGCTCGATTTATCGGTCATTGGCTATCGCGTTGTTGCAAAAAAATGCTGACCTGACTGACGAGGACAAAATACTGGAAATAGCACGAACACTGGATTTAGCGTTCGAATGTAATGATGAGTTGACAGTTAGATTAACCGGCGTAGACATAACAGCTCAGTTAGGTACAGAAGCAACTGGAAATGTTGCCTCCATAGTTGCAGCGATACCTGAAGTAAGGCAGGTATTACTGCAAAAACAAAAGGATTTTAGGCAGCTGCCCGGATTAGTTGCTGATGGACGTGATATGGGAACTGTTGTGTTTCCTGATGCAGAAATTAAAGTTTTTTTAACAGCAAGCGCTGATGAAAGAGCTAAAAGAAGATATAAACAGTTGATAGAAAAAGGAATTGATGCTAACATTTTACAGATAACCAGAGAGATAGAAGAGCGCGATTGCCGTGACAGGGAACGTAAAACCGCCCCGTTAGTTCAGGCAGAAAATGCGCTTTATATCGATTCATCAGCAATGACTATCAATGATGTCATTGCCCAGGTGCTGAGTTTAGTCCTGCCACGCTAGCAATTTATAGTTTATCGCTTGTGTGGTATTTTTTAACCTTAATGATCATGATAAGGCTTGTGCAACGTATGGCAGGTCTGGGAAATAAATAATGAGCGAAAGCTTTGCTGAATTACTTGAAGAAAGTTTGAACAAGACTCAAATGAGTCCTGGTTCTATGTTGATAGGTACTGTTATCGATATCGAAAACGATATGATTATCGTCAGTACTCAATCCAAATCAGAAGGTGTCATTCCAAAATGGCAGTTTTTGGATAACAAGGGTGAATTAGAAGTCAAAATAGGCGACGAAATTGAAGTGGCCCTTGATTTATTCGAAGACGGTTTGGGTGCGACCCTGCTTTCAAGGGATAAAGCAAAGAAAAACAAGGCGTGGTACGAATTAGAAGAAGCCTTTGAAAAGCAAACCACTATAGTGGGTCAAATAAACGGAAAAGTCCGGGGCGGTTTTACGGTCGCAGTCGGGGCTTTACGTGCTTTCTTGCCGGGTTCTCTGGTTGACGTACGTCCAATTCGCGACACTACATTCCTGGAAAATCGTGATTTAGAATTTAAGGTTATAAAAATCGACCAAAAACGCAACAATGTTGTATTGTCGCGTCGTGCCGTTGTTGAAAAAGAATACAGCGCGGAAAGGGAAGAATTACTGAAAACACTGGAAGAAGGTGCAATCGTAACGGGTGTGGTTAAAAACCTCACCGACTACGGTGCATTTATCGACCTTGGCGGCATTGATGGCCTGTTACATATCACTGATATGGCATGGCGTCGGGTTAGACATCCTTCCGAGTGTGTTGAAATTGGTCAAGAAATAAAAGTTAAAGTCATGAAATACGATAAGGATAAAAATCGTGTTTCATTAGGTATGAAGCAAATGGGTGAAGATCCTTGGCAAAATATTGCCCGCCGTTATCCTGCTGGTGCCAGAGCGTTTGGTAAAGTCAACAATTTGACTGACTACGGTTGCTTTATCGAGATTGAAGAAGGCGTTGAAGGCCTAGTTCACGTTTCAGAAATGGATTGGACTAACAAAAATGTCAATCCTTCTAAACTCGTCCAATTAGGCGATGAAGTTGAAGTAATGGTTCTGGAGATTGACGAAGACCGTCGCCGAATTTCCTTGGGTATGAAGCAATGCAAAACCAACCCTTGGGATGAGTTTGCTGCAACGCACAACAAAGGCGACAAAATATCCGGAAAAATCAAGTCAATCACCGATTTCGGCATATTTATCGGTCTTGATGGTGGTATCGACGGTTTAGTTCACACTTCTGATATTTCTTGGGCCGAAGATGGTGAAGCGGCTGTACGTGAATTCAAAAAAGGCGATGAGCTTGAAACGATTATTCTAGCCGTTGACTCGGAGCGTGAGCGTATTTCTTTAGGAATTAAGCAGTTGGAACAAGATCCATTCCAAAACTTCTTAGCGACCACTGAAAAAGGTAGCATGGTCACCGGTGTTATTAAAGAAGTCGATGCGAAAGGCGCGACAGTGACCTTGGCGGATAATGTGGAAGGGTATCTCCGCGCTTCTGAAATTCAACGTGATCGCGTTGAAGATGCCCGCACTTTGTTAAAAGAGGGCGATACGGTCGAAGCAAAATTTATTGGTATTGACAAAAAGAGCAAATCAATCTCGTTATCTATTAAAGCAAAAGATAACGACGAAGAGGCTAGTACCATTAAAGACCATACTCAGCAATCGACTGTCTCAGGATCGCCAACATTCGCTGATATTTTTAAACAAATAGAAAAATAAGCCACATGGTAGAGGAGGTGTATTGCCTCCTCTGTTTTATTTCATTTTTGCAGGATACAATGTGACGAAGTCTGAATTGATAGAAGCGCTTGCCAAACACCAACCTCATTTACCGCTTAAAGATGTGGAGTTGGCCGTAAAATGTATTATTGAAAAGATGAACCAAGCCTTGTCGTCTGGTGAAAGAATTGAAATCAGGGGATTTGGTAGCTTTTCTTTACACATGCGTCCACCTCGCGTAGGTAGAAACCCTAAAACGGGTGAGTCTGTTAAATTAGCCAAAAAATATGTTCCGCATTTTAAACCCGGCAAAGAGCTACGTGACAGGGTAGACCAATCCAGTGGTCAGTATCAAATAATAGATTGATATTTGTTAGTTGTATTGCAAAATATTAAGGTGATGTCATTGGATGTCACCTCCACAATAAAAAAGTTGTTTCTTTATTTTAGGGGTTGTTCTCATTTAAGTTAAATGAGCATGCCTGACTAGGTTCAATATAGTTGACTGCCAAGCGTTCATAGCGGGTAGCGATGCAGCGGTAATCTTTCGGTTTTTGGAAAACAGGCGTTCCACACAGATTGTGTTCTTTGTAGATAGCCTTGCCATATAATCATCCCGGGGCGATTTCCAATTGCTTCTTGTCGGAACGGACTGGGGTGGTGGCACTACTTTTAGATTGTCTCCATTAGTCTTTAACTAACAATCTCTTCTTCAGTCGCCTGTGCATTTGCAGTTGGGCGAGCTTCCTTTTTCGCCGAGATTGTTAGCGCATTCCTTGGTTGTACTTTTCATATCTTCACGGTTGGCTTTGTAATAAGCGACATGGTAAGTAGGTTCCTGTTTAATTTCTAGCTTTATAATAAGTACTGATCTATCAGGAATACCGAGGATAACTGCTAGTGGAAGCAGTATCCTATTTGTATTCATGTTTGCCTCAGTTTAAAGTTAAGTGAATATCCTGGGTGTGTTCGTTTTATCTAATTAAATCATTTTATTAATCGTAGCTGTAATGCTTACGTAAAGGCTTTACCACTTCCCATTGGCTGTTCAGGCCTTCGGGGAAAACGACCAGGTCACCGGGCAGGATTCGGACTGGCTCGCCACCTTCGGGGGTGACTAAAATTTCGCCTTCGAGAATATAGGCCGTTTCGGTTTCGTCAAAGTCGATGGGGAATTTGGAGATTTCTTTCTCCCAAATGTCCCAATTTGCGACACCCAACTCTTGCAGACGGGCTTCACTGGGATTATGTTCGATAGTTATTTTTAGCATGGGTTTCCTTGTAGTTGATTATGGTTGGGGTAATGTTAACATTTATTCTGCCTGAACCGAACGACACCGACGACACAGGCAATATCGCAAACATATTCACGGTTCGAATATCCTGGCGAAAAAAAAACGGTTATTGTATGCTTTGGCTGGTTAGGTAATCTTCATAATTACCATTAAAATCAACAATACCTTGTGCAGTGATTTCAATAATCCGGGTAGCCAGTGACGAGACAAACTCACGGTCATGGCTGACAAAAATCAACGTCCCTGGGTATTGTTCCAGCGCCGTGTTGAGCGATTCAATGGATTCCATATCCAGATGGTTGGTGGGTTCGTCCAAGACCATGATGTTATTCTTTTGTAACATCAATTTGCCAAACAACATCCGGCCTTGTTCGCCACCTGAAATGACTTTCACAGACTTATTAATCTCATCTTGAGAAAACAGCAAACGACCCAAGGTGCCACGAATCATTTGATCATCATCGCTTTCTTTGCGCCACTGCGAGATCCAATTGAGCAATGACAAATTTTCAGCAAAATCATCGGCATGATCCTGGGCAAAATAACCCATTTCAGCATTTTCGGACCACTTTACTTCCCCGGTCATTGGTTTCACTTCCCCGACCAAGGTTTTTAACAACGTCGATTTGCCAATCCCGTTTGCACCAATAACGGCAACGCGATCTCCCGCAGATATCATCATGTTTAGGTTTTTAAAAAGTGGGGTTCCATAGCCGCCGCTCAGGTTTTCAGTTTCAACCGCCAAGCGGTGCAATTTTTTCGTTTGGTCAAAACGAATAAATGGATTGACCCTGCTAGATGGCTTTACTTCAGCCAGTTTAATTTTCTCGATTTGCCGCGCACGCGAGGTCGCTTGCTTGGCTTTCGACGCATTAGCCGAAAACCGGCTCACAAAAGTTTGCAATTCGGCAATCTGGGCTTTTTTCTTGGCGTTGCTCGCTAACAATTGCGACCTGACTTCGGTTGAGGCAATCATGTAGTCATCGTAATTGCCGGGATAAACGCGCAAATCACCGTAATCCATGTCAGCAATGTGGGTGCAGACACTGTTTAGAAAGTGCCGGTCATGGGAAATAATCACCATCGTGCTGTTGCGTTCGTTCAACACATTTTCCAGCCAGCGAATGGTGTTGATATCCAGGTTGTTGGTGGGCTCGTCCAGCAACATGATGTCTGGATTGGCGAACAAGGCCTGGGCAAGCAATACCCGAAGTTTCCAGCCGGGCGCGACTGCGCTCATCAAGCCGTAATGTTGTTCGATGGCAATATCCAGACCCAGCAACAATTCACCTGCACGGGCTTCAGCAGTGTAGCCGTCAAGTTCGGCAAATTGCACTTCCAGTTCGGCGACGTGCATGCCGTCAGCTTCAGTCATTTCCGGGAGTGAATAAATGCGGTCACGTTCTTGTTTGATTTCCCACAATTCCTTATGGCCCATGATGATGGTGTCGATCACGGTAAATTCTTCAAATGCAAACTGATCCTGGCGCAGATTGCCTAGGCGTTCATTGGGGCTGATGCTGACGTTGCCGCTGGTAGGATCTAAATCACCGCTCAGAATTTTCATAAAGGTGGATTTGCCGCAGCCATTCGCCCCTATTAACCCGTAACGGTTGCCGTCACCAAATTTGACAGAGATATTTTCAAACAACGGCTTGGTGCCAAATTGCATGGTAATGTTTGCAGTAGAGATCAATTGTGTACCTGTAGATGTCGAAAAAAAGTATTAAGTTTGTTGGCATAGTAAAAATCAACCAGTTTGCCGGACAAACAAAAAGTCGTGCATTATCCTCTAAGAACCGTTATTGCAGGAATGATTTTGTTTCTAGCGGCGCATATTACGTGTGGCTGCTCAAAAAATTGACAGTTGTCGCTATAATGTTTTGACAAAGTTGGCGAGAAAGTGTGCGGTTCATAGCGCCATTTACAAAACAAATAGGGTTGACTGTGTAAAATGGTCGCTCTAATACCCACAGTTTGTAAACAGTCTATTAGCTCAATTTTGCATTGTCCTTGGTTGAGGAAAGGCGGTTTTTATGATGTAATGTACCGGTTGAATACCCTTTTAATTAAAGAACCTAGCTGAGCGAATACAAGCTTGGCATGGTTTCGTTGCAACGCGGCTGGAGCGCAGGCTTATCAAAATGCAATTTCTTATCAAAAAAGGCTTGGATATACCCATAACAGGTACGCCTAAGCAAGTCATTGAGGATGGCAACAAAGTTAAAACAGTTGCAATCTTGGGTATGGATTATGTAGGTATGAAGCCTACTATGATGGTCAATGAAGGGGATACGGTTAAATTAGGCCAGATTCTGTTCACCGACAAGAAAAATCCAGGTGTCAATTTTACTGCGCCCGGTGCTGGCATCGTCAAGACTATCAGTCGCGGTGAAAAGCGTGTGCTTCAGGCGGTTGTTATCGAGCTGAAAGGCGCGGAGCAAGAATCATTTGCCAAATATAAAGAAGCCGACTTGGCAGCACTCGATCCTGAGAAAATTAAAGAAAATCTTGTAAAGTCGGGTTTATGGACAGCATTGCGGACACGTCCTTATGGAAAAATTCCGGCGATTGACAGCAAGCCGAAATCTATTTTTGTGACAGCGATTGATACCCGACCATTAGCGGCAGATCCAGCGGTTGTCATCAAAAATCGGAATGCAGATTTTATCAACGGACTGGCGGTCATTTCGCGGTTGAGCGAAGGCAAGACCTATGTTTGCAAAGCCAAAGGTGCTGACATTCCAACCGTTGATAACGGTACTATTGGCGGCGCTGAGTTTCAAGGGCCGCATCCTGCTGGCTTGCCAAGTACCCATATCCATTTTATTGACCCGGTCAATGCCGAGAAATTTGTTTGGTATCTTGATTATCAAGCCGTTATCGCTATCGGTGCACTATTCACCACCGGCAAACTGAATGTCGAAAAAGTGGTTTCTTTGGCAGGGCCTACAGTTAAGAGCCCGCGGTTGGTGCGTACCCGCGTTGGTGCCAATACCGATGATTTAGTCGCTGGCGAGCTAAATGATGTTGAGAACAGGGTGATTTCTGGTTCTGTGCTGCACGGCCATCATGCAACAGATTGGGCGGCCTATATAGGTTGTTATGACCTTCAGGTGACTGCTTTGCAAGAAGGCCATAGCCGAGAACTGTTTGGCTGGATAGTGCCTGGCAAGAATAAATATTCCGCATTGGATGTTTACATAACCGGTCGTCGTGACCGTAAGACAGACCGTAAATATCCTTTGACCACCGACAAAAACGGCAGTAACCGCGCGATTGTGCCGGTAGGTATTTATGAAACCGTTATGCCGATGGATATTCTGCCGACACCTTTGCTTAAGTCCATGATTGTAGGCGATACTGACCAAGCGCAATTACTGGGATGTCTTGAACTGGATGAGGAAGATATTTCTTTGTTCACTTTTGTGGATCCAGGCAAACACGATTTCGGTCCGGTATTACGGGCAAATTTAACTAAAATCGAAAAGGAAGGCTAATGTCGGCGAGAGATTTTTTAGACAAAATTGAGCCGCATTTTACAAAAGGCGGTAAGCTCGAAAAATATTTCGGGTTGTACGAAATGGTGGATACTTTTATTTACACCCCAGCCGATGTAACACGCGGTGCCACCCACATCCGGGATGGTAACGACCTGAAAAGAACCATGACCTTTGTAGTTATAGGCACTTTTTTCTGTGTTTTGATGGCGATGTATAATACTGGTTACCAAGCTAATCATGCAATGGAAGTCATGGGCATGAAAGACGTGTCCAACTGGCGCGGTATGTTCATGTCGTTGTTCGGTTACAATGCCATGAACCCATTGTCTAACTTTGTCCATGGCGCGTTGTATTTCTTCCCGATTTATATCGTTACTTTGGCGGTAGGCGGCGTTTGGGAAGTGTTGTTTGCAACTGTCCGCGGTCATGAAGTTAATGAAGGTTTTCTTGTGTCTTCAATGCTGTATACCTTAATAATGCCGCCCGATATGCCTTTGTGGCAGGTTGCGTTAGGCATTTCATTCGGTATCGTTATCGGCAAGGAGGTGTTTGGTGGCACGGGCAAAAATTTTCTCAACCCGGCTTTGACGGGACGGGCATTTTTGTATTTTGCCTATCCTGCGTCCATAACCGGCGATTCAGTCTGGGTTGCGGTCGATGGTTTTACGGCAGCGACACCGCTCGGTTTAGCAGCAACGGGCGGCCTGGAAGCGGTTAAGGCAGCTAATTACACTTGGATTCAGTCATTCTTGGGATTTGAGCCGGGTTGTCTGGGTGAAACTTCTGCCCTTGCTTGTTTGATAGGCGGTGCGTTCCTGCTCTATACCCGGATTGCTTCTTACCGCATCATGCTCGGTGTTTTCTTAGGTATGGTCGCGACATCTCTATTGTTTAATGTGATTGGTAGTGATTCCGACCCAATGTTCAGTATTCCTTGGTACTGGCATTTGACGATGGGCGGCTTCGCGTTTGGTATGGTCTACATGGCAACCGATCCAGTCAGTGCGGCTATGACTGATACCGGACGGTGGATATATGGGGCGCTGGTCGGTGTGATGACGGTATTGATCAGGGTCGTTAATCCCGCTTTCCCTGAAGGTATCATGTTGGCTATTCTGTTCTCAAACATGTTTGCGCCCACTATTGATTACTTCGTCATGCAAGCCAATATCAGAAGAAGGGTGAAACGTCATGCTTAACATTATCAAGAAAAACGAGCAATACGTTAAGTTCTGCGCTGCGTTGGATAAATGTGAACATTACCAAAAATTCCTCGTTTATAAGAACAAAGTCCTAGCTTTAGGCAATGATAGCCTGGAAAAAACCATTGCTATCGCGGTAGCTCTCTGCTTAGTTTGTGCGGTATTAGTTTCTTTTGGCGCAGTCGCATTGAAGCCATTGCAGGCCTACAACAAAAATCTCGACATGAAGAAGAATATTCTTGAAGTTGCGGGTTTAATGAAAGAGGACACCGATATAGACGCGGCTTTCGGAGAACAAATTGAGGCTAAATTAGTCAATCTGGAAACGGGTGAATATGATGACTCCGTCAATGCGGATGCGTATGACCAACGTAAGGCGACTAAAGATCCAACTCAAAGCGTCGCCATTCCGAAGGACAAGGATATTGCCCATATTAGGCATAAAGCCAAATTAGCCAAAGTGTTCCTGGTCAAGGATGGCGACAAAATCAAGTCGATAATCTTGCCAATCAGCGGTTATGGTTTGTGGTCTACGCTTTATGGCTTCCTGTCTTTGGATGCTGATGGGCAAACTGTACAAAGTATCAATTTCTATGACCAGGCAGAAACACCGGGGTTAGGTGGCGAGGTGGTCAATCCCAAGTGGCGTGCGCTCTGGAAAGGCAAGAAAGTCTATGCCGAAACTGACCAACCCGCTTTGGATAAAGGTTCTATTGAAGAAGCTGATATTGGTGAGCCAGCATTAGCCTTAATTAAAGGCTCAGTGGATACGGGTAAAATGGGTGCACAACATCAAGTCGATGGCTTGGCTGGGGCAACCTTAACCAGTAACGGTGTCACTAATCTGGTCAGATACTGGATGGGCAAAGAAGGTTTTGCACGTTATTTAGGTAAAGTAAGGGTCAAGAGGGCTAACTCATGAGTGCAGTAGTAGGCGATGAACTAAAAAACGCGATATTGAATGAGGAAACTAAGAAGGTTGTCGTAGAGCCCTTAGTCAATAATAACCCCATCACCTTACAGGTACTAGGAATATGTTCCGCATTAGCGGTGACATCGCAGATGTCTACTTCACTGATAATGGCATTGGCTTTAACACTGGTAACTGCATTTTCCAGTGCTGCCATTAGTGCCATTAGAAAGCATATACCTGGCAGCATACGGATTATCGTACAGATGACCATCATTGCTTCTTTGGTAATCGTCGTCGATCAGATACTAAAAGCTGTTGCTTACGATGTCAGCAAGCAGCTGTCAGTTTTCGTGGGTTTGATTATTACCAACTGTATCGTGATGGGCCGCGCTGAAGGTTATGCGATGCAAAACCCACCGCTGGAAAGTTTTATGGATGGCATTGGCAACGGTGCTGGTTACAGTTTGATATTGGTTATCGTGGCATTTTTCCGGGAGACATTAGGTTCCGGCAAACTATTGGGCTACGAGGTTTTTAAACTGACAAAAGACGGCGGTTGGTATGATCCCAATGGCCTGATGTTGTTGCCACCCAGTGCATTTTTTATTATTGGACTGATTATCTGGTCGCTGCGTCAATGGAAGCCTGAACAAAGGGAAGCGGTTGATTTCAAAATCATGTCAATTGCACATGGTGAAGGAGCGCAACACTAATGGAAGGTTATATCAGTCTATTTGTTAAAGCCGTATTCATAGAGAATCTGGCATTGTCTTTCTTTTTGGGGATGTGTACTTTCATTGCCGTTTCCAAGAAAATTTCCACAGCGATGGGCTTGGGTATTGCGGTAATGGTCGTTCAGGCGATTACCGTACCAGCCAACAACTTTGTTTATCATGCGCTTCTGAAAGAAGATGCATTGGCATGGATGGGGATCACCGGCGTTGATTTGAGCTTTTTAGCGCTACTAAGTTGTATCGGTATTATCGGTGCGTTGGTGCAGATTTTAGAAATGGTACTGGATAAATTTTTTCCTGCCCTTTATTTTGCGTTGGGAATATTCCTACCTTTGATCACCGTTAACTGTGCCATCCTGGGTGGTAGTCTGTTCATGATCGAGCGTGACTATAACTTTGGTGAAAGCGTTGTCTACGGGGTAGGCAGTGGTTTCGGCTGGGCTTTGGCGATCACCGTTATGGCGGGTGTACGCGAAAAGCTCAAATACAGCGACATTCCAGCTGGCTTACAAGGCTTAGGCATTACTTTTATCACTGCAGGTCTGATGTCGCTCGGCTTCATGGCCTTCTCTGGAATCCAACTTTAAGAAGGTAGCACCACATGCTGGAAATCGTATTAGGGATTATTATTTTCACGTTAATCGTGATAGCGCTCGTTTTTGGCATTATTGGTGCCAAAAGCAAACTGGTCGCTGAAGGTGATGTGGAAATTCTGATCAATCATGAAAAGAAAATTCATGTGCCCGTAGGCTCGAAATTATTACAGGCATTGGCTGAGAACGGCTTGTTCGTTTCGTCTGCTTGCGGTGGTGGCGGTACTTGTGGGCAGTGCAAAGTCAAGATTCATTCCGGTGGTGGTGAGATTTTGCCTACTGAATTGGGTCATATCACCAAGCGCGAAGCCGCTTTGGGAGAAAGGCTCTCCTGTCAAGTCGCGTGTAAGTACAATATGGATATCGAAGTTGAAGATGAAGTCTTCGGTATCAAAAAGTGGGAATGTACCGTTAAATCCAACAATAACGTTGCTACGTTCATCAAAGAATTGGTATTGGAGTTGCCTAAAGGCGAAGCGATTAACTATCGTGCGGGTGGTTTTATTCAAATTGAATGTCCTCCGCACATTGCCAAGTTCAGTGACTTTGATATTGAAAAAGAATATCGTGAAGATTGGGATAAATTCAACTTGTGGCGCTATGTTTCCACGGTGAAAGAACCTGCGCTTCGTGCTTATTCGATGGCAAGTTACCCCGAAGAAAAAGAAATTATGCTCAACGTGCGGATAGCTACGCCGCCGCCTCGTGCTGATGAAAGTGTACCGCCTGGTATCATGTCGTCCTATATTTTTAACCTGAAACCTGGCGATAAATGTATTATTTCAGGGCCTTATGGTGAGTTTTTCGCTAAAGATACCAATGCTGAAATGATATTTGTAGGTGGCGGTGCTGGTATGGCGCCGATGCGGTCGCATATATTCGACCTATTACGCCGATTGAAGTCCAAACGGAAAATGACTTTCTGGTACGGTGCTCGTAGTAAACGCGAAATGTTCTATGTTGAAGATTTTGATATGCTAGCGAAGGAAAATCCTAATTTTACTTGGCACGTTGGTTTATCTGATGCCTTGCCTGAAGATAATTGGAAAGGATATACCGGTTTTATCCATAATGTCCTTTTTGAAAATTACTTGAAGAACCATCCGGCACCTGAAGATTGTGAGTACTATTTATGTGGGCCACCCATGATGAACACATCTGTAGTCAAAATGCTGCTTGATAATGGCGTAGAACCTGAGAACATTATGTTAGATGATTTTGGTGGTTAATAAGTTAAAAGAACTTTCAACCTATCGTTTTCCAAATGATTTATCCTTAACCAGATCAATTGGGTGACAAGTCCTTATAAAATAATAAAGCCCTGCACCCACAATGCAGGGTTTTTGTTTATATGGTATTTAAATCCAGTTAGGTTCAGCCCTTATTCATATTGATAGCGTTAAATTACGCTCTAACGGTCATAAATTAGAACATTTGATCTTGGTGTTTTTACCTAGAATAAATAGGCAATGGTGGGTGTGGTATGAAACGTTTAAGCTGGTTGATATTTTTGTTATTTTTTTTATTTTCAGAGCCACTGTTTGCTTTAAGATGTGGTCATTCCTTAGTCGAGATCGGCGATTACAAAGCAGATGTCTATGACAGTTGTGGCGAACCAGATTCCGTTGACTCACATTTTGAGAGGCGTGGCAATGCGACCCATGCTGATTGGACACAATACGGTTTTGATGGACAACATCAGTTCCCTAGTAATTCTTTTACTTATGGACAGTCAAACTATGCTGATACAGAAGTTTTGGTTGAAGATTGGACTTATGATTTTGGTAGCGCACGGTTACGAAAGATATTTCATTTTGCAAATGGTCGGCTAAGCCACATAGAAAGTCTGGGCAGAGGTCGATATCGGCGGTGATGGAAGAATCACAGATTATAAAAAAATATTTTCCTAAGCAAGTTCCGGTTATAAGGTTAAATTAGAGCGTGTTATTAAAAACTAAACTTAAATTGAGCAGTTGTTTGTTCCTGATTTTTATTTTGTCGTCTTGTGATAAGGCAGGAGAGAAAAAATCACAAGATTACCCATACAACGCCGTCGGTATGACGATGGGTACCAGCTATAATATCAAGGCGAGTAAGCTACCGGATTCGCTAACCCCTGACGAAATTAACCGTCAAGTCAAGGCGCTGCTGGAGAAGGTTAACGGACAAATGTCCACCTACCAAAAAGATTCCGAACTGTCTTTGTTCAACCAAAATACATCAACCGACTGGCAACCTGTTTCTTCCGAGTTTTACGAAGTTATCAAAGAAGCTCTAAAAATAAGCCAGTTATCGAACGGTTTATTTGATGTGACTGTCGGGCCGTTGGTCAACCTGTGGGGTTTCGGGCCTGAGGAAATGACCTTTAAAGCACCTGATGAAACCAGCGTAAAAAACCGTTTGAACCTTATAGGATATAATCATCTAAAACTCAAGGAAGATGGGTTGTTTGTAAAAAAGGATATTGCAGGACTTTATGTGGATTTGTCCGGTATTGCCAAGGGCTACGGGGTTGATCAGGTAGCATCACTGCTGGAACGCTTGGGTATAGTCGATTATATGGTAGAAATTGGCGGCGAAATCAGGGTCAAGGGAAAAAATAATAAAGGAGAACCTTGGCAAATTGCGGTTGAAAAACCGACTGAAGAAAGCAGGTCGATAGAAAAGGTATTGGCAATTACCGATACAGGTATGGCGACATCCGGTGATTACCGTAATTATTTCGAAGTGGATGGCGTGCGTTTTTCCCATACCATTGACCCACGGACAGGCAAGCCAATTAAGCACAAGCTGGCATCCATAACCATCTTGAGTGATACCTCAATGGAAGCTGATGCGTTGGCTACTGCAATTATGGTCAAGGGGCCTGATGAAGGCTATCAATTTGCAGAGCAAAACCACATAGCGGCGTTTTTTATTATTAAATCTGATAAAGGCTTTGACGAACTTAAGTCATCCGCCTTTGCAAAAAGAATGGGGATGACAAAATGAATTATTTTTTAGCGACATTTGCACTGATGTTGATCGTGATTGCCCTGATGGCAGTCGGTGTTATATTTGGTCGTCGTGCTATTAAAGGCTCTTGTGGCGGACTTAATCAGGGTAACTGTGTCTGTGTGGAAAAATGTCCAAAACGCAAAAAGCTGGAAGCTGAAGGGCAAGTTTAATCTAGTTACAATCGCACGGTTGTAGCTTGTGGCAAAAGCCAGCCTGTATTGGCACGATTACGAAACCTTCGGGATTGACCCCAAGCGCGACAGGCCTTCCCAATTTGCCGGGGTACGTACCGATATTGATCTCAATATCATCGACGATCCTTTGGTTGTCTACTGCAAACCGCCAGCCGACTACTTGCCCCATCCCGAAGCCTGTCTGCTGACCGGCATCAGCCCTCAACTTGCTGAAGCCAAAGGCGTAAACGAGGCTGAGTTTTGCCGCCTCATTCACGAACAATTTTCCCAGCCCAATACCTGTAGCTTAGGTTACAACTCCATCCGTTTCGATGATGAATTTACCCGTAACTGCTTGTACCGTAACTTTTATGATCCTTATGCAAGAGAATGGCAAAATGGTAATTCCCGTTGGGATTTAATTGATGTGGTTAGGGCGACCAAAGCCTTACGACCTGATGGTATAGCATGGCCGGTTGATGCGGAAGGCCGCCCCAGCTTTAAACTCGAAGAACTCACCAAAGCTAACGGACTTACCCACGCGGCCGCACATGATGCGTTATCGGATGTCCACGCCACGATAGCGTTGGCCAAGCTAATTAAAACCGTTCAGCCCAAGCTGTACCAATTCTTATGGCAGCACAGGATAAAAACCGAAGCGCTTAAGCTACTGCAATTCGGCAGTTTTAAACCTGTCGTCCATGTGTCAGGGCGATTTTCTGCCCTGAACAGTTGCTTGGCAGTCGTCTTGGCAGTCAGCAAACACCCGACAAATAGCAATGGGATTATCGTATACGATCTTTCAATTGATCCTAAGCCTTTGCTATCCTTGTCGGTGGAGGATATTAGGCAAAGAATCTTTACCGCCGTAGCAGATTTGCCGGAAGGTGTGGAAAGAATCCCCCTTAAAACAGTACACATCAACAAATGCCCCGTCTTAGCGCCCATATCGGTATTGAAGCCCGATGACCAACAGCGGTTAAATATTGATTTGGCAACGTGTTATGCGAATATCGACAAGATCAAAGCGGCGCAAGGCTTGGCGGAAAAAATTGCCTCTGTTTTTTCTGAAAATAAATTTGCAGATTCGGGGCAAGAAACCGACCCCGACCTTGCCATTTACAGTGGCGGATTTTTTTCTGATTCAGATAAACAAAAGATGGCGAAAATAAGAAACACTCCGCCAGATCAGTTGATAAATTTTCCGCTCAACTTTGCCGATTCCCGTCTGGCTGAGATGCTATTTAGATACCGTGCGCGTAATTATCCTGCACTGTTAAAAGCCGATGAAATAACGCAATGGCAAGAGTTTTGTGCAAACCGGTTGAAGGGTCATCAACCTGCTGGAGAACTCACGCTCACTGATTATTCGTACCACCTAGCCAGATTACGTGAAGAAACGTCTGGCAATGAAAGTTTTATAAAAGAACTGGAATATTTTGCCTTGGATAAAATCAAGTGCTTTGGATTATAGGTTGCCGCAAATTTACTTAGCTTTGTAAATTACAAAGAATCAGGAATGATATTTTACCCTCATTCCACAGCGGTCTTTCTATAAAAAGCTAAACTAGCGTCCTAGCACCTTAGCTAAAAATTCGTTCTCTGCGGTTATGTCGCCTATTTTTGCATGACCCGTACTGCACGTTTGAATGGTATGTTCTTCATCTTGGTCAAACACCAAATTGGCATTCGCCACTAGTTGCTGTTTCCACAGCCTGATCTGTTCAGGATGAACATTGAACTCCAATGCCAATTCTGCAAGCGTTTTATCATTCCTTATAGCCGCAAGAGCAACCCTGCCTTTAAAGTCGGCTGAATATATTTTTCGTTCTTCGTACATCCTTAATATCCCTTAATAATTTCTATAAAATAAGAACGCAGAAATGGGTGCTTTAATCCAAGTGTTTAACATGAAAGGCATGCTCAAAAATTTGAGTTCCGTGCATTATTATGTGGTTTCATGTGCACAAATGCTATACGCATAAATACCTATAGTCCGTCTAAGTTTCGATCATAATATTCAAGGTGCTTCTTATAATTCGTTTCCAAAAAATTCCTGGAATATTAAGTTACAGGTCTTTTACGAAGAAAATAGTTTCAATCTGAGTTAGCATATGACATTAATCCAGACAATAAGTTTGCAAATAAATACGGAGTTTAGGTGTGGCAAAAGCAAGTGAATTAAAAAAGGGCATGGTCGTTGAGGTGAATGGGTTGCCTCACATTGTTAAGCAGATTGAAGTCAGGAACCCTTCGTCGAGAGGCGCCTCAACGCTCTATAAAATTCGGTTCAACAACCTGAAAACGGGACAAAAGCTGGATGAATCACTAAAGGGCGATGATTTCTTGAAAGAGGCTGATTTCGTCCGTGCCAAAGCCCAGTTTTCCTACATCGACGGCGATAATTATGTGTTTATGAATGCCGAGGATTATAGCCAGTACAGCTTGTCCAGTGATAACCTTGAGGGGCAGATTGGTTATTTGACCGAAGGCCTGGAAGGTATTGTTGCATTGTTGGTGGACGATGAGGTTATTGGTATTGAACTGCCTAGTTCAGTCGTCATGTCCATTGTCGAAACAACACCCGCCATCAAAGGCGCTACGGCCAGCGCGAGAACTAAAACAGCACGGTTGACGACAGGTATTGAAATTCAAGTGCCAGAATATTTAGAAATGGATGAGCAGGTCAAAGTGAATACCGAGACCGGAAAGTTTATGTCAAGGGCCTAAGTAATATTACTTAGTAAAATTGCCAAAGTGATAACGATCAGGCGCTTCGTTTTAGAATGCTTACCTTGATTTCAGGGGAACATCCTTTTGAGATAAAGGCGTTTTTGAAAACGCTGACCAAACGTCCAGGCATTTACAAAATGCTCGATGTGCAGGGTGAAATTATTTATATCGGTAAGGCCAAAAACCTTAAAAACCGTGTTTCCAGTTATTTCAACAAACAAACCGTATCACCCAAGCAGCAAACAATGGTCGCCAAGATTGCGACTATTGAGGTCACGGTTACGCACACGGAAGGTGAGGCATTATTGCTGGAATGCCAACTCATCAAGCGTCACAAGCCGCGCTATAACATCTGTTTGCGGGATGACAAGTCTTTCCCTTACATCTATTTGTCGACCCAACAAGACTACCCGCAAATAGCATTTCACCGGGGCGCGAAAAATAAACGTGGTCAATATTTTGGCCCATATCCCAGTGCAGGTGCGGTCAAAGAAAGTTTAAAGTCATTGCAGAAAATATTTCCGATTCGCCAGTGTGACGACACGGTCTTTAGTAATCGCACACGGCCTTGCTTGCAGTACCAAATAGAACGTTGCACCGCGCCCTGCGTCGGCTTCATTGACAAATCCGATTATGCCCAGGATGTTGCCGGGACAGTCATGTTTCTAGAAGGGAAGGGCAGCTTGCTGATTGAAGAATTGATTACAAAAATGGAACAGGCGGCTGCGAAACTTGATTACGAACAAGCAGCAAACCATAGGGATAAGATTGCCAAATTACGCACCGTTCTTGAAAAGAGTTTTGTCAACGGCGAACGTGGTGATTTAGATATTATTGCCTGTGCCAACAAAGCAAATATCGCCTGTATCCAAGTGTTTTTTATACGTAATGGTCAGCATTTGGGCAATAAGGTCTTCTTTCCTAAAATGAATGAGGAATATGATCCCAGTGCGGTTATTGATGCTTTTATTCCTCAATATTATCTGGACAAACCTGTCCCGCACGAGCTGATTGTAAGCCATGAGCCTGAAGAAGCGTCGCTGCTGGCAGAAGTCTTGGCAGATCAAGCTAAGCATTCGGTATCCATCTCATGCAAGGTCAGGGGCGAGCGTTCCAGATGGTTGCAAATGGCTCTGACCAATGCGGAAAATTCGCTGTTGAGCAAACTGGCTGATAAGCAAGGGCTGTATGGCCGATTTCTCAGTCTTCAGGAAGAATTGGGCTGCGCCCAAACACCTAAACGCCTGGAATGTTTTGATATTAGCCATACCCAAGGCAATCAAACTGTTGCATCCTGCGTGGTATTTGATCGGGACGGACCGGTCAAATCCGCGTATAGGCGTTTCAATATCGAAGGTATTACCGGCGGCGATGACTACGCAGCAATCTACCAAGCCGTTTCTAGACGCTATAAACGGCTTAACCAAGGTGAGCACGAGGCACCAGACATTCTGTTCATTGATGGCGGCAAAGGTCAGGTACACCAGGCTCAGAAGGCACTGGCTGAATTAGCGATAAATGATGTTATGATAGTCGGCGTTTCCAAAGGGCCTGACAGGAAGCCCGGTATGGAGAAATTGATCCTGGTTGAGCAGGAACAACCGGTTGATGTTAGCCCAGGCGCTAGCGGGTTGTTGCTCATACAGCACATTCGTGATGAGGCGCATCGGTTTGCTATTACCGGACATAGACAACGTCGGGCGAAGGCGGCCAAACAGTCCGTATTGGAAGGCATTTCAGGGCTAGGCGCTAAACGTAGGCAAATGTTATTGAAGCAATTTGGGGGGCTGCAAAGTATAGAGCAAGCGGGTGTCGATGCTCTTTGCAGTGTAGATGGTATCAGCAGACAATTAGCGCAACGAATTTACGACAACTTCCATCACCACGATGATCATTGAATATAACTTACCAACCATTCTGACGCTGTTAAGGCTAGCGTTGATCCCTATATTAGCGGTTGTATTCTATTTGCCTTGGGCAAATTCCAATATCGCCTGCACGGCTATTTTTTTTATGGCGGGGATGACTGACTGGCTTGATGGATATCTCGCCAGAAAAATGCAATTGGAAACGCCTTTTGGTGCCTTTCTGGATCCTGTCGCTGATAAAGTCATGGTTGCTTTTGTCCTTGTTCTGATTGTGCAACAACAAGCAAGTGCTTATTTGGCCATACCTGCGGCCATTATTATTGGCAGGGAAATTACGATTGCCTCGCTCAGGGAGTGGATGGCGGAAATAGGCCAAACAGCCAAAGTAAAAGTCAGTCAGCTAGGTAAATTGAAAACGACGGCACAAATGTTGGCGATAGGCATGTTACTTTTCCGGGAAGATTTATGGGGCATTCCCATTAACACGATTGGTTATATATTGCTGTATATTGCAGCCGCTTTGACCTTATGGTCAATGGTCAATTATTTGAGCGCGGCTTTAAAAGCCATGGCAGATAAATAGCCAATTACCCTTCTATAAATATTTCCGCACGATTATTCTGGTTTTTTAATGAGCGGTTTTTTAAATAGACTAACAGCACACAGATGACAGCTGTGAACAAAAACATGGAACAAAAAAAAGAAGAAGATACTCCGGTTAACACGGAAGCAAAGGATGATATATTGCTTGCGGCGCTTAAATTATTTTCCCAAAAAGGCTTTTTTAATACTTCGCTGACCGAAATTGCTCACGCCTCGGGTTTAAAAAACACCAGTGCCGTTTACCTGCATTTTAAAAATAAACAGGCCATTGCCAGCCAGTTATACACCAATATTCTGGATAGCTTAAACATATCAATTGATGATATCCGCCGTAAAAATCAAAAATCATCGGCACAGTTAAGAGGGATAGTCGATTTATTATTCCAGTTAACTGATGATGCACCGGACATTATGCGATTTCTGCTGGTTTTAAAGCTCGATGAGTTTATACCGGAGGCAATGTCTTTGCAGCAATCTCCGCCTTTTGTCAAAGTACACAAAATTTTTCAATCCGGCATAAAAGCTGGGGAAATCCGCAATATTGACTCGATGCTGGCAAACGCCTATTTTTTTGGCGTTATCAATAACACCTTGCGCTTGGTTTTATTAGGTACGCTCGATAAAGCGGCGGATACCTACCAGTCCCAGGCATGGCTTGCGGCATGGAATATGATTGTCAAGAAATAGGTTTGGCAAAACAAAACAATTAAGCACTCAAAAACATGGCATCGCCATAGCTGAAAAAGCGGTAGGACTTGTCAATGGCATGTTGATAGGCACTCATCACCGGTTGGTATCCAGCGAAAGCCGCAACCAGCATCAACAAAGTCGATTCGGGCAGATGAAAATTGGTCAACAAGGCATCCACTGATTTGAATGTATAACCCGGTGTAATAAATAAATCAGTATCGCCAAATCCTGGTTCAAGTTGCCCTGATTTGGAGGCGGACTCCAACGCCCTGACGGCTGTCGTACCGATAGCAATCACCCTTCCGCCGTTAATTCTGGCCTGATTAACTGCAAAAACTGTTTCTGAAGGCACGCTAAAATATTCTTTGTGCATGATGTGTTGGCTAAGGTCTTCGACTCTCACCGGTTGAAACGTACCGCTACCGACATGCAATGTCACAAAAGCGCTTGCTACGTTTTTAGCTTTGAGTTGCTCCAGCATCGCTAGATCAAAATGCAGACTGGCAGTCGGTGCCGCTACCGCACCCGCATGTTTGGCAAATACACTTTGGTAGCGAGTGATATCGGCTTCCTCATCGGCACGGTCAATATAAGGCGGTAGCGGTATGTGACCGATTTGTGCCAAAATTGCCGAGATAGGATGCTCGCCTTTGAACTTAAGGTTGAATAAATCATTCACTCTGCCTTCCACTTCACAGGCATAATCGCTTTCTAAAGCAATCAAAGCGCCCGCTTTAGGTGTCTTACTAGCTTTGACATGAGCGATGGCATGATGGTCATCCAAAATACGTTCTATCAGGATTTCGACTTTGCCACCGGTTGATTTAGTGCCAAATAATCGGGCAGGAATGACTTTGGTGTCATTGAAAACCAGCAGATCGCCCGGATTGATTAAATCGATCAAATCGGTAAATTGCCTGTCCGTTATCTGGCTCGTCACTTTATTCAGGCACAATAACTTGCTTGCGCGCCGCTCTGGCAAAGGCTTTTGAGCAATCAAAGCCTCTGGAAGTTGATAATTAAAATCGATTTTATTCATGGGGCGCGATAGTATCAGGTTGAACCTAGCAAAGTCACCTAAAATTGGGCTAGCATTTTTAAGCAACTGTCCTTATACTATGCGCTCTTTGCCGGGGTGGCGGAACTGGTAGACGCGCCGGATTCAAAATCCGGTGGTGGTGACACCGTGCCGGTTCGATTCCGGCCCTCGGTACCAAGTAAAAACAAGGACTTAGAATTTATTCTTAGTCCTTTTTTTATGCCTGGAAGTTTTTCTACATCCTGATCAAAACATCACTCAGTGAGATTTCACAAGGCGATTTCAAATTTCTCAATTAACGGATAAAATTTGGCTGGGCAAATATTCCAATCAATGTCCAGAATGTTGATTTCCGGGCGCTTTCATCACATCTTTTCTCCGCAAAATAAAGCGGTCGGCACCATCAGAAGTAATCCGGTTGCCATCTTCATCCAGCTTAATCAACATGTCGTCATCAATTAAATATTCTTGGGTTGTAGTAGAGCCTTTGCGCGGCGTCAACACAAGTTTATCCCCAGTTTCAGTTAAAGTGAACTTGCCCTTTTCCACAAACTCTCTATCTGACTTACCTACGTAAATGGTGATTAATACATAGTTGTTGTTTTGATTTAAAGCGAGCGTTGTCCTAATGCCCTGACAATCAGCACAAGGAAAAAAACCGAGATAAAGACCCGACAAATTAAGGCTTTTTCGGATAGGCTGAGCGTCTGTATTGCCAGCCGTTTCGGCAAAAACTGGGTTACAGCTTAGACAAACGAAGGCCACTAGTAAAAAAGCCAGAAAAGATTTAGTTTTTTGCTTAAATGTTAGCATGCTGATTCCTCAAAAAAACGACGATTATAGTTCTATAAAATGGGCGATCCGATCCGCCCGTATACTCACCCGTATCCATACTGCTTCCACAATCAAGCCAATCTGTTTCGCCGTATCAAGTTGGCGTTGGTATAGTAGGTATAGAAAAAGACCGTGAACGGCTGATATTAACGACTTTGTTCGCATTCGTCGAGTGTATGGTTTAATTAAACAAAACCTCTTCTATTAGAGGTCAACATGAATACTCAAACAAAAACTTCAGCAGTCCAAGAGTTTCACTTGATTTTAAACAGCAGGCTACAGAATTAGTAAACAAAATGGCTTTATCCATCAGCAAGGGATGGGGGTAGCCTAGGTACTTCATTAAGCGAGATAACACTTGCCTGCTCCAGGCTCTCAGGTCAATACGGTGCGTTCCAAATGACTCCTTACCCAAGGGCAAAAGAGGCGCACAAAATCAGTGCCCGGATTACTCTATCATTCGGATCGAGGTTGCCAATATGCTAACCAGTAATACCAAAGACCTGTCAATCAAGAAGATAGCGCATAGCACTTGTGCCCCAGAGGGTATGAGCCAAAAGGTAGTCGCCTGAATTTAATTCCCGACAGAATAGCTTTCCTTAGCCTTAAGCATGAATAACTGAATTACCAAAAGTTCAGGGCTAAAGTGTTAGTTAAACTGAGTATTATTGTGTTGATGTAACAAAACTCACCGATTACCGCGCTGATACAGTCGTTGGACTGTCGGTTACATGGGGAAACAATGGGTTGATTGTTGGACGGTGAGGTAAATCCAAAACCACACCTATTTCCTCGCATGACATCCTGTTTTCAGGATGCTTATAAATAGTTTCCGCCAAATTGGTGATTGCAAGCCAGTTACTTTGATCGTGAACAAATCGATAAGCCGCGAGAAACAAATCAGTTAATTTTCTGTTACGGGCGTTTTTGTCACGCGGAATCAAACACTGAATGTATTCATTGATCAGTTGCAAATCATAGCGTTCGCCATAGAAACTAATGGCTCCTAGATAAACCAGGTTAGGGTTGAAAACTTCACCATCGCGTGTAGCAATGTATTTGGCTTCAGCCAAGGGCGCTGTAAAGACGTTGATAATATCCGCTTCAAACGCATCTTGATAAGCTGCCTTTTGTGCAGGTGAAAAGTCTTGTGTTGCATTTTCAAATGATACAGGCAGGTTTTCGATTAGCCTACCACCAACCAGTTTTACGCAATGTATCATTGGTTTATGGCTGGTTTTACTGGTATATCTTGCGTTTTGCATCGGTAGCAAACTGAGTTGAAAATGTACGGCTGGCAATTGTCTTTCTTTATTGCCCAGATAGATTGCCGCCGCATAGCCGGCCTGGTGATAAACGTTTCGCCTACCAAGCACGACAGGGTTGCTTGACGGTAAATGGGTAATCGTCTCTCTTGGATTCATAGCGTAGACCTCGAGTAAAAAAAGATGCGGGCGACAGGAACATGCGTGTACATGTGCCTCACCAGCCCGCATCAGAGAGGGGGATGCAACTTGTTCACGCATAAAGCGCGTAAAGCAAGTTGAAACTGAACTGCCAGCTTAGGTTCAGCAATAAATTTGGTGCTGTAAAAGCCAAAACTAAGACACAATAAATAAAGCACTTTCTATGCCATAAAGTTTATTGATTTGAGGGGTTTAGCTTGGTCTATTTTGCTGAAGACATCAGTGTTATTATTCATGTAACACAATGATAAGTTTATGAAAAAAATGTAATTTTCTAAAATGTGTAGTTATTCATTAAATCCATAAGTATTAAGTTTTGAAGGTATAAAACATTGGAAAATAAAAAAGTGTGTGATATGACCCACTTTTCATTGCTTCAACGACCTGCTGAAACTCGCGTATGGCGCGGGTTTCAGAAAAAACTGGGTGATATGACGCAGTAGGTGGGTCATATCACCCGGTTTTTTCCAAGGTTTTCTACAAATAAAAATTAAAGCAGTTAAAACCACCCATTCCATTCATCAGATATTCAGCAAACAACCTGTAGATTAGCTGTAGTCGGAAATTTTAGAATGGAGTCTGGTCGTGAGAAATATACAAAAATATGCATTGCTTGGTGTGATGACTTTAGTTGTCGGATGTGCCGAAGAGATCTTGATACGTAAACCCGTAACCTCAAGGGGGAAAGTTGGCAACCCCTATGTAAAATATATCTCGCCTGAACCTTATTGGCATTACAACTTCTATCCTGAACCGCGCTGGGAGTATACCTACGCCCTGTACAGCTTCCCGTATAACGTCGGTTTTGCCGATTTTAACTGTGCAGAAATAGACCGACCTTACTGGCATGGCCGGCATCATGATCACAAACACAGACATCATGATGAAGGCCACAAAAAAACCAATGACCGCAAGCCTCATCATGAGGGAGCTCCTGGAAGCCCCCAACCTATCAAGCCGGTAATTAAAAACGGCACGGTTACTCCGTTGCCAAAACAGGTTCTTGAGCCCAGTAAAGTGCCGCCTATAAAGCTCCCTCCTTTAGTGGCAACGGCAACGCAGCCAACGGTGGTCAAACCCATTCCGGTCAGGCCGGAACCACCACAGATTGTCAGACCGGAACATGTCCATAACAAACCAGGGGGGGTGAATTCAACCCAGGATCACATCCAAGCCCATGAACACCAAAAGCCAGTTCAGACACCGGATGATCTTGAAAAGCCGCCAGTATCACCCCCGTCAAAGCCTGATGATGAAATCCCTGTAAGCAATACTGACCATGCCATTCAACATCGGCCTCTATTTGAACAACCTAATCATAACGAGCAAACCGCCGCGACAGATTTCAACAAACACTCCAAAGATCATCACAATACCATTCACGAACAGCCAAAAATAATTAAAGGGCAACACACTGAGGAAATTGTTGTCATTGAAAAAATACATTCTGCCCCCCAGCAAACGCAAATAATTGTAAAAACATCACCGATGCCGGTGCATGAGGAAAAAGCGGCGCTTGATTTGCCAGCGCAGCCAAAAGAAAATGGCATAACCGAACCTTCAGCTAAAGACCGTCACCGGGAAATTGAAGCAATACCAAGGCACGAGAAGGTCATGCCAGTAGAGGTAGAAGCGTATCCTCAGCATCCAGAAAAACGGGTTCTTGAACCGCCGCCTGTACAAATGCATCAGCCAAAAATAGACGCTCCGTCAATCTCAGAGAGATCACAGGAAGTAGTGCGCCCGACCGCACATGAAGCAAAAATTGTCGCCGAGCCGCCCATACGTTCCCCCACTCCGGCGTACCAGCCAGTTGTCGAGCCGCCGCCGGTTCATGACAGGCCGCCCGTAGTGGAGATGCGGCCTCAACGTGCCGATAAAGTGATTGCGGAACCTGTGTCGTCGGTGCCACTGCATCATCCACCGGCAGAGCCGCCAGCACATGAAAAAAAAGCCAAATGAGGTGAAATGTGCAGGGCGGTGAATTGTTGTTCGTATCCTAAGGATAAAACTGCCTGTGTTTCAGATATTTTTGTACTAGCTCAATTCCGATTTGGTGGATACCTGGTTTTTAGGATACCTGTCAGGTTGGGTTTAATTTAGGTTATTTCCGTACTTTCTCAGTAGAGACATTGCTTGCCGTTGATTGTTTAAGCTGATTGTTTATTGGGATTGGCTTGAACCCGGCCCTGCCTTACTTTTTAGTGCCGTAATTGACGATACCCAAATATCGAGAGCTCATTTTACTGATGCCAAAAAATACAATAAGATTAAGTTAATAATGATGAGGATTGCAGATAAACTCTGCCAAAAGCGTAAGGGATTGCGCTGCAACAAAGGAATGCTATCTTCAGCGCTCATGAAGCTGGGGTTGGGGGTATTAAGGTCGTACAGGAATTCGGTCAATTCGTCATAGCGCATTTGCGGGGAGATAGTCGTGGCTTTTTTTAATGCGCCGTCGATCCAGATAGGCACCATAGGGTTATGATGAAAACTGGAGACGTAGTGCAAGTTGGCAAGGAAGCCTTGGCTGGGTTTCTCTGGCATATCCTGACCAAATGGCAAAGCGCCATTAAGCATCTCATAGGCAATTACCGCCAGCGAATAAAGGTCAGATTTTACCGTGCCGCGCTGGCCTAAGTGGTATTCGGGTGCTGTGTAATTCAAAGTACCCAGGATATTGTCTTCATCATCTAACTCAAGTGGCGCAATTTCGGCAATACCGGCAATTTTTACCGAACCGAAGTCGATAATTTTTACCACGCCGTTTTTGTCGAACATGATGTTTTCGGGCTTAAGATCTTGATGTAGCATTTCCATGCGGTGGAAAGCACGCAGCCCTTTGGCAATTTGCCCCACTATTTTACGGACCGTAATAATGTCAGCTTTGGGATTTACCGCCATCCATTCTCTTAGCGTTTGTCCATCCAGATATTCAGTGACGTAATACACGCAGCTTTTAGGGCGGTCAGTGCTGATTATTTTGATGACGTTATCATGATTAATGCGTTTACCCGCCCATTCTTCGTGCAAAAAATGTTCGATAAAAAGCGTGTCGTCGTCGTAGAGAATGGACGGTGTTTTTAGGATGACTTGGGTGTTGGTCTGGGTATCCAAGGCACGATAAATCTGGGTGCGCTTGCTGGCATGTAATTCCGCCTCGATGCGATAACCATCCAACAGCATCCCCGGTTGTAACGCAGGAGGAAACGGTAGGTTGGCATGACGGCGCAGGATTTCGTCTTCCTTGGCTTCGGGCAAGCCATCAACCTTGAGCAGTTGGCAGGTCAGGTTATCATCACTGTTGTTATGCTTAGCCTGTTGCAGAATCTTCTCAGCCACCAAAGTCAGGTCGGCGCTTTCCCCCAGCAATTTCTTTAGGGTTTTATCGTCAATAAAATCATGTATCCCGTCCGTGGTCATCAAAAACAGGTCGCCCTGCTCCAAGGGAATAGATTTGTAGTCAACTTCCAACCTGGGTTCTATGCCCATCGCCCGGCTAAGGTAGTTCTTGTCCTGGGAAATCCAGATACGATGGTCACGGGTTATCTGTTCGAGATTACCTCTACGTAAACGGTAAATTCGAGAATCGCCAACATGGAATACATATGCCGTCGTTGACTTCAGGATAATAATGCTTAAGGTGCTGACCATGCCCTTGGTCGATTGGTAACGAATTTGTCCCTGGCTGTACAACCAGGAATTGGTCGCTGAAAGTACCTTCTGCCCAGCTTGTTTGATCGACCAGGAATCTGGTGTGCTGAAATAATCACTAAGGAAACTAACGATACAGCATTGGCTCGCCTGTTTGCCAGCATCACTGCCGCTCATGCCATCAGCAATGGCGGCAACGATACCTTTATGGGTTAGTTGTGGTTCATTGGGGACAATCGAGCCGACAAAATCTTCATTGTCGTCTTTTATGCCTTTATCGGTAGTAAAACCGACACTGGCCTTGAGTGAAGATCTGGTCATGAATGTAATTTATTAATTCAACTCAATCATTTCAATTGACCCATCTTCTTGGACTTCTGCCATGTGGCCTTTGGGTTCATCAATAAATTGGACAGCTAACAGGACGATCAAGGCAACGCCGTGCATCACCAAAAAAAAGATATTGGGGGTGACAAACGATAAAATCGTCAAAAATAATACTCCGCCAACATTGCCATATGCACCTACCATACCAGCAATTTGCCCAGTCATTCGGCGTTTGATTAATGGCACGATAGCGTACACTGCACCGCAGCCCCCGGAAACAAAGCAAGAGCATGACATCGTGAGTAATACCACAACGGCAATCGGCCATTCTGAATCAATAAATGACATAATGAAATAACCCGCAGACATACCCGCCATAAAAACAGTCAGTGATAATTTACGCCCAAATTTATCGCTCAGCCAACCACCCGCCGGACGGGCAATAAGGTTAATAAAGGCAAAACTACCGCCCAGCAAACCCGCTTGAACCATCGTAATATTTTGGGATTCATGAAAAGTTTCGAAGAAAAACATCGGCAACATCGACACGACAGCCAATTCCGAACCAAATGCAATCATGTAGGCCAAATCCAGAACGGCAACTTGCTTGAACTTGTATTTGTGGATTTCAGCCACTGGTTTTTGTAGATGCTCTTCATTTACATGGATAATTTTATACACGTTATACACGTACAAACACCAAATCCCGATGTGGATAAAAATGGCTGCCGTGTCTGATATTAGATTGGTATAGTTTGAGCCACCCGCTGATGAAAGTTTCCAGGTAAGCAAACTCAGGGTGGCATACAAGGGAATGTTCATTGCTATGTAAAAGAACAAATCCCAGATACTGCTGACTTCCATCGCCCCTGCTTTTTTCGGTTTGAAGTAGGTTGAACCTTTGGGTGTGTCTGTCACGCTGAAGAAATACACAACGGAATAAAGTAGCGAGATAACGCCTGTACTGCCAATGGCATAACGCCAACCTTCATCACCGCCAAAGATCAGTGCAAGCGACGGTAGTGCAATCGCTGCTGCTGCCGAGCCAAAATTACCCCAACCACCATAAATGCCTTCGGCGATCCCGACCTGTCTTGCCGGAAACCACTCGCCGACCATGCGTATGCCAATCACAAAACCTGCACCTATAAAACCCATTAGGAATCGAGCCAACGCCAATTGCTCAAAGCTATCTGCCGTAGCAAACATGAAACAGGGAATGCTACCCAATGCCAGTAAAGTCGAATAAGTGCGTTTAGGGCCGAACTTATCAACCAGGATACCGATAACAATACGGGCTGGAATGGTCAGCGCCACGTTTAAGATCAGAATGGTTTTTATTTCCGGCTGGCTTAGGTTCAGGGTTTTAGCAATTGCCAGCATCAATGGTGCATGGTTAAACCACACGACAAAGCTGATGAAAAACGCCATCCAGGTCATGTGGAGGATTTTAATGTTCCCCGAAAATGAGAACAGGTTGAGTTTTGGTGATGACATTGTGACTAGCTCCAGCCAAAATATAAAAAGGTTAATCATGCCAAAGCAATAATTATGCCACCCATAAGAATCAATACTGGCTATACCTAGGTGATGTTGTTGCGTCCATTTTGGTGCATGACTTCACTAATGCAGCAATATTCGATCTTTCTTGGTGCAAACCTCAGTGTTATTGCACATTATTTGTGCATAAGTTGGTGTGGTTAGCTGAATAATTTTATGAAACCATCTAAAATAGATTTTTATTTTATCTGTAACTTTCTGTAATAATTATCAATAATAAATTTTACGATACTGGTAATAAAAATTGGCATAACTTATGCTTTCCAATTATTAGAGGGCATATTGTGAAATAGAGCCTATCAATAAGCTTATAGCTGAGCAATCTGACAAAGGCGTCGATTAAACAACAGGTGTTGTTATTAACACCCTCGCGTTTATAGACGTTTTTTTTTGTCCAAACATTTAAATTTAGCGCTCGTTACTTACGGGCTTTTACAAAATTTACCCTGACTAAATTGTCAGGAGATTCTTAGCTATCGAGCATATTTAACATTTCAGTAAGTAGCAGTTGGATTGTCGAGGTAAATTATGACTAAAAAACAATCATTGGTTGTTATCGGTAATGGCATGGTGGGTCAGAATTTTCTGGCCAGTCTCATGGCAAGCCAGTGCAAAGACAATTATCACATTACGACGTTCTGTGAAGAGCCACGGGCAGCTTATGACCGAGTGCATTTATCCGCCTTTTTCTCTGGAAAAACCGCAGCCGATTTGGCTTTAGCCGATGAAGATTTTTTTGCAGCCAACGGCATCACAATCCATTTAGGTGACAAAGCTGACCACATAGACCGCAACAGCAAGACCGTCACTTCGGCCTTAGGCATCACTATTGCCTATGACGTACTGGTTCTGGCAACGGGTTCTTACCCTTTTGTGCCTCCCGTTCCAGGCCACGACAGGCCAAATTGCCTAGTTTATCGCACGATTGAAGACCTTGAAGCGATGGCGAAGGCTGCAAAATCCAGCAAAATCGGTGTTGTCGTCGGCGGTGGCTTATTAGGTTTGGAAGCTGCTAAGGCATTAACCGACCTGGGCTTGGAAACACATGTCGTCGAATTTGCGCCACGCCTGATGGCAGTTCAGTTGGATGAAGCGGGTGGTGCGATGCTGCGCCGCAAGGTGGAAGCCTTGGGCTTGCAAGTGCATACCGGCAAAAACACAACGCAGATCATCAACGGCGATCTGTGCGTCAACAAGATGTGTTTCGCTGACGGCGAAGAGCTTGAAACCGACATCGTACTATTTTCAGCAGGTATTCGTCCGCGTGATGACATTGCCCGTGCTAGTGGCCTGGAAGTAGGGCCACGCGGAGGCATCGTAATTGATAACCAATGCAAGACTTCAGATCCCTTTATTTACGCCATCGGTGAATGTGCGCTGTGGAATGGCATGATCTACGGTCTGGTTGCGCCGGGTTATGCGATGGCACGGACTGTTGTTGCCGATCTCGCTGGTGAACAGGCCAGCTTTACTGGTGCAGACATGAGCACCAAGCTCAAATTGATGGGTGTTGATGTCGCCAGCATCGGCGATGCCCACGCCAAGTCACAAGGATCACTGGTTTATACCTACCAAAACGGTGCCAGCGAAGTCTATAAACGCCTGGTCGTCAGTCAGGACAAAAAGCAGTTGCTAGGTGCTGTGTTAGTCGGCGAAGTGTCCGGTTACGGTACTTTATTACAATATTGCTTAAATGGTATTGAATTGCCGGAAAATCCGGATTCCCTGATATTGCCACATCGCTCCGACGAATCAGTCGGTTTGGGGCCGGACGCGCTACCCATGTCTGCCCAGATTTGTTCCTGCTATGACGTGACCAAAGGTGCAATATGCCAAGCAATAGAAGCAGGAGCTGCCTCGCTCGGTGCATTAAAAGCGGAGACCAAGGCTTCTACTGGCTGTGGCGGTTGCTCGGCGTTATTAAAGTCGGTGATGGATTGTGAATTACTCAAGCAAGGTATTGAAGTCAATACTGATATTTGCGAACACTTCCCTTATACCCGTCAGGATTTATATAACCTCGTCGTCGTTGAGCAAATCAAGACCTTCGACGGACTGTTAGTAAGCCACGGCAAAGGTCGCGGTTGTGATATTTGCAAACCTGCCATCGGCTCTATTTTGGCATCCTATTGGAACGAATACGTTTTAGCCAATGACCATTTGGGCTTACAGGATACCAACGATACTTTTTTAGCAAATATGCAAAAGGACGGTACATACTCCGTAGTACCCCGAATTACTGGCGGGGAAATCAGCCCTGACATGTTGATTGCACTTGGTCAAGTTGGCAAAAAATACAAGCTGTATACCAAGATTACTGGCGGCCAACGGGTCGATTTGTTTGGCGCACGGGTAGATCAGTTACCGCATATCTGGAAAGAATTGATTGATGCCGGATTTGAATCCGGTCACGCTTATGGCAAATCCTTACGTACCGTGAAATCCTGTGTGGGCAGTACCTGGTGCCGTTATGGCGTTGACGACAGCGTGGGCTTAGCCATTGAATTGGAAAACCGCTACAAAGGTTTGCGGTCGCCGCATAAAATCAAATTTGCCGTATCCGGTTGTACCCGCGAATGTGCGGAAGCACAAGGTAAGGATGTTGGCGTGATTGCCACCGAAAATGGCTGGAATCTGTACGTATGCGGTAATGGCGGCATGAAGCCACGTCATGCTGACTTGTTTGCTACGGGCTTAGATAAAGAAACCCTAATCAAGTACATCGACCGCTTCCTGATATTTTATGTACGCACGGCAGCCCGTCTGCAACGTACGTCGGTATGGATGGAGAATATGGAAGGCGGCCTGGATTATCTTAAAGGCGTTGTCATTGATGACAAACTCGGACTGTGCGAGCAGTTGGAGCAACAAATGGAACATGTTATCGACACCTATCAATGCGAATGGAAAACAACGATTGAGGATGAAAACAAACTGAAACGTTTCCGGCATTTTATTAACAGCGATCAACCGGATGACAATGTGGTATTCGTCGAGGAACGCGGGCAAATAAGGCCTGCGGATGAAGAAGAGCGTAAACACTTCAACTTGATGGAGGTTGCTTGATGTCTTCATGGAAGGATATTTGCAGCGCCGAAGATTTACAACCAGACTCAGGCGTATGCGCGCTGGTGGAAGGCCAACAAGTGGCAATCTTCTTTTTAGTGAGGGAAGAAGTTGTGTATGCCATCCATAACTACGATCCCATTGGCAAGGCCAACGTGCTTTCGCGTGGCATGATTGGCGATATCAAAGGCGAGCTTGTGGTTGCATCGCCCTTGTACAAGCAGCATTTCAGCCTTAAGACTGGCATTTGTCTCGAAGATGAAAGCATCGTCGTACCACCTTACCCTGTTCGCATACAAAATGGCAGAGTTGAAATACAAGTTACGACCACTGGTGTTTCTCAAGGTCGTCCATACGAAGAGGCGAGCGCATGAAAATCAATTATTACATCGCCGATGTCTTTACCAAGCAGTTATTTAACGGTGCCCAAATAGCGGTATTTCCCAATGCTGATGGCTTAAGTGATGCAACCATGAAACTGCTGGCGCGGGAATTAAACCTGACTGAAACGGTTTTTGTGTTCCATCCAGAACAGGGTGATAACAAACGCAAAATGCGCGTTTTTAGCCCCAAAAAGGAACTCGATTTTGCTGGACATCCGATTATTGCCACAGCTTATATACTCGGCTTATGCGGCGATATTCCTTTAAAAGAAGGGATTACACCGATTGTTCTGGAACAAAACGCTGGGGCAGTTAATGCCAATATCTCAGTGGTTGACGGTAAACCTACCTTCGTGCAATTTGCCCGTACCGTGGTTTCAATAATCGACCGATTTGCACCGACGGATGAAGAGCTTGCCAGTTTTTTAGGCATTAAACAATCAGAACTCGACCATAAAAAATATTCGCCACGCTTGGTTTCTTGCGGTTTTCCTTACCTGATCGTACCCGTATGGAACTACGAAACGGTCAGGCAAGCAAAATTTAACAGCGCGGCCTGGAGCCAATCCATCGCGCCGCAAACAGCAGCACAGGAAATTTTGCTGTTTGCCCCCAAAACACCGTTTGTCGATTCTGATTTTAATGCCCGGTTGCTGGGGCCGCACATTGGCATTTACGATGACCCGCCAATAGGTAGCGCCATGCCCGCATTTGCTTCGTATTTGTGTTCCTTTGAACACACCCGAAAAGGCACACATGTCTTTGCAGTCGATAGGGGCGATGCCAACAGCCGCCGTAGCGTCATCAACCTGGAAATGGATAATAAAGGCCATGAGCAACTGCCTTTACGCGTAGGTGGTGAAGCCGTTTTGTTTGCCCAAGGTGCGATTGAGTTGCCGGAATAAGGAGACAAGCTATGTATGCAAGTTGTTATATTTCAGCCAGTAGAGGCCTAAGATTTTACGCCTCTACACAGGATAACTTTAACATCCGCTCTAGTTGGGGATAGTTGTATGCTGTTCGGACGTAACGTAAAAAACCCAATCACCTTAGTAGATAAGGGCGTTGAGAAATGGTCTTATTCAACCTGTAACTATTGCTCGACTGGCTGTTCAATAGAAATAGGCGTCAATAAGGAAGGTAAGCCCGTTGCATCAAGAGGTGTAGCTAATGCCGATGTGAATCGGGGTAAGCTTTGCCTGAAAGGTATTTTTGAGCATGAAGTATTCGAATCCTTTGGTCGCGGCAAAACCCCATTGTTACGTGAACATATCCATGATGACTATCAAGAAGCCAGTTGGGATATCGCCCTTGATAAAATGGCGAGTGAAATAAAGCGGATTCAGGCGACTTACGGGCGCGATGCTTTTGCGATTGTTTCCACTGGGCAGATTTTAACCGAGGGTTTTTATACCTTAGGTAAATTGGCGCGCGGTGTCATTGGCACTAATAATTATGATGGCAATACCACTTTGTGTATGGCTTCAGCGGTATCCGGTTATAAACGTTCATTCGGTTCCGATGGGCCTCCTGGATGCTACGATGATTTCGAACATACTGACTGCCTGATTGCCTGGGGTTCCAATCTGCCCGAACAACACCCGATTATTTATTGGCGCTTTAAAGAAGCCCAAGAAAAACGGCGCTTTCCTTTAATCGTAGTCGATCCACGGGTCACTATATTTGCACAAAACGCGGATATGCATTTGCCCATTACCCCCGGAACGGATGTAGTGCTGATGAATGCGCTAATGTACGTGATCCTTAATGAAGGCCTGGAAGACAAAGACTATATTGCAGCGAATACCACAGGTTTTGAAGAGCTGGCAAAGGAAGTCCAGAATTACGACCCGACCAGTGCGGCAAAAATTTGCGGGATAGACGAAGACACCATTCGTACCGTCGCACGTCTTTATGCCAATGCCAATGCGGCCATGAATATCTGGACGATGGGCATCAACCAAAGCACCCACGGTTCCGATGGCGTGGTAGGCCTTAACAATTTAAGTTTATTGACCGGTAATATCGGTAAACCTGGGGGGACGAGCCTGTCGATCACCGGACAATGTAACGCCATGGGAACCCGCGAGTGGTCATCCTGTTCCGGTTTACCCGGTTACCGGCTGTTGGAAAACCAGCAGGACAGGGAAGAAATTGGCAAATTTTGGGGCGTTGACCCTGAGTTCTTCCCCAAAAAGCGCGGCATGACCCAGACCGATATTTTTCCCGCCATTGAAACCGGAAAAATCAAAGGGCTTTGGCTGGTCGGCACCAATCCGATGACATCCATGCCCAATACGGCAAGAATTCGCAAAACCCTGGAGAAACTGGAATGCTGCATTGTGCAGGATTCTTATGTGGATGTAGAAACTACACAGTACGCCCATATCTTTCTACCGGCGGCGATCTGGGCGGAAAAAGAAGGCGTGTTCACTAATACGGAACGTCGGGTCAATATCATCCGTAAGATTAAAGAGCCTTATGCCGACTCAAAACCCGATCTGATAATTTTTAACAGACTTGCCGAGCGTTTTGAGCAAAGCAAAACGATGACTTTTCCGGATAACTTTGATGAAGTATTCGAAGAAATGCGGGTGCTTTCCAAAGGCCGTTTCTGCGATATATCAGGTATGTCGCATGATCTTATTGAAAAACACCGCGGCATCCAATGGCCCTATACCGAAGAACAGGCGGCAAAAGGGGAAACGCCAGCCCATGGCGGTAAACGGCTTTATACTGAAGCAGCCAGTTTTCGCTATGCTGACGGACGGGCTAAGTTAATTCCGTTGCCTTTCATTAACAATAATGAAGTACCCGATGAGCAATATCCATTTTGGTTAAACTCCGGAAGGTTGGTCGAGCATTTTCATTCACGTACCCGAACCGGCAAAATTGCTAATAACAATAAATTCAGTCCGATCCCCTTTATGGAAATAAACCCCGATGCTGCCGCTGATCTGGATATTCGACACCAAATGTATGTGCGTGTTATCTCACGTCGTGGCGATGCCATTGTTATGGCGATGCTAACGCATCGGGTGCCACAAAATATGATCTTTATCCCTTTCCATTTTTTTGATTGCGTTAACCGATTGACGTTGGGATTGCTCGACCCTTATTCCAGGCAACCAGCCTTTAAGCAATCGGCTGTCAATATTAAACACATAGACCAAGACTCAGCCGCGCAATTAAATAAGGAATTACGGGCTTATTAAACCTACAGGGGTGTTTTGGTGTCGCCTATGTATTTACATATTATGAATATATAAATATAATACGTATATACGTTTTTTAACAAAGGAGTTCTCCATGCGACAAGCATCTAATTTTAGGCTCGATGAGACCGTAATAAACACGATTAATGTACTGGCAAAAGACCTGCATACGACAAAAACAAACGTGATTGAAGAAGCGGTGAAGCAATATGCCGGCTCATTAAAAACCAAAAGGAATGCACTCTTGCAATTCGCGGGGTCACTGGGTACAAGCGAAGCAGATAGTATTTTGGATAGCATCCAACGGGATAAAAACAGCAAAGATATTGATTTCGGGTTATGAACGTTGTCATCGACAGCGATATTTTGATTTATTTCTTGAAAGGCCAGCAAGAGATAGTTGATAAGCTAAGCGCACACCCAATCGAAAATATTTTTACTACTCGGATCAATGTCACTGAGTTGTTATATGGCGCGTTTAATTCGGCAAAAGTTGCACAGAATATGGCAAAAATAAGCGCGTTTTTAGCGAATTTTCATATCCTTGAGTTTGATGAAAAAGCCAGCATGACATTTGCCCAAGAAAAAGCTCGGTTAAAAAAGAACGGCGATCTGATTGCCGATATGGATTTGATGATTGCAAGCATTGCGTTGGCTAATAAGTTTTCTGTTGTCACTAATAATCATAAGCATTTTGACCGTATTGAGGGCTTGATGGTGGAAAGGTGGCTGTGAACATAATGATTGGAAATAAATATAGATTTATAGATTGCATTGAATGCAACCCTGCGGGGCTTAATTTTACGTTAGGAATTATATGGATAAACCACCGATAAGCTTATTCATACCTTCTTACGTTGTTGAATATGCAATTGTCGATTCAACAGTCAAATATATGAATAAGAAAAATTTATGGGCCGGTGATGAGTGGCTAGGTGCAGTACCAAAATTAGCTATCTCCAAAGACATTGAAACATCCGAATTTCGCCTGTCACACTGTAACGAAGAGTGGGAAGACCTCTGCGCTGTTCAATCGGCAACGACAATTGAGGAAATCAAGGAAATTGCCGAAAAACATTACCAAGGAATTAACAAAAAGTGAATTCAGACAGACTATAACGAGTCTGATGCTATCGCTCTGATTGAAGAAGAAAAAGAAATGAGCATGTGTTCTTTTTGCGGACGATCTCCCTGGGATGAAGAAATGCAGAAAATGATTATCAATGAAAAAGCAAGAATTTGTGGGCGATGCATCAAGTCTTTCTACAACGAGATTCAAAATGACCATTAACTTGTTGTTTGTGCAATAGATAGAAGTAGGGTACGCACCGCGTACCTTTCGATGACAGAAAATGGTACGCGGCGCGTACCTTACATTGGATACATTATGTTTGAAGTACGCGATGATGAACCCAAATACGCTTTCCTAAATAATAAGGAAAGCAAGGAAAAAAACCGCTACAACCTTAACATCGAATTGACCGATGAAGGCAGCGAGTTAAGATGTAAGAGCCTAAACATTAACGGTGATGCGGCTATTGGTGAAAACCCTGACCGTTATAAGCAACACGGCTTTTATTTCAATGCCGACAACTGCATCGGCTGTCATGCTTGTGAATCTGCTTGTAGCGAAAAAAATGATGTCCCTGCACACATTGCCTTTCGTTCGGTCGGTTTTGTCGAAGGCGGTACGTATCCGGATTATCAGCGTATTAACATTTCAATGGCGTGTAACCATTGCGATGACCCGGTTTGCTTAACGGGCTGTCCTACTCGTGCCTATACCAAATTTGCCGAATACGGCGCGGTGCTGCAAGACCCTGATATTTGTTTTGGTTGCGGGTACTGTACCTGGGTATGTCCTTACAATGCGCCGCAACTTGATCCTGTTAAAGGTGAAGTTTCCAAATGCAACATGTGTGTAGATCGGCTGGAAGTTAACCTGAAACCAGCCTGTGTTGCTGCCTGTTTAGGTAATGCACTGGACTTCGGCGTAATCGAGAATATCCCTGAAAATCGCACTCAAGCGAAAACAGAAATACCAGGATTTCCTACTACCGATATTACGCATCCCAATATCCGTTTCCAACAAACCCGCACCACGCATCGGGAAATGACCCGTACCGACGATATGCCACTGAAATATCATCGTGACGACGCGCAAGATAAATTCAAACCAGTCGTTGACGAAAAGCAAGGTAAAGAACGGTATTGGAATTTACGTAAGCTGCTGACCAGCCACGAAAGTGCTCACGTTATTTTCACGCTGTGTACACAGGCTACGGTAGGGGCTTTTGCACTGCTGATATTGGGTAACTGGCTAAATGTTGACGCTATTGTTATGCTCAAAAATACCAATGCGTTTATCCCGCTAATCTTTGTCATAGTTGCCATAAGCACCTGGGGCTTGTTCAAATTAAATATGCACTTAGGTAAACCACACCGTTTTTATCGTGGCTTTAATAATTTAAGATTATCACCCGTTAGCCGTGAGATTGCCGGGGTTTCCATGTTTTATACCGGACTTCTGGGCTATGCCATTTTTGGTTTGTTTGATAATGGGCTGATGCAATTCGTTGCTACCAGCTTTGCTTTCGTTGGTGTCGTGAGTGGTGCGATAGGTTTATATTACATGTATAAATTGTACCGAATCCCTGCACGGCCATTCTGGAATCACTGGCAAACAGGCAGTGCATTTTTTGGCACGATGCTCAGCTTTGGCGCATTGTTGGTTGCGGCTGTCAGTGTATGTATTCTGCCATTGGCATCTGCTGGAACACAGCCATTATTACAACTACTGGCTGCTGTCATGGTCATAGGCTTGTTTGTCGAAGGCATAGGACATATTGCCCATGCCCGTGCTATGCAGGGGGCTGAACATGAAGGTGCCGCCTCATATTACCAACAAGTCACTGAGTATGGAAAATCCTACATCCTTCGTAACTGTCTGCTAGGGTTTAATCTGGTATTAGCCGTCACCTTAGCAATGGCAGGTTTATCAGGTGCTACTGGCATTATGTTTGGATTAATATTAGTCATAACCATGCTCGTCATGGCGGCTTTTGGGCGTTCATTATTCTTCGTATTGGTCATCCCAACCACCATGCCTGGCGCTTTTTTCTGGAAGAACAAAGGCTTTGTCGAACATGCCAGAGCGACAGGCTTAGCCGATGCGCCCCAGCATGGCGTGGCTTATGAGCGGCATCATGAGTTCAAATATGATGAGTTTATCAAGACCATTAAGGAAAACTCAGTTGGTGATATGGTTAAACATATTAAGTGGATATTTGGCAAATAACCGATAGAATCGTGTCGGGTAAAAGTGGTCGTGCCAACAGTTGGTCAATTATCGAACGTATGTTGAATGTTTTATTGGTCGAAAAAGAACTTGAAAGTGATTCGCTGGAAAGTGCGCTCAAGGGTCATGGTTTTGAATTACTCAAAATTCAGTATGACCCTCAATTTATAGAGATTGTAAAAGACACCAGCCCTGACGTAATTATTTTCAACCTTGAAACGCCTTCAAATAGGCTTATTTCTGATTTGCACAGACTCGACCAGGAACAGCCGCTACCGGTCATTATATTTGCCAATGATGGCAGTATCGACACGATCAATAAAATCACTAAAGCCGAAGTAAGCACTTACATCGTTGATGGTTTGGTTAGCCAACGCGTCAATACGATTATCCAGATTGCCGTCGCAAGATTTAAACACAAGCAAGCCTTGCGGCAGTCCCTGGAAGATGCGCGAACCCAGCTTGAAGACAGAAAACAGATAGATCGCGCCAAAGCCATCTTAATCAAGACGCAAAATTTTACTGAAGACCACGCATATCACACGCTCAGAAAGTTGGCAATGGACAGAAATATAACATTGGGTGAAATGGCAAGGAATGTTATAGCGATGGCTGAATTGTTGAAATAGCAAACATAATCTTGTATGAAAACATTTATTAAAGTGATTGAAATTTGGATGCCAGACGAAGATCGCACGCAATTGGTTTTTGGCTCCGGTCTCTATGGATCATTGCTTGATTTCAAAAACGCCAGCGAGTACCAGCATTTTGCTTACGATGAAGGCTTACCCGGCAAGGCCTGGGCTGCGGGTCATCCGATTGTGCTCAAGCATTTTGAGCGGTCTTACTTTAAACGCACGCAAGCCGCCCAACAAGCGGGCTTAACCTGCGGAATCGCCTTGCCGATTTTTGCCGGTGATTTTTTATTGGCGGTTGTGGTTTTTTTATGCGGCGATGATGATGAACAAGCCGGTGCAATCGAAGTCTGGCGCAAAGAGCCAGGCACTGGCGATGAATTACATGTCCTGGATGGCTATTACGGCAGTCTGAAACAGTTTGAAACTTTCTCAAAACAAACAAAAATGTCCAAAAGCCAGGGCATACCGGGAATTGCCTGGGCAACTGGTATGCCCGTACTCACGGAAGATATTGGCAATGACCCTAAATTCATCCGTTCATCTTACGCGCAAGAAATCGGCATGACGACCGCCCTCGGCATACCGGTATTTAACAGCCCTGAACGCAGCTATGTGATGACGTTTTTGTCAGCGAAAGCGACACCGATTGCGAAACGTATCCAGATCTGGATTCCCGATCAGGAAGGCAAACATTTGCTTTGCCAACAAGGTTATAGCAAGGCCAGCAATGGTCTGGCAGAAATCTTTGAAACCATCACCGTGACCAAAGGCATCGGCGCATTGGGTCGGGTTTGGTTGACCGGAATACCCTGCATTACCGGGGTTACGGACGATATTAATTACAATCCGGCGCTAGATAACCTAAACAGTATGTTGGCAATTCCAGTGATCGAAGCGGGGTTTTTCAAAGCAATTGTGACTTTCTTGTTTTAATTGTTTTTTGCAACATTATTGATCCGGCCTTTTAAAGTTTGAAATCGGTGTTTCGCCCTTCGGCTCCGCTCAGGGAACGAAACCGCAGCGTTCCCTGAGCGGAGCCGAAGGGAAATTAAAGCTTCATAAGGCCGAATCAATAGCTAAGTTTAAGACATCGCCGCAACTCTTCATCCCCCAATCGCTGCAAGTACATTCATCCCGTTAATCAAAACATTTAGGCACTGGACTATCAGGTGATCCGTGATAATCTGAGAGTTAATTTACCTGGACGTTTTCTGCTTTGTTAGCAAAGATTTAGTCATGTTTGTCCATGTTTAATCATGCTGTAAAATCTGTAAATAATTGTAATTATTATGAAAACTAATTTATTAATCTGGAGTATCCAATGTGGATGATCTATCTTTCTCTCGCCCTGCAAATCATATTTAGCATTCATGCGATCAAGACCGGGCGGCCATTTGTGTGGGTTTTAGTGATGATCTTGTTTTCAGTGTTGGGTGTTGCTGGCTATATCATCGTCGAATTGCTGCCCGAATGGTGGTCTTCGCGTAGCGGTAATAAAGTTAAAAATGCCATTGGCAAAACCATTGATCCAGAAAAAGCCCTGAAAGCGGCACAGAAAGCGTGTGAGCAGGTCGATACAGCAAAAAACCGGATGAATCTGGCGGAACAATATCTGTTGCTGCACCGCTACCAGGAGGCGCGGGATGCACTTGCCCCTGCTATGACCGGTTTCTACGCCGAAGACCCAGAAATGTTGCTGGGCATGGCTAAAGCCGAGTTTGGCATTAACAATCCAGAGGCGGCTATATCCCTGTTAGGTAAATTAAAAGCAGCAAATCCTCAATTCAAATCGCCCGAAGGCCATTTACTCTATGCCCGTGCCCTCGAAGGTGCAGGGCGCATACCCGAAGCCATCCACGAATATGAAGCATTGAGCCAATATTACACAACCCCTGAACCGGCCTGTCGCTTGGCGCAGATTTATAAAACACAAGGCAAGCAGGATAGGGCGGATGAGTTGTTCAAATCAGTCCTCAAACGCAGCGTTAACGCGGGCAAGCATTTCAATGAAATCAATAAAGAGTGGGTCAAGCTGGCTAAGCGGGAAGTTGGCGGGAATTAAATTGTTTTGAAGGTATCGCTAATGCGATGGTTTTTTAATATGGGTTTTCGTACCTACGGAAGAGGTGGTTTTATTTGTTTGTCCAAAGAAAAATATCCAAAAGAAACGCCCCCCGAATGCTTACTCTTACTGCGTTCCCCAGTTTTGATGGGGGTTGTCCCATACTGAGATAAACCGGAAGGTGCTTCCTGTCCCTCCGGTAACGTGCGGCATCCCTTGGGGCAAATCCCCGTCAAAATCTCCGGTATTTATGCCCGCTGGGTACTCGGCGCGGCATACGGGAATGGGTGCATAATGACAATGTAGCCTGTATGTAGCAACACGAAATGCGGGAACTCAACCCCCGGATTCCACTAAGTTTCATCCAGGCTACCTTGCTGAATCTTATTGGTCAGATATGGGGGAAGCCGTTAGGCATTCCGCCTAACTCCGCTAATGTGTACCAAATTATCACAAAAGCCAAACTACCAACAAGCCAGAACTGTTTGTAAGCGGCATAAAACTTGGCTTGTACAAAGTGTTTTTTATGGTGCGGCGGAATCATAAAAGTGCCGTAGGGCGCATTAGCGAATGCGCCGCATGAATTTGACTTCGGCACAATACATTTCATTTATTGCGCTTTACGTCCTTCGCTCGATGACGAAACCTCGATTCCGTTTCACTCCATCGAGGCTATTCGCTGCTTGTTATAGTGCTTATTCTGAAAATAAGCGGGCAATATAGCCAAGTAAGCGATGGTGGTATACAAGGTTACAAGAAAAATTACTATTCCGATTCCATCTGTACCTGTATGAATACCACCAGTTAGTATGCCGGTTAACAATAAAAATATAAAAGACCCGCACAACCAGAAGGTTTTGTAGGCTTGGTAAAATGAATTGCTTTTAAAACGCTTGGCAAGTCATAATGGAATGACTGCCAGCACTGCCAGTAACAATGCGTACCAAATCACTGAAAGCACTATTCTCATCGTCGTGGACAAAGGGAAGCGTTCAGGACATTCCAAGCAATCATCCGATGCAATAGGTGTATTTAAGTCGTAACGTAGACCTTTTATTGGAAAATCCCCAAAAATATAGATAGGATAAAACACTGGGCTCTTCAAAATTACCGATAAGCCAAGTATAGTAAACAACAAGACACTTATGTTTTTCATATTGATTTCGCCATAAATGATAATGGCACGCTTCTATAAAAAACGCGCCGTTATGTTTAATCTGTAAGAATCTCTAGCGTTGTTTACAGTATTCAGGAGAATACTGTCGATGAACATGCACAAACGAATCCGCTTAACGCCGCTGGACCGTCAAGAGGTCTGGCGGCTGTACCAAACCCGCTGCTGGA
>JABFQX010000032.1 GCA_013141505.1 Methyloglobulus sp.
AGGCCGCTTTATCAACTTCTACAATACCGTTAAGCCCCATAAGGGTTTGAACAACTCAACACCTTATGAAATACTTTATCAATATTTTAATCAACCCATCTGTAAACAACCCTGAGATTTCTTACATGTAACTTATCATTTAAAATTTAGCCACTACCAAAATTTCGTTATATAAAGGATTATCAACTAATTCGTTTATTTTGCTCAGATAACTCTGCTTATTAATGGCTTTCCCGTTAATAAGGTCTGCATATAACTTTTGGCTAAGTTCTTTGCTAATCATGCGCTAAATTCCCGCTTGTTGTATTCCAAAACATAGCTGTTATGCCGAATTTGACGTTGCGGTTGTTCAAAACTGATTTGTAATTTCAAACGCCGACCATGCTTTTGTTTAAAACAACTGACACCATACAAGACATATTTGAGATGGTATTCTTGCCCCAATTCTTCCACCAACAAATTATGAACGACCAAATAAAGGTCATCTATGGGTGATGATATATTTGAATTATCCACGCTCATTTTAATTTTTCGCTTGATGGCATTGTGCGGATCGTGAGTGGTATTTTTTTCAGCAAAAGTAGCGATTGGAGCGGGGGTAGTCCTCTAGCTATTTGTTAAAAAATCCCAAGATGTAACAAAGATTTTTCTTTATTTGTGATGGTTTGGTTAAAACGATAACTGCTCGTATTAAGTTTCTGAGTATATTTTTGAAAAGCGGTGTTATAAAAATTTCGTAAAAGAAAGACAATAAATATTTCAGGGGTAAGTGGTTCAGAAACTGGAATTCTACAATTCTTATACTGACCTAACGTTGCATGAGTTTTAGGATGTTCTATTTCTTCAAAATTATCAGGGTCATAATCAAAGCGAATAGGAAAAGTAACAATATTTCTTCCTAAAATATCAGCATAAATTTCGTCATCTTCATAAATATCCGGTTCATTTTGAAAACTTTCTAAGTTGGGTGCTGGAAAAAATGCTAGTCGATGAAAAACTAACTTGTTATCACGATAGCTATAAAGCATTTGAATTAATGCGCCATCAAGCATTTTGATATTGTATATTTTTGGTTTCTTCCAACTTTTTGTATATCTCTTCATAAGCTATATTTTTCATAGCAATAGAGACATCTTGCATTCCCGAATAAGTAATATGTCCATACTGATTTGAAGGAAAATTTTGTTGTGTCGATAACCCAATTTCAATCAGCTTGGCGGTTATTTTCTCGATTTGCCTAAAAATAATTACAGAGCCAGGCATACTTAGAGCAATGCCTTTAATTTTGCTCTTGCTTCTTCTGATAAATCTTCTTTATGAATTTCACCATTCATCAGGCTTTGGATTAAGTCATCTACTGAAGCAGATTTTTTTTGTAATTTTTTACGTTCTTGCTCAGTCATATCCCTATTAACTATATTTAGTTTTTTGCGTTCTTCTGCTGTTGGATAAGTAAATTTAAGCTCAAAATTATTATTTTTTACTTTTTGAAATTCTTGTTTCAATGCTTGCATGTTCTGTCCATATCCAATTACACGCACCCATGCTTTGCTACGGGTTAAAGCAGTAAATAACATATTGCGTTTTTGAGCTATATTAAAAGCGTCAAAACATTCTTGGGCGTTAATGATATAAACCATAGAAGCTTCATTACCTTTCGCACGATAAATCTGAGTAAATACAACAGCATTATCTTTAAAGAATTCATCAGGTGATGTAGATACGCCTGCTAAATTAGAGTTTATTCCTTTGTTGAATAGTTCTTCCCTTATCACTCCTACTGCCCGCTTTGCGGTGTAGGGTTCAGGGTGAATTACCATGATGTCATCCAGCTTTAATTCATCTTCCTTAATATTTTTTTCAATCTCAGCAATAAGATAAGTAATTTGATCAGCATCATTATTAAACGATTTAAATGCGATTAGATCATCAATAGTCGAATGATTTTCTAAAAACTCAGGACTGGATTTCTCGTCTCTGGTTAAAGTGACTGATTCACCATCCGCTAATTTACCGTCTTTAACATTGTAACCTACATCTTGCCAGAGTTGATGTTGATCAAACATTTGTATTAAGCCTTTTTGCCTATAAATGCCAAATCCAAGAGCATGGGCTGTGGCTAATACAGGTCTGGAATTACGATAACAAACATTTAATACAATATCCTGCTTAGGCTTTCCTTGAGTGTTATATAAAGAAACAAGTGGTTTACCATTGTTATCTAACCCAAATAATTGTTCAGGTGAGGGCATTTGATTATTACTTATATTTTGCAATTCATCATAAGCATAAACTAAGCGCTTTGGTGGCCTTAAAGCTCCATAGCATAAACGTAAAAAATAGGGTGAAAAATCCTGTGCTTCGTCTATTAAAACAACATCATAATATTGCTGAAACGCTTTAATTTCGTTGTATGCTTTTTCGCAAGCAACATCAAATCCTTTACCATAATTTTTTGCCATACCTTCAGCAGCTTTGAAATCGAAGTATTCAATATTATGCTTTAGACATATTTCATAATAGATGCCTCGCATTGAAGGGCTACCCCAAGCATGGATAATATCAATCTTGTCCCAATCAGGTTCTTCGTTGGTGTGTTCCAGAGTAAATAAGGTAATAAAATGCTTTAGTTGGTTTTTTAGTGCACGGCTATTAAAAGTGACAGCCATACGCCAATCTGGATTTTTTGCATGTAAATAAGCAACTTTAAGAGCTAAAACAATAGTCTTTCCTGAGCCAGCCAATCCGCGAATACGTTGAACACCTTCAACTGTTTCAATAACAGCCGTGCTTTGTTGCCTATCTAAGTTAGCAATAGATTCTTCTAGTTTTTTTAATTTAGCCCCTTTTGAATCAAGCTTTTTAACATAGCCACGTTTATTTCTATTTCTGATTGTCGTAATGGACTGTATGACGGAAACTAGTTTTTGATATGTGGAATTGTCTTGCCAATTTACGGCATTTAGATAGGCTGTTAAATCATCTGTTGTGACAAGAATGGGGTAGTCGGACTTGACCCCTGAGCGATTCGACCACGCCGGAGCAAAAGAGACAGAATTAAGTTCGACCGCTAAATTACGCTTAATTGTTAAATCTTTATGTTGTTTTAACTTTGATTCTAGTTTCGTATAACTTTCATCTTGAATGTTCTCAAAAACAATATTTTCATCAAAAGCTCCTTCAATGAGATGAAAAATAATCGCGCCATGCTGTTCTGAAAGTAATAAAGCATCAATCTGAAAACCACCATCAATAGTGCCAATAATCGGATAGCCTAGATATAAATAGCCTTCAATTTCATTTCTTGTTTCGAAGTAATCGGCTAATCTTTGGCTACTGACTGGCTTATCAGTCCCACCTCTAACAACAATCATTTTAAGATCCTAAATTTAAAAACAATTCGGCAGACGCAGTCTTTTAATGAAGCGTTCAATATTTAATATAGATGCTGCCCCGCATAAGTTTACACTTATTTATTCTGCATTGTGATGCTTTAATGGTTTATGAACCCGCCTCCCTTACACCAACGACCCGATGCTCCCTAGCCAGTAACAAATAAAACGCAGGCACGACAAATAAGGTAAATAGCGTACCCACACCTAAACCTCCGGCAATAACCAAACCAATATCGAAGCGGCTGGCGGCACCTGGCCCTGATGCCGTGAGCAAAGGTATCATGGCGACTATCATCGCTACCGTGGTCATTAGGATGGGTCTGAGGCGGATGGCGGATGCCTGTTCTATCGCTTCTTGCTTGCCCAATCCCTCCTTGATTTGTAACTGATTGGCAAATTCCACTATCAGGATGCCGTTTTTGGCAATCAGGCCGATTAGCGTAATCAAGCCTACTTGGGTGTAAATGTTGATGGAAGCAAAGCCCAGCATCAAAAATGCCATCGCACTGGCTATCGAAAGCGGTACGGATACCAAGATAATCAAGGGATCGCGACAGCTTTCAAATTGCGCTGCCAGCACCAGATAAATTACCAATAAGGACATGAAAAATGTGATGACCAAAGCACTGCCCTGTTGGGCATATTGCCTGGACGCACCGGTATAATCCCACTGGAAATTTTTGGGGAATGCAGCTTTGGCTTCTTGTTCCAAGTAAGCCATTGCATCGCCTAGAGCAACTCCCGGTGTCATCAAGGCGGAGACTGTTAGGCTATTAAGTTGTTGGAACTGGGTTCGTTTGCTGGGCTCAACGGAATTTTCAATTTTGACCAGCGACGATAGCGACACTTGCCCACCGGATGCTGTGTTTATATAGTATTGGTCAAACTTACTGGTATCCAGCCGCGAAGCATCATCGACTTGGGGAATGACCTTATAGCTGCGTCCTAACAAACTAAAGCGGTTGACATAACTGCCGCCTAATAATACAGACAAGTTTTTGCCAATGTCGCTCATCGTCAAGCCCAAATCGGCGGCACGATTACGGTCAATAACCAAAGTAGCTTTGGGTTGAGTGAACTCCACGTCTTTCATCATGAAAATGAATTTTCCACTTTTCATGGCGGTATCAATTAAACCATTGGCAACCTGTTCCAATTGGGCGTAATCGGCATCCGTTACGATGACAAATTGCAACGGCAAACCGCCGCCTGAACCGGGCAAACTGGGGCGGGGAAAAACAGCCGTGTTAAAACCGGCAATTTGACTGACTTTGGCTTGCACTTCCGGCTGTATGTCCATTTGTGAGCGTTTGCGCTCAGTCGTAGAAGGCATCTTGAAGCCACCGAAAACGGTATTAACACTATTGCCAAAACCCAGCAAAAGGAAGCTTTCCTTATATTCTGGGATGGTTTCAAAAATATCAACCAGCTCTTTGGTATATGCTTCGTTATATTTTAAGGTAGCCGTCTGTGGGCCTGTGGCAATAAAAAATAGGATACTTTGGTCTTCGGTAGGAGCAAGTTCTTTGGTCGATAAGTTGAACATCAAGTAAATACTGATGATCACTAAAACAGCAAACGCCAGCATGGCGGAAGGAAATTCGAGCACCTTATGCAAGCCGCGCCGATAGGTTTGCGCTAAGCTGGTAAAAAAATGTTCCACCGTACGTTCAAATCGGCTGGGTTCGCTTTTTTCTTTAAGCAGCTTGGAGCTTAACATGGGAGCCAATGTCAACGCGACCACGCCGGAAATCAGCACTGCACCCGCCAGTGTGAATGAAAACTCGGTAAACAACGTACCTACTAAACCACCCATGAAACCGATAGGTGCGTAAACCGCGATCAAGGTTGTGGTCATGGCGATAACGGGCAAGCCCAGTTCCCTTGCTCCCTGCATAGCAGCCTGTAAGCGTGTTGAGCCCATTTCGATATGACGATGGACATTTTCCACGACGACAATCGCATCATCCACCACTAACCCTATACCCAACACCATCGCCAACATGGTAAGCAAATTGATGGAAAAACCCATCAACAACATTAAAAATGCACCACCGATCAAGGACAGTGGCACAGTGACGGCGGGGATAACAGCAGCTCGTAATGAGCCTAACGATAAGTAGATAACCAGCAATACGATTGCCACCGCCTCAACCAAAGTAACCACCACTTCGTTGATGGAATCTTCGATGAACTGGCTGGCATCGTAGGGAAGCAGTACGTGCAATTCGCTAGGCAATCCCGCTTCTATATCTTTTAAGGCAACACGTACTAACTTGGCTACCGTAAGCGGATTCGCTCCAGGCGCTTGCTCGATACCCATAAAAATGGCGGTCTTACCCTTATACCAGTTGACTGCGTCGTAGTCCTCGCTGCCCAATTCGGTTTTCGCCACATCGCCCAGACGAATGAGCGTTCCGTTCCGATCACCGACAACCAATTGTCGAAAATCGTCTTCCTTGGCGACATCAGTCGTTGCGCTTAGATTGATGGCGACATAATCGCCTTTGGTCTGCCCTGCCCCCGACAAGTAATTATTGTCTTTCAGCACCTCATTAATGTCGCTGGCGGTTACCCCTAATGCTGCCATGCGTTTACTATCCAGCCAGATCCGCATGGCAAAAGTTTTGTTGCCGAGCATCTTGGCCTTGCCGACACCGGGAATTGCCTGAATTTTCGGTTGGATCACCCGCAGCAAATAATCGGTGAGCTGAGCAGGTTTGATAGTATCGCTGTACAAAGCCAGATACATCAGCGCAGTGGACTCTCCCGTCTGTGAAGTAATCACCGGATCTTCGGCATCTTGCGGCAAGACATTGCGCTGACTGGCGACCTTGGCCTGTATCTGTGCGACAGCCGCATTGGGGTCGTAATTGAGGCGCATGTGCGCTTCAATGTTGGAAAGCCCCTGGCGGCTGCTTGATGACAGGTAATCAATCCCATCGGCTTCTGCAATCGCTTGTTGCAAGGGCGTGGTGATAAAGCCTTTGACCAGATCGCTGCTCGCACCGGGATAGGTAGTAGCGATGGTGACGACAGTATTTTCGGTTTCGGGGTATTGCCGCAATTCCAGAGCGGCAATCGCACGTAAGCCCACGACCAATATCAGTAAGCTGACGACGCTGGCTAATACCGGACGTTCGACAAAAACATCAGTGAACTTCACTGACCAATCTCCCGTTCACCGGGCGCGGGTTGCTTGTCCAAAGTCACGGCCATGCCGTTTTGCAATTTGACTTGCCCGGCACTGACTACTCGGTCATTTTCATTCAACCCTTTAACAACTTCGACCCTGCCATCGCGTGTTTCACCCGTTACGATTTGCTTGAGTTGGACTTTCAAGCCTTGTTTATCCGGCACTATAACAAAAACCGAATCACCATAAGGATTGTAGGTAATCGCCGTATCAGGTACCGTCAATGCCGTTTTCTTGTCAGCCAGAAATACCTTTACGTTTACAAACATACCCGGATGTAACGACAGATCAGGGTTATCCAGTGTGGCGCGTATTTTGACCGAACGCGTCGCCACATCAATCCCTGAATTGATCGCCGTGATACGACCTGCAAATGGCTCATCGGGATAGGCTTGCACCGTCAGCGATAAAGCCTGATTGACTTTAAGGTTTGCAAGGTGATTTTCCGGCAACGAAAAATCTGCATAAATCGGGTTTAAGGCCTGTAAAGGAACGATGCCATCACCCGGCGCAAGATATTGACCAAGATTTACCTTACGTATGCCCAGTTGCCCGTCAAATGGAGCAACAATGCGCTTTTTTTCAATCGTGGCCATTTTGGCAGCGACGACTGCTCTCGCTTCTTCTAAGGTAGCTTTATTCAGATCGTAATCCGATTTTGAAATGAAATTACGGCTAATAAGTTGTTGGCTGCGGGCAAATTTGACTTTCTCTAATTGATAAGCAGCTTGCAAGCCTTTCAGCTCGGCTTCATCGGTGGTGGTGTCAAGCTCGACCAATAATTTGCCCGCTTGCACCGATTGGCCTGATTCAAAATGGATGGCCTTGATTTTGCCTGCCACTTCGCTGTTGACATCAATCCCGGCCACAGCGACCAAGCTGCCGACCCCGGACAAGTTAGATTGCCATTCATTACGTTGGACGGTCGTTGCCGCGACAACGGGCGGCGGCGGAACAGGAACGTTTTTAATCGACTGCTGGATTTGAAAAAATTTCCAGCCAAACAGTCCGCCAAACATCAACAGTGTAAAAAAAATTATTAGCGCAGTTCTTTTGAACATGAAAATCCTTTTGCAACTGGCCCTGAAAATTCACGCCAGCTAAATTATGGGTGATGTCCGTTATTAACTCTTCGGCCGTCGAACACCCACGAAGTGTTTTCGCCAGTAGGCATTATTCAAACTGGATACCAACACTCTACCAATGCGCCTGTTGGGTGCATGAATAAATTTATCATGATTAATGTAAATACCAACATGGGAATATTTTTTGCCTCTGGTATTGAAAAACACCAGGTCACCGGAGCGAAGATCATACTTTGGAATCGGCGGTAACGAATACGCCATTGCGTTAGCCGTACGCGGCAACTTGATACCGTGTTTACCATACACATATTGCACGAAACCGCTACAGTCAAAACCTTCCTCAGGGGTTTCCTTGCCCCATCGGTAAGGTTTCCCTTGCAAACTCAACGCATAACTGATTAGCGGCACTTGAGTTGGCAGCACCGGCTTCAATTCCGGGGCGCTCGTACAAGCCGTGATTAAGGCAATTACCGAAAGTAAAATCAGGCGAAGAAACATTTTATCGCTTGAAAACACACGCTGATGGGACATTATCGACTGCAACTCCGGCAATTTTGTCGATCATTTTAACGTATTCATCACTTTCTATGTAGGCGTGGGCGTTAATTATTGAAAATAATCTGATGAAAACCCTGCTGTATTATTTTTACAACAAAAACACAATAAATGCTTTATTTCACGCAATTTAAGTAAAAAAAATAGATATAAAAAACAATAATAGTTAATGTTTTTTCAAGATAATTGACATATTTTATTGTTTATATTTATTTTTTACATTATTATTTATTACGTTCAGCTTAAGTTCAGGTTGACGTTGTATTTTTGGTAATAATGTTGTTTAGTTGCAAATAGCAGAATACGCCCAAATTCACTTGGTCAACCATCTGAACTGGGATTAGTAAGAACGTCCAGGCGACTGGAATTAATAAATACAAATAAGGAGTTAATCATGAAGCACTCACACTTACTTCCGCTTGCGGCATTGGCGCTTTGTGCCACTGCTGTACAGGCTGACGAAGTCATCTTAAAAAATGGCGACAAAATATCGGGAACTGTTTTAAGTAAATCCGGTAGCGTTTTGGAAATAAAAACCGATTATGCCGAAAAAGTAGTCATCAAATGGGATGCGATAGAAACACTGAATTCTAGCGTACCGATGACCGTAACCCTTAAAGACAAACAAGAACTGACGGGGTTAGCGGGCTCAGGCCAAAACGGCACGATGACAGTAAAAAGCAATGGCGTTTATGACAGTCAGCCAATCCCATTAACTGAAGTTGAAGAAATCAACAAAAAATTCTTCAGTGGTTCAGCCAACTTCGGTGGCGGTCTCTCTGGTGGTAATACGGAACGGCAAAACTACCATGCCGATGCAGGCATAGTCGTGCGTGGGCGCGATGATAAGGTTACGCTCGGTGGTCAATATAACTATGGCGACAATACCAATACAGTTTCTAAAGAAACGACCTTAAATGCGCGTAACTGGCAATTGTACGGTACTTATGCCCACTACTTTACACCAAAGTGGTATGGCTATGCCCACGGCTTGTTTACCAATGACCGTTTACAAGACATTCAATTACGGTCTGCATTCGGTGTCGGTGCCGGTTATCAGTTCTTTGCTTCGGAAGACCTCAATCTTTCGTTAGAAGCGGGCCCTGATTATGTCAACACCAACTTCTACGACTTTCCATTTGATTGCACCGCAAACAAGAATTGCAACCTTGGCCCAATATCTGACGAAAGCGGTATAGCTGGACGCTGGGCGCTTAACTATGACCAATTTGTTTGGAATCGTGCAGTACAACTGTTCCACACTCATGAAGGTTTGGTATCTGATAGCGTATTCATTCGTTCACGGACTGGTTTCCGGGTACCTATCTGGAATGGCATCCAATTCACCAACGAAATTCAGGTGGATTATTTCAGCAAGCCTGCGCCAGGCAAAGAAAGCGTTGATACCCGTTATCTGTTTAGCATAGGCTACGGCTGGTAAACTCTGCTAACTCTTTTTGATTGGTAGATAGCACTAAAAAGTGGGTGGATTGATTGAAAAATATCAATTCACCCATGCTTTTTTTAATCCACCACGTCGCTAGCATACCCTAGCCTATCAATTCAGCATTTTTAGCTGGACGTTTAAATATTCCACCCACCTAAACTGGTGCGTATTATCATCAAAAAGGCCACCTAAAATCATCTGAAAAAAGCCAGCAAAAATTATTCAATAAGACCGCCCATAATTACCCAAAGCAGCCCGTCGATTTTTCATTCTTTGTCAATTATAACTGACTAATACGACCCACAAGAGACTATCGCATACGGTTTTAGAAAATCCAGATAGCAGCCTATCACAGATTGTCTATCAATAATTCTATCAGCAACGTGATAATTTATAGAAATATCGAAGGCTATTTAATTTGGTGCAATCGGGTTTTTATTTTCCTATCCCTGAACTAACCGTTTTTAAAAAATCAATAATATCCTTATTCCGTCCAGGCCATTCTGGATGTGGGCCGTTGCCTTCGCAATACCAAGTCTGTACGCCGTTCTTGCAGCCACTGTAAGCCATACAGCCTTCAACGGCTGGAACAGGAGTGGTAAAAGGCAAAGGTTGCCCAGGTTTGAGGTCTAAAGCTTTTTGTTCAAGCTCTTGTTTGTAGTATTTTTCCCAGCCCCAGGCTTTGCCGGCTTCTGGTACTTTGCGGTCAATGGCTTTGTAGGTTTTGGTCGTGCATTTATTGCATTTTGCCCACCATTCAATGGCTTCTTTGCCGTAGTTGGGAAACAGTTTGTCGCGGCTGCTGTGCATCAACATCACGGATGTAGGCTTTACGCAGTTACGGTCTTCCAAATCTTCACCCCGCATACCGACTGCGCTAGGAGCGATTGCGGCTGGAATGTGTTTGGTGCCGTTGAAAAAGGCAGTCCCCATAGCCACTGTGCCGCCATCGGAATGTCCGGTCAGGAAAATTCGTTTTTTGTCGATGCACCATTTTTCTTGAATGAGCTTTGGTATTTCAGCCAGTTGGACGACAGATTCCGGTGATAATGGCCGGTGGTCGGCATACGCAACAATAAACCCTGCTGCGGTTGCCTCGCTGGTTAAGTAGACATGTTCTTCCGCTTCTTCACGATCCCGTCCCGCCGGTGCATAGACCATCAAAAGGGGGTGGGCGATGGTGTCCTTATAGTTTGAGGGTGTCCTGACTGAAAAATGGATGCCGTCACCGGTTTTTTCATCGTCAGTGGAACCGGCCTCACCCGGTTTTGCTCCAGGTTGGCAACCCGCTGCTGATATATCATTGGTATAAGTCGCTTCACTTATGTTGACACCCGCCTTGGCTGCTTCGGTGATATTGGCATCCGGCGTGTAGTACGTTTTG
>JABFQX010000037.1 GCA_013141505.1 Methyloglobulus sp.
TCCAGCAGCGGGTTTGGTACAGCCGCCAGACCTCTTGACGGTCCAGCGGCGTTAAGCGGATTCGTTTGTGCATGTTCATCGACAGTATTCTCCTGAATACTGTAAACAACGCTAGAGATTCTTACAGGTGAATTACAATCTCGGTTTAGCAACAGGCTAGATCGTGACTAACAGATAATAACCGCCCCTGTGTTCATTAAAGCGCAACATTTAACTAACATACCAGCCAAATACTTAAGTGGATATTGATTCAAGATCGACTCTTCAAAATGCTTCCCAGCCTGTATTGCAGGTCGCTGTTGGCGTTATCAAAAATTCTTCTGGGCAAATCCTGATTTCGTTTCGTGATACCCGTCTTCATCAAGGTGGCTTATGGGAGTTTCCGGGCGGCAAAATTGAAGCGATGGAAACATCTGAACAGGCTTTAATTCGGGAGCTTAAAGAAGAGCTGGATATAACCGTCAGCACAGCAACACCGCTCATTACAATCAATCATCAATACCCCGATTTGGCGGTGCGGTTGCACGTGTTTTCAGTGGAAAATTTTATGGGAGAAGCCAAAAGTGAGGAAGGTCAGGCGATCAAATGGGTAGAAGTTGATGATTTGCCCAATTATGCTTTCCCTGCCGCTAATCAGCCGATTATTGCTGCTGCCCGTTTGCCCTATTTTTATGCAATTCTGGATGATGCAAAACCGCAACTTTTGCTGAATAACCTGAACCTTATGCTAAACAAAGGTATTAAGCTCATTCAGGCGCGATTAAAAACCCTGTCGGCAAAACAAGTTGAGACCTTTATTGAAACTGCGTATCCCTTATGCAAACGCCACAATGCCATGTTGTTGCTGAATTCAGCTAGTACTGGTGTCGAATCTTTTAATGTTGATGGTATCCACTTAAGTAGCCAGCATTTACTGGCAGCCGATAAGCGACCAGAACACAGGCAGTGGATTTCGGCATCTTGTCATACTCTTGCAGAATTGCGCCATGCCCAACACATAGGTGTTGATTTCGCTGTATTAGCGCCGGTGTTGCCTACGCCGACGCATCCAGATGCCAAGGTATTGGGATGGGAGCATTTTAATGAGTTGGTCGCGCAGGTTAACCTGCCAGTTTTTGCGTTGGGGGGCCTTGGGCAAAATGAATTGGAGATAGCTCGAAACGCCGGGGCGCAAGGAATAGCCGGTATCAGGGCGTTTTTATAAAGCGCAGGTGTATTAATTTGGGCAATTTGTTTTCCAGACCTGTTCTACACTACATAAAAAACATATCCTGATAAGCTGGGCTTTGTAGCTTAATGAAATTAAACTGTTTGAACATACTAATCGGGCTATTGGCTTTGCTGTCTTTCAACGCTACAGCATTTGCGGATCAGCTTGCCGACCAAAGAAGTGCTTTTTTGCAGGCCGAAAAGTATTTGGCCGAAAAAAATGAAGCACGTTTTCTGGAAGTAAGCGCTTCACTGAAAAATTATGTACTTTATCCTTATTTGCAGTATGAATGGCTAAAGGACAATTTAACCCAAACGGATCAGGTGCTTACGTTTTTAGCAACGTATAAAGACTCGCGTTATTCGGCGTTATTGCGTTCCAGATGGTTGTCTTACTTGGCGGATCAGGAGCGCTGGCAGGATTTTGCCCGATATTATGAGGTAAACGATGACAATGCCAATGACTGTCGATGGCTTTGGGCAAAGTACCAAACAGGCAAGCAACAACAGACGTTGAAAAACGCTGAACGTCTGTGGCTTTCGGGACATGAGTCGGACAAAAATTGCCAAGCCTTATTTTCGGTGCTGGAAAAGTCGCCGTCGATAACCCCAGAAATGAGTTGGCAGCGATTTGAGGAGGCACTCAAAAACAATCATCTTGCAACGGCAAAAGCGACATCGCTTTTGCTCAATCCAAATGACCGCAAGGCTGCCGAGTATTGGTTGCAGCTCCATCAAAAACCGGAATTACTGACAGAAAGCCGTTTCTGGGAAGATAAAAATGCCCGCACAGGCCGGCTTTATGTTCATGCGATCAAGCGTTTGGCAAATGTAGATTTTGAAAAGGCGATGATAAATTGGGAAGCCAGCCACCATAATTTTTCACTAGAAAATGATTATATAAGGGCTGTTGAAGGCAGCTTTGGTATGGCGTTGCTAGGTCAAAAAGATAATCGTGCATTTGAGCATTTGAGCAAAGCATCACTGGATGACGCAGATATTAGAACGGCAAAAGTCAGGGCGGCATTGCTGGAACAAAATTGGCAACATGTTAATCGTTCATTGGCGGATTTGACCACTAACGAACGGCAAGAACCCAAATGGCAATATTGGCTAGCTCGTGCCTTGCATGAAACTGGTAAGAAGCAACAGGCGAATACCGTTTACACAACTTTAGCGAAAGACCGTAGTTTTTATGGTTTTCTGGCTGCGGATACGGTTGATTTGGCCTATCAGATTGTCGATATTCCCGTAAAGGTGGATGAAGATGGCCTTAAACAACTGTCTGGACACCCAGATTTTCAGGCTTGTCGGGAGTTCAAATGGCTGAATCGAGATGTCGAGGTGCGTCGGCAATGGCAGTTTGCTATAAAAAATCGGCCCAAAGAAGAGCTCCTGGTCGCAGCGAAATTGGCACAGCAATGGCAATGGAACCAAATCGCCATCACGACCTTAGTAAAAGCCGATTATTGGGATGATATGGCATTACGGTTTCCCGTCGTGTATCTCAATGAAATACAAGCCAATGCCGAAAAGCACGGTCTTGACCCAGCTTTGCTATACGGCTTGATCCGCCAGGAAAGTATGTTGGACAAAAACGCAGTGTCATCCGTCGGAGCCAAAGGGCTAATGCAATTGATGCCAGAAACAGCCAAGACGGTAGCGCGGGCTTTGCACGAGTCCTTGCAATCGAATAATGATTTATTCAATCCAGAGTTAAACATAAAGTACGGAAGCTATTATCTTAAAGATTTGATAAACAAGTACGCAGGTCATGTACCCGTCGCCACAGCAGCTTATAACGCAGGGCCTAACAGGGCAAAAAAATGGTTGCCGATCGCATCTGCCGTACCCGCTGACATCTGGATAGAAACCATCCCCTTCAAGGAGACCCGCAAATACGTATCCACCGTGCTGTCATATGCGATCATCTATCAACACAGGTTAAAAAAAAGCAATCTTAAGCTAAAGAATTTATTACGTGATGTGACACCGCGAATCAATTGAGATTCAGCTGAGATTAAACTGAGGAAAATTTGAGCTGATTTTTTACGGTGTCTGTAAGATAATGCTATGCTTTTACAAGAATATTAATAAACAAGGTACGGAATATCGTTATGTCGAAACAGCATAGTTTAACCTATGAAGAGTTGCTGAAGTCGGGCAGGGGTGAGTTGTACGGCCCTGCCAACGCGCAATTGCCCTTGCCACCCATGCTGATGATGGACAGGATTACGCTGATTACCGACGAAGGCGGCAAATACGGTAAAGGCCAGATAATCGCCGAGCTGGACATAACGCCCGACCTTTGGTTTTTTGCCTGTCATTTTCAAGGCGATCCTGTGATGCCCGGTTGTTTGGGCTTGGATGCCATGTGGCAGCTGGTTGGATTCTTTTTGTGCTGGATGGGCGGGCCTGGTAAAGGTCGTGCGCTGGGCGCGGGTGAAGTCAAGTTTTTCGGACAAGTCTTGCCAACCGCCAAAAAAGTCACCTATAAAATTGATATTAAACGCTTGATTACGCGCAAGCTCTTTATGGCTATCGCCGATGCCAGTATGGAAGTCGATGGCAGGGAAATTTATACCGCCAATGACTTACGCGTCGGCTTATTTACATCCTTGTCGGAATTTTAGGGGTTGTTATGAAACGGGTGGTAGTAACGGGCTTAGGTATCGTCTCAAGCATCGGCAACAACAAGACCGAAGTCCTCGATTCCTTAAAGCAAGGGAAATCCGGTATTGTATTCTCGGATGTGTATCAAGAAATGGGCTTTCGCAGTCACGTGCATGGCGCGATCAACATCGACCAAGATGAGTTCATCGACCGTAAAGTGAAACGCTTCATGGGCGATGGTGCGGCCTTCAATTATATCGCCATGCAACAGGCGATTACTGATTCCGGTCTGGAAGACAGCGATGTATCGAATGTAAGAACCGGATTGGTGATGGGGTCAGGTGGGCCTTCTACGTCCAATCAAGTTGAAGCAGCCGATATATTACGCGAAAAAGGCATCAAAAAAGTCGGGCCTTATATGGTCACCCGCAACATGTCCAGTACCAATACTGCTTGTTTGGCAACACCTTTCAAGATCAAAGGCGTTAACTATTCGATTACTTCAGCTTGCTCCACCAGCGCACATTGCATAGGTCATGCCTCGGAATTGATCCAATTGGGTAAACAAGACATCGTATTTGCCGGCGGCGGCGAAGAGTTACACTGGACTTTATCCATGTTGTTCGACGCGATGGGCGCATTGTCTTCCAAATATAACGATGCGCCAGATACTGCATCCCGTCCATATGATGTAAACCGCGACGGCTTTGTGATTTCCGGCGGCGGCGGAGTGTTAGTCATTGAAGAACTGGAACACGCCAAAGCCCGTGGTGCGAAAATCTACGCCGAGTTGACCGGCTACGGCGCAACTTCAGATGGTTATGACATGGTACAACCCTCTGGTGAAGGTGCGGTACGTTGTATGCAGCAAGCGATGGCGACTGTGCATGACAAAATCGACTACATCAATGCCCACGGTACCAGCACCCCTGTCGGCGATACCAAAGAGCTGGAAGCCTTACGCACGGTATTCGGCGCGGAGAATGTGCCCTGGGTCAGTTCTACTAAATCCTTAACCGGTCATGCCTTAGGTGCTGCTGGTGTTAACGAGGCAATTTACTCTTTGTTGATGATGGAAAACAACTTCCTCAGCGTCTCCGCCAACATCAGCGACCTTGATCCTGGCGCGGCAGGCATCCCGCTTGTGCGGGAGCGGCAGGATAATGTGATTTTGAATACCATGATGTCCAACAGTTTCGGCTTTGGCGGCACCAATGCGACGCTGATCTTCCAGCGGTATAATGATTGAAAATTTGTAGGTTGAGGTGAGGAACGAACTCCAACCCTTGAGTTAAATGGTTGTTGGGGTTTACAAGTCCACCTCAACCTGCGAACTGTGGATAAATCTGCCTTACCATCTTCGAATACCGTCAATTCAACTATGACCGGCCAAGTCCCAAAATTCCTCCCCCAATTCGATAAGCGACAAAAACGTTTGCGTCATTATGTGGTAGATGCGATTGCCGACTACAAGATGATCGGAGAAGGCGATAATACGGTGTGTTTTCGGGCAGCAAAAATTCTTATGTATTATTGAAAATACCCCTCAATTTGCAGAAGGCCACGCAGGTTAGTTTTGGGTAAGCAACGGTTTCAAATTTTCATGACAACTACAATTATTCCGCGTGTTCACAAACACCAAATATTTACTGTTGACTAGGTGTTTGTACGTATATTCAATCGATTTATTAACGTGTAGACTAACGCTAAATTAAAACTTAGCCAAGGAAAACAGGCTATTTCAAAAATTCTAAGGAAAGATAAGAAAGATTCACGATAACTACGCACACTCGTCTTGTACTGGATGTTTGAAGACTAAAGGTCTCCATAATTCGACATGATTGAGCTTAGAGTTGATGTTTAAATATATATTATTGATACTTGGAGATGATTGATTATGAAAAAACTATTTGCAGTCCCCTTTTTGCTATTAGCGTTCACTGTAAATGCTCAAGCAAGTACGGTAACCTTTGAAGATAACGAAGTGGATGCTTATCAACCCGATCCCTTTGCTAGCGGCGAGCTGGTTTTTAAGCCAACATCAGGCTTTCATTTGACTTATACTTCAACCACGGCAGCTAACAATGGCACCAACGCCCTTATAGCTGGTTTTGGTCATGATGATGACGGCAATGTTGCTGGCAGCTTTTCATTTAAAGAAACAAACAACAGTATTTTCAGCCTTGACTCGCTCGATGCCGGAATCGCTTTTAATGAGTTCCCTTCAAAAACTGGTAGTGTAGTGGTTACTGGATACCAACAAGGGGGGGGCGTATTGACCCAAACCCTCTCACTGGATTCCATATATCAAAACTATGTTTTTGGCTGGGCCAATCTTCTATTTGTTGACGTGTCTGAGAATTCTGGCTTTGGTTTCGTCGCTTTTGATAATATCAACGTCACTGCGCCTGAAATAAACCCTGTTCCGGTTCCTGCTGCGGTTTGGTTGTTTGGCTCAGCATTGACGGGTTTGCTTGGATTTGGCAAACGCAAACAAACTAGAGCGTGACAGCCTGATTCAAAAAATTGTTTGCAAAAAACCGCCCTTTGAAGCGGTTTTTTGTTAAGTGGTAATATGGTTAAAATTAACAGTCCATCCCATCGGTTAACTCGATACCTATTCTTTGGGATAGGTTATGCTATTCGCAGTGGCTTTATTGAGCTGGCTTTTGTTAATTAATTGCCCGCGATAATCTGTAAAAATTATCGTTCAGTAAAATGGCAGTACCCCCAAAATCCACAACCCATCAATAGTCTAAAAAAAGCCTACGCATTACGTTGCGATGCTGTTGCTGATTATAAAATATGTTGGAGCAACAGATTCTTCATACGCACAGCTACCATATAAAATGTACTCGTTGTTAGTTAATGCTGTTCACTAGGTATGGTTGTCATTGAAATTGAGTGGATTCGGTAGGTGTTGAACATTTTGTCAAAGAGGCGGCGCAACAAAATGGTAGAATTCGCCGTTGGGTCAATATTTATGAGTCGTGCCGCTTTTTGACGCAGAAACCGGGTTCGACAAACTTTACTAAATCTTATGGTTGTTTTCAAAAGCACTTTTGCCTGTTAAGTTATATAAAAACTCACTCTTAATCCATCCAATGATGACGGATCAAACCCAAAAATCCCGCACCCAATTCAATAAGTTGCAAAAACGCTTGCGTCATTATGTGGGCGATGCCATTGCCGACTACAACATGATCGAAGAAGGCGATAAGGTCATGGTATGTTTGTCTGGCGGTAAAGATTCTTACACCTTATTGGACATACTGCTCAATTTGCAGAAAACCGCGCCCGTCAACTTCGACCTGGTTGCCGTCAACCTCGACCAAAAACAGCCGGGATTTCCAGAAGAAGTCTTGCCAAATTACTTGAGCTCCATCGGTGTGTCTTATCACATCATAGAAAAGGATACGTACAGCGTCGTTAAGCGCGTGATACCGGAAGGGGCGACCACTTGTGGGCTATGTTCAAGATTGCGGCGTGGCACGCTATATGGTTACGCAGAAGCCAACGGTATCACCAAAATTGCCTTAGGCCATCACCGCGACGACATTCTGGAAACTTTTTTTTTGAATATCTTTTACGGCGGCAAATTGAAAGCCATGCCGCCTAAGTTGCTTAGTGATGACAAAAAAAATATTGTCATCCGCCCATTAGCGTATTGCCGCGAAAAAGACATAGAGCGTTTTTCCGCATTCAGGAATTACCCTATCATCCCGTGTAACCTGTGTGGCTCCCAGGAAAATCTCCAGAGGAAAGCGATGAAAGTTATGCTTAAAACTTGGGACAGGCAATTCCCTGGTCGGCTTGAAACTATCTTCACCAGTTTACAAAACGCGGCGCCTTCGCAACTGGCGGATAGGAATTTATTTGATTTTATTGGCCTGACGCGTGAAATATACGGTGAAGAGATAGCCGATCAGCGGGCTAGCTTAATAACCGCCGGTCTTGAAGTTCTCGAACAGTAAAGCTTCATTGGTTACACTTGAAAATTAATTGAATAAGAAGGAGCTTTTTTAAGTCAGGCCAGCAGATGAATGCCAGTTTTTCCGGCAATACACAAACAAAAGCATTATCAAACTCGGGAAATATATTGACTGGGTTCAGCTTGTTATTGAACGGCATTCGGATATGTTATAATGGGGTTTTTAATTAATCGAGTTACCATTATGGCAAAAGAAGATCAAATTGAGATGGAAGGTAAGGTGATTGATACCTTGCCAAATACCATGTTTCGGGTGCAATTGGAAAATGGGCATATCGTAACGGCGCATATTTCCGGCAAGATGCGTAAGCATTACATCCGCATACTCACGGGTGACAGCGTTAAAGTTGAGATGACACCTTACGATTTAACCAAAGGCCGTATTTCATTCAGGATGCGCTGATTACGCTTAACGCATCCTGTTGAAACGTAAAATTAGTTGTTTTCAGAAACTGTCAATTCCTTACTCTCGATAGCAAAATTCAGTTCGTTATTTTCGAGGTAAATTCGCACGTGTCCACCGTGCGCCAGTTTGCCGAACAGCAGGTCATTTGCCAGCGGTTTTTTGATTTTTTCCTGAATCAATCGTGCCATGGGTCGTGCACCCATCTTCGGGTCACAACCGTTTTCAGCCAGCCACAACCGCGCCTCCGCATCCAGCGACAAAGTGACTTGTTTGTCTGCGAGCAAGGCTTCTAATTCAAAGATAAACTTATCAACGACGTGACCGACGATGGCTATGTCCAGCGGTTTGAATTGGATAATCGCATCCAGACGGTTACGGAACTCAGGGGAAAAGCCTCTTTCGATAATTTTCATGCTATCGGTGGCGTGATCCTGGTGGGTAAATCCGATAGATGCCCGGCTACTTTCTTCCGCGCCCGCATTGGTGGTCATGACCATAATGATATTACGGAAATCCGCTTTGCGCCCATTGGTATCGGTGAGCGAGCCGTGATCCATCACTTGCAATAACAGGTTGAAGACATCCGGGTGGGCTTTCTCGATTTCATCCAACAGCAACACGGCATGAGGATGTTTGCTGATTTGCTCGGTCAGAAGGCCGCCTTGGTCAAAGCCGACATAGCCGGGAGGTGCGCCGATCAATCTGGAAACGGTATGGCGTTCCATATATTCGGACATATCAAAGCGGATCAGCTCGATGCCTAAAACTTTGGCTAATTGCCGGGTGACTTCAGTCTTGCCAACTCCCGTTGGCCCGGAGAAAAGGAACGAACCGATGGTTTTTTGCGATTCCCGAAGCCCGGCACGGGATAATTTTATCGCTGTTGCTAGGGCGGAAATCGCTTCGTCCTGTCCGAAGACCAGCATCTTGAGGTTTTTCTCCAGATTGCCCAGTTTGTCTATATCGTTGCTGGAAACCGATTTGGCAGGAACCCGTGCGATTTTGGAGACGATTTCTTCAATTTCAGCGGCTTCAATCAGTGATTTACGAGTCGCTTCCGAAGCCATACGTTGCTTGGCACCGGCTTCGTCAATCACGTCGATTGCTTTATCTGGCAAATGACGGTCGGTGATGTAGCGGTCTGATAATTCCGCCGCCAGTCGCAGTGCTTCTGCTGAATATTTCACATCATGATGTTCTTCAAAACGTGATTTCAAGCCTTTCAAGATCAAGATCGTATCTTCAACGGACGGCTCGAGCACATCTATTTTTTGGAACCGCCGCGCCAGGGCATGATCTTTCTCAAATACGCCCCGATATTCCTGGTAAGTGGTTGAGCCAATACAACGCAATTGCCCGGAAGCCAGCATCGGTTTGATTAAATTGGATGCATCCATCGTGCCGCCGGACGCGGAACCTGCACCGATAATGGTATGGATTTCATCAATAAATAAAATGGCTTCTGGCCTGACCTTAAGGTGGTTGATTAAGGCTTTCAGACGTTTTTCAAAATCACCACGGTATTTTGTTCCTGCGACCAGAGCGCCTAAATCCAATGAATAAATAACATTATCCATCAGGATTTCCGGGACATTTTCTTCCACGATCCGTTTTGCCAAGCCTTCAGCGATTGCGGTTTTACCGACACCGGCTTCACCGACCAGCAATGGGTTGTTTTTCCGGCGGCGACATAGCACTTGTATGGTGCGCTCGACCTCCAGATCCCTGCCGATCAGTGGATCTATATTACCTTTTAGGGCTTCTTCATTGAGGTTTGTCGCATATTTTTCGAGGGGGCTGCCTGCAGATTCTGCATCCTGCGCGCCCGGATCTGCCGCTTGGTTTTCACCGGTTGAACCGTCCTGGTCGATCTTGGAAATGCCGTGTGCCAGATAATTAACGACATCCAATCTTGATACATCTTGTTTGTTCAACAGATAGACAGCATGGGAATCTTGTTCGCTGAACAGGGCGACGAATAAATTGGCACCGGAGACTTCTTTTTTGTCAGAAGCCTGAACATGAAAAACAGCACGTTGCAGTACACGCTGGAAGCCCAAGGTGGGTTGGGTGTCACGCTGGACACCTTCGGGAATCAGGGAAATAGTTTCGTCGATAAACTGCGCCAATTGGCCGCGCAACGCTTTAATATCGCAGCCGCAGGCGAGCATGACGGCTTCTGCGGATGCATTGTCAAGTAATGCCAGCAGCAGATGCTCAACAGTAATGAATTCATGCCGTTTGTCATGGGCATTCTTAAAAGCATTGTTCAATGTCACTTCAAGTTCTTTGCCTAACATACTTTCTCCAGACTACATTTCTTCCATTGAGCACAGCAATGGATGCTGATGTTCCCGCGAATATTCATTGACGATAAACACTTTGGTCTCGGCAACGTCCTTACTAAACGTCCCGCACACCCCTACGCCTTGGGTATGTATTTGTAACATCACCTTGGTTGCCAGATCTTCTGGCATTCCAAAAAACTGCATCAAAATGTCGATGACAAATCCCATCGGTGTAAAATCGTCATTCAACAAAATAACCTTGTACAAGGGCGGTTTTTTAAGTTGCGGCTGCGCCGGCTGTACCGCCAAGTCGTGGTCGTTATCTTTGTAAGGCTCAGACTCCGCCATATACACCGTCATTAATTTCATTCCACTAACATAGTGCCGTTATCGACGACTTTCAAGCTAATTATAACAATAAAACCCAAACTAATATTAATGGTCAACTACAAATCGAATAAACTCTTGCTTGGACAGATTCTTCAGGCTTAGTTCAAATCTTTGCATATACCAGGAGGGTAAATCTAGTAAAATGAACATTTAATTGCTGGGTGTAACAAATGGTGTGGAAACCACACGTGACGGTTGCCGCCGTCATTGAGCGCGAAGGGCGTTTTTTGCTGGTTGAGGAACAGACCTCCAGTGGCTTGCAATTTAACCAGCCTGCTGGTCATTTGGAAGAAAACGAAAGTTTGATTGAAGCGGTCAAACGGGAAGTTAAGGAAGAATCGGCTTGGCAGTTTGAACCCGAGTATATCGTCTCGATTCAACTTTGGCGAAAAAACCCGCGCAAGCCCAGTTTTTTGAGGTGTTGTTTTGCCGGGCAATGCCATAGCCACGATCCTAGTCAACCTCTGGACGAAGGCGTTGTGGCAACGCATTGGTTAACCCGCGAACAAATCGCCACCCAACAACATCGTTTACGTAGCCCCTTGGTTTCGATTTCTGTGGATGAATATTTGAGCGGTCAACGCTATCCATTATCTTTGCTCAAAACCTTTCTCGATATTTGATGGCCAAAAATATTGTCGTTGGTATGTCTGGCGGTGTCGATTCCTCGGTAACCGCTTTGTTATTGCTGGAACAAGGCCATAACGTCACCGGTTTGTTTATGAAAAACTGGGAGGAAGACGACGGCACCGAATATTGCACCGCGATGGAAGATCTCGCTGATGCCCAGCAAGTTTGCGATAAGCTGGGTATTGAATTAAAAACTGTCAATTTCGCCAGTGAATATTGGGATGATGTGTTTGAAGTTTTTTTGTCCGAGTTCAAGGCAGGGCGAACACCGAACCCCGATATTTTGTGCAACAAACATGTCAAATTCAAAGCGTTCCTGAATTATGCCGTTCAGGATTTAGGTGCTGAATACATTGCCACAGGCCATTACGCGCGGGTCAGTGAACATGATGGTGAACATTTTTTGCTGAAGGGACTTGATGCTGGCAAGGAACAAAGTTACTTCTTGTATACCTTAGGCCAGCATGAATTAGCGCACACCTTATTTCCCATCGGTCACCTCCAAAAAACAGAGATTAGAAAACATGCGGAACAGGCAGGGTTTGATAATTGCCGGAAAAAAGACAGCACGGGCATTTGCTTTATCGGCGAACGTAAGTTTAAAGAGTTTTTGCAACGCTACCTGCCAACCCAGCCTGGGGAGATGCGTACCCCGGAAGGCCAACGCATAGGCACACATCAAGGTTTGATGTATTACACCTTGGGGCAACGTCAGGGTCTGGGTATCGGCGGCGTTAAAGATTCGCCGGATGAACCGTGGTATGTGCTGGAAAAAAATCTTGAAGATAATATCCTTATTGTCGGACAGGGGCACGACCATCCGTTGATGTTGCATAATACTTTGACTGCCGGACAGTTGGACTGGTGCAATAATAAACCTTTAACAGGAGCTATTCACTGCACCGCAAAAACCCGTTACCGCCAAGCAGATCAAGCCTGCTATCTGGAACCAATAGATGAAGGCCGCTGCCAAGCAGTATTTGCCGAGCCGCAACGTGCCATTACACCTGGACAGTCGGTAGTCTTTTACCAAGGCGAAATTTGTCTCGGCGGCGGTATCATCGAATCCAGAACTAACACCTAATCATTACTTACCTTACCTTCGGACAACATCATGAGTTATTTTACCCTGACCGCTATTTCGCCAATTGATGGTCGATATGCCGGAAAAGTTGAAGAATTACGGCCTATTTTTAGCGAGTTTGGATTAATTCGCTACCGGGTTCAAGTTGAAGTGCGTTGGTTGCAAGCAATGGCAAAGCAACCGCAGATTGTTGAAGTCAGTCCGTTCAGCGATACCGCAAACCAATTGCTCGAAAGCATAATTAGTCACTTTTCAGAAGCCGATGCCCAGCGCATCAAAGACATCGAACGGACTACCAATCATGATGTTAAAGCCGTCGAATATTACCTCAAGGAAAAAATAGCCGGTAACGATGAGCTGGAGCAAGTCAGTGAGTTTATTCATTTTGCCTGTACTTCCGAAGACATTAATAACCTGTCCTATGGGTTGATGCTCAAGGAAGGCCGTGATGTTATTTTTGCACAAATGTCTGCGTGTATCGATGCCATCAAACAATGCGCTTTGGACAACGCAGCGCAACCCATGTTGTCCCGTACCCACGGGCAATCGGCGACACCGACAACGGTAGGGAAAGAATTCGCCAATGTCGCGGCCCGTCTGCAACGGCAAAAGCAACAACTGGAAGCCGTGCAGTTATTGGGCAAAATAAACGGCGCAGTCGGTAATTACAACGCCCATCGTGTGGCGTATCCTGAAGTTGATTGGCTGAGCTTTGCCCAGCACTTTGTTGAATCGCTAGGTTTGCAGTTCAATGCCTATACAACGCAGATCGAGCCCCATGATTACGTCGCGGAATTTTTCCATACGTTATCTCGGTTCAACACCATTTTGCTCGATTTTGATCGGGATGTGTGGGGTTATATCTCCCTGGGCTACTTCAAACAAAAAACGATTGCGGGCGAAGTGGGTTCTTCCACCATGCCGCATAAGGTCAATCCCATTGACTTTGAAAACTCCGAAGGCAATCTGGGCATCGCCAACGCATTATTTTCTTTTTTAGCGGAAAAACTGCCGGTTTCCCGTTGGCAACGTGATCTCACCGATTCTACGGTATTACGCAGTATGGGCGTTGGTATTGCCCATACCAGTATTGCGATTCAGGCGACCTTAAAAGGGATCTCAAAATTACAGATCAATCCTGAAATTATTGAAGCCGACCTGAACAGCAACTGGGAAGTCCTTGCCGAACCTATCCAGACCGTGATGCGCCGCTACGGCATTGAAAAACCCTACGAGAAATTAAAAGAGCTCACCCGTGGGCATCGGATAACTCCGGAACAATTGCGGCTATTTATTGAAGGACTGGATATTCCGGCTGAAGCAAAAACCGCATTGCTGGAACTCACGCCAAGGACTTATACAGGGTACGGGGAAACATTAGCCAAGCAATTGACCAGAAAAACTTGAGAACTAAGGTATAAAGACGAGAAAAATTAAACTTCAATAACATCTCTTTTACCGATAACAATACTTATGCAATCCGTATTGAGTTATGCCCTGATCCCATGCTTGACTTTTATATTCGGTGGTATCACTGCAAAAATTCGTCAGCCCTCAAATACATGGCGGTCGGTCATACAGCATTTTACCTCCGGGGTCGTGTTTGCGGTCGTCGCGGTGGATTTGTTGCCAGGCATCATAAAAAGCCATGAGCCTTATGAAGTCGCTATTGGTTTCAGTGCGGGTGTTTTTCTAATGCTGCTTATTCGGACGTATGCAGAAAAGATGGAAGCCCAGCAACATGAAAAAGCCCAAGCAAAAATGCCTGTCGCCTTGCTTGGCGCAGTCGCGGTCGATGTGCTGGTAGACGGCTTTTTGATTGGTGTCAGTTTTGCCGCTAATGAGGAGGCAGGGCAGTTTTTAACTATCGCATTAGGCTTGGAAATGTTTTCCCTTGGCCTTGCCTTATCGACAAGCCTAAGCCAGACGCCGCTAAAAGGAGCGCTCGGTATGCTGGTTATCACCAGTTTGGCTGCCGTTGTGGTCATCAGCGCGGCATCAAGTCATCTGTTAATCCAGTTTATACCTGCGACCAGCATTCCGCTATTGCTGGCATTTGGTTTGGCGGCATTGCTTTATCTGGTTACCGAAGAGCTATTGCATGAAGCCCATCAATACCCTGATAACGCCTTCATCACTGCAACATTCTTCATCGGTTTCCTGTTGTTTTTAATCCTGTCAATGCTGCATTAGTCGGTAAAGTTAGCTTGGATTTAGCCCCGATTTAGCCAAGGCCAGTCTAATTTGCTAGAATGCAAACTTGATTCTTTTCAGAAAAAGCCAATGTTACGCAAAATTTTAATCGCAAATCGTGGCGAGATAGCTGTCCGTATTATCCGTGCCTGTGCCGAAATGGGCATCCGTTCGGTAGCCATTTATTCGGAGGCAGACCGCTTTGCGCTGCATGTCAAAAAAGCCGATGAATCTTATTGCATCGGTTCTGAGCCATTGGCGGGTTATCTCAACATCTATGCCTTGGTGGATTTGGCGGCAGCGACGGGTTGCGATGCTGTGCATCCGGGTTACGGCTTTTTGTCCGAGAATGCTCAGTTTGCTAAAGCCTGCAAAGAACGCGGCTTGATTTTTATTGGCCCCGATGCCGATGTTATCCAGCGCATGGGTGACAAGACCGAAGCCCGCAATGCCATGATTAATGCCGGGATTCCGGTAACTCCTGGCACGGAGAATCTGGCTTCCGTTGAAAACGCGCTTACGGCTGCGGAAAAAATCGGTTATCCAATTATGTTGAAAGCCACCAGTGGCGGTGGTGGCCGTGGCATCCGACGTTGTGATAATGCCGATGAGTTAAGGCGCAATTATGACCGCGTTATTTCCGAAGCAACTAAAGCATTCGGCAAAGCCGAAGTTTTCATGGAAAAATGCGTCATCAATCCGCGCCATATTGAAGTGCAAGTCTTGGCAGACCATCATGGCAATACTATTCACCTTTATGAGCGGGATTGCTCAATACAACGGCGCAACCAAAAATTGATCGAAATTGCGCCATCTCCGCAATTGGATGAAGCGCAACGGCAATATATCGGTGGCCTGGCAGTGCTAGCCGCCAAAGCAGTCAAATATACCAATGCCGGAACGGTCGAGTTTTTGCTGGACAGCAACGACCGCTTTTATTTCATGGAAATGAACACGCGGGTGCAGGTTGAACACACCATTACCGAAACGATTACCGGTGTAGATATCGTCGAAGAGCAAATCCGCATAGCCGCCGGATTGCCCTTAGGCTGCAAGCAGGAGGACATCAGCCGGCGCGGTTACGCCATCCAATTCCGCATCAATGCCGAAGACCCAAAAAATGGTTTTTTGCCCAGTTTCGGTCATATAAGCCGTTATTATGCGCCGGGTGGGCCGGGTGTGCGTACCGATACCGCCATTTATACCGGTTATGATATTCCGCCCTATTACGATTCCATGCTGGCTAAATTGATCGTCAGCGCGACGACTTGGGAAGACACCATTAAGCGCGGAGAACGTGCCTTAAAGGATATGGGCTTGTTCGGCATTAAGACGACCATGCCTTATTACCTGGAAATCCTCAAACATCCTGAATTTCGTGCCGGACATTTCAATACCGGGTTTATTGAGCAGCACCCAGAATTGGTCAATTATTCCAATAAGCCAAGGCCGGAAGTCTTGGCGAGCGTAATTGCTGCTGTTATGGCGGCACATACGGGGTTGTGATTCAATTATCGTTAAGTTAAAAATAATCCCCTCTCCTGCTGGAGAGGGTGGGTGAGGAGAATTATAAATGTTGTAAACTACGGTTATTTTGGGGTAGCCGGTAGGCTGAGTCGTTCGTAATTTTCCGCGCATACTCGCCGAAGCATGTTGACACATTCGTTATAACGTCTTATCGTTATTACATCCGTAAAATTAATCGGGAATCCAGATGATTGCTTTAAAACTTACCCAAATCGGCAACTCGACAGGTGTTGTCCTACCCAAAGAAGCCCTTGAAAAACTGCGTGTCAGCAAAGGTGACGTGATCTATTTGACCGAAACGCCGGACGGTTTCCGACTAACGCCTTACGACTCAGAATTTGAGCGTCAAATGACAGTTGCCAAAGAAGTGATGAAAAAGCGCCGTAACGTCCTGCGCGAACTGGCTAAATGACAGCTTTTGTCTGGCTTTTGCATGAAACCGTGTTGGCTATGCACGAAGAACAATTAAGCGAACATGGCGGCGGCACGGGTGTCCGTGACCACGGGTTGTTGGAATCTGCGTTGATGCGCCCACAACAATTGGCGCATTACGGCAATGCCGACATCGCACAACTGGCCGCCGCTTATGGTTTTGGTTTGGCAAAAAACCATCCTTTTGTCGATGGCAACAAGCGGGTTGCCTTTGCGGTAACGGAAACATTTTTGGTGCTAAATGGCGTTATGTTGACCGCCACCGATGAAGACTGCGTAACAACCATATTGCAATTGGCCTCAGGTGAAATTGACGAAACCGAATTTGCAGATTGGATAAGAGAGAATATATGAATAAAGGTGCAATAACTGAAATGCACGGTTAATAGTTGATTCCGTTCGTGGTGAACTTGTCGAACCATGATCGCAATCATCATCCCCTCTCCCCTTGTGGGAGAGGGCTAAGGGTGAGTGGGTATTTAAAGTGTCGCTACCGCGACGGTTATTTAAATGTCGGTTCTCGTACCCACGGACAAGATACTTTTCTTTGACGGAAAACGCAGGAGCAGTTTTCCGTCAAAGAAAAGTATCCAAAAGAATTCCGCCCGATGCCGCTTACTTCCTGCGCTTCTCGTATTTATCTGGGGTTGGCAAAGGGACTCCTGTCCCTTTGCTAACGTGCGGTATCCCTGCCGCACCCCTACGGGTTATTCCTGATAAATGCTCCGATGCACGGCGTGGTATACGGTAGTTGGAGACATTTGTAGGTTCGGTGAGGTACTAGCCACAACAAATATAATGATCGGTATCATGTTGGGGTTCGTTCCTCCCCCCATCTTTGCTGATTTCTGGATCACCCATTGGGTGATTGGCTTTGGGCAGCAATATCATAACCCAACTCAAGCAATTCAATTGCTCCACATTATAAGGCGAGGTTCTAATGATTTTTATAAGATTATCGGTGGTAAATGCTACCGGTCATCGACTAGGACTGTTTGCTGAATATCTTCACCTTTAAGCAGATAAGCTATTATTGGCTATTGAAATGTGGTATTTGTTTGATGTCCGATTCTAGGCTCGGCTAACAAAGCTCAAGCAATTCAGTCATTAGTGCTGCACTGTGCTGTATAAGTAAAATTACCTATTCCCAAACCACTTGATAAAGATTACCATAATGGTAAATTTAATAAACGTTAGCAAATATACTGGTGAAGTACCTACAACAAAAAAAGCAGATCGCAAAATTAAAGGTGAGCCACTTTACAATTTAGATGATATTTTCGGTATCTTAGAAACAAAAGACAGCACAAAGCTTGTACTGTGGACCAGAAAATGCGTAAAAGATTTACAAAAGTTGGGTTACGACTCGAACGATGCAATAGATTTTTTGCGCACCTATTTGAATAGCAGAAATTACAAATGTTCTGAATGGTGTGAACAAAAGCCAGAAGGACCTTGGGCAGCATGTGATGTTTATTTTGTGCGTCATAAAGAAAAACCAAAACATGCAAACAATGAAATGATAATGGAAACTTATATCAAGTTGGCAATTAATAAGTTGGGAACAGTAATTCTGTTGATTTCATTTCATCCTCCAGAGGATAAATAGGTATTGAATATGGATAATGAAAAAAAGTCTGAATGTTTAATTTGTGGTGAAGGCCGCTTAACAGATGTAAAAGATAAAAACCCTGTTGTATACAAAGGTCATTCTACATTGCTTGATTGTTATTATTCTGTTTGTGATTCTTGTGGCTCAGAACAGGGTAGTGCTGAACAAACTCGAATAAATAAACGAGCTATGTTGGCTTTTAAAAAGGAAGTGGATGGTCTTTTAAAAGGATCAGAAATTAAACGTTTGCGTGATCGTTTACATATAAATCAGCAGCAAGCTGCCAAAATTTTCGGTGGTGGTCCTGTCGCGTTCTCTAAATATGAGAACGATGATGTGGTTCAGTCAGAAGCTATGGATAAATTACTTCGCGTTGCCGATAGATGTCCAGAAGCTTTTTCTTTTCTGGTTCAAATGTCGCACCTAGATTTACAGACAGAGGTTGAGAATGATAGCTCTGAAAAATATAGAAATTATGGAAATGATATTCCAGTAGTCCTTGAACATGAAAAAACAGAAAATCAACGGGTAAAATTCAAGAGCACAAATAACGTTATTTATAGACAAAGGGGCGATGATTGGTCTAAGTCTAACTCTCACTCTCACTACCCTCAATGTTTGTATGCAAGCCAATGAATAAAGATTTACAAAAAGCTATAGATACACTGCTAATAAATGATGTGTACTTAAAAAAATCTATTGCGGAATGTTTTAATGAATTTGACCCTAAATTTTATCCAGGCATAGATGAATTAGAGACAAGAACTAAACATATAGTCAAAGGACATAGCGTTAGTGAAATGGATGATTCAACTTGGCTAGTTCGCGTATTTATTGAGTTAGGGGTGCTCCTATTAGATTCAAATGCTGATCCAGATATTAACAGGAAAGCAATTATTGAAGCCGAATTTGTTGCTGAGTATCACTCAAGAGAAAAGCCAGAAGAGTCTTCGGTTAAAGAGTATGCGCTAAAAAACGTTAGTTATCATGTATGGCCGTATTGGCGTGAATTTTTAATGAACCAAAGTTGTAGGATGCATTTACCAAGATTTATTCTTCCTGCTGTACAGTTTGCACAAAATAATAAAGTCAGTAAAAATAAGAAAACCAAAAAACAATAGAATTAATAGCCGTTGTCATCAATCAAGCCTTAATGAAATGAATTAAAAACCCAATTGAGGCTGTCCATAACTTTGTGTAAGTACCCGTCTCAAATATATCCCTGAACCTCGTACGGCGGTTCGTCGTAGGGCGTAGTTTGCCACACCCTGTAACTAAACAATTTCTGGTGTTCATGCGCGGCGTAACCCGCCAAATTTGATGGGCTTCGATATGGTGGATTACGACGCGCGGAAATACTTTACTTATTCCTAAATCTGGTTTTTTTGCGCGTCTAATCCACCCTACGATACTATGAAAATCACCCATTCCCGTATGCCGCGCCGAGTACCGGAAGTTTTGGCGGGAATAGCCCGAAGGGGTGCGGCAGGGATGCCGCACGTTGTCGGAGGGACAGGAAGTCCCTTCCGGCAACCCCCGTCAAAACTGAGGAACGCAGGAAGCAAGCGGCATCCGGGTCGCCTTTTCTTTGGATACTTTCTTTTGGCGAAGCAAAAGAAAGTATCCCGCCTGCCAGTGCGGGAACTGGTATTTAATCAATCGTCGCGGTAGCGATACCCTAAATAAAACTATCAAACCCCGTTCGTCCTGAGCTTGTCGAAGGACAGGTTCATAAGTGTTCATGGTTCGACAAGCTCACCACGAACGGCTCTATATAACCATCCTTTAGTATCTGGATTTCGGCAGGCTCAGGGTGAACGTAATCAAATTACAAATTATCATCCCACCCCAATCCCCCTCACTTCGGTTAAAATAACCCCATATTAAAGAAACCCAATTAAGTAAATGCCTAACCAACAAGTCAAAATCACCGACGTTATCCTCCGCGATGCCCACCAATCCCTGATCGCCACCCGCTTACGCACGGAAGATATGCTGCCGGGCTGCGCCATGCTCGACGACATCGGCTATTGGTCCCTGGAATGCTGGGGCGGTGCGACGTTTGATGCGTGTTTAAGGTTCCTGAAAGAAGACCCGTGGGAACGTTTAAGCAAGCTCAAGGCCGCTTTGCCAAAAACCCGTTTGCAAATGCTGGTGCGCGGGCAAAACCTATTAGGTTATCGGCATTATTCTGATGATGTAGTGCGCGCTTTTATCCATAAAGCCGCAGAAAATGGCATGGATGTGTTCCGCATCTTCGATGCCCTGAACGATGTCCGTAATTTGCGGACGGCTATCGAAGCTACCAAAGAAAGCGGCAAACATGCCCAAGGCACGATCTGTTATACCACCAGCCCAGTACATGATGTGCAAAGTTTTGTCACGTTGGGTAAGGAATTGGCTAAGCTGGGCTGCGATTCCATCGCCATCAAGGATATGGCGGGCTTGCTGACCCCTTATGCCACCAGCGAATTGGTCAAAGCCTTAAAAGATGCGGTCGATTTGCCCTTGCACTTACACTGTCATGCAACGTCAGGCTTAGCCGAAATGTGCCAGTTGAAGGCAATTGAAGCGGGTTGCCAGCATATTGATACGGCGTTGTCGTCCTGGTCGGGCGGCACTAGCCATCCGCCTACGGAAGCGCAGGTGATAGCGCTAAAAGGCACGGAGTTCGACACTGGCTTGAATTTGGATAAGTTACAGGTGGCAAACCAATATTTTGCCGAGGTCAGGAAAAAATACCGCCGTTTTGAAAGCGAATTTACGGGCATAGATACTCAAGTGCATGTGTTTCAAGTGCCCGGCGGCATGATTTCCAACTTGGCAAACCAGTTAAAGGAACGCAATGCGTTGGATCGCATTGGCGAGGTTTATAAGGAAATCCCCGAAGTCCGCAAGGATTTGGGTTATCCACCCTTGGTTACCCCAACGTCACAGATTGTCGGAACGCAAGCTGTGCTCAATGTATTGACGGGCAAACGTTATGAAACCATCACCAATGAGGTGAAGCGCTACCTGCAAGGCGGTTATGGCAAAGCGCCTGCGCCTGTGAGCGCGGCGTTGCAGAAAAAAGCCATTGGTAAAGAAGATGTGATGGATTGCCGCCCCGCTGATTTAATCAAGCCGGAATTGGATAAGTTATGCCAGGAAATCGGTGAATTGGCAAAAACGGATGAAGATGTGTTGAGTTACGCGATGTTTCCCGAAGTGGGGAAGTTATTTCTGGAACAACGCGCAACCGGAACTTTAGTGCCGGAACCATTAGTGATTGAATCCAGGGTGGACGACGACCTTATCAAAAAAGCGCCAACTGAATTCAACGTTGCCCTACATGGCGAAAGTTATCACGTCAAAGTCACGGGTGCGGGGCCAAAAAATCAGATGCTTAGGCATTTCTACTTTATGGTTGATGGCGTGCCGGAAGAAATCGTCGTCGAAACGCTGGACGAAATCGTACTTGAAGGCGGTACCCAAGGCGCGGTCAAAGGCACCATATCCAGCAAACGCCGCAAGCCCACCGCACCCGGCGATGTTGTCGTCAGTATGCCGTGTAACGTGCTGGAAGTGCTGGTCAAGGTTGGACAATCGGTAGTGGCAGGACAGGCGGTCATGATTACCGAGGCCATGAAGATGGAAACCGAGATTACTGCACCCATTGGCGGTGTGGTGAAAGCCGTGCATGTTGTCAAGGGTGAACCGGCGAATCCTGATGAAGTGCTGATTGAAATCGACCCGCTGGCCTAATTGTCCTCTGCAAAATGAAACCTGTAACCGCAGATCAAGCGGCAATCAACCAAGCAGCCGACTTATTGCGGCAAGGTCGTCTCGTCGCACTCCCGACTGAAACGGTTTATGGCTTAGGAGCGGATGCCAAAAATCCTGAAGCGGTAAAGCGCATTTTTGCCGCCAAAGGCCGTCCTGCCGACCATCCGTTGATCGTCCATATCCCCGATAAGGTTGCGCTTATCGATTGGGCGATTGAAATCCCTGAGATTGCCTGGAAGCTGGCGGAGCGCTTTTGGCCTGGGCCTTTGACCATCGTGCTAAAAAAACATCCGGATGTGCCGATGGAAGTTACGGGCGGGCAAGGCACGGTTGCCTTGCGTGTGCCTGTTCATCCCGTTGCGTTAAGCTTATTACAGGCATTTGGCGGCGGTATTGCCGCGCCGTCCGCTAACCGCTTTTGCCGTATCAGCCCTACACAAGCCAGCCATGTTGCTGAAGAACTAGGCGATAAAGTCGATATGATTCTGGACGGTGGCGCGTGTCAGGTCGGCTTGGAATCGACGATTGTGGATCTAAGTTTCGGGCAACCAAAATTGTTAAGGCCAGGGCAAATTAGTAAAGCCGAAATTGAATTCGTACTACAACAACCTTTGCTATTACCGGAAGCGAACGAAAAAATCCATGCTCCGGGTGCGATGGAAGTGCATTATGCCCCAGCAGCTCAAACTGTGTTGTGCAGCACAGGTCAATTAAAGAATATTTATCAGCATTATTTGAAGTTAAATCTAAAAATTGGCATTGCAACATATTCAGGGGAATTTGAAGAACATAATGATAACCATGTTATTTTAATGCCCAGAGATGCACATGATTATGGTCGAATCCTCTATAGAGCACTACGAAATTTAGACCATTCAGGTGTTAACATCATTTTGGTTGAAAGGCCGCCGCAAACAGAGGATTGGTGCGCAGTCAATGATCGTTTGAGTAAAGCATCGTCCGATTACCAGATGCTCAAGATAGATGGCTTGAATTCCGAGAGTGGAGTTGACAAAGTTAAGAATGAAGTTCTTAGGAAGATTGGGCGAAATGTCATTCTGTTCCAAGATATTGAAAGAATGCTCAAGTTTCTAACTATTGCTGGTAGCCATTTTGGGTATCTAAGCGAATTGCCTGCGTTATTACAAAGAAAAGCCGACACAATACAAAAACTAACGATGGGGCAAGCTGCCGGGCTATTCCTTGGTAATATGTATTCCGATATTGAAGAATATAAAGAAACGGAAGAAGAATTAAAGGAAATTCGACTTTCTTTTCAATTTAACGTGAAATGTGACGGAAGCTCTTTCGAGACAAAAAAGCAAATGCTTTCATCTATAGTTGCTGACCGAAATGAGCTAATTCATCATTTTTTGTCGAAATATAATTTACAGACAATTGAGAGTTGCTTAGAAGCTGAAGAGTGCCTAGACCAACAACGAGACAAAATTCTTCCGCAACACAAAGAACTTTTAAATTTGGTTAAATATTTGCGTGAAACATTAAAAGAATATGACGAACTTGTTAATTCAGAAGAATTCCAAAAACAACTTGAACTTGTAAATGTAAGACAATCCATCGTCGTTCAGTTGCTCGAAGATGTTTCAAAACAAATGGCTAGGCCTGACGGATGGGCTTTATTGAGTTTGGCAGGTCAATTAGTCAAGCAACATGCCCCTGAAGAATTAGTCGCATTTAATAAAAAACATGGCAGTATAACATTGAAAAAAACGATTGTAGCGACAGGTTTGTTTGATTTGAAAGAAGAATCAACAAGTAAAGGTGGAGTGCGCTTACTTTATAAGTTAAAGCCGGAATTCGATTTTGAATACTCAGATCAATAATTTTATATTCTAGGATTTTATTTTGACGAAGAAAACCATCCGCATCGCCACCCGCAAAAGCCCGCTGGCCTTATGGCAAGCCGAACATGTTGCGGCATTACTTGAAAACACTTTCCCCGGTGTAACAACCGAATTGGTCAAAATGAGCACCCAGGGTGATAAAATCCTGGACGCACCGCTGGCTAAAATCGGTGGCAAAGGCTTGTTTGTTAAGGAACTTGAGGTGGGCATGCTGGAAGGGACGGCAGATATTGCCGTGCACTCGATGAAAGACGTTCCCGTCGAATTCCCTGAAGGTTTGCACTTGGCGGCGATATTGCCACGTGAAGACCCTACCGATGCGTTTGTTTCTAATCGTTACGCGTCATTATCCGACTTACCTTCCAATGCCCGGATAGGCACGTCGAGTCTCCGTAGGCAGTGCCAAATCAAAGAGTTATATCCCAGTGCGGAAATTCTAACGCTAAGAGGAAACGTCAATACCCGTTTGGCTAAATTGGATGCTGGCGATTACGATGCCATTATTTTAGCGTCTGCCGGACTCATAAGACTGGGCATGGGGGAACGAATTACCCAACGCCTTGATACCAAAACAAGTTTGCCGGCAATAGGACAGGGCGCTATTGGCATAGAATGCCGGGTTGATGACAAAGAACTCAATGCCATGCTAAGCAAGTTGCACGATAACGAGACAGGTATTTGTGTAAGGGCAGAGCGGGCAATGAATGCACGCTTGAGCGGCGGTTGTCAGGTGCCTATCGCCGGTTTTGCCGAAATACACGATAACCAGCTATTCATGCGCGGACTGGTCGGCAACCCCGATGGGTCAGTGATTTATCGAAGTGAAGGCACTGACAATCTGGAGCAAGCACAAGCAATCGGCAAAAAAATTGCCGAGGATCTTTTGGCGCAAGGTGCGGACAAAATATTGCAGACACTCCATCTGTGAACAACGTGCTGAAAGGGGCGACGATATTAGTTGCCCGCCCAGCGCATCAAGCAGCTTATCTATGCCAACTCATCGAGCAACAGGGAGGTACACCTGTCCGATTTCCTACTTTAGAAATTGTGGGTGTTGATAATGAAAATCCAGCAACCTTTGTCCATGACAACTTGTCAAACCCGCATTGGCTTATTTTTACCAGTGCCAATGCAGTAAATTTTGCGCTGAAAGCGAATGGTGGCAAAATAGTGCGGCTTAACGGGGCGCAAATTGCGGCGATTGGCAAAGCGACGGCTAAGGAATTGGAAGTTGCCGGTTTACAGGTCACAATGATCCCAAAAGATGGTTATGATAGCGAGGCTTTACTGGCTATGCCCGAAATGCAGCACGTTAACGGTCAAGATATATGGATTGTGCGAGGTCAGGGTGGACGCGAGGAGTTGGCAAACGTACTTCGCAATAGGGGCGCAAAGGTTGAATACTGGGAGGTTTATCAGAGAGTTATGCCGAACTTTGATAATGCGTATGTACTTGCCTTACTTAAAGAGAATAGGTTGAGCGGGATCGTTATCACAAGCTGCGAAGCGTTGCAGAATTTGATGAAAATGATAGGCGAAAGCTATCAAGGGTGCTTGGTTGCGATTCCGCTAGTGGTTATTAGCGAAAGAATAAGTGATTTCGCCGCCAAGATGGGATTTATGCGGATAGCTGTGACTGAAAATCCTTCAGATCCGGCAATCCTTAATACGTTGATTGGTTTGATAAACGAGGAATAGTGTGGCTGAATTGAACGAACAACCAGAACAACAGGTGGGCATTAGCCGCAATGAGGCTGAACGCAATCCGGCTGCAAAACCGCGTGGTGGACTTTTATTCGGCATCATCTTTTTATTCCTGATTCTGGCTTTAGCGGGCGCTGGATTTTATTTTTTTAGCCAACTTCGTGATAAACAGGAAGGTTTGGGCGGTGAAGTCAAAAAAGAACTGACCAGCCAGATTAACGATTACCAAAAGCAACTGACCGCAATACAGTCCCAATTGGCTGCGCTTCAATCCGAAATTGCCGGTAAGGATCAACATTTTAATAAGACACTCGCTGATTTTTCCGATCTGAATAGTCAGAAAATGGATGCGACCCGCAAGGAATTAAGCGACAAAGTCCTTCAGGTGCAACGGCAACTAGGCAAAACAAGGGGGGACTGGTTGATTGCTGATGCTGAATATTTACTCAGTGTTGCTAACGAAAGACTGCACTTGGTCGGCGATACCCACACCACACTCGAAGCCCTACAGGCGGCTGACCAAAGGCTACGGGAAAGTGGCGATACCGGCACCATTACCATACGCGAGCAAATCGCGAAAGAAATTTCCCAGATTAAAGGCATCAAAATACCTGATATTATCGGTCTTTTTTCCTCGATAAAGGCTTTGGAGACTGATGTTGCCAAGCTGGTTCTGGTGTTGCCTTATTCTGGTAAGCCCTTAACGCCACCAGGGGAAGCATCAAATTCGAGTGCAGTAAGTGAGGAGGATTCCAGTAGTTTGCTTAATTCGGCGATCCAGGAGTTGGAAGGTATCGTCACTATCAAACATTCGGACAAACCGGTTAAGGAAATCCTTTCCAAAGAACAGGCAGAATTTATTCGCGAACAGCTAAAGATCAAGTTGGAGATAGTCAAGCTCGCCTTGGTCCAGCAAAATGACAATTTATATCAGGCGGGTTTGGCGGACATAACCACTTGGGCTGAACAACATTTTACTGACAATGAAACATTTAAATCTTTTATTGCCGAGTTGTCGCGGCTAAAAGCCATCCAGTTACGCAGCCAACTGCCTGATATCAGCGTATCCTTAAAAATGATTCGTGATGTGACAAAGTTAAGGATCGAGACTGATAAGGCATTACAAGAGCCTGAAGCCGGTAAACTTGAAGCAGCGAAACCTGAACAAGAGGAAGCCCAGAAAGCACCGGCAGACGTGGTTGAGCAGCCTAAAAATCCAGCTGAAGTAGCGCGTCCACTCGATTCAGTACCCCCGGCGGTTGCCGAGCCATCACAACAGGAGCAATAAGAACATAATGAAAAATTGGCTTTTTTTATTAAGTTCACTATTAATCACAGTTGCTGCGGTATTTCTGGTTAATCAGTGGTTGGGGACATTTGAAAATCCAGGATATGTATTGATTGGCATTGGTGGTTGGTCGATGGAGACTTCCCTCATCGTATTTCTGGTTGGTTTAATTGTCACTTTTTATGTGCTTTATTTGTTTTTCAGATTTTTGGGCTGGTTTGTAAGGCTGCCATCGCAAGTAAAAAATCGCAGTCGCAGTATTAAATTCAATCGCTCTCAAGATGCTTTGATTGCAGGTTTGGTCGGTTCTGCGGAAGGGAATTGGGAACAGGCCGAAAAGGTATTGATAAAGCATGCATCACACAGCGGTGCGCCCTTGATTCATTATCTGACAGCTGCCAAAGCCGCACAATCTCGCGGTGCTTACGATAAACGCGATGAATATCTCAAGAAAGCGGCCGCCCAGGCTCCGGGATCTGATGTGGCGATAGGGTTGACCCAGGCTGACCTGCATTTTTCCGCCAATCAGTTTGAGCAGGCACTGGAAACACTAACCAAGTTGCATTCAATGGATGCGACCCATGCCGGTGTGCTGAAGTTGATGCACCAAACCTATCAACGTTTAGGTGATTGGCAAGGGTTGCGTAAGTTGTTGCCCTCCTTAAACAAAAATAAAATTTTGCTGGAAGCTGAGATTAAAAAATCCGAAATTGACGCATTTGGTGGCCTGTTGAAACAAACTATCAAACAGGGCAACACCGACGAAATGCGTTTGTTGTGGACTGAAATTCCAAACCATATCAAAAAGAATCCCGCTGTTGCGGCGATATATTTTGCGGCAATGATTAATGTCGGGTTAGGGGCTGAAATCGAATCTGAGCTGGTCGATGTATTGACCATTAACTGGGATGAAACACTGTTGCTTTTGTTTGGGAGCTTGCAATCAGGCGATGTGTTCAAGCAGTTGGAAGTTGCAGAATCCTTGCTCCCACATCATAAAAATGATGGTGTATTGCTGACTATTCTCGGTAAGCTGAGCTTCAAGTGCCAGAATTACGAAAAAGCCGAAGATTATTTGGCAAAAAGTTTAGCCATTGATCCCAATGTCCAGGCTTATCGATTGTTGGGTGACCTATACTCTGTCCAAGGCGAGGAGCACAAGGCGAACTCATCTTACAAACAAGGGTTGGAGCTTGCATCCAGTGGTATTGTTAGTCAACTCGATGCAGCTGTTTTAAATTCTTGAATATTTTTACGGAGTTTTTGATCTAGATCAAATTGCCTTCGATCTTAATTGGTTATATTTGCTCGTTGGAGCATTAAAAAAAAAGGATTTTTAAACTCACTGGACGCTTTGTTTGCCCTTAGGGACTGGATGGCGTTTTGGCAAGGCAGTGGCACGGTGTGTTTCATGACATGATACTGAAACGCGCAACTCATTCCCTGCAATTGCCGATTAGCAAATATATTCGAGGAAAATAAATGAATTTTAAACATATCTTGGCGGTCTTGTTATTGTCTTTGTGTTCAACCGGTGCGGTCTATGCCGCTGGTTCCCCAATCAACGAAGACTATACTGCCCTTATAGCGCTTGGCGAAAAAATGTTGGAAGCCAGTAAGGCATCTGATGCAACGGCTTTTTCAGCTACCGCTACTGAAGCATCTGATGTTGCAAAAGACCAAGGTAACAAGGGCAATTCTCCTCGGTTACAACGGATCAGCACCAAAATAAAAATGGCTAAGAAAGCGGTAAAGGCTGGTGATTTTGGTCTGGCTACCTCATTGACAGAAGAAGCCCTCGCTGAAATGAAAAAAACCAATGGTAAGCCCACTTGGGGCGGCACAACGCCTGGTGGTGAATAAGTAAGTGTTGTGCTTGGATTGGGTGGTTGAAGCCACTTAACTAGCGCTGTAGTTATAAAAACAAAAACCCAGCCTAAAGTGCTGGGTTTTTGTTTTTATAGAGCCTTTTTAGCCCCTCTTTTTGAATTCTTATTAGGGGATTGCTTGTTTCCCGATTGCTTTCAATGCCCCTCGTTCAATTCTTTGATACAGCCTGCTTAGCAGCTAGTTGATCAATAAAGAAACCAGCAAATTCAGCAGCTTCTCATCAAATAAAGGCAAGTGAAATTTCAGCTTTTAACTATAAATGCTGTGCTATTTTAAAATAGCAGCAATAAAAAATTATTATTTTCAATTCATACAAGGGTTTATTGTTGGAGTATCTTGAGCGGTGCGTTAATCTGTTGAATTTAATTAAAATCTTTAATTAGTTTGATTTAAATCAAACGCTATTAGGATATTTTGTGTTTGCTAAATAATGGACTATTGCTAAAAAAAAGGTTATTCTAAATCACCTTGAGTATGCTGTTAACTCTAGGAAAGAAGGGATTTTGTTTTGAATATGGTGACTTGGCGGATTTGTTTTTTCAGGAACGAACAGTCATTTTTTTGTATTTGTCTTATGGCAAATAGTTACATGAGGAAATTTAATGAATTTTAAAAACATATTAGCGGCTTTGTTACTGTCTTTGTTTTCACTGGGTGTGGCACAAGCAGCAGGTTCCCCACTGCATGAAGATTTCACAGCACTTATAGCTATCGCAGATAAGATGCTAGAAGCCGCTAAAGCCAGTGATGCAACTGCTTTTAGCACGGCTGCTACTGAAGCATCTGATGTTGCAAAAGATCAAGGTAATAAAGGTAATTCTCCACGTTTACAACGCATTAGCACTAAAATCAAACAAGCGAAAAAAGCTGCAAAATCTGGTGATTTTGGTTTAGCAACAACGTTGACTGAAGAAGCGAAGTTGGAAATGAATAAGCCCGATATTAAACCAACATTTGGTGGCACTACTGAAGGTGGTGGTCGTAAGGGAATGTTTGGTGAGTTCTAAGTAGTGGATTATAAATGGCATAGTTAGCGTTTTTAACAATAACCCTTTGCCTTGTACCTGCGTCAGAATTTAAAAGCCCAGCTTTAGCTGGGTTTTTTTGTGTCGATAATTTGTTGATGTTCAAATCAATTAAATAAAGAACCCCACATGCTGTCTATCTTGTCGGTAATATCTTTCGACATCGCAATAGGTTCCCCCCACTCCCTGTTGGTTTCCCCTGGCCATTTGTTGGTCGCATCAAAGCCTACTTTAGAACCTAACCCAGATACAGGTGAGGCAAAATCGAGATAATCAATCGGTGTATTTTCTAATATCGTTAGATCCCGTGCAGGATCCATGCGGGTTGTAATTGCCCAAATCACATCTTCCCAGTTGCGGACGTTAATGTCTTCATCGACCACGATGACGAACTTCGTATACATGAATTGCCTTAAGTAAGACCAAGTACCCAGCATGACCCGCTTGGCATGTCCCGCATATTGCTTTTTCATGCTGATGACCGCCATGCGGTAAGAACAGCCTTCGGGCGGAAGATAAAAATCAACTATTTCCGGGAATTGCTTTTGCAAAATAGGGACGAATACTTCATTTAAGGCCACACCTAAAATGGCGGGTTCATCTGGTGGACGTCCGGTATACGTGCTGTGATAAATGGGATTGCGCCGTTGGGTGATTCGTTCTATGGTAAATACTGGGAATTCATCGACCTCATTGTAATAACCGGTGTGATCGCCAAAAGGCCCTTCCTTCGCCATTTCACCTGGATAAATAAAGCCTTCCAATACGATTTCAGAGTTGGCAGGCACCTGCAAATCGTTGGTCAGGCACTGCGCCACTTCGGTTTTGCTACCGCGCAATAGTCCAGCAAAGCCATATTCTGACAAGGTGTCCGGCACCGGCGTTACTGCCGCGAGTATGGTGGCTGGATCAGCGCCCAAGGCTACAGCGATAGGAAAAGGTTCGTCAGGATGCGCTTCCTGCCATTCCCTGAAATCCAGTGCGCCGCCACGGTGTGCCAGCCAACGCATAATCACCTTGTTTTTTGCGATAACTTGCTGGCGGTAAATGCCTAGATTCTGCCTGGTTTTGTTTGGGCCTTTGGTGATGACTAAAGGCCAAGTGATAAGTGGGCCGGCATCGCCAGGCCAACAGGTTTGTATAGGGTACTGACTTAAATCAATAGCGTCGCCTTCTAAAACGACTTCTTGGCAGACTGGAGAGGTCACCATTTTTGGTGCCATGTTAAGAACCTGCTTGAACACCGGGATTTTTTCAAAAGCATCTTTCATGCCTTTAGGAGGTTCAGGTTCTTTTAGATAAGCCAGAAGTTTGCCGATTTCCCGCAATTCACTGACTTCACTGGCTCCCATGCCCATAGCCACTCGTTTGGGTGTGCCAAACAGGTTACATAATACGGGGATGTTAGAGTTTTTGGGGTTTTCAAACAACAAAGCAGGACCACCTTGTTTAAGTACGCGGTCACAGATTTCAGTCATTTCCAGATTAGGATCGACTTTTGCGGTAATGCGCTTGAGCTCACCTTGCTTTTCTAGTTGCGCTATAAAGTCCCGTAAATCTTTGTATTTCACGCAGCAACACCTATGCCATTGTGCCTGAGCAGTGCGTCGATGTTTGGTTTACGACCACGAAATTTGACGTACAATTCCATTGCATCCTGGCTACCGCCGCGTTCCAGAATATTCGATAAAAAGGCATTTCCCGCTTCCTGGTTAAAAATTCCTTTTTCCTCAAATAAGGAAAACGCATCACTGGACAGCACTTCTGCCCATTTGTAGCTGTAATAGCCCGCCGCATAACCACCGGCAAAAATATGTGAGAAGCCATGCGGAAAGCGGTTGGATTTGGGCGGATGGATAACGGCAACTTGTGCGCGTACTTTTTCCAAAGTTTCATAGATTCTGCCACCCAAAGCCGGATCGTAATCCTGATGCATCTTGAAATCGAACAGGCTGAATTCCAATTGTCTGACCATTACCATGCCAGCCTGGAAATTTTTTGCGGCGAGCATTTTGGCGAACAAGCTATCTGGCAAGGTTTCTCCGGTTTGGTAATGACCGGAAACCAGTTGCAAGGATTCCTTTTCCCAGCACCAGTTTTCCATGAATTGGCTTGGCAATTCAACAGCATCCCATTCCACCCCATTGATGCCAGATACACCCAGATAGTCGATTTTGGTCAGCATGTGCTGTAAGCCGTGACCGAACTCATGGAATAAAGTAGTGAGTTCATCGTGAGTCAGGAGTGCAGGTTCTTGTCCTGTGGGTGGAGTGAAGTTACAGGTCAGATAAGCGACTGGTGTTTGAATTGAGCTATCCGTTTTCTTGCGGCCTACGCAATCGTCCATCCAGGCACCACCACGTTTTTTAGGGCGGGCATAAAGATCGAGATAAAACTGACCTCTTAACTCATTGTTTTTGTCATGAATTTGGAAAAAACGTACATCGGGATGCCAGCTATCGAAGGAATTAATTTCTGTGATGTTTAAGCCATACAGTTTTTCAACGACAGTAAATAGTCCAGGTAGAACGCGAGTGATTGGCAAATAAGCCTTAACTTCTTCTTGCGACAGTTGATAATAATGCTGGCGCATTTTCTCTGAGTAATAGCCAGTATCCCAAGATTGCAAGTCTTTGATGCCGTGCTGTTCATCGGCAAAATCACGTAATTCCGCCAAATCTTTTTTTGCTTGGGGCAGGGATTTTTCGGCCAGATCTTCCAGAAAATTAATCACGTCTTCAGTTTTTTTCGCCATTTTTCTGGCTAAGGAGAGTTCGGCATAATTCTTGTAGCCTAATATCTGGGCTTTCTCGTGACGTAATGCCAGAATCTTCTCCATGATTTCAGTGTTGTCCCATTGCCCGGCATGAGGGCCTTGGTCGGATGCGCGTGTGGAATACGCGTCATAAAGTTCGCGGCGTAATTCACGGTTGTCGGCATAAGTCATCACGGCATGGTAGGAGGGGAATTGCAGGGTCAGCATCCAACCTTCTTTGTCGGCATGTTGCGCAGTCTGCTTCGCCTGGGCAAGTGCAGAAGCGGGTAAGCCTGCCAAGCCAGCTTCATCGGTAATCAGTTTGCTCCAAACATTGGTGGCATCAAGGATGTTCTCCTCATAATTGCTCGCAAGTTTGGAAAGTTCCTGGCTGATATCTTTGTAACGCTGTTTCTTTTCGTTATCCAGATCAATACCGGATAGTTTAAAATCTCTCAGTGCATTGTTGATGATTTTTTGTTGGGCAACTGTGAGCTTTGGATATTCCGGGCTTTCCGCAATAAAGCGATAAGCCTTATATAACGTTTCATTTTGGCCCATTTCCGTCGCATAAGCGCTGAGTTTAGGTAGGCAAGCGTTGTAAGCGTCCCGAAGTGCATCGCTGTTGACAACCGAGTTCATGTGGCTAACCGGCGACCAGGCTTTGTTCAGGTTATCGTCAGCATTTTCCAGTGGTTCGACCAGATTTTCCCAGGTGTAGTTTTTTGTTGCTTGCAGGTGTTTTTCCACCGTTACTCGGGCATTAGCCAAAAGTTGGTCGATAGCCGGTTCAACATGATCGGGCTTTATTTGGGAAAATAAGGGCAATAAGGAATGAGCGAGTAGCGGGTTATTCATAATTAGATGTCAGGTTAAAAAGAGGTTAGCAATTCAAAACCGATAAGTTACAGCGAGTATGGAGGTATCGGTGATGTCTTCCGTAAGGATAACATTAAGAAAACATCGAGCAAGCCGTTACCGGGTAGGTTAATCATAATGGAGTGCCTACAGGTAAGGGCGTGGACTTAGGGTAGCGAATAAGCGGTTTTTGTTAGCGGTCAAGAAAAAGCCCCGTTTTAGAGGCTATATCGTGCCAGCTTCGATGGTTTTTATCGACCAGTATCCACAAAAATCCCAAGCCTAAAAATCCCCAAGAAAACAGCGATACTATGAAGCGGACAAAAGCCTGATGCCAAGTAATAACTTCATGGTTATCAGTCAAAACTTTTATTTTCCAGGCTCTCAAGCCCAATGTTTGACCGCCATGTGTCCAAAACCAGCCATAAAACAGAAAGCTGACACCTACTAAATAGAGGGGATAAAAAATGGGTTCACTGATTGCCTTGCCACTGCTAAAAGGTAAAATCAAGGCGGTTGCGACGAACAACAGGGCAACTAACAGGCATAAGTCGTAGATAAGGACAGCGACATAGCGCATAAAGCCCGGTTTAGCCATCAGGCGCTGTCGATGGTTATTTTTGTTAACGCCCTGCTCTTACTTCAGTTTGAATAAAGACAATTTTTGGCCGAAATACATGCACATCGCCATTAATCCGCCCAGCATTACCAAAGAGAAAATAAAGGGTGGTTTATGTAGCAGAAGTATAGAAAAATCAGCTACAAACAGGCTTGTTAAGAAAGGTTGGTCAACTAAGGCGTTGAGAATTTTTTTACACATAGCAATGCAGTTATTCATGGCGGTATGAGGGATGATTTAGATAAAAGGTCGTTTTAGCTTGATGTCGGATAAACTTGCAGCCAAATCTTTGTTAGAATTGGTATGATTCTACTATATTCAAAAGCAGTCTGTAAAAGAAAACCCATTACTTGATTGGGGACAGTAACTATCAAGTGATATGATTAACCAGAATAATAAAGCCAGGGACAAAGGTCATTTTAAACTTTTTTAAAAAAATAATAGGTTCCAGAAAAGCAGCCAGCCCTAGTTCTATCGCAGGGGCTAATGCAGCCAAGGAATCTCAGTCGTCTGCCACCGTTAGGTTGTATCCACGATCTGAACATAATATCTCGCGCACGCAAATTAGCGACAATGCGTTAAAAGTCCTGTATCGCCTGAAAAAAGAGGGCTTTGATGCCTATCTTGTGGGTGGTTGCGTACGGGATTTACTCCTCGGACGGGAGCCTAAAGATTTTGATGTGGTAACAGATGCCGATCCTGAAGAGATCAGGAAAATTTTCCGTAATTGTCGCTTGATAGGTCGGCGCTTTCGGCTTGCTCATGTGCATTTTGGCCGCGAAGTGATAGAGGTCGCGACTTTTCGAGGTGAGGGTGCCGAACAGAGTGACAAGCAAATGCTCGATAAAGAAGGACGGTTGCTCAGGGATAATGTCTACGGCACAATTGAAGAAGATGTTTGGCGACGCGATTTTACCGTTAACGCACTGTATTACAACATTAAAGATTATTCTGTCGTCGATTATGTTGGCGGCATGGCTGACCATAAAGCCGGAATCTTGCGCCTTATCGGTGATCCAGAAACCCGTTTTCGGGAAGATCCTGTACGGATGTTGAGGGCTGTGCGTTTTGCCGCTAAGCTCGGTTTTAACCTACATCCCGATTGTCAAAAAGCTATACATGCGACAGCCAGTTTATTGGATAGCATTCCCTCTGCTCGTCTGTATGATGAGATGCTAAAACTGTTTTTCGGCGGTAACTCCCTGCAAACTTTTGAAATGCTAAGGCATTACGGATTGTTCCAGGTATTGTTTCCGGCAACTGAGAAAAGTCTGGCTGTTGAGGAGGAAGGTTTTCCAAAACAATTCTTGATTCGGGCATTGCAAAATGCAGACAATAGGATCGCTGAAGGCAAGACGGTCACGGCGTATTTTTTGTTGGCGGCTTTTATGTGGGAGCCGGTACAAATGCTTGCCAAGGACATGCTGAAAAAAGACATGCCGGAATACATGGCCTTTCAAGAGGCTGCCAATCAGGCTCTTTCCAAACAGATCAAGATTGTCGCAATGCCCAAGCATATTACGACTGCGATGCGCGAAGTATGGGGTTTACAGCCCAAGTTTAATGCACGCGTCGGCTCAAAACCAAGCCGACTACTAACGCATCCGCGTTTTAGGGCGGGATATGATTTCTTGTTGTTGCGTGCCGAAACTGGGAGTGTTGATCCAGAATTGGCAGAGTGGTGGACGCGTTACCATCAAGCGGATGAAAACGAACAACGAAAAATGACCCAGCCAGCCAGAAATACTCAGAAAAAATCGGGATTTAAGCGAAATTACCGTCGAACTGCTCAAAAAAGTCCGAAAGAAACGCAGTGATAATATTCTATGGCCCATAGCAACTGATTATGAATAGCGCCAGCCCTTTAGTGACCAACGCTTACATAGGCTTGGGGAGTAATCTCGATTCGCCCATCGAACAAATTAAATCTGCCCGGTTGGCGATTAAGTCGTTGGCAGATGTTGAAGAGCTGTCCTTTTCAAATTTGTATGCCAGCACCCCGATGGGGCCACAAGATCAACCTGATTATGTTAATGCGGTCATGGGGATAGCGACACGTTTATCGCCCCTGGATTTGTTACACACCCTGCAAGCCATTGAACAGGCTCATGGACGGGTGCGTGGCAACCAGCGCTGGGGTGCGAGGACACTGGATCTGGATTTGCTGCTGTATGGTGATGAACAAATTGCTTGCCCCGAATTAACCGTGCCGCATGTCGGTATCGCCGAACGTGCCTTTGTGCTGTATCCCTTGTCTGATTGCGTGCAGGATTTGTTTATTCCTGGCAAAGGCAACATTACCGATTTGCTCGCCCAATGTCAGCTCTCCGGTTTGCGTCGATTAAATGAACATGAATCAGCATGAATGAAACAGTTGGCCAGCCCTTGTCGATAAACGACATTACAGCGATGAAGCGCAAAGGCGAAAAAATCACCTGCCTGACTGCTTACGATGCCAGTTTTTCCGCAGTCATTGATAAGGTTGGTATAGACATCATGCTGGTAGGTGATTCCTTGGGCATGGTCGTGCAAGGGCAACATACGACCGTGCCGGTCACTATTGAACAGATGGTTTACCATAGCCAATGTGTAAGTCGAGCGCGTAAAAGGGCTTATCTAATCGCCGATTTACCGTTTATGACGTATAGCAGCCCCGCTGATGCTGTTAAAAATGCCGCCCGATTGATGCAGGACGGTGGCGCACACATGGTAAAGCTGGAAGGTGCAAAACTGGATTGTGTGCGTTTTCTGGTTGAGCAGGGCATTCCTGTCTGTGGTCATCTGGGCTTATTGCCACAATCCATTCATCAATTGGGTGCTTATCGTGTGCAAGGAAAAGAGTTGCACGCCGGACAAAAAATTCGTGCGGATGCCTTGCAATTGCAAGAAGCGGGCGCGTCCCTTTTGGTTCTCGAATGTATACCGGCTGCGCTTGCCAAACAAATCAGTGAAGAACTCATTATTCCTGTTATCGGCATTGGTGCTGGCGTTGACTGTGACGGCCAAGTCTTGGTTGTTTACGATATGCTCAATATCGGCATCAGCAAACTACCACGATTTTCCAAAAATTTTATCACGGACTGTAAGGGTGTTGAAGAGGCAATCAAAGCCTATTACCATGCCGTCAAAAACGCCGAATTTCCCGGTTTGGAACACAGTTTTTAGCGACCATGCAGATAGTTAGAACATTGTTGGGATTGCGCGAAGCCGTCAACACTTACAAAGCGGCTAACGAACGTATCGCTTTTGTACCCACGATGGGCAACTTACATGCTGGACATTTGAAGCTAGTTGAAGAAGCGAAACTATCGGCAGATCGTGTGGTCGCCAGCATTTTTGTTAATCCAACCCAATTTGGTGTCGGTGAAGATTTTGCGGCTTATCCACGTACCGAAGTAGAAGATGAGCAAAAATTGGCTGTGGCCGGAGTCGATTTGTTGTTTCTGCCCAGTGTTGACGATATGTATGGTGATAGTGCAAAAACGGTTATCAGCGTAAAAAATCTTTCCACGCTACACTGCGGCGCATCAAGGCCGGGGCATTTTGATGGGGTTGCAACGGTTGTTTGTAAATTATTTAATAGGGTGCAACCAAACTTGGCGTTTTTTGGTCGAAAGGACTTTCAACAACTGGTCATTATTCGTGCTATGACTAAAGATTTGGATTTTCCTATAGAAATCAAATCGGTAGAAACCATTAGGGAAAGCGACGGTTTGGCGATGAGCTCCCGAAATAGTTATCTAGGTCTTGAAGAGCGAAAAACTGCCCCAAAATTGTATCAAGCCCTTTGTGCGGCACGTGATGAAATGTTGATGGGTAAAAAAGCCGTTCAGGCAATTGAACAGGATGCGAAGATTTTCTTGCAGAACGCAGGTTTTATCCCTGACTATTTTACTGTGTGTCGGGCAAGCGATTTACTGAATGCTCGTCAAGAAGATACGGATCTGGTTGTTTTGGCGGCGGCAAAGCTGGGTAAGACGCGATTGATTGATAATATTGCTTTCACCGTCGCAAGATAGCGGGAAAGTGATGATACAGTTGTAATATTTGCCATGTATAATATTGATGCAATCCTGAAATTAAGAGATAATTTGCGGTTCCCTTAAGAGGTATAGATCGTTTTAATATGCAAACCACAATGCTAAAAGCAAAACTGCACAGAGTTACGGTAACCCGTTCAGAATTGGGTTATGAAGGCTCGTGTGCAATTGATAGCCACTTTCTTGACCTGGCTGGCATCAGGGAATACGAGCAGATCCAGATTTACAATATCAATAATGGCGAGCGTTTCACCACCTATGCCATTCGTGCGGAAAGTGGGTCAGGCACTATTTCGGTTAATGGCGCGGCCGCACGTCTGGCTTGCCCTGGAGACCTTATCATTATTTGCTCCTATGTCATCCTCGATCAAAAAGAATTGGCAAACTACAAGCCCGTCCTGATTTATTTCAATGACAAGAACGAAATCATCCGTTCTGCATCCTCAATTCCAGTCCAGGCTGCTTGAGCGGCAAATTAGCTGTTACCTTTCTTAATGCGTTGAGTCCAGTTATAGGCCGGGCAAATTTTTCCAGAGCATATTATTGATTTATTGGTCGGTGAAGATATGTTTATGAATTCGTATATCGCGCTAATTACTTAATTTCCAGTTACTCATCTTGAGGAGACAGCATTTGCAAAAGCAGGAAGACATAGACCGTTTAAAAAGCATCGTGCAAAACTTGCTGGACGAGGCTAAACAACAAGGTGCAACGGCAGCGGAAGCGGGGCTGAGTCAGGAAAACGGCTTGTCGGTGACGGCGCGGATGGGCGAGGTGGAAACGATTGAACATCATTGCGACCAAGGCTTGGGTATAACCGTTTATTTCGGTCAGCGCAAAGGTACCGCGAGTACCACCGATTTATCTCCAGATGCCATTAAAGAAACTGTCAGCGCGGCCTGTAGTATCGCCCGTTATACCAGCGAAGATACATTTGCCGGATTGCCGGATAAGGCGATGTTGGCAACGGAGTTTCCTGATTTAGAAGTGAACCACCCTTGGTTACTGAAAGCGGATGCAGCGATTGCCTTGGCGATTGAATGTGAAGCTGCGGCCTTGTCATATCATTCGGATATTACCAATTCTGAGGGTGCGACGGTCAATACCCATCAAGGCATTCGGGTGATGGGTAATAGTCTTGGTTTCTTGCAAGGTAGGCTATCAACGCGCCATTCACTCAGTTGTTCTGTAGTCGCGCAACGTGGCGACAGTATGCAACGTGATTACTGGTACAGCACCGACAGAAATCCCAGTAAACTGGAAACTGCCGCCGCAATCGGGCAAAAAGCCGCCGAGCGTTCAATTAAGCGTCTTGATGCCCGTCGCCTGACGACCCGGCAATGCCCGGTTTTGTATTGTGCAGAAGTCGCTGCAGGTTTGTTAGGTTCATTGGTTGGCGGGATCAGTGGCAGCAACTTATACCGTAAATCAACATTTCTGCTGGATGCGTTGGATACCCAGATTTTCCCGGATTTTATCCGCATACATGAGCAGCCCTTGTTAAAAGGGGCATCGGGGAGTTCGTCTTATGATGGTGAGGGAATTGCCACCCAAACCAGGGATATTGTCAGCGACGGTTATTTGCGCGGCTATGTATTAAGTACCTATTCTGCCCGTAAATTAGGTTTGCAAAGTACCGGCAATGCGGGCGGTGTGCATAATTTGACCATCACGCCAGGAAAAAATGACTTTCAGGCTATGTTAAAACAGCTTAATACCGGCCTGTTGGTGACCGAATTAATGGGGCAAGGCGTAACGATGATGACCGGTAATTATTCCCGTGGTGCCGCCGGATTTTGGGTGGAAAACGGCGAAATCCAATATCCCGTGGAAGAAATCACCATCGCCGGAAATTTGAAGGATATGTTCAAAAATATCGTCGCGGTGGGTAATGATGTAGATTCTCGTGGCAATATCCGCTCGGGTTCTATCTTGATTGAGCGGATGTCGATTGCGGGGGAGTGAAGTTATAGGTGAAAGGCGAAAAAGCTGTTGAGTTAGGCGGCTTGATTCCTTCTCCCTGAGGGAGAAGGTTAGGATGAGGGGCAATCCAAAAAGTATAGCCTTTTTATTTCCCTCACCCCAGCCCTCTCCCGCAAGGAGAGGGAGTTTGCTTCCTGAAAATAAGGTCATTGGATAAATCAGCTGTTTTTAGCCTTCGTTTATTTCTTTTATCAATTCCGGCCCTTTGTAGATAAGGCCGGAATATATCTGCACCAAATTCGCACCCGCAGCAAATTTTTCCTGGGCATCATCGGCGTTAAATATGCCGCCCACTGCAATAATCGGAATTTTGCCCTGCAATTCTGCCGATAAGCCTTTAACGACTGCGGTGGATTTGTCTTTAACCGGACTGCCACTTAAACCACCTGCTTCTTTAGCAAGTGGATGATTGGCGATCATGGCTCGGTCAATCGTAGTATTGGTGGCAATAACACCATCTATCTCAAATTCCAGCAACAGCTTGGCAATTCGGCTTATGTCTTCGGCGGTTAGATCAGGCGCTATTTTCAGTGCCAGAGGTACATATTTGCCGTGTTCCTGTTGCAGTTTAAGTTGTTCTTTCTTAAGTGCAGCAATCAGTTTCCTGCTTTCGTCGCCCTGCTGCAATTGGCGCAAGTTCTGCGTGTTGGGCGAAGAAATATTAATGGTAATGTAACTGGCGGCAGCATAAGCCTTGCGTAAGCCGATTAAATAATCGTCCACCGCGTGTTCAATCGGCGTATCAAAATTCTTGCCGATATTGATACCCAAAATTCCGTTATAACGGCATTGCTTAACTTGGTTAAGCAAATGGTCAATCCCTAAGTTATTGAAGCCCATGCGATTGATGATGGCTTGGTGTTCGGGCAATCTGAATAAACGCGGCTTGGGGTTACCGGGTTGCGGCCTGGGCGTTACCGTGCCTATTTCAATAAAACCGAAACCCAACGCCGCCAGCGCATCAATATAATCGCCATTTTTATCCAAGCCTGCCGCAAGCCCGACCGGATTTTTAAAATTCAATCCCATGACAGTAACGGGTTTATCGCTTATGGATGGATAAAGCAATTTACTCAAGCCCGATAGGTAAGCGGCGTTTAATAGTTTGAGTGTTACTTCATGGGCGGTTTCTGCATCCAGTGAGAACAGTAAAGGGCGCAATAAAGGGTAAAGGTTCATTTATGGCTTGTTGCAAAGATTGAGTTGTTAGAAAAGTTAAGTTTCTACTGGTCTATTTATCTAAACTAGCCTATCTAATTGATAAGGTTCAGGATCGACCGAAGTGTGTCGGTTTAATATCAAGTCCGCGATTAACTGCGCGGACGCAGGTGCCATCGCCAGTCCGTTCCTGAAATGGCCGGCATTAATGCTTAAATTGGTGATTTCAGGATGCTTGCCAACATAAGGGATGCCATCTGGCGTTCCTGGCCTTAAACCCGCCCAGTGTTTCAAGACGGGATAGTCCTTTAATGCAGGTAATAATTTAAGCGCAAAATCACTAATCTGGTTTTTGGCTTGTGGCGTTATGGTTTTGTCAAATGCGCTTTGTTCTACGGTGCTGCCTGCCAAAATGTTGCCATCCCGTCTTGGGATTAAATATTGATCGCCGTCCAGCACAATGGTTTTTAAAGTATCGGGCTTGGCGGCGAATATCAACATTTGGCCTTTAACTGGGGAAATTTGCGGCTTATTCGCACGGATACCGGGGAAAAGTTGTTCCGAGATTGAAGCAGTCCACGCCCCTGCGGAAATAATCAGTTCGCCGACGGGCAAGTTACCAACACTGGTATCAATTGATTGGATGCGGTTATTATAAAGGTGAATGGCGTTAACTTGGCAGTTTTCAATCATCCTCACCCCTTTTTGCAACAAATCCTGTTTTAGCGATTTAATCAAACGGGGATTACGGATTTGGGCAATGTGCGGTAGCCAAAGCGGATGGACAGGTGTTGTATCCAAACCAGCCAATAGCACTTTGTCAGCGTCTTCATAGACAATTTTATTGTGATTGCACCAGTCCCGGGCGGCAGCAATATCAGGGTTTTGGGTGATTAACAATCCACACGGATACCATTCAGGATCAATGCCCGTTTCTTCCAAGAGCTGCGAAGCCAGGGCAGGGTATAGGCCCAGGCTTTGCTTGACCAATTGCGTAATCGCCCTTTTTTGCCGCCAGGGATATAGGGGCAACAAAATGCCGCCGCCCGCCCAAGACGATTCTTTCCCTAGTGGGCTTTTATCAATAATCGTTACATTGATGCCAGCGTTAAAAAACTCACGGGCGGTCAAAAGCCCCATAATCCCGCCGCCTATGATTGTAATATCTGTGGTTGTTGTCATGTGTAAGCCGGCGTAGGTGGAGCAAACCTTGTGGATAAATCTGTATTCAATTATGCTTTAAGGGTAACACAAAAATAAACGACAAATAATGTACGATTTTCCATTATTTTTGTTGTTACCTGGCAACAAAGCAATAAAGTATTTAAGAAATTTATGTAACAATATGATTTATATGGAATTATAAATATAAAAAAAGTTCCATAAAAACTTGTTATGTGGTTGTTTTGCTGCTAGTATTACCACCGTAAGACAATTTTGTTGTAAATAAGCAAATTTTAGTAAAATAACAACCTCATGAGGGGGACACGATGATGACAAAAACTAAATTGGTACTTGGCATAGCTACAGCGTCTTTAACAGTAGCCGGTGCGCTGGTATCCCAACAAGCGGTCGCGGGAACACGCGCCCAACACCACGCCACAGAAGCGGCTTTGGTCAGCAAAGTTGACGTATTGGAAGCACAACTTCGTGCCATGCAGGATGAAGTGGCAAGCATTAGATCGGCATCAGGCCAAGGCGCTGATTCTGCAAAAGTCCAGGAATTGGATGCCTGGATGCAAGAACATAAAGCTAAACCTGAAAAAGTCGTGCACGATAACATGATCTTCTTCCGTGGCGGTTATGCACGCAATGACACCAAAAGAGATGATCTTTTGACTGGCAATCAGTTTGGTGGTGACACTATTCCAGCATTAGCTGGTGTATTGGGAGGCAACAAAAGCAATAAAGATGGTTGGTACATTGGCGCTGGTTTTGACTTTGGCTTGACAGACGATGTCTGGGGCTTGATGGCTGATACTGAAGTAGATGCCGAGTTAATGTTTGAATGGAAGAGCTTCTCTTCTAAAAAGTTCAATGCTGCTGCAACAGTGTCACCAAATATCAATCCTAACCCACAAAATGGCCCTTTATGTACGCTTATTAACTTTGCATCGGGTGATGAATTGCCAGCTGGCGCTCATGGTGCTGGGTCCAATAGTTGTAATAGTGTCAACGTAAGTCAATTGACCTTAACTGCAGCGCCAAAAATCAAATTTATGAAGGGCAGCAAATTCAGGCCTTGGTTGATTCCAATTGGTTTGGGTCTTCATGTTATCAGCCCACCATCTAACGGTGTAACCGTACTGAATCCAGGCATGATGTTTGGTGCGGGTGCAGAGTACCAAGTTTGGAAAGCCATGCATGTGGGTGCCGACGTTCGTTACCACTTAACAGGCAGAAGTGTTGATGGTGTCAACACTGATGGTATGACTGCTGGCGGTTACTTGGGTATAGGTTTCTAAGGAAGCTGTTTACGATAGGGATATTGTTTGATAAGGACATCAACAGAAAGGAGGGCGTAAGCCCTCCTTTTTTTTGCCTGAAAAAATAGATTTGACGGGTTACAGGCCAAAGTTTACACTCTGAAGTTGATACTTAAGGGGGTATGCTAATATGAAAGCAACGGCAAAAGAACTTCGTATTCATTCCAAAGACCTCTTGGATGCGGTAAGTCGGGGAGATAGTGTTGTGATCACTTTTAGGGGGAAACCGTGCGCCAAATTAGTGCCTTATGAAGACAATAATCTGGTGGAAGATTTGCGAAGCGAAGACAACTTGTTTGGTATTTGGCGTGATCGCGAAGATATTGCAAACGTCGATGATTACGTCCGTGATTTGCGTAAAAACCGGTTTTCATGATGTTGGTCGATACCGATGTGTTGATCTGGTATCTGAAGGGTAATCCCAATGCCCGAATTGAAATAGAAGCCTTATCAGAGTTTTATATTTCGGTCGTAAGCTATATCGAGTTAGTTCAAGGAATGAGAAATAAACAGGAATTGACGTATTTACGCCGGGCTTTAAGGACGTGGAATGCAAAAATAGCGTATATCACGGAAGATATTTCCGCAAAAGCCATGTTCTATGTCGAACAATATTATTTGAGCCATTCTTTGCAATTAGCTGATGCGTTGATTAGTGCCACAGCGATTGCTAATGGGTTAGATGTTTTGACCGCAAACACCAAACATTACCGTTTCTTAAAAGACGTTGCCGTAAAAGAATTTAAGCCGATTAACTAAGATGAAAATTCTTTATCCAGAACTCAATCCTTACCACACGTTTTTTTTGGAAACAGCCAGTCAACATGCCGTATATGTTGAGTTGAGTGGCAATTCCAATGGCATTCCGGTGGTTTTTTTGCACGGCGGGCCTTGTTCCGGCACCAAGCCTGACCACCGACGGTTTTTTAATCCAGACCGTTACCAGATTATCCTATTCGACCAACGGGGATGTGGGCAATCGTTGCCGTTTGGCGAGGTGGAAAACAATACCACGCAAGATTTAATCGACGATATGGAGCGCATTCGAACTCGGCTTGGTATCGGAAAATGGTTGGTATTTGGTGGCTCCTGGGGTGGAACACTCGCTTTATTGTATGCCCAACAGCATACGGATAAGATGCTGGGCTTGATAATTCGGGGTGTCTTTCTGGCGCGGCAGCAAGATATGGATTGGTTCGTAACATTGGGGGCAAACCGGATTTATCCCGAACAATGGCAGCGTTTGGCTGAGTGCGTGTCCGCGCAAGCTGGCAATCTTGTCGAAAGTTTATGGGCTGCGATTAACAGTGTAGACGAGACAGCAAAAACGCGGGTTGCCAAAGAGTGGCAAGCCTGGAACGGGCAACTGGCTATGGGCAAGGCTTATCCGCCCCAAAATCAGGATGAATTGGGGGCTGTTTCTGAGGATATGATTAAGCAGGTACGGATGGAAATCCATTATGCCGTTCATCATTACTTTATTGAAGACAACCAGATTCTTGACAATTGCGGCGTGTTGCAAACTATACCGACGATGATTATTCATGGACGCTATGATTTAGTCTGTCCTATGGAAGCGGCGACGAGCCTGTATAAGGCCTTGCCGCATGCAGAATTTACGGTCTTGCCGAATGCAGGCCATATTGCCCAACATGAAGAGATGATTGACGCTTTAGTTTCCGCAACCGATCAATTCGCCACAACGCAAAGAAATGATAACTAAAAAACGCCTGATTATCGGTATAACCGGCGCAACCGGGGTTGTTTATGGCGTACGAATGCTTCAAGTCCTGCGGATACAGGCAGAATGGGAAACCCATTTAGTTATTTCTGATCCGGGTGTACTCAATTTAAAGTACGAAATGGGCATGAAAAAATCGGCATTAGTTGAGCTGGCGGATGTCACCCACGGTGTTAATGACATCGCCGCCAGTATTGCCAGCGGTGGCTTTAAGACTGAAGGTATGGTTGTCGCGCCGTGTTCGATGAAAACCCTGGCCGCGGTTGCCCACGGTTTTGGCGATAATTTGATTTCACGCGCGGCGGATGTGGTGCTTAAAGAACGTCGGCGCTTGGTGCTAATGCCCCGAGAAGCGCCACTCAATTTGATTCATATTAAAAACATGGCGGCGGTAGCTGAGGCTGGCGGTATTATTTTTCCGCCTATGCCCGCTTTTTACAGTAAATCAGACTCGCTGTCAGCGATGGTCGATGAAACGGTAGGGCGCATATTGGATATGTTCGGTGTTAATGTTGAAGGATTGTATAAACCGTGGGAAGGTATGTGAATATCGCGTGGTGAGATATTAGCGATAAAAAAGCACGTAACCTAAATAGCCGAATACACTGATCATTAATAGTGTTGTTAACCCTAACACAATGGTGTATTTTTTATCGACAGAAGCATAGCGTTTTTCGATGTCTGCGAGCCGGTTATCAAATTCGGGATAATAGTCATCTTCTGGATGTTTGTTGGCGACAGCCGAAGGCACAAAATCAAAGTCTTCTTCCAATTCTTTAAGGAACTGGTTGAAGCGAAGTTCTAGCTCCTGAATTTGGGCATCCAGTTGCTGATTCATTTTTTCTTTATGTTCGCTCATGTCGTCTAAAAATCTCAAAAATTGGGTGGCAGCTATCGGCTGGAATTATTTAACGCCTTAATTATAGTCCATTAAATAGATTTGCTTGGTGATTTTTAAAGTTAATTTTAATAGTTTTGGTAATGCAATTTAATGGGGTATACGTTATAAAATCCCGGAGGTACGAATACAAAATTCGTTATGAATGAAAAATTTGAATGTATTTTGGTAGTGGCCAATTCAGCCAGAATGCTTGCTGAAGCCGCGAAAAAAGCCGGATTTAAAATATTGGTTATTGACATCTATGGCGATCAGGAAACTCGAAATGAGGCGCAAGAATTTAGGCAAATATCTTCTTTAGATAAAGATAATTTATTGCCAGCGGTTGATTATTTTATTGATAATTATGCCGTGACACATATGGTTTACGGCAGCGGCTTCGAGCAATACCCGGAAAATTTAGGCTATCTCAATAATCGACTGGCCGTATTGGGCAATACCTATGATGTTTTTGTACGATTGCAAAATAAACCTGATTTTTTTTCGGTTTTAAAAACTCTGGTGATCCCTTATCCCGAAGTCATATTTGAACGTCCCCCTCTTAAAACCTTAAAACCGGATACGGATTGGTTGATCAAACCCATGCAAGGGCAGGGTGGGGTCGGTATTAGCGTCTATAAAGGGTGTGAAGCTAGCAAACCGTCCGATTATTGGCAAAAATATCTGGATGGCATAGCTTACTCTGTGCTGTTTCTTGCTGATGGGCATCATGGGCAAATCATTGGATTCAATCGTCAATGGACGACTCAATTAAATAGCAAGGATGAGTTTATTTTTTCAGGCATCATCAATACGACCGGATTATCAAAGGAACAAAAAGCTGAAATAAGTGCATGGCTGGATAAATTAATTCCGGTTTTATCCCTAAAAGGCTTGAATTCATTGGATTTTATTCAATCTGGAAATGTCAATCATGTTCTGGAAATTAACCCCAGGCCACCTGCCAGTTTGCAGTTGTACGATGCGGATTTGTTCAATCGTCATATCCGGGCATGTCAAGGTAAGTTATGGGCGTATAAGCCGATGCAGGCAGGCATAACAGGCTTGCAAATCGTCTACGCCGAACAAGATGTAAAATTGACGGATAGTTTTGTATGGCCTGAAGGTGCTCAGGATAGACCATCGGGCGATAGCATAATTAGCGCGGGTCAGCCGATTTGCAGTATCATTAGCCACCAAAAAGAGCCGCAGGCGGTTCTGGAGCAGTTACAAGTAAGACATGCATTTATTATTAACCAATTAGACAGGTTTCAATCTCATGGAATTTAGCGCCAGCGTCAACAAGTTAACCCAGCCTTTAGTGAAATATTTAGTCGATAATGCCGCTGCATTGCGCGTAAGTGTTGAGCAATTAAAGAATGGTTGTACGGTGATTGATGCCGGAATTAAAGTGCCGGGCGGACTTGAAGCAGGACGCATTATTGCCGAAATCTGCATGGGTGGTTTGGGTAAAGTGTCGATTAGCCAACGCGCTTATACCGACAACTGGCCACTATCGGTGAATGTACATTCCAGCAATCCGGTGTTGAGTTGCCTAGGTAGTCAGTATGCGGGTTGGAGCTTGTCGCATGAAAAATATTTCGCGTTAGGTTCCGGGCCAGCGCGAGCGATGGCAACTAAAATAAAAGATGAGAAAAAAGAGCCGGTTGAAGAGCTTTATAAAGAATTAGCCTATCAAGATGCTTGTGATACCGCCGTTTTAGTGATCGAAAACGATGCCGTGCCGCCTGTGGAGATTATCGAGAAAGTCGCGATAGCCTGTGGTATTTCGCCTAAACTGTTGACCGTTATTGTCACGCCCACTAGCAGTCTGGCAGGCTGTGTGCAGGTTGTGGCGCGGGTTTTGGAAGTTGCCATGCACAAGGCTCATGCCTTGCATTTTCCCTTAGAAAATATTGTTGACGGTAGCGGCAATGCGCCTATCTGCCCGCCACATCCCAAGTTCGTCAAGGCGATGGGGCGTACTAATGATGCCATTTTATTTGCTGGACAAGTCCACCTATTCGTTAAAGGTAGCGATGATGAAGCGAAAAAATTAGCGGATGCGCTACCGAGTTCGACCTCAAAAGATTACGGTAAACCGTTTGCCGAAATTTTCAAGCAATATGAATATGACTTCTTCAAGATTGATGCAATGTTGTTCAGCCCTGCCTCCGTTATCGTAACGGCAGTTGAATCAGGCAATAGCTTCCGCGCCGGTAAATTGGATAATGCGTTGTTGGATCAATCATTTGGCGCATAACTAACGCGTGTGGTATTACCTTGTTAAGTTGTTGGTTTCCGCACTGGTTATCGTGGCGGTTTCCGAAATTGCCAAGCGTAATAGCGGTTTTGCGGCACTGGTTGCTTCTTTACCGCTGACATCGATGCTGGCTATCGTATGGTTACGCGTTGAAGGTGCTCAGGTAGCGCAAATTGCCGAATTATCCAGTCAGATTTTTTGGTTGGTTCTGCCTTCATTGTTGTTATTTTTGTTGTTCCCGCTATTGCTCAGGCAAGGTTTGGCATTTTGGTTAAGTTTGGGGCTTGCCAGTGCCGCGACTATCCTGTGTTATTTTTTGATGATTCCACTGCTGCGCCGTTTTGGCGTGTCGATTTGACGTTATTTCCTAAAGATTAAGGCTAATCGTGGCGCGAATTGTTATTTTTACTGACGATCCTGGCTGGCATGGCAAAGAATTGTCCCAGGCTTTTGCTAGGCTTGGCTGCAGCAGCGACTTTATTTCCTTGACCGAATGCAGTTTAACTATCGAACCAGGTCGAATTCCGGTCACTATTCCTGGCTTTGAGCAAGCCCTTCCTGATGCTGTATTTGTGCGCGGTGTTCCGGGAGGATCGCTTGAAGAAGTCGTCCTGTATTTAGATATACTCCATGCCTTAAAACTGTTGAATGTGCCGGTGTACAACGATGGTCGCGCCATTGAGCGGAGCGTAGATAAGGCCATGACCAGCTTTCTGTTACATCAGGCTGGTATTTCTACCCCGTTGACCTGGGCGTCAAGAAATCGTATGGAAGCGATTAATATCGCCGAAAATGAGTTAAAAAATGGCCATATGCTGATTACCAAGCCTTTATTTGGTTCCCAAGGTGAAGGCATTCGGCGTATCGAAAAAATGACCGATTTGTTTTGGTTAAGCAGCAGCAACGGCGTGTATTATTTTCAGCGTTTTGTCCATTGCGCGGGTGAAGGTTTTTCGGATTATCGTGTATTTGTTATTAACAATCAATCAGTTGCTATTATGCGGCGACGTGGTAAGTCTTGGTTGAACAATGTTGCTCGTGGAGCGAGTTGCGAGGCGATAGATGTAGATCCTGTGTTGGCAGAAATAGCCATCAAGGCGACCAAGGCATTGGCGATGGATTATGCTGGTGTCGATATTATTCAGGACAAGACAGGCCGATATACGGTTATTGAGGTCAATAGTATTCCCGCCTGGAAAGGCTTGGAGAGTGCGGTGCAGGTCAATATTGCGACATTATTGGCGGAAGATATGGTTAATCGGTGCATTAAAGGCAACTGCACTGAATTCATTACTGCGGTTTCATGATAATAACGCCACGACAACTCAAGGCGCTTTACCAGCAAGCCTGTGAAATCGAATTGCAGGCATTCAAGCCAGGTAATGTCAGCGTTTATGCGGACGGTCATGATATGACCGTCAGTGATTTTCGGATCAGTGCCGAAGTCAGTTCGAAGCCACTTTGCAATCTTGATTACTCATTAGGCGAAAAGATATTTTACGCAGTCGAAGCCACGCGTGAAGCTGTCGGTTGTAATACCAATTTAGGCATTATTTTGCTGTGCGCCCCCTTAATTCAGGCAGCTTCCCAAAGTAAAGCTGACCTAAACTTGCGGCAAGCCTTAAATCAAGTTTTAGCGGCTACCACCCTAGCTGATGCAGACTGGGCATTTAAAGCCATCATCTTGGCAGCGCCGGGCGGATTAGGCGAGAGCGATGAGCAGGATGTGCATAACCCACCTACCGTCACATTGACCAGGGCGATGGAAATTGCCAGCGCAAAAGACCAAATTGCCCTGCAATACGCCACCGGGTACAAAGATATTTTCGATTTTGCTGTTTTAAGGTACAATGCGAGGCTAAGTCAATGGAGAGACAAAAATTGGGCAGCGGTATTTTTATACGTTGAGTTATTAGCCCAATATCCCGATAGTCATATCGAAAGAAGACATGGGACAAAATACACAGAATGGGTTGCTGAAAGGATGCGGCAGTTTCTTGTGGAGTTTGGTCAAACAACTGATCTAGAACATATTAAGCAGCGGCTTTATTGCTTGGATACAGAGTTTAAATCAATCGGTGTTAATCCTGGTACTACAGCTGATATGACTGTAGCGACTACATTGTCGGTACTTATTGAGGAATTTTTAATTTCTGAATAAGCATTGGCTATCAGCAAGAATTTGTTCAAGTTAAACAAATAATATTCAATTTAATTTTTCTTCGAGGGGAAAATAAGCATGGCAAAAATTAATAAATTGTGCGTTGGTGAGTCTTTAGTTGGTGACGGTAACGAAGTTGCTCACATTGATTTGATCATCGGGCCTAGAGGTTCTGCTGCTGAAGCGGCATTTGCAAACTGCTTGACTAACAACAAAGACGGTTTTTCCAGTCTGTTGGCTGTGGTTGCTCCTAACCTGATGGTTAAGCCAGCAACTGTTATGTTCAACAAAGTCACCATTAAAGGCGCTAAGCAAGCAGTACAAATGTTTGGCCCAGCACAACGTGGTGTTGCTATGGCAGTTGCTGATTGTGTAGAAGACGGCACAATTCCAGCTGATGAAGCGGATGATTTGTTTGTAGCTGTTGGTGTATTTATCCACTGGGCTGCTGAAGACGATGCAAAAATCCAGAAGTTTAACTACGATGCAACTAAAGAAGCATTGAAACGCGCTGTTGCTGGTTCACCAACTGCAGCTGAAGTTGTAAAAGCTAAATCTACTGCTAAACATCCGTTCGCTCCTAACTAATATTAGGACACTGATGTTAAAAATACCCCGCTTGCGGGGTATTTTTTTGCCTACAAGTTGGCAATTCCGTCTGGATTGATACTGCCATTATGTAACGCAGTCGCTACCAGAACCTGCTCGATTCCTAATTTTCTTAAAGCCCGCAAATCCTCGTAGTTCCTGACTCCTCCAGAAGCAATGATGTTGTGTTCGGGGTGTTCGTTGCGATAGGTGGCTAACCTTTCTATATCAGGCCCAAGGTTGCTGCCAACATTAGGCAAACTCATGATAATGACATTGCTGGGCCATAATTCGGGTTGAGAAAACAATTTTTTTGCCCCCATCTCGCCGGTGACTGAATAATCAAGGGAAAGAATAAAATCGCGTTTGAATCGGCTCAGCTCCGCTACGTTGTGATTGTCAAAAGACTCGCTACCGAATACGGGCAGAAAATTGTCGAAGCGTAATAGCCTGTCATCACATATGGGATAACCGCTATCTATCCAGAAGTTAATTTCCGGGAAAGCTGCCAAAATCTTATTCAAAGTCTCGCCATTATGTCCTTGCCGGGTAATTGCGTCGAGGTCGGCTATATAAATGGTTGAAAATCCAAAAGCCATTTTATAAACATTAACTACAGTGAAAATATCCGGGGTTTTACATAACTCGGATTTAAGTGGCGCGTAATGGTCGCGGTCACCTTGTTTGGCGTGGACAACGATACCGTTTTTAAGGTCGATGACTGGGATTATCTGCACTGTTTAACTGTCCAACGGTGGTGGTTCAATTGATGATAAAATTACCCGATGAATCGATTAAAAATTCTGGTATTTGAGTATACCACTGGCGGCGGTTTGAATAAGTCCGAACTGCCGGAGATATTAGCCGGTGAAGGGTTGATCATGTTGCAAGCCCTAGTAGATAGTTTGAGCAGTTTGGATGTAATAGAACTTGCTGTCATGCTGGATTATCGCATGGCAGCAAGTCTGGTGCTTAATGAGTCTGTCATAACCCACATCATCAGCTCAGAGCAGCATTGCCATGCGGAATTTTTGCGATTGATGAAAACCTGCGACGCCGTCTGGCCGATAGCGCCGGAAACTGGTTCTTTGCTGCGAAATTTATGTGCGGAAGTCCGGCAGGCAGGAAAGTTATTATTGACTTCGCCGGCCAGTGCGGTTGAGGTTGCCGGTAATAAATGGTTGACGTATGAACAGTTAATCCGGCATTCTATCACTACCATCCCGACCCAAAAATTGATCGATTTTAAGTTTACTCATGGCGAATGGATCATAAAGGCAGTCGATGGTGTCGGTTGTGAAGACAGCTACCTGATTGTCGATGAAAAAGAATTTAATTCGATAAATGCTGTGCTTAATAAAGGCCGGTACATTATCCAGCCCCATATTCAAGGCCAGAAGACCAGCTTGTCCTGTTTGTTTAAAAAGGGCCGTGGTTGGTTGGTGTGTGCCAATCTGCAACACTTTACCGTTAAGAACAAGCAGTACCATTTAACCGAAATTACCGTTAACTACACGGCGCATATCTTCAGATACCAGGCACTGGTTGATGCGGTCGCTAAGGCTATGACAAATTTATGGGGCTATGTGGGAATTGATTTGATCGAAACCTCAGAGCAGCTTTTTATTCTTGAAATCAATCCACGTCTTACGACTTCATTTGCAGGAATCCAAGCAGCTTGCGGCATCAATTGTGCCAGGGTAGTATTGGAATTACTGGCGAATGAACCGCGTCTACAACGAACCCGCAACCAGGCCGTTTCCGTTAAAACGCCCCAACACAAATAAAATGCAAACTGACATCATCGGTTGGGATATTGGCGGCGCACATCTCAAGGCCGCGCACATCCAAGCAAAAACAGGCGCTATTAATGTCTACCAAAAACCCTGTCCGTTATGGAAAGGCAAAGACAAGCTGCGTGACGCGGCAAAAGACATATTAAGTCAGACGACTTCAGCAAATATCCTACATGTCATAACCATGACGGGTGAACTGGTGGATTTATTTGCTGGTCGGGATGATGGCGTTAAACAAATCCTTGCCGTAATGGATGAACTGTTGCCAGACAAAAACACGATGGTTTATACGGGCAAAGACGGCTTATTAAAGTTGGCCGATGTCAAACTCAAACATTATGCCAGCATTGCATCTGCCAATTGGTTGGCAAGTGCAACATGGACAGCCCAACAACTGGGTGGTGGTTTGTTTGTCGATATTGGCAGCACGACGACTGACATCCTCCTGTTAAATGACGGCAAGGTTTTAGCAGAAGGTTATAGTGATTATGAGCGCTTAATCTCCCAGGAACTTATATATACCGGAATCGTCAGAACGCCGGTGATGGCTGTCGCTCAATCCGTGTACGACCAGGGCAAACACATCGGAGTTATGGCTGAATATTTTGCGACGATGGCCGATGTGTACCGCATCACCGGGGCGTTGCAAGAACAGCACGACCAAACCGATACTGCCGACGGTGCGGAAAAAACCGCATCCGCCAGCGGCAGGCGTTTGGCAAGAATGCTAGGTTGCGATTATGCCGACGATGAATTTGACCGCTGGCAACGGGTTGCCGAAAATATTCGGGATCAGCAATTGCAAAGGATAAAAAATGCCTGTGATCAGCAACTAAGGCGTACCGAATTAGGCAAAGACAGACCTGTAATAGGCGCAGGTATTGGTCGATTTCTGGTCAAACAGATTGCATTGGATTTAAGCCGTCCCTATGTCGATTTTGCCGAGTTGTTCTCGGGGATGGGAGAGCAATGCAATTATGATGTCGCCGATTGTGCGCCAGCAGTTGCCGTGGCATGTTTGGTGGCGCATTCCATTAATGAATGATAATGTTCGCTTCATTTTGAGACATTTTCTCAGGCTAGTTTTGTTAAGCCAAGACCGGAAATAATCCTTTTAACCCTCCGGCAATGAACTCCACCGCAAGTGCCAATAAAATCAGCCCCATTAGCCGGATAACGATGTTGATTGAGGTCTGGCTCAGGCGCTGCGTCAACCATGGCGTGGCGCGTAACACGATCCATAGGATCACCGCGATGGCAAAAATATCCAGGCTTATCATCAAGTAATGGTTAATATCGTGTCCGCGTTGTGCGTACAGGATTACCGTGCTAATCGCCCCCGGCCCTGCCAGAAAGGGGATAGATAAGGGGACTACGGCAAAGGTTTCTGCGGCTTCACCTTCGCGGACTTCTGCCTTGTTCAGGACTGTTTCGCTGATTTTGCCTTGCAGCATCGACAGAGACATTAATAACAGCAGAATACCACCGCTGACACGAAATGAATTCATGCTGATACCGAAGAAAATTAACACGGATTCCCCGGTAAAAAGCGCGAGCAACAAAACAGCGGTCACTGTTAGCACCACCGTCCTGGCGATTGATTTAAGCTCAGGCGGTTTGTCTCGCGGAGTCATCACGGCGATGATAGGGATGATCGCCAATGGATCAACAACCGCCAACAAGGCAATAAATATTTTTATGTAATCGGTATACTCAAGCATGATGTTCCCGAACCGGATTTGACTTCAAAAACAGGTGGCGATGATTGCCGTTCCCAGACTTTGACATTAATATCACCTTGTAAAATTTGGTATTGTTAAATTAATATAGATTTCCCGTTATTCCAATAGGCCATAAACAGCTTGACCGAGCATCCAAGCATGTCTTGGCTTTTACTGTAACACTTGGCCTTCCGTTTCAACCTTGCCAAGCTGTGCCCGCAACAGGCTGTTGTAGCCTTCCACTGTGTAAGTCTCTGCCCTTGTGCCCTGAGGGTATTGGATTGCGTATGAGACTGTGAAAGAATCCAAAAAGCTGACTTGCCCTCTAACTGCTTCCGGCATTTTTTTTGAAAAATGGCCAATGCTTTAAGCACTTATCTGGATAAGCCAACTCATTATTCAAATGAACTCCAGTT
>JABFQX010000001.1 GCA_013141505.1 Methyloglobulus sp.
AGCCAGTTACGCTGGATTGGGCGCACGTATCCTCGGTGTGGTGGCGCTGGTGTGGACGATTGACTGTTTTGTGGGGTTTTATTTGACCTTGCCGCCCCGTCCGCGAAAGCAATTTTTAACTCTACAGACTACCAAAACTCAGCACGAACGCTGTAATAGGCCATCTGTCTTAAGAATTTTCTGGCAACGTTGGAAAGTCGCCTGGAAGATTAAGTGGCCTGCTTCATTTTTTAGGGTCAATTTCGACCTCCACCGTGCTTTCGGGCTGTGGACTTGGGCGATGCTTTTCATCTTCGCCTGGTCGAGTGTCCTGTTTAATCTGGATGAAGTCTACTACCCGGTGATGAATACGCTGTTTGGCGCACCGCCACCCGAATTGCCCGCACCCGCCATGCCCACCCGTGTAACCCCGCTTGAAAACCCCAATCTGGGATGGATGGAAGCGCGCAGCAGAGGCAGGGTTTTGCTCGACATCAAGGCGAATAAGGACGGCTTTACCATCAAATACGAAACAATTTTGCTTATCGACCGCGATACTGGCCGCTACACGATGTGCGCTGATACTTTGGTACGTGCCGAAGACGCCCAAGCGTGCGTCGAGTTCGATGCCGATACCGGCAAAACACCGCCCGAAGCGCCCCAGGCCACGCCGGAAGTGAAAGAAGCGGAAACACGTTTGTCAGATACCATCTCATCATGGCTGTCGATGCTGCATATGGCGAAGATATTTGGTTTGCCGATGAAGATTTTCGTTTGTGTAATGGGCTTGGTGATTACTATGCTGCCGGTGACTGGGGTTTATATCTGGTGGAAGAAGCGCGGGGCGGCAAAAGCTAAGCGTCACAAAATCACCTCACGAAAACTTTTCCCAGAGAGAATTGCCAATGAGAATTCAGCCAGCGACTCACAGTTTTTGTAACCCATCAATACCCAAAAAGTCATTATGCTCTGTTAGCTGCCTGCATTGAATAACAGGGGTTAAGCTTAATAACTAAGCAGCTAAGCAAACTACTTGTGCATTTAAACCTCCCCTCAATCACAGTAAGCCGTATCGAGGAAAAGCACGACCAGGATTACCATGTCTATGCCATTCCCAGTAGTGAACCGCAATGCTGCTTTGATTGCATAAGTGTTGCTTTATACCGCCACGGCACTAAAACATCCCTTTATATGGACACGCCCATGCACGGTCGCCGCGTGGGTATCTTGTTAGAGCGTAAACGCTATAAGTGCCGCAGTTGCGGCATCACCTTCCTCCAGCGTTGCGATGACATCAATGACAAGCACCGGGCAACCAATCGTTTGGTCAGTTATGTTGAAAATAACGGACTAATCAAGACGTTTACCAGCATCGCCGATGAAATCGGGATTGCGGAAAGCACGGTGCGGAATATTGTCAGCATTTTTATCGGACGCTTGGAGAAAAATTATCGTTTTGAACCCCCGGTAATCTTGGGTATAGATGAAGTGCATCTCAACCGGCAAATGCGTCTGGTGCTGACCAATATCGGCGAGAATACGATTGTCGATTTAGTGGGTAGCCGAAAAAAGCAGTTCGTTATCAGTGCCTTATACCGATTTAAGACACTCAAACAAATCAAGTTCGTCACGATGGATATGTGGCGGCCTTATCGTGATGCCGTTACTGCTGTACTACCCCATGCCGTGATTGTCATTGATAAGTTCCATGTCGTTAAAATGGCGAATGAAGCCGTTGAGAAAGGCCGTAAAGACCTTAGAGGCCAAATGACCAGCGGGGAAGTCAAACTGCTTAAAAAAGACCGTTTCTTGATGCTCAGGCGGCGGCGTGACTTGGATACAAGCCAAGAGTTCCTGTTGTCAGGTTGGACGGAAAACTACCCGTTGCTGCATGACCTTTATCAAGCCAAAGAGCAATTTTATGACATCTGGGATAGCAATCTGAACAGAAAAGAAGCTGAAATAGCTTATCTCTACTGGAAAGATAATGTTCCATCCGACATTTGTGGATATTTTTCCGACCTGGACAGGGCAATAACCAATTGGCATACCGAAGTATTTAACTACTTTGACCACAGGATCACCAATGCCTATACCGAATCAGCTAACAACCACATCAAATCGATTGCAAGGCAAGGCCGTGGTTATAGTTTTGACGTGCTACGAGCAAGAACACTGTTCACCAACGCAAAGCATAAGGTAAAAAGGAAATCGTTTAAGGCTGGAGTGCGTGAGGATACTGCCTGCTATGGCTTACCAAATAGTGAGGAATTTCTGAATTTTGGTGTCATAATTCCACACGACCATGAAAAATGATATTTTTAGAATTTCCACACGATAATGCGAATACCCGAAATGACAAAAAGGCTCAGTTTGGAGCTTAGGCGAATGGCGTTTGAAAGCCACGATGCCTGTGTTTCGTGCGGCTACGCATTCAATAAAGGCGACACATCACATCTTGGATATGGCAATGACGATGAACCGCTATACGTCTGCGACAAGTGCGCCAAATTACTCAAAGAAACGGCCATAAGGCATTATTTCATGCCACGACCATATATTCTGCCAGTGCCTAATAGCAAGCTCTGGCGCTATATGGATTTTACGAAATATGTGAGTTTACTTGCGTCGCGTGGTTTGTACTTCACTAGCGCCGACAGCTTCGAAGATAATTACGAAGGTGCAAAGGGTTTGAAAAATCACAAGGAAAAATGGGACTCTCATTTCTTGGAGTTCTTTCGCAGTGCAATCAAGAACCCTCCCCCCGAATACAAGCATGGACTCTCCGAAGTTGAAGTCGAAAATCAAGCCAGCAAGCTTTTAGCCGATTTGGAACTTGTCGGCATGGCGAATAAGCAAAGCACCTTCATAAGCTGTTGGCATGAGAGCGAGCATGAGTCGGAAGCAATGTGGCGGTTGTACTCTAGTTTCCTCGCTAACGCAGTTGCTGTAAGAACTACCTACGAAAGTTTGTACCAATCGTTAGGCCGTGATCCATCTATTTACATCGGAAGAGTTCAGTATATTGATCTCAAGAAAAGCTACGCCAGCGTCAACGACGCTTTCTGGCGGAAGCGCAAATCCTTTGAGCATGAGCGAGAAGTACGCGCAGTCGTACATGATTTAGATTGCAAAGAGCAAGGTAAGGTGCTCACTTGCGATTTGGATCAGCTCATTGAAGAAGTATTCGTGTCACCTAAAGCACCAGCATGGTTCGCAGAATTAGTAACCGACGTGAACAAAAAATACGGCGTTCAAGTTGCCGTGAGTACGTCTGAATTAATCGAGGAGCCATTCTTTTGAAACAACGGCCTAACGAATAAGGTTAGATTGTGAGAGCGAAACGAACCACAATCTGAACCGTTTGTTGGATGAAGGTCTGGTTTAGGTCATTGTTTAATTCAGTTAAACTAGCTGGACACTGAATTTGACAGTCGGCTTTCGTTTCGTTGCAGGCTTAGACCTTCAGTTAAAAATAACCTCAATTCTTATCGAAACTCTCCTGCTTTAGCCAAAATAATCTTGTCTTCGAACGTCCGCTTCGTCCAAAGTCAACAGCAATTAACAAATAATAGGCCAAGACTACCGTGTAAAAAGTGCCAACTTTTGTCAGATTTCCACTAAAAATCCAGTCACCCAAAATTTTCCTCGGATTCATTAAAATTCAAACATTCCATTTAGGAATAACCAGAGAATTGGTTAAGCCTTGAGCGATAAGGCGACATAGATAACCAATGCAATAAAACTAAGAATACTACGGACGGCGTGGAGATTACCCCACTTAACTAAGAGTTCACGGGTTTCTGTAGAACTAAGGTCCCGCTCAGGTGCCAGTAACTGTTGGTTTGTTGGCATAATTACCATAAAGGTAAAAGGGATTACAGCGCCTATACAGGTTGCGCCAAGTAGCCACAGGATACTGCCCTTGAGAAACCAGACAGTGAGGCCCGAAATAAATCCCATTACAGCCAAGGATGCTTGCATGACATAAGCACGTTTATAGCTGGGTGCCCAGACCGTTGCTGCTGTTTTTGTATCGCAGCCCATGCGGGCAGGATGTTCAGCGACATTGATATAAATGGCCGCGCCGGCAAAAATTGCCACGGATAAAATGGCGATGAATTGTACTACTGCAAGCATGCGCTTTCTCCAAATAGACTAAGGGATAGTGATGACTTCATTTGTCTCATAACGGGTGATCACTGTCATCCTGATTGAATCTGAACACCATTTCTGGAAGAAGTTGAACACGTTATACAGGATTTCCGGAATCCGTGTCCAGGTTGCCAGAATCTGTTTGCATGTAGATTAAATCACGGTAGCCATGAACATTTGCGTAGCCCTAAGTCGACAGCAAATAACAAATAGGAGAGTGTTTACCTAAAGATTGTTATTTAGTTTAATATAGCCTTATTCTGATGAGGCGGTGGGCATGGCTATGTTGAACTGTAAACGGTGCGGAAGTGTGCGGCTGACCAAGAATGGCGTGGTCAGGGGCAAGTTGCGCCACAAATGCAAGGACTGTGGGCTGAATTTTGTCGAGGGCGACCGCCGGGTCAAGGACTCGTTGGCGGCGAAGAAGGCGCTGGCGGTGATTTTGTACAGTGTCGGGAAAGCGTCTTTTGGGATGCTGGGCAAGCTGTTCGGGCATTCCAGGTCGCTGATGTACCGTTGGATAACCGAGGCGGCGGCCAGCCTGCCCGACCCCGAAGTGCCGGGCGGCATCCAGGAGATGGAATTTGACGAGATGTGGCACTTCGTCGGTTCAAAAAAAACAAGCGCTGGATCATCAAGGCCTTGGATCGTCGCACACGGCGCACTGTTGCCTGGGTGGTCGGTCGTCGTGATATTGCAACCTTCCGACGGCTCTACGGCAAGGTCAAGCACTTGACGGACTGCACGTTCTACACCGACGACTGGGATGCATTCGCCGCCGTGCTGCCAAGGGACAGGCATCGGATCGGCAAGGCGCACACCACGCGGATAGAGCAGGACAACAGTAACACACGGCATCATTTGGGCAGGATGACCCGGCGGACCAAGGTCGTCTCGAAAAAGGACGAAATGGTCTATGACTCGATCAAGCTATGGTGCGCCTTGACAACGCCGGACATATTCCAGCAATACCAAAATACTTTTAATGCTATCTTTACGTGAACACTCTCACAAATAGTTCCTAAAGCATATCCGGTATAAAAAGCTAACTTTTGCCCGATTTCGCCAAAAAACTGCGTCACCCTCAATTTTTCGTAAAATTTATCATTTTTCATACATTCCTTTTACTAACAATAAGATAGTTAGTCTTCATTGCGCTAAAAAAAATCGCCGCAAGTGGAAGGTCGGTTGTTTCTTGCAAAAAACTTGCATTCCACCAATCATCTTACCGACCTTGCGCGTTAGCGGCGGGCGGTAAGATTTCCGCATTTACCACACACCCCGACGCCAAGTTAATCGACCGTCGAGGACTGTGATGAAGCTAAAAACTGACCTGCCATTACCCTTTGCTGCTGCCATGCTCTGCCTGATGGCGTTGCCTGCCGCTGCCGGTGACGAGGTGGCTAACGCACCGGCCACCAGCCAGGATGACGAAAACGCCACCCTGGTCCGGCTGATCCATGAACTGGATGCATTATCGCCCTTAATCTATGAAGCCGAGGGCAAGTCTTTGGTCGATAAGCGAGTACGGCTGAATTATGGCTGGTTGCGCCGGGATATTGCCTTAGTCAAAGGTGGCATTGAATGGCACCTCAATACCCCAAGCACCGAACCTCGAAACGTTGAACCGCTTAAAGGCGATTACCGCTATTAACCCCTGATCTTTTATCTGGAGCTGTGATGAATGTAAAAACCTTAACGACCCTGTGCCAACTGGCCTGCCTGACCCTGGTGTTTGCCTGGCAACCAGTCATGGCCGATGCCCTGCCGGTGGTAGTCCAACCGACCAATGGCGCCGGGACCGGTGATTTCCTCGGCTCCATCAAAGGCTATGCCAAGGATGCCGGCATTGTGCTCGGCCTGATCCTGGCCCTGGGCGCCTTATTGTGGATTGCCTACCACTTCCTGTATGACTTGAGCGAAGTGCGCAAGGGCAAAAAGGAAATGGGTGAGCTTATCATTACCGGTGTTGCCGGGGGCGGCGTCTTGTTAGTTGTGGTGTTTTTGGCTAACGCCGCAACCACGGTCATTGCCTGATGACGGATGACAGCGATGACTTGCTGGCCGAACGCCTTAACCATGAACCGGTGGTGTTACTGGGCTATACCGACAGCGAATTTGCCGTGGCAGTCAAAGTCGCCTGTGTCATTGCCTTCCCGACCACATTGTTCATTGGTTTTACGATGGGTAAACCTCTGCCCGGCTTGGCCGGTGGCTTTTTGCTGGCTTTAGGCCTGGTGGTGCTCGGCGGCAAGCTCATGGTACGGCTCAAGCGCGGCAAACCCGACTATTACTACCAAACCCAGATGAAACTGGCCTTGCAGCGCTTAAGTTTAGGCCACAGTGGCTTATTGAGCTACCGGGGCACGATGAGCATCGGCCGCACCCACAATAACCGGTTTTAATTAACGATGGCCTACCGAAACGACAACGAAAACCTGAAAGTCCGGCTCAAGTATTGCCAGGGCGTTATCGCGCTCCTGGTGTTGATGATTGCAGGTTTAGGCGTCGGCTGGGATCGCGCCCGGCAAGAGGCTGTTATCCACCTGCCGCCGAATCTGGAAGATGGCGCTCAAGTGAAGCTCAACCAACCCCAACGCAGCCATATCTTTGCCTTTGCCAGCCGGATTTTGCAAGTGATCAACCATTGGCAAAGTAACGGTGCCACCGATTATGGCAAAGCCATTGATAGCGTCAAGCCGTATTTAACCCCGCGTTTTTATGCAGAACTTAAGTACGACCTCGAACAACGCCTAATCAACCCTGTAGATGGTACCGGCACCGCCGTCGATGAATTAACCGGCCGGGTGCGCTCGATGCAAATCCTGCTGGCCAGCGACCATAAAATCTTTGCTGATGATCGGGTCACGGCACGTGGCCAAGGCGAATGGGTGGCACAGCTGGACATGCACATTGAAGAACAGGTCAAAGGCATGCTGGTCAAATCGGTCAATGTGCGTTATCCGGTTAGGGTCGTGCGTTACGATGTTGACCTGAATGCCAACCAATGGGGCCTGGCTCTGGACGGTTACGCTGATCCTGGCCCCACGCGCTTAAGCCAGCAACCGGCTGCCATCACCCTGGCCCATCCTAAGCAACTGCCCACACCAGGGAACCGACCATGACAACCAGCGCACTTATCCCATGCCATGACCGTAAACGTCTGCAGCAGGCATCCACCCTGCTGCTATTGCTTGCTGCCGTGCTTGGCTCCCGCCCAGCCCCGGGTCAGCCGGTCAAGCCGCCCCGTGCAGCCAATTTGCCGGCTGAGCTCAGTGCGGCCGTGCCGGAGCTGGAACGCAAGGTCTGGGACAAACGCCCGATCCAGATTGCCTTACCGGTCAACAGGGAACGCCTGGTGACCTTTACCGTACCGGTGCAGGTGGAACTGCCGCCGGATCTGGATGCCAGCCTCTTGCGCACCCAGATTGTCGCTGACACGAATTCCGGCACCATTTACTGGACGGCGTTAAAACCGTTTAAGGTGCATCGGGTGCAAGTGCAGGATATGGTCAGCCATAATGTCTATTTAGTGGATATCGCCGCCAGCACGGCGGTTTCCGACACCACGCGCATCGAAGTGTCGGTGCCCGGTGGCCAAACGGAAGCCTCAAGCCAGCCAGTTACTGCGGCTAATTCCCCGGTGGTTGATCAGGTTAATGTAGATCCTGTCGCCTTAACCCGGCTGGCCGCGCAACATTTGTATGCCCCGGCGCGGCTGTTGCAATTGCCGGATGGGGTTTATCCCAGCCCCGTCAGGCAACAGACCACCACCCAGCTCTACCAGGGCGGAGCTTTAGAGGCGACCCCGGTCATGGCGTGGCGGGCTTCGGGGCTGACGGTAACGGCGGTTAAATTGGTCAATGTCACAGGTCATGACCTCATCTTAGACCCCAGAAACTTAAGGGGCCACTGGCAAACCGCAACCTTCCAGCATAACGTCCTGCTGCCACAGGGTTCGCCACGGGATACCACTGCGGTCTACCTGATTTCAAGCGGCAGCTTCCAGGAGACCCTGGGTGGATATTAGCAGCAATAAACTGTTGCCCATCCTGGGCACCCTGGTGATCTGTATCATTTTAGGTATTGCCATTAAATCCTGCCACAAAGAAGAGATTCCGGTGGCCGTGGTGAAACCGGCTCCGCCGGCCGATGCCGATAGCCCAGCCGACACCTTAACCGCCTTACAGGCCGAAGTCGCCCATGTGCGCCTGGAAGAAGAACACATGCGCAATAAACTGACCCAGGAGTCCCAACACCAAGACCAGCTCAGTCGTGAGATTGCCGCCCAGGTGAAAGATGACTTGCGCAAGGAACTGGGCGGACAAACTAACACGGGCATTGAAGCCTTGGTGCAACGGGTGGATGATCTGAGCCAAAAATACGCCCAAAGCAGTCAGGATAATGGCAATAAAGCCCCAAGCAATGCGAGTGTGGATCCAGACTTTAGCCTGTCAGGCCCGCCTGCCTCGATTAAAGTCGAACCGTTAAACTCAGCCTCCCTCCTGGAAAAGCTGGGTAATTCGGTCACCGGCATAAAAAATAAAGCCATGAATGCCCTGCCCACGGCCGATGGCAGCCTGTTACACAGTATAAGTGATAACTCGATCATCCAAAGCCATCTGCCGCATGACGGGAGTCAAGCGGGAACGAGGGCAGTGCCGGTGGCGTTACCGGAGCCGGTGTATACCGTACCGCGTAATTCGACCTTAGTCGGTTCCACCGGCATGACCGCCCTGATTGGCCGTATCCCGGTCAAAGGCAATGTCGATGATCCCTACCCGTTTAAAGTTATTGTCGGCAGCGATAACCTGGCCGCCAACGGCCTCGATATGCCAGGCCTAGACGGCATGATCTTTACCGGCCACGCCATTGGCGACTGGACCTTATCCTGCGTCAGGGGCGAGATCCATTCGGTCACCTTCGTCTTTGACGATGGCACCATCCGTACCTTGTCCTCCGATGACCAGAGTTTACAGCAAAAAAGCCAGCAAAGCGCCCAGGCGCAAGGCCAAGCCAATGCCAACAGTGGCAGCCGCAACGGCAACCAGCCCTTAGGCTGGATATCGGACCGGCGCGGCATTCCCTGTATTACCGGTGCCCGCATCACCAATGCCCCGCAATACCTGGGCGGCCGCTTCTTGGCCCGGGCTATTGGTGCCGCAGGTGATGCCTATGCCAGGTCGCAAACCACCGTGAATTCGACCCCCTTGGGGGGCTTATCGACCGGCGTCACCGGCAATCCACAAACCTATGCCTTAGGTTCCATCGCCTCAGGCGGGGCGGATGAACTGGCCGACTGGATCGGGGAACGGCAAGCGCAAAGTTACGATGCGGTGTTTGTCGATACCGGTGCCGAGATTGCCATCCACGTCGACCGGGAATTGCCGGTCGACTTTGAACCCAACGGTCGCAAACTGACCTATGCCCGGAAAAATCATGGGGCGTCTAAGGTTGTGGCGGCGTTGGATTAAGGTCATTTGCCATATCACACCGCCATGACACCGCTATTGCTTAGGAGTAAGGAATGAATCGAGATCAAAGTAAAAAATCGCAGCGAGGCCAGGCTTTACTGGCGGTGCTAGGGTCATTCTACCTGCTGGGTTTAAGCGGCTGTAGCGTCATGGGCGATAAAGAATCTATCCTGCCGCAGGAGGGGGCGTCGATGAAGGAAGTCTATGATGCCCATTTTAAGCACTCGAGTTTAAAAAAAGCCAGCGCGACCCGGTCTGAATTCGCTAAAGCCGGGGTCGGCGACAGTCAACTGGCCGGTTTCACTCGCGAGGCTGATACGGAAATTACGGCGCTTTTCCCCAAACTGCCCAATCCGTCACTGGTGCTGTACGTCTTCCCGCATCTGACCGCCAGTGGCCAGCCGGTGCCCGGTTACGCCACCTCCTTCACACTCTATGAAAAGACCGAATACGCCTTACCCGGCGAAAGCGAAGGACGGCACTGATGGCGACGTCGGGTTCTGGTTTCGTGGGATTGGGTTTTTTAGGTCTGGCTTCCGGTAAGACGGATAAAGCGGATCCCATCAAACATGGCCGCCGCCGCACCGATCGGCCGGTGACGGTTGAGCAGGTTAAAAAGCTCTATGACCGCCCGCCCTCGTTTACCAACCAGTTGCCGTGGCTAGAGTTCGATGCCGAACATCAGGTGGTGTTATTGGCCGATGGCCACAGTATCGGGGTGGCTTTTGACTTACGCCCGGTCAGTACCGAAGCCCGTCCTGAGGCCTGGTTGCTAAGTTTACGGGACAAGATTCAGATAGCCTTAAGCTCAGCCATCCCCGAGCACGATGACCCTTGGGTGTTGCAGTTGTATGTGCAGGATGAAACCCGGCTGGACCGTTTAGCCGGTGACATTGCCGCTTATGCACAGCCTTCGGCCAAAGACTCAGTGTTTTCGACGTCCTGGTTTGCTACCCTGGACGCGCATCTGGCGGAGATTTCCCGCCCCGGCGGCCTGTTTGTCGATAAACTGGTCACCGGCAGCCCCTGGCAGGGTAAACACCGTAAAGTCAGGGGCACCTTATACCGGCCACGACCCAAAGCCCTGCTGGCCCAGGGCGGTCAGCTGCGCATCGATGCCATCCTCCAGGAAAGCCGGGATATCGTGGACCGGTTCAGTGCCGGCATGGAATCGGCCGGTATCAAGTTGACCCGCCTGTCAGGTTCTGCCTTTCATGACTGGTTGTTCAAATGGTTCAATCCCCGTCCTGAAACCACAGCAGGCGATGTCAATGCCTTGCTGGCCTTAGCGCCCTACCCTGACGTGGATCCTAAAGACCGGCCCTACGGCTGGGATTTGAGTGAACAATTGATGAATACCCCGCCTGCTGCCGACCCGGATGCGGGGATTTGGTGGTTTGATCACCTGCCGCACCGGGTCATGGTGGTGCAAGCGTTAAAAAATCCCCCGGTGCCTGGGGTCATGACCCATGAACGTCAGGGCGGCGACGCTAAGAGCTTTGCCTTGTTCGACCAGATGCCCGAACACACGGTCATGGCGCTAACCATGACGATTAAGCCGCAGGATGTGGTCAGAAGCCATCTGCTCAACATTGAACGCGGTGCCTATGGCGATTACGCCGATGCCAAACTGGCCGCCAGTGATGCCAGGGACGCGCAACTGGCCGTGGCCCGGGGCAATGCCCTGTACCCCCTGCAACTGGCATTTTTTGTCCGGGGCGAGGATACCCAGGATTTAGCCAATAAAACCAATACGGTGGATGCGCTGTGCCGCAGCAATAGTTTGCACCCGATCCGGGAAGAGGACGATTTGTGTCCCTTGGACAGCTATTTGCGCAACCTGCCGATGGCCTATGAGCCACAGTTTGATCACAAGACCCTGCACCGCTCCCGACTGGTGTTCAGCCAGCAAATTGCCAATTTGGCGCCACTGTATGGCCGTTCCACTGGCACCGGGAACCCAGGATTGCTGTTTTTTAACCGGGGCGGGGAACCTTTAACCTTTGATCCGTTAAATCTGTATGACCGGAAAAAGAACGGCCATGCCCTGATTGTGGGGCCCACGGGTTCCGGAAAATCGGCCACCTTGGTCTATATGATCCTGCAAATGCTGGCTCTTTACCGGCCACGTATCTTTTTAATCGAGTCCGGCAACTCCTTTGGTTTACTGGGGGACTACTTAAAAGGTATGGATTTGACAGTCAATGCGCTGCGCTTGACGCCCAATACCGATGTCAGCCTGCCGCCGTTTGCCGATGCGGTAAAGTTGTTAGGGGTAGCAAAGCTGGATCTGGAACTTATTGGGACCCAAGATCTGAATGATGACCCCAGTGATGATTATGACAGCCCTGATGATGATGACGAGGACGGGGAGCGCGATATTCTGGGCGAAATGGAGATTGCCGCGCGGATTATGATTACCGGTGGGGAAGCGCGGGAAGAACGGCGCATGACCCGCTCCGACCGCTTAATGATCCGCCGTGCGATTGTCAATGCGGCCAAGGCGGTTAAAACCCAAGGCCGTGACCAGGTGTTGACCGAGGATGTGGAACAGGCGATGCGGCAACTGGAGCGTAACACCCAGCGCGGCAATGACCGGGCGGAGGAAATGGCCGATGCCTTAGGGTTATTTTGCTCACCGGGCAGTTTTGAACACCAGTTGTTTAACCGCCCGGGCAAAGCGTGGCCTGAGTGTGATGTCACTATCTTGGATTTAGGCTTATTGGCCCGAGAGGGTTATCAGGATAAGTTGACCGTCGCTTATATCGGCCTGATGAATACCATTAATAACCGGGTGGAACGATGGCAACACGATGGCCGGCCTACCCTGGTCATTACCGATGAAGGCCATGTCATCACCACTAACCCCTTATTGGCGCCCTATGTGATCAAGATTACCAAGATGTGGCGCAAATTGGGTGCCTGGTTCTGGATTGCCACGCAAAACCTGGATGATTTTCCCGATGCCAGCCGGCGTATGCTGACCATGCTGGAATGGTGGATATGTCTCGTGATGCCCAAGGATGAGATCGGGCAGATTGCAAGGTTCAGGCAATTATCCGAAGAACAAACGGCATTATTGTTGGCGGCGCGTAAATCCCCAGGCCAATACACCGAAGGTGTGGTATTGACCGACCATCTGACCGCCTTGTTCCGCAATGTGCCGCCGGCCATTGCCTTAGCCTTAGGGATGACGGAAAAGGAAGAGAAAGCGCAACGCGCCCTGTTGATGAAACAGCATGGTTGTTCGGAGCTTGAAGCCGTATTTAAGGTCGCTGAGCAGATTTCTATTCGCCGGGGGCAAAGCTGATGCAGGGCATTCCGGTTTTTTCGACGTCTTTAGCTGTGATAATGGCCGTTTCTCTGGCGTGCTCAACGGGTTTGCTGGCTGAGCCCTTGCCAGAACCGATCACGGTACTGGTCTTTACTGACAGCCGGCATTTTCCGCTGAGCCATACCGATCTGCCGGACGTCAAGTTGACAGTTTATGACCTGGCGGCACCGAAACTGGCCATGGCTAAGGTCAATGCCGAATTGAAATTACCGGCGAATCCCGCGTTGGCCACACAACTGGCGAAAGACTATCTCAAAGTCCATGAGGCAGAACTGGGTCAACAACTCTTGCCTACCTATGCCGGCTTGAGCCAGGCGGTGAATTTAGGTCTTAACCAGTACCCGGCGTTGGTGTTTAACCATCAGGCAGTCATTATTGGCGTCACGGATATCCAACAGGGCCTGGCGATTTACCGACAGTGGCGTCAGGGGCAACAGCCATGAGGGCTTTTAAACCGAAAGGGCGGAAAACCCCGGGGAAACCCTTGGCCTTAATGGGTCTACTGCTGCTAGTCACTTTAAGCCGTCCGGGTCAGGCGGCGGACGTGTTTGCGGCATTAAGCGGTGAAACCATCAGTGCCACAGGCCTTATCACCAGTGCGGTTAGCGCATTTCCCGCCTGTGGCCGCTGGCAACCGACAGGAATCTGTATTTATCTGGTGTGTAGCTTGTTTGAGTGCCATACCGAAGAATCGGTCAAGTACGGCCACTATAACCCGGATTTGGTGGTCAGTAGCTATAACTCCAGCAGCAATGATAGGGTCAGCGGCAATCCCTGGACTGAGGGTAAAGCAATTACCGGCCATTTATCCACCAGTGTGGCGGCATCTTTGTTACAGGCGGTGCCGTCGGCAGGAGATTTCAGTCACGGCAAGCACCAGAACATGATCTTTAAGGAAGGCGATGCCATTGGCCATCCGGCGGCGTTAATCACCAGCAGTTCGACGCCACCCTTGTGTCCGACCGATGTCACCGCCTTTAAACCTTACTTTTTATCCGGCCTCGATGCCATAGCCTGGCGGTGGCTGTTGCCAGAAATTGTCTACCCGCAAAGTGTGACCCCCGGGGTACGGGAAATCGGTTCGGGACAATTGTATACCTGGGGCAATGTCTACCCCCGGGGCGGCTTTAGCACCCAGTCCGATGATGCCAAGGCGGCGGCGGTGATGGCGCAACGTATCGCCGATATCGTTACCCGCGACAGCCAGCCGCATGTGTATGTGTCGCTTAATCAGGGCGACGGCGACAGTAACCGGCACGTTAACGGGCAAACCATGGTGTGGTCGCCGGGCCCGATCAAGGAAACCGATGCCACTAACGGCTGGTGGCAAATGACGGTGCCGGTGGTGGAAAAAAGCTGCGCGGTGTTCGGCAGCAACGATGTAGAGGCCTTAAACAGTTGGGGCGGCGGCAAGATTGCCCGTTCCGGCAGTTATGCTTTTACCCTGTGGCGGCCGTACCAATGTTGTTCGGTTGAAGGTATTTTCTTGTTTTCCATTGGGGTGCCCTACCCCCCTGCCTCTTAACCCCTGTTTAGTACGTATATGAATTGTCTACCAGTGCGATTATTACAACGTTTCTTTATACCGGGGCGCTTACCAGGGGTACTGGTCGGCTTGCTGTTAATTCTGGTGTCCGTCAGTAGCCTCAACGCCGATCCCGCCCCGGCACGTGACAGCAGCTGGTATTACCAGATCGGTGGGGCGCAGGCGGTATCGGATGCGGCCAATCCCGTGGCCAGGTCGCTGCGCTTAGCGGGAAGTCTGGATTTAAGCCACATTTATTCCTGTGGTAATTTCGATCCGATTACGGGGCTGACCAATATATTAAGCAATGTCCAGGGCAAGGTGATGGCGGCCTACAGTGGCCTGATCGGTGCCGCCACCAGTGCCATTGCCGCGTTACCGGCCTATATCCTGCAACGGGCCGCACCGGGTTTGTACGATCTCTATCAAAATGCGGTGATCCGCGGTGAAGCGGAATTGGAAGCTGCCAATGCCAGTTGCCAGCAGATGGAAGCGGAAATCCGCGATGGTAAGAACCCCTACGAACGCTTTATTAATGTCGCCAAAGGCTATGACTGGAAGGTCCAGATGGGCAATGGCCGCAGCCGTTCGTCCAGCACTGATGTCAAAACCGCCCAAGAAACGGTGGAAGCCAATAATGGCAGCAATGGCATTCCCTGGTTGGGTGGCCAGTATGCCGGCGGCAATGGCCAGGCCCCGGTCTTCGCCATTACCGATACGGTGAAGGCGGGTTATAACATTGAGTTGGGCCGGGCGGTTGATGATACCACGGCGGCCACGACCGGTGCCGGTGCCACGCCGATGGCTAAGGTCTGGGGCACGCCGCAGGCAGCGCAAGACTATGCCCAGTATGTGCTGGGCGATGTTGAATTGACCACCAGTAAGGATCGACAACGCCATGCCACCCCGGGGCACGGCATTTTACCTAGGATTGCTAGCGATAAAACGCCGATTCTGACCGCCTTGAAGACCATCGTCAATGGTAACCAGAACCCAAGCAGCGATGAGCTGGACAAGGTCTCGACCCCGGGCATTGCCATGACCCGTGAGGTGATTGATGCCATTCGGGCGTTACCGACGGTACAGGAGCAGGAAGCGGCCATGCAAAAGCTGGCCGACGAGGCCGCCACCGGCCGGAATCTGGAAAAAGCCTTATTGTTACGCCGCCTGCTGCAATCAGGCCGCATGGAACCGAATATCTATGCCTCAGGGTTGTCCCCGGACATTGAGATGGCGGTGACCCACATTACCCAGGCGATTGACAATGTCCTGTATGAAACCAAGATCAGGCGGGAGATGTTTGCGCAAACGGCGACGGTGTTGCTCAGCAGTAGCCAGGCCCGCAGTAAAAATACCGCGGAAACCGGGGCTTCTTCCCCTAATGATGTACTTCGTATTGAAAACGGCGAGGTGCAATAAGATGAAACTAGTGAATCAAGTAACTTCCGGGGATAGCACTCAAGCGGATGCCACGCACGGAGACCGGGTTATATCTAAGCCGATTACGATCAAACGCGGGCGCTGGCTGTTTTGGGGCGCGATGGCGGCCTTTGCCCTCGCCACGGCCTTAACCGGTCTTTGGGTGATGTCCCATGACACGGTGCCCAAGATGGCGGGCCTGCAGGAGAAGCTGGAGAAGGCTAAGCCGTATTTTTTAGCCTGGCGGATAGCGTTGATGAGTGTGATGCTGGGTTTTTATCCGGTTTGGGTGAATAAAGTGGCCGATTGGCTGCACTTTGAACCCTGGCAACGGCAATTCGCGTTTAACCAACGTTGGCACATGGCGGCATTGGTGATTCTGGTGGAGAGTTTGCTCCCGCAGCACGGCCTGGCGACCTTCCTGCGCTGGCTTTTTCAACAGTAAGGGGCATAGGCGGCTTGCCGCCGGTTTTAGGGTTTATTGAAGGAAGGTGAATGATGAATGTCAGTTCTGCGATTGAAATTTACACCACGGTGCTGGGCTGGTTTATGTACGACGGCATTTGGGGCGTGTTGGCGGATGCCGGTTTAGTGTATATCCCGATCGTCGCTGCAATTTTGAATAACTGGATCACGGGTTGGCGGATGCAGGGCATTGAGGGCGCGGAGGCGGTTATTCGCAATAATTGGATGGATGTGCTTGGCATGATGACGGTCATCGCCCTGGCCGGCATACCGGTGTTTAACGTCAGTTCGGCCGCCATTAACCACACCGCGGCCTGTGGCGGGCCGACGTTCGCTGGTCGAAGTACTGGGACTTTGTATGATCGGGCTTTTGCGGCCCTGGACGGTAGATCGGCACAAGTGCCGATTTGGTGGGATACTATCATGCACGTTGCCGATGGACTGAACAATGCCGTGGTGGCGTTGGTGCCCTGCTCCCCGGATCTGCGCACCTATGCTTATCGACTCGACAATGTCCGCATTAATGAACCAGGCCTGCGCCGGCAGTTGGAGCTGTTTACCCGCGATTGCTGGCTGAAAGCCCGGGCCAAGTTTATGGCCAACCATACGAAACTACCGGCCAATTATCCACCCCAGGATATCGATTGGATCGGGTCACGGTATTTTCTGGACACGGATGGCTTTTACGGCAATGCCAATTTAAACCTGAGCATGCGGGCTAGTGAGGAAATCCCGGGCTTTCAATACAATGCCGCCCGCGATACCGAATACCAGGCGGGTTTTATTCCGACCTATGGCCGTCCCGAGTGCAAGGACTGGTGGGAAGACTCCCTCAACGGTCTGCAACCGCAATTATTGGCCTTGGTGGACCCGGAAGCCATCACGCAAACCAATATTGACCTGAGCGGTGATGTTCAGGGGGCATACAGTGCGGTGATCCGCCGGATCGTGGAACCGGAACGGGCCGCCTTTGGCCGTCTGATCGATATTGATAATTACACGAGCCCGTTTGGTAATAATAGTAGTGGTGTTTCCCAAGGCGTAGCGGGCGTGGGTTTAACCTTTGAGCTCGCCAGTTGGTGGCCCAAGGTCTATGCGCTCCGGCAAGCCGCCCCCATAGGCCAGTCCTTTATTTTAATGGGGGTTTATATGTTCCTGCCCTTTATCCTGCTGTTCTCGGGGTATTCCTTTCTGGCACTTTATACCACCACGGCCGCCATTATTGCCATCAAGTTTTTAACGCCGATCTGGACCCTGGCGGTGTGGATCGACAATCATATGATGGAAGCTTTAGGGATTAAGTGGTACAGCTGGATGAACTTGCAAGAGGATAAGGCCGCCACCTTGTTAATCTTAAACCTGGTGGCGATTTTGTTGTTTGTGGTGCTGCCGGTGGTGTGGTTTATGGTGATTGGCTGGGCAGGATTATCCATTCACAAAACCATGGATACTTTTAAGGGCTTATCTGACCCAATTGATAACGGGCCAGATAGAGTATCAAATGAAGTAACTAAGAAAATATTAAGGCGGTAAACACGAAGAAAGAAAGTAACTTAACTGGACATCAATTAATGTAGTCAATACCAGCTATTACTGCTATCTCCGGTGCTATGTGTATAGTAAGTCTCACCTTTGTGCTTATAGCGAAAATCGTCGCCAGAACTTGATGTTCTTTTGCCATCGCCCACGAACTCCAGAATTATGCGAGCAACCACAAACGCCGGCACCAAAATATGCCAAAGCACCTTACCCGCCAAACACTGATACGCTTTGGCTTTGGCGTTGGGGGATGGATCCACGAGCAGGGGATCTCCTAAGGTTTCGGCAACGAGTTGCCGCCAGGCACCGATTACGAAGGCGGCCAATACGACTAACACGACAATATATTCGATGGTGGTTACGATCAGGTTAAACATGGTTGCTCTCCTTAACAGCTTGTTTGAGCTGTTTTTTTCAGGCCAAGACCGCGTGAGTAAGTTTTCTTGGCCAGAGTCCGCTGCTTTAGGGTTGTGGCCACTTTTTTTTCAAGCCAAAATCCGACTCAAGTCGATGACTAAGTCCGGTAAGTCGGCTGGGCTGATCTTGCCTGTTTTGTCTAAGGTTTCACAATGGCCATAGCCAGTTTCATTTGGTTGGCTATACCGTTCCAAACGTTGCGCATTCATGTCAATGATCCAGAACTCCTGAATACCACTACGGGCATACAACGGCAGTTTGGTCTTCCGGTCATAGTCGATCGAACTGTCGGCCACTTCGATTAACACCAATACATCGGAAGGTTTCGGATGTGAATCATAATAATAATCCGACCGTGGCTTTAGGAGCATAATATCGGGCTGTGGCTCCGACCATTCGGAAAGCCGTACTGGGTTTTGTACCGAAACGATAGCCTGGTCACTAATCTCCTTATTTAGGAGATGCAAAATTAGTGTAACGATTCCCGCGTGGTGACTTCCTATCGGTGACATATCAATGAGTTCCCCTTCGATCAGCTCGACCCGGCTGTCTTCATGCAAGATACCGGCATCGCCCATGCGGTAATAATCGCTGACGCTGAGTTTATGGCGGACATTGGCGGCTGGACTGCTCATGGCTTCCCACGGTTAAATGTAAGTGTTAGGTTGACGCTGTTTTTAAGGAAAAGTTTAATTCTGGGCTTTATTTAACATAACTGGAGCAAGACTGCAATTCTATTGCTTTGATATTTTTGTGTACTTATCCACAGATTTTGTGGACAGCGTTGTGGAAAGGCCCGGTTTTGGGGTTGCAAACCCCCTAAATCCAAGGGATTTTATTGGATTGTCCAATTATTGCACAATGGCTGAACTTTGCGCGTGGTTTAACGGGTTTTTTTTAGGATTACTGTAAAACTATCAATAGTATAGGCTGGGCAAACGTGGTAAGGTAAACGCCAGATTAATGCCTTGTTTTTACGTGGTTTTAACCCAAGATTATGCTCATGTAATTACTTATGTCGCTGAACTTTTTCCAAAAGCACAAGCCGCTCCCTGCCCCGGTTATCATGCCGGCAAGCAACCCTGCGCCGCCCCATTGCCACCCTGTATTGTCCCCCAACGCCTTATTGGCGCCACATGCTGCCGCCATCAGCCGCATTGAAGAACTGGCAGGGGTGCCGGCGGCGTATTTCCGGCACTACTATTTGGCCCCGCTGCACCATTATGCCCGCTTCGTCCAGCAACTGCCGGCCTCGGAAGCCCACCACCATGCCCAGGCCGGGGGCTTGTTGGCGCATACCTTGGAAGTGGCCACGACGGCCTTGTCACTCCGCCAGGGCTATTTGTTGCCGCCAGGGGCTCAGGTCGAGGCGTTAGTGCATTTGAAGGATGTGTGGACGTATGCGGTGTTTACCGCGGCGCTGTGCCATGACCTGGCCAAACCGGCGGTGGACCAGAAAGTGACGTTGTATGATACTGCGGGCCGGCCTATTGGCCTTTGGGACCCGTGGGCGGGCGATATCGACGGCAATGCCGAAACCCACTGGTATGGCGTTGAATTTGTCCGTAACCGGACTTACCGCTTGCATGAGAAAGCGGCGATGCTGTTGGCGCACCGCATCATTCCCGTCACGGGCATGACATGGCTCGCCAGCGACCGGCAGGCGTTCTCGGCCTGGTGCGCTTGTGTCTCGGGGGACACCAGCCAGGCCGATTGCTTGGGCGAGATCATTGGTTTGGCCGACCGCCAATCGGTTGGCCACAGCCTCGGCGCTGAGCCGGGGGCCAAGGCCGCCAAGTCCCAGGTCGTCCCGCTCCACGAAAAGCTGGTGATGGCGCTGCGGCAACTGGTCGACGAGAACACCCTGCCCTTGAACCGCAACGGGGCGGCAGGTTTTAGGGCGGGCAATAAGCTGTGGCTGGTCAGCAAACGCGCGGTCGACAGCATGCGCCTGTACCTGAACCAGTCGGGGCATTCGGGGATACCGACGGAAAACCAGCGGTTGTTCGACGTGTTGCAGGAACACCAGGTGCTGGAGGCGAACCTGGACCGGGCGATCTGGCGCATGACGGTGCAAGGCGACGGTTGGTCGCATGACTTAACGCTGATCTGCATACCGCTTATCAAGGTTTGGGCCAACACGGAGGCCTGGCCGGGGGAGTTTACAGGATCGGTCACGGTGCAGCGTACCGACGACGATGCCGCAGAATTAGAGACAGTTAATCCGCTGGACGATAACGAAGTGATGCCATCGGGTGCTGAGGCCAGTGAGACGACTAAAACCCAGCCACCCAAGAGTGACAGCAAACCGATCACTGTGCCAGACACCGCAGCCCCGAAACCGAAAAAAACGGCCGTTACCGCGATCGCTGAAAACAAAGCGCCTGCGGTTGTTGCTATGAAAACGGGCGATGCTTTTTTGGACTGGATTATTGCCGGTATTCAAGACCGGTCGGTGGATTATAACAATTCCGGTGCCCGGATTCATGTGGTCAATGAGGGGGTGTTATTGTTGAGTCCGGGTATTTTTCAGGATTATGTGCGGGTTCATCAACTGGATGAGCCCTGGGAAAGCATACAAAAACAGTTTTTAAAGTTGGATTTGCATGAACGTACGGCAGGCAGTTTCAATATCCATCGTTATCGGGTATCAGGTGATAACCAGAGTGCCCCGATCACGGCCTTGTTATTGAAGGATGTTGGGCTGTTGTTTAAGACCGGAACGCCGAGACCGAATCCGCATGTGGTTAAGATGGTGACCCTGTGATGATTTCTGACCGCGCTACAAGAACAATTTAAGCTAGACAAAGGGTGGTTAACGAAGCATTTTTCTAGAATGTGATATCATATGCAATATGAGATACGTTTTGGATACCGATGTGGTCGTTTCCGCCATGCGTAGCCCAACGGGTGCTTCGGCGGCACTTTTGCTGGCTGCGCTTGACGAAGTTTTTGTAATCGTAGCCAACGTGCCGTTGGTCGTGGAGTATGAAGCTACCTGTAGTGTGGCAGAACACCAACTCGCCGCCGGATTGGATGAATATCAAGTCAGGCAGTTCTTGGATGCGCTGGCAGCCTTGGTCGATCCTGTCAAAACTCATTTTCTGTGGCGACCAAGGCTGCGCGACCCTGGCGATGAGATGGTGCTGGAAGCCGCAGTCAATGGCAGGGCCGATGCTATTGTCACCTTCAATCTGCGTGATTTTGGAAGCATCCCTAATAATTTTGGCATTGAAGTCCTCAAACCATCTGAAGCACTTAAGAGGTTAAAGCAATGAGTAATACCAGTACCTACCCGTTACGGTTACCACGTTCAGTGAAGCTGGCCGTTGAAAAACTCGCAAAAGAAGAAGGTGTTAGCCTTAACCAGTTCGTGGCAACAGCTGTCGCTGAAAAGTTGACGGCAATTAACACCGCCAATTTTTTTGCGGACAGAAAAAGCCGGGCTGATTTTGAGGCCTTCCGTCGCATCCTTACCCGTGAAGGCGGGCAACTACCTCGCGAAGATGATGAGCTACCCATTTAATGGACAAGTGCATCAGGGAAAAACCGGGAGTCAGTTTCCAGCGAATGGTTGGTTAGCTCCATAGCAGCCACTCAGGGAAAAATTTTGACTGCCGGTTTTCGACCCTGAGCCGACGATAAGATGCATTCCTGGGTTTTTTTCCTAAACCAGAACTTCAAGTACTAGCTTTGTTACTTGTTCAAGTTAATTCTTCTATTGCCATTACACCTAAATATCTTCAAGCTTACCTATTGAAGTATAGGTACTGTTCCCCACTATGACTGTTAACTTTCTACCGTGAACAGTAACCTGAATGAGTGATTCTTTGCACCTCGTTTGCCCAAACTGTCAGGCAGTTAACCGTGTGCCATCCCTTCGGCTTACCCAACACCCTAATTGTGGCAAATGCCATCAACCGATCTTCAATGGGAAGCCGTTGGAGCTGACGGCTGCTACTTTCCATACCCAAATTACCAATAACGACATTCCGGTACTGGTCGATTTTTGGGCGCCATGGTGTGGGCCTTGCAAGATGATGGCATCGGCATTTGTCCAAGCTGCGTCAATTTTGGAACCCAAGGTGCGTTTAGCCAAAGTGGACACTGAAAGTGAACAGGCTTTGGAAGGCCAATAGATATCCACAGCATACCCACCATAGCCTTGTTCGAAGACGGAAAAGAGCTGGTACGCCAGTCTGGTGCTATGGGCGCACAAGACATTGTACAATGGGCGAATGCTCATAAATTACCCGATAAGTACATGCTTTTGATATCCGGTTATTGACAGGTTCAGGCTTCAATTAGGGCTCTATTAATCCTTACAACCTATTATCGAAATAAACTAATATTGCCATTCGGTTCATTCATGGTTTACGGTTATATTTACCTTCCAGTACATGTGAATCCTGAGTAATGTCTACTTTCTTACATATACAAATTAGGCCAGAAACAGATATTTACTAATTTAGTGTTTAATTTCACCATTCCTCATTTCTTTAATTGGCTTTTAATAAGGTTATGAAAAGAAACGAAATATTCACCTAATTACATCGATAACATCATGACAGAAAACTATATCTATTCTTTCGAAAAAGGCGACGGACATAATAAAGTATTACTGGGAGGCAAAGGTGCAAACCTGTGCGAAATGACGCAGATTGGACTCAATGTGCCGCCTGGGTTTGTCATCACAACCAAGGCTTGCCTGGATTATCTTGAAAACCATCAATTGCCTGACAATTTAATGGAAGATGTCAAAGGCCATATCGTCGAAGTTGAGGCGCTCTCAGGTAAAAAATTCGGCGATAGCCACAACCCTTTGCTAGTATCGGTTCGTTCCGGCTCTGCCATTTCGATGCCTGGCATGATGGATACCATTCTTAACCTTGGCCTCAATGCCCAAACGCTGACCGGATTGATTGAGCAGACGGGTGACACCCGTTTTGCCTATGACGCCTACCGCCGTTTTATCCAGCTATTCGGTAAGGTTGCCTTGGGAATTATGGATGAAAAATTCGATGTACATTTCGTGAACATCAAGAAACAAGCCGGGATTAAATCGGATGTGGGCTTAAGTGCCGATCATTTACGCCAAATCAGCGAGCTGTTCCTGCAGGTGGTATTGGAAGAAACCGGCAAGCCATTTCCTGAAAACGTTTACGAACAACTGGAGTTGTCGATTATAGCGGTATTCAACTCCTGGATGGGTAAACGCGCTGTCGATTACCGGCGTGAATTTCATATCACCCCGCAAATGGCGAACGGCACTGCCGTGAATGTCGTCGCCATGGTATTTGGCAATATGGGCAACGATTGTGCAACCGGCGTCGGTTTTACCCGCAATCCCGGTACTGGTGCCAATGAAATGTATGGCGAATACCTAGTCAATGCCCAAGGCGAAGATGTGGTGGCCGGTATCCGTACGCCTAAACCCGTGCATGAATTGGCTAATGAAATGCCGGAACTTTATAAGAAACTGGTCGATTTGCGTAACAAACTGGAGTCCCATTATAAGGAAGTCCAGGATTACGAATACACCATTGAACGCGGGATTTTGTATTGCCTGCAAACGCGTAACGGTAAGATGAACGCCACGGCAATGGTACGCACTTCTGTAGAGATGGATGCCGAAGGCTTAATCAGCAAGAAAAAGGCTTTGTTGCGCATCAACCCAGAATTGCTGGAACAGCTCTTACATCCGCAACTCGACCCTGAGAATAAACAACACCCCGTAGCCCAAGGTTTGCCGGCTTCGCCGGGTGCAGCTTCCGGTAAATGCGTTTTCGATGCCGATACGGCAGAATTAATGGGTCGTGCCGGTGAGCCGGTCATTTTACTGAGGGAAGAAACCAAACCGGAAGACATTCATGGCTTTTTTGCCGCCCAGGGTATTTTGACCAGCCGCGGCGGTAAAACCTCGCATGCTGCGGTCGTAGCCAGGGGTATGGGTAAAGCCTGCATTGCTGGCGCAGAAGACATCAAAATCGATGTGCGTTCCCGTCAGGCAGTTATAGGCGACTTGCACATCCGCCAAGGCGATATCATTACCATTGATGGCAGTACTGGCCTTATCTATATCGGAAAAATCCCAACGATTGAAACTTCCTTTTCTGAAGAATTAAAAACCTTATTGGGCTGGGCCGATGAAGTTGCCGAATTGGAAGTCCATGCCAATGTGGATACACCCGAACGTGCAAGGATGGCAAAGAGTTATGGTGCGACAGGAATCGGTTTATGCCGTACCGAAAGGATGTTTAATGCCTCAGACCGCCTGCCTTTGGTCATTGACATGATTCTGGCAGACACCAAAGAGGCGAGGCAACAGGCACTGGAAAAACTTTTTCCCATCCAGCGGGATGACTTTAAAGAACTTTTCGAGGCGATGTCCCCTTATCCTGTTACGGTAAGGTTGCTCGACCCGCCGATGCATGAGTTTTTGCCCAGTGAGCACCAACTTGAAGATGAAATAAAGTCGTTAAACCTTTATAAGGTCATGATTCACGGGCAGCAGGTTACTTTGGATACCTTGGGTGCGCAGGCAGCATTGCCTGGACCGTTTAACCTACTAAATGAGGAAGTCATCAACAAAGCGATTGCCAAAAAGGAATTGATGCTGAAAAAAGTCAAGGAATTGTACGAAGTCAATCCCATGCTGGGACACCGGGGCGTGCGCCTTGGTATGTCGTATCCTGAAATCTACCAGATGCAAATCCGCTCTATCCTTGAAGCAGCAGCGCTTTGTGAGAAACAACGCACACCGATATTGCCTGAAATCATGGTGCCTCAAGTGATTACTGTTCAAGAGTTAATCAAAGTTAAGTCGTATGTCGATCAAATTCAACAGGAAGTCGAGCGTCAACACGGCATACGTTTGGAATTTAAATTCGGGACTATGATAGAAACCGTTCGTGCCTGTACCCGCGCCGGAGAATTGGCTGAAGTGGCTGAGTTTTTTTCGTTCGGTACGAATGACTTAACTCAAGCGACTTTCTCTTTTTCTCGCGAAGATGCGGAAAATAAATTCCTGCCGCTTTACAACGAAACTGGATTACTGGAAGACAACCCGTTTGAAGTGCTGGATGCCACAGGTGTCGGCCAATTAATGAAAATGACCGCTGATGCAGGACACAAATCCCGGCCCGACATCAAAATAGGCATATGCGGAGAACAAGGCGGACACCCGCAATCGATTCGTTTCTGCCATCACATCAAATTGGATTATGTTTCCTGTTCAGCACCCAGGATACCCATTGCCAGGTTAGCTGTTGCGCATGCAAAATTGCTCGAGAATGACTACCGGATAATGTAATCTTGCCCCGCAATAACGGACAGTCGAAAACGGCAATTTTCACAGATAATCGAAGGTGACAGTCCGACCCTAACCAGCCTATGGGGAACAACTCTTAATTTTAAGCTAAGCTGACATTCAAAATACTTGCGAATGTCCTTGAAAGTTCGACATAATTTCATTTAAAGATACATGCCTGGCTTATTACCCCTACAATTTGTTTCGATAAAATCGAACTGATGCTTATAAATGAAAAAACTAATAATCGTCCTTGTGTTTGGGTTGCCATCTTTTGTTACCTTCGCATTTGACATAAACCCCTTTAAAAAATACGATGGCAGCCGTCAATTAGAGCCTAATAGCGAATATGGCGCTGGTATTGTAGCCAGTATTATCATCAACCCAGTTCATGAGGAACTTACAGTAAAAACCATTTTTCTAGTGAAAGAAAAAAAGTTACCCGGTTACAAATTCATCACGAAATCAATGATTGATAAAGTTATCCGAGGTGTACGTTGGAATGACGATCCTCTTCATTTGTTACCCGAACATCCATATGAATGGCTGGTCAACTTCGAACACGCGAGCGACATCGCCACGCGTATAAATCCTAATTTTGATCTACTTTATAGAAGCCACCATTCTGATTTGCAATTTCTACACGCCATGGCTGATTCAGATTCGGAAACAGCATTAACAACCCAAGAAGCCGTGTTGTCTTGGATAGAATTTTCTTATAAGGTTTCAACTGGTGTTATACCGATTAACACTCGATTTTCAAATTTAGAACGGTATGTAACACCTAATGCCGCTCTTAATTTCAAAAAGCATTTCAACCAGAATGGAAGACGAAAAAACTGGACGCCAGCCTATCTGTTTGGGTTGAAGTGTAACCGGGAAGTATCACCCCCTGACTCATACGGAAAACTAGATTGTTCGGAGACACCATGGCTTCCCAAGAAAGAAGATATCCAAAATATTGCTCTTGGCAGTATGCTTCATGTCATCCAAGACTCTTTCTCTGACAGCCACGTAACAAGGAATCCGCAATATGATGGAAAATACTCCTTAATTCACGGTCGGTCAGGAATTGAAACTTTTAATGCATACAAAAAACAGAGTATTAATTTGCATCGGGGCGCTGATGATTACCCTAACGATTTTGATAAACCACCTACTAATGAAGGCTTTAACCTTGAAGAAGTATCTTCAAGGCTAATCTCAACTGTGTTAACTGATAGACATCTTCTTAATAAAAGAAACCAATGTCCCGTGGTCATCAGAGATTTAACAAAAGGGATCTTTAAATTGTTGGATAGTAATGCAGTTGCCGGATCAGGTAAATATAAATAAAAGGAAATTCGTAAGCAAAGGTTTGCTAAAAAATAAAGAAATGTAGAGCTAGTGTTGTTTGCGCCTATAAATTCGGTTGTAGGTTTAAGAAGACTAAAAATGAAAATGCGCCCCAAGCCCAATATATTCAACTTTGTTTTTATAAAACTGTCCGCTAGGTGTATAACCGTTAAAATATTCGACCAAAATTTGAAGCTTTCTATCGAGGACGCTCAAATTATTGAATTCGACACCCGCTCTGGCGGATATATCAGTGTTCCAATTATTTTCCTCAAAATTTTTGAAGTCTGCGGCAATAATAGGGCGCATTGAGGCAAATTCAAAATACCATGGGCTTCTGAATTCGACACCATACTGGGTAGACCAAGGTTTTAGGTTTGACGGCTCTTTATGGAACAAGCCGCCGCCGCCCCCATAAATTCTAACGCCATAAGGTAATTCATAAGACAACCTTAAATCGACACCTTCGTAGCTCAAATTAACCCGTTCGAATTTAGTGTTCGATTGTCTAATTAAGAACTCGTCCCCTAAATGCGAGCTTTGGTGATAAATGCGGCCGAATCCTGAAAACTGGCCAGTACGGAAACTGGTATAAATTGATGCAATGAAATCAGAATTTAGCAAATCGGCCGAAGAAGCGCCAAGGTTAAAGTCGCTGAACACGCCCCCTTGGATGCCTGATTCCCACTGAATAGTTGAGTTTTCTATATTCGCCCGATAAAACGGGATGGTTTCGCCAAAGCTGACCGAAGCAATATCGCGACCGTCAAAATTTGTCGTCTGATAATTCCGATAAGAGGCAGAAAAATGCGCCCAGCGAGGGTCGGCCAGCAAAGGTTTAAATAAATGTCCTTTGGGCAAAAAACCTACTGGTAATACGACAGATTGATTTGTCGTGACTGCTTCATCAGGAGCAACCTCTAACGGTTGCGTTAAGATGGGGTCAGATTGGTAGGCTGACGCCGCAGCAAACTTAACCGAGTTTACACCTGGCACTTCGGAAAGTAACTGAACCGCCTTTGCTTGCTGATCAACTTGCAGGTTATCAGGAGGAATAAAAACAACACCGTTCTTTACGGTTAGTCCAGGCATATTAATTTTAAAGTTTTGCTTTACTACAGCAGCGGCATATCCGGCTATGAATATGTCGTCATTGCTTGCGGCATATACAAACCCACATTGCAGCATTATTATTGCAAAAACAAAATTTATTATTTTAATCATATTTAATACCTTTATTTTGATTATATTAGAGAATAGGTTTTCAGAGCACTGCCATTTATACCCAAGATAAATGCGAAAGATTGTTCAGTACATTCTGCTTGAAAAATCGGCAAAAATAACGGAGCGACTCTTGCTTTCGGCTATTCCATCTTTCTCCTGCAACGCTCTAAATCTCGCCTTAACTTGGCTCTGCGACTTCGCTTCACAAATGAGTCGACGCGATATTGGAATGCACTTCAATTCCACTATGCGCTCGTGACATGAGCGTGAAATTGCCAGCCCTAACGCTTCTAGGAGGCTACTTGGGTATATCACACCGTAGCTTATGATCATGTCACGATAAAACTTGATTTCTATGTAACCCAGAAAACTGTGTCCTGGCGCAAACATTAAACATAGGGCTTGCGTAGTTAAACATATTGCTAAACTAGAAGTAGGTCATATGACCAAATTTTTTATAAGGCCATAACAACACTATCAATAAAACTGAGCTTTTGAATAACACCATTTGGTAACAAAAATGGGTAACTATCTTTGTGACCCAGACTTCGATTCATAGTATTCAAAAACTGCGATAATGGCGCCCACTTATTCAAAAGTGTGTTACTGAAATTATTCCCCAAAACATTATCGTTAGTACCTCGGCCAATTTCATTTTGCAAAGTTAAATGCCAGTGCTCAGCGGTATCTAAAGCATCCACTATATGCAAGTAATGCGCCCAAGTTTCTGCCCAGTCCTCCCAAGGGTGAGTAGACGCATAAGCCGAGACATAGTTGTTTTCCCAGTTGTGGGGCGGGCCTTGCTGATAATGCAAATGCAGGGCGTTTTCATAGTCCATCCGCTCATCACCAAATATTTCCCTATAAGGTTCTATCCAGTTTGTTCCATCGATCAGCTGATCCCAGTAAAAGTGTCCGGACTCATGACGGAAATGGCCCAACAAAGTTCGGTAAGGTTCGTGCATCGCCTTTCTACGAATTTCACGTTCGACATCCTCAGCCTCGGTAATATTTAAGGTGATAAGACCAGAGTCATGACCGGTTAGAATTTCGCCTTCTGTAGCATCGTCTTCCTTAAAATGGAACACCAAACCACTTTCAGGTTGTTCCATTCTTGAAGGAATAGGGAGTTTAAGGGCATATAAGGTGTAAAAAAGCCTACGCTTAGCAGACTCCAGAAGAAACCATAATTGTTTATTGTCTGGGTTGTTTAATGCAGGAATAATTTCGGTGTAACGGCAAGACCAACACAAATCGCTTGGGTCATCTGCTGTAAGCATCCAATTACATACCCCGTGACTCAAATAGTTGTTGCAGGGTTTGTAATTATGAATATTCTCGTTATGATTTTTTAAATGTGGCCTCCATTCCCCTATGTTAGATATGATAAAGCTAGCCATTTCCATGGTTTCAGGAATAAAACCGAGGGTATCTCCGCAGGTTTCACAGAAAACATTATCGAAAAAAACCATGCTCCCACAATTACCGCATTTAAAATTTTTCACTATTATTTACCCACCATCACCGATTTTTTCTAAGGGTGTCTGGCTGTCTGGATTAGCGTGTTCTTCATAAGGCTTTTGGCTATTATCAGAAGGTGATACTAACGGCTGACACTTGTCCAACTCTTCCAATTCCATATAAACATTTTTGATCGATGCAGAAACAGTGTTCATCTGGGTTACTACTAATTCCATTTCATGTTTAAGCGCTTTAATCTTATTTTGATAAGTAAAGTAATCGGCTTGGTTCGTTTCCATTTTTTTCTCCTAGTTCATTTCTCTTAAAGGTTAGTGTTTTTCGGGTCATGTTTCACCAGTATCTTGTGAAAAGATCGCCGTTGCGTAACTGCCTAAAGCCAATTTGATACTAAATGGTTGACCATCCCAGTCACCCTCGATTGCTTCGGTATCGACACAGGGAAAATTGCCCAGTAATTTGCTGTATGCTGATGAGTCACTGTTAAACCTGACTTTCCATAGCCCTTCTGAAGGCACACCAATGCGGATATTTTCAGCAGGTTGGATGGCTATGTTAGCCACTACAATCACATCGTCCCCATGGCCTCCTTCCCGCCAACGGCGAAATCCGATCACATTTCGGTCATGCTCGACATGGTGGACATCAAGCCATTGCCCCATTAGCCCTAAAGTATTACCGTGCATATTGCGCCGTAATTCGGCTAAATCTCGGTAAAGCGACAGGACTCCTTTAAATGTCCTTGGCAAGGTCCAATCTAGTGGCACATCGTCCCGGAACCATTCGTCGGTCAAAAACTCCTGGCCTTGGAAAATCATTGGTATACCTGGCGCGGTATAGACTAAAACCGCTGCCAGATTTGAACGTTGCAAAGCGGGTAAAGCAGCTGAATCATCCGGGGAAATTTCGGTTGGCAGCCTTGCCTTGCCATTGGCAACTTCATCATGTGATTCGCTATACACCACACGCTTAAACGCATCGCCGTCAAAGCGGAACATCAACGCGTTTTCAACTTCATTCATGTCGCGATGCTGGTCATCGACCATTGTCATCACTTCACGGATTGGATGGACAAATGCGGCATTCCATTGTGTATAAAATCCAGCACCGCCGACGCTGGTGGGTTTAACGAGATATTCGTTATCCTGCAAGTCCTCTGCGATCGTAATGGCATGGGGAAATTTAGCGTGGACTTCATCATTTATCCATTGCATTAGCCCCCAGCCTTCCTGTATTTCACTGTCGCCATCCGGATTGCTGTCAACTGAACGGATGTAGAGCGTCATATCCCAGCGCAAGCCATCGATTTTGTATTCATCCAGCCACATCATGGCATTGTCACGCAAGTAGGTACGCACTTCGCCACGACCATAATCGGGCCGGGTATCGCCCCACGGTGTACTGGAGCGGTAGTCATTATAGAAATAGATGCCGCCCTTGTCGTTTTCAGGCCAGCCATCAAATTGCCACAAGCCAAGATCGGAAGGCCCAAAGTGGTTGTAAACGACATCCATTACTACTGCGATTCCATGCTCATGCGCCGCCTTCACAAAAGCCAATAAGCCTTCAGGGCCGCCATAAGTCGTTTCCACTGCATAAGGGCAAGCGGGGTTATAGCCCCAGGACAAATCACCGGCGAACTCCGCTACCGGCATCACCTCAATCACATTAATGCCAAGGTTTTGTAGATATGACATTTTATTAATGGCGCTATCGAATGTACCGTGTTTTTCACCTGGCGGCACATTGAACGAGCCAACGTGCATTTCGTAAATGATCGCTTGGTCAAGGGTGGGAGGTATGAAAACATCCCCGGCCAGTTCTGGCTTAGGTTTCCAGATAATTGATTTGCCCACCGAATTTTCCATTGATCGTGCACGAGGATCAGGGCGGGTAAATTCTTTGCCTTGACTTTTGATGTGGTACAAAAAAGATTGCCCTTCTTTGGCATTAGGTATATGAGCGTACCATGTGCCGTTTTCTTCGCGGATCATAGGATTGGTTTCAGGTTTCCATTTATTAAAGTCGCCAACGACAGCGACACTTTCTGCGTTTGGAGCCCAAACCCTGAATGCAATGCCATAATCGGTCACAACAGCGCCCATACCTTGGATGACTTCATTGCCATCGTTCATCTTGCCTCCTAAAACTGAAGAATTTGTAGTGTTGTTTAACCCTGAACCTCACCTAAAGATATTCCTAATGCCTTAGCCACACCTTGCCCATAAGCCGTATCGGCTTTCATGCAGTTGGCAATATGAAGTAACTTTATTTGTTTGGGCGCATCTTGCATGCTGCGGGCCGTATTGCTGAATAATGCCTGTTGTTGTTGTGTGGACATGATCCTGAACAACAATCCTGGCTGGGTATAATAATCAGAATCGACACGATGGTTCCAATGATCCGCCGCACCTTCCAAGCTTAACGGCGGCTCTTTGGATTCGGGCTGATCTTGCCATTCGCCATAACTGTTTGGTTCATATCCTAACCGGCTGCCTTGATTGCCATCCACCCGCATTAAACCGTCACGGTGGAAACTATGCACCGGACACCTCGGTTGGTTGACAGGTATTTGGTTATGATTGACGCCAAGTCGATAGCGCTGGGCATCACCATAGGAAAATAAGCGTCCTTGCAGCATTTTATCCGGGGAAAACCCTATCCCAGGAACCACATTGGCCGGATTAAAAGCTGCTTGCTCCACCTCGGCAAAATAATTATCCGGATTCCTGTTGAGCTCCATGACACCGACTTCGTGTAAAGGGTAGTCATCTTTCAACCACACTTTGGTAAGATCGAACGGGTTATATGGACAGTTCACCGCTTCGTTTTCGGGCATGACTTGGACGAATAGTTTCCATCGTGGTAAATCCCCTTTTTCTATGCTTTCGTACAAATCACGTTGGTGCGATTCGCGGTCTTTGCCAACCAGCTGCTCTGCTTCGGCATCAGATAAATTTTTGATGCCTTGCTGACAGACAAAATGGAATTTAACCCAAAAGCGTTCGTTATTTTCATTGATAAAACTGAAGGTATGGCTACCAAAACCATGCATGTTTCGATAAGAGGCGGGAATTCCTCGATCGCTCATAGCTATGGTTATTTGGTGCAAGGCTTCGGGCAATAATGTCCAGAAATCCCAATTATTTTTTGGGCTTCTTAAATTAGTGCGCGGATCGCGTTTGACAGCATGGTTTAAATCTGGAAATTTCAGGGGATCGCGCATAAAAAAAACCGGAGTGTTATTGCCGACCAAATCCCAATTGCCTTCCTCAGTATAAAATTTTATGGAGAAGCCGCGTATATCGCGCTCGGCATCGGCGGCGCCACGTTCACCAGCGACAGTTGAAAAACGCACGAACAAATCGGTTTTTTTACCCACTTGCGAAAAAATTTTCGCTCTTGTGTATTTACTTATGTCTCGGGTAACAGTAAATGAGCCGTAAGCCCCAGAACCCTTGGCATGCATGCGCCTTTCCGGGATGACCTCCCTGTCAAAATGAGCCAGTTTTTCCAAAAACCAGACATCCTGCATCAATTGCGGACCACGAGGACCAGCGGTCAGAATGTTCTGGTTATCCTGTACAGGACAACCGGTCGCTGTGGTTAGCTTGGGTGTATCGTTTGACATGATTACTCCTATTGAAATCCTTATAAATCTGCAGAAAATGGTAATTAAAATGTATTCAAATCATATTTGTTAAGCTTTGGCTTCAAGCTTGAGTTTAATATAACCAACTATCGCTAACGTCACCCAAGTTAACAACACCGCCAACAAAGCAATGCCCAAGCTGCCTAACCCAAGCGCTACTCCTACGCCCGCAGTCAACCAAATTCCTGCCGCCGTAGTTAACCCTTTCACGTCGTCGGTGGCCGATTGCTTGACTATGGCACCGGCACCAAGAAATCCTATGCCAGTCGCTACGCCTTGCACGGTTCTGCTTATCTCGCCCATCGATATGCCTAACTCCAGGGGCACGATGACGAATAGTGCTGAACCCATGGCAACCAGTATGTGGGTGCGCAAACCGGCGGGTTTGTCGTTTTGTTCGCGTTCCATACCGATGATGCCGCCCAGTATCATCGCAAGTATTAAGCGCAATGAAACTCGGATGAATTCGCTGGTGTCAGGTAGTCCCCGACTCAGCTCTTGCGATATTATTTCCCACATAAAGTTTAAAAATGAAAATCAATATCAAATCGCCAAAGTGGCGGTTTGCCAAAAAACAATATAACTGCCAGCCGCCTGCAGTTTTCCAAGCATACGCACTATGCCGCCATTTTTCGGCATTCATCGGCACAAACCCGGCAAGAATCGGCACAACGTTGACAATGATCCATGTTATGTTGGGAACATTGTTCAGCGCACCATTCACACACGTTCGCACAAAGGGCACAATATTCTTTGGCAAACCGGCTGCCCCTGGCTAATGCCCGTGCGCATTGCATACAAATTTCCAGGCATTCGTAACAACATAACGGGCAGTCATTAGGGCTGCTTTAGCCAATCATGGCCGCTAAGCAAACTTCGCAATCGATAGCACAGGTTTGACAAGCTTTAATACAGGCGGCGGCATAGTCTTGATTAACCACACAACTTTTTTCATCCTTACATTCGGATTCTTGATGCATGACGTTCTCCTCATCTAATTTGATGGTTGGGTAATGAATTAAATTACCCAAGTTTTCTCGAAATAGGGCTAACTTCCTTGTTTAGCCGCATAGTGTTAAAAAAATTGAAGTTGCTTCGATAAGTTATTCGTCAACTTTGTTTTTAACTTCACCGGCTTTGTCCTTAACCGCATCAGTAGTTTCTTCAAGGCGGTGTTTGGCTTTCTCTTTCAAGCATTCTGTGTCAGTGTCCATACAAACCGCTTCTTTGACACGGTTTACCGCTTTATCTGTATCACGGCTTAATTCCTTTTTAGTCGCTTCCTTTTTTTCATCTTCGGTTTCCAAAGCATAAGCACTGACAAATGCAGTTGATAATGCGGCGATAAGAATTAATTTTGAAAGTTTCATAGTGGTTCTCCTAAATAGTATAAAAATGCTGAATATCACTGAAAACAAAGTTATTTTGATCGTTCAGCCTTTGGTTAGTGGTGCCTGTCATCTTATTTTTTAAGATGGATGTCATTACGAACGGATCGGACACCATCTGTCTGTTGAGCCAGTGCTTCCGCCTGATTTATTTCAGCACTTGAATTAGCAAACCCGCTAAGCTGCACAATGCCTTTGTAGGTCTCAACGCTAATTCGCAAGCCGCTTACGACTGGATCGTCCAATAATTTAGCTTTTACCTTTGTGGTGATAGCGGAATCATCAACAAACTGGCCGGTGCTTTCTTTTGTTGGTGTTGAAGTACAGCCGTTAATTCCCAGGGAAATAACTAAAGCTACAGCGAAGACAAATAAGTAACGAAAAGTGATAATATGTGGTTTGGTTTTCATGATAATCCCCTTAATCTTTTATACTTAGATTGATTGGTTCTAAGTTTTAATGTAGTTGTTTTACTCAGCAACCCTAACGGCTTAAATCGCCCGCAAGAATCAACTTTTTATTTATGGCAACTTACACTGGTGGCCCGCGTTTGCCGATTACCCAAAAAACTATGGCTAAAACCAATCCTGCAACAAATGCGATTTTAGCCATGCCGACGGATGCGCCTGCGATACCGCCAAACCCCAGTACCCCGGCGATGATGGCGATTATTAAAAAAGTGATAGCCCAGTTAAACATGATGGCTCTCCGAAAATTGTTTTTTAAAACCCTGCTTAGGTATGTTTGGAAATAAAACTGCTTACAGAACTGGTAAACTTATTCCACTTGTCTTCGGCTTCATCCTTGACGTCATCCCAAGCATCATCTGCTTTCTCCGTCAATTGGTCATAGTAAGTAGAAAATTCTGTCTTGGCTTTCTCCAAATCGCCCATTTGTTCTTCAAACTTCACTTTTGCATCGGCCATCAGGTTATTGCCCTTGGCCTTAAGTAATTCGGTTTTAGCTTCAATCTCCCTCAACTCGGCATCGACTTTTTGTTTATAAGCATCTTTTTGGTTGTGCATGATATTTCTCCAAATTTTCAATTTTTGTAAATGGGCAACGATTACAAAATTACTTAATAATCTTTCTCTTACCCGTTAAATACTGATAAATACAGTATCTGTAGTTAATTTAGCAAAACTTATGCCAATATAAATAATTATTAATTATTTGTTATTTTTCAGTTGGTTAAGAAAAGCATAAAAAGCGGTTAAAGAAAGTTGCCGGAAATATTTACCCGTGAACAAGTAATATTTGCCTGTTGCAAATAAGAGAAGAGGCTTTAACGAAGGTGTGGAACTTAGGAACGGAATGATATGACTATTTATTTAAAAAGCGGGCAGATCGGGCTTGCTTAAAAAAACTATAAATATTAAGGCTTTGGCGTGGAATCTGATTAGTCCTAGGAATAGGCGGGATTGGGCTACGTTAAACAGCATTACTTGCGGAGTTAGATAGAAAATTTTCTTGAAACTATGATGAATTATGTTTTTGTCGAATTTTGGGCTTTGCCAATTTCATTTTGAATTCCTAAAAAATAGATCAGGTCACCTTTATCATTGTATAAAGGCTTAATTTTTAGCCTATTGATAAAAATTTCACCGTTCTTACGATAGTTTATGATTTCAACTTCATCAGGTTGTTCATTTGCTATTGAGTTTCGTATTTTTAATGTTGATTCACTAGTAGTAGCAGAGCCTTGTAAAAAGCGGCAATTCTTTCCGATGACTTCCGCTACCGAATATCCAGTCATTTTCAAAAAAACATCATTTGCATACATAAGGGGCAAGTCATCAATAGATGGATCCGCCAAGGTAACCCCATTTGAACACTCGTTTAGCACTTCTAAGAGATAATTGGGTATAGCGTTTTCATCATTAAAATATAAATGACTCATTTTTTTATTTATAAGATTTTATGTAAAAATATCATTAGCTTATTACCTGAAAAAGGTAATTATTTAGTAATTTTGAGCTTGTTGTAAAGCGTCTTAACACTGATTCCCAACAATTGTGCGGACTTCTCTTTGTTACCAGTACAATGTGCCAGAGTTTTATTTATCAACTTGTTTTCCAGCTCTGTGATTGTCATGCCCGGAACTATTTCATCCACATTAGACTGCTTTGATTGACTAGTTCCACCATTAACATTGAAAAGGCATTCTGCTGTAATGTCCCGATCTGCCATAATAAAGGCACGCTGGATGGCATTTCGTAATTCACGGACATTGCCTGGCCAGGAATAACTTCGTATTTTATCCAAGGCATCGGAAGTCAGTACTTTACGCTGGTTTTCTGTCCGGTTAAGCTCTAATAAAAAATACTCCGCCAGGATCTCGGTGTCTTCTAGCCTCTCCCTAAGCGGAGGAAGATTTAATGGGAAGACTTGCAACCGGTACATTAAGTCTTCACGTAACTTACCATCGGCCACGGCCTTTGCCGGATCTCTATTCGTGGCGGCAACAATCCGCACATCGGTTTGGATGACCGTATTGCTTCCCACCGGCATGATGCATCCGGTTTCCAGCACTCGAAGTAATTTTGCTTGCATTTCGATCGGCATTTCTGTCACTTCGTCTAAAAACAAGGTGCCGCAAGATGCTTGCTCAAAGTAACCTTTACGGTCTTTTGTGGCACCGGTAAAACTCCCCTTTTCGTGACCGAATAATTCGCTTTCAATTAATTGGGGCGAGATAGCGCTGCAATTCAAGGCCAAAAACATATTTTTTCGCCGCGCACTCAGTTCATGGATAGTTTGCGCGACCATTTCCTTGCCCGTACCACTTTCACCCGTAATCAAGACGGTTGCATTACAGGGTGCTACCCTGGAGATTTGCTCATATACAGTTTGCATAGCGGGGGATGTTCCCCATAATTTACCAAATCGCCCCAATTCCAGGAGTTCATTGCGTAAGGTATCAATTTCCTCTTTGAGGTCACAGGGTTTGGGGATACGGGCAAGCAAGCTTTTGAGGCGCTGAATGTTAACTGGTTTGGTTAAGTAATCCCGAAAACCCAGACGTAAGGCTTCTATGGAGGTTTCCATGCTGGCAAACCCCGTCATCAAGATCATTTCGACATGTTTGGGTGGTTCAGAATCGCCAAATATTTCGAAACCCTTGCCATCAGGTAACATTAGGTCAGTCAAAATGACGTCAGGCATACGTTTTTTGACTTCAGCTTTAGCTTGCTCCAGGGTGGTTGCTGTCGTCACCATAAAACCTTCATTGGCGATTATGTGCTTGAGCGCCAAGCCGGCATCGACATCGTCATCTACTATCAATACGTGAGGCATGCTGTAAGTTAATTAAATTTAGGCGGGAATTATGGGAAGGGTGACGAAGAATGTTGAACCCTTATTTAAACCTTCACTTTCTGCATGAATGGAACCGTTGTGCAAGAGCACCAATTTCTTGGCAATGGTTAGCCCTATACCCAGACCGATATTACTGCTGTAACTATGGGTAGGCGCCTGCAAATAGCGGTCAAAAACCAACGGCATCATTTTATCAGTAATCCCGATACCGGAATCCTTAAACGTAACAACGGCATGCAGTTTACCATCAATATTCTGTACCCTAATGTTAATAGCTATGCTCCCTAAGGTTGGAGTAAATTTGATGCTGTTAGATAACAAATTGCCGAAAATTTGTTGTAACCGGTCAGGATCGGCATCCAATAAAATTTTCTCGCTATCAGGGGCAAAAGTTAATTTAATAATTTTTTCGGCTGCCACGGGTTGCTGAGTGTTCATTACATTTTTAACTATCTCAACAAGATTAACCGTATGTTTGTAGAGCTTGATCATTCCGTTTAAGCCACGGGTTAACTCAACCAGGTCGTCCAATATTTTGCTTTGCTGTTTAACCGAACGTTCGATGGTGTCGATGGCTATTTTTATAGTGTCCGGTTCAGTTTCAGGGGCTTTTAAAATATCAATCCAAAGCAATATTGAATTGATGGGGCCACGTAACTCATGGGAAACCATAGCCAAAAAGTCATCCTTACTTTTATTGGCGGCTTCCGCCTGTTCACGCTTCTCAACCGCCAAAGCCAAAGCCAGCCGTTCCTGCTCATGTTTTTTTACCGCGCAAACATAGCGGATAACACGATCAAGGTTGGTAGAATTGAGTTCTGATTTAACCAAAAAGTCGCTGGCACCTACCTGCATTGCAGACAGATCAATTTGCCGGTCGGAATGTTCGGTCAGCAGAATCATAGGGATCGAAACGCCTTCTTTGCTGACCTGGCGCATGATATCTAAGCCGGTTTCGTTACCAAGACGATAATCCAACAGGCATACATTAAAAGCGCAATCTGGTGCTAGGAGTTTGGTTAAGGCATCGTGGCTGTTATTAACCCAATCAAGCTGATAGTCAGTTTGATCAATTTCGGAGAGCAGGTCACGGGTAATGACATAATCGTCCTCGTCATCCTCCACCAAAAGGACACGCAGCGTTGTCAGCACATCAGTCGCTACTTTGGTTTGCAAACCAGGGCATATTCCGCCCAATAATTTTTTATCGTTTGCATAGCAGCCACTAAGCTGTCAAAGGTACCTGATTTGGAAATGAAGGTATTGGCACCACTATCGTAGCTGGTTTTAATATCCTGAGGCGAGGTGGATGTTGAAAAAACCACCACCGGAATATGTCGTAAACCAGGGTTAGATTTAATTTCTTTAAGGGCTTCCCTACCGTCTTTTTTTGGCATATTGAGGTCTAGCAAAATCAAATCAGGAAGTTTTTGTTGGTCTGTCCCGCTATATTTATGCCGTCCTAAGAGGAAATCCATCAGATCTTCTCCATCTTCGACAAAACGCACATTGTCAATGGGAAAATTGGCGTCAATTAAAGCTTCCTGAACTAGGAGTCGATCATCAGGGTCGTCATCGGCCATAAGAATGGTATTCACGTGTTTATCAGGCTGCTTGTAATTCATGTCTGTTTATCCAGTGAAAAAATCAAATAATAAAATTCTAATTATTAGTGTGGTTAGTCTAAAGTTCTTACATACAGTGATGCTATTTCTAAAAAACTCAAGACTAGGAGAATTCTTATTATTGATGCACTCCATACTAACCAACTATGTCGTTGAAATTAACTATACAGAATTAATCTAATTAATTGATTGCTCTGACTAATTAAAAGGCATATAAATAAATCGTAATTTCAGATGGAGGGAAAACCTAACACAAACATGGTTCCCTTTCCTTCTGGGGAAGGCAACACCCGAATATAGCCATGGTGTTTCTCAATTATTTTGCGGCAGACCGCCAGCCCAATCCCTGTGCCTTCGTATTCTGCTTTACCATGTAAGCGTTGAAAGGGCGCAAATATTTTATCGACATATTTCGGGTCAATCCCTATGCCGTTATCAATAACGGCAATTTCATAAAAATTTTGTTTTCTTTCTGGGTCAGAAAAACTGGCTTGGTTATGCCAAACCACCGAAATTTCGGGGAGCGCGTCAGGGCGATGAAATTTTAAGGCATTGCTAATAATATTTTGTACTAACTGCCTAATTTGTAAGGGATCGGCCTTTATTGTCGGCAAGTTACCGATACAGACTTGGCCTTGATAATGTTCGATACTGCCTTCCAAATCGCTCAATACTTCTTGCAAGATAACATTAAAATTAATGGGGGCAACATTATCAGTTGTATCTTGATTCGATACCCGAGAAAACTGCAATAAATCGTTGATTAATTTTTGCATACGCTTGGCGGCGCTTTGCATGCGTTCTAGGTAATCCAATGATGATTCATCTAGATTATCAGCGGCTTTTTGCTTTAATCGATCGCCGAAAACCTGTATTTTGCGCAAGGGCTCTTGCAGGTCATGGGAAGCGACATAAGCAAATTCCTGCAATTCCCGGTTACTTTGTTCCAGTTCTTGCGTCCTCTCTAATACTTTTTGCTCTAGATTGTCACGCGCGTTAGCCTCCGATTTCTCAATTTCTTGCCGTCGTCGTAAATCATTCACTAATAGAAAGTAGGCAAACAAAACTAATGCGGTGGTGAATAGTGCCCCTATGACCAAACCCTTGAGCGCATAATCCCGACTCTCAGATGAGTTTTCTGTCCTGGCTTTCAGAAGCAGTTTTTCGGTTTCTTGAATATTCTCGGCGAGAAGTGATATTTCTCGCATCATGGCCAGGCCCCCGCCCAGGATTAAGAACTTTCTACCTTCTTCTTCGCCTTTATTTTGATAAACATCAACGACCTCACGCATATTGATTTTCCGTTTTTCGAAGAGTTCTTTAAGTTTTTGTATTTTAATTAACTGCCCGGGATTATCGCTAACCAGCTTCTGAAGCTTTAGTAAATGCTTATCGGTGGTTAGTAATGTTTTTTCAAATCTATCCAGGTACTCGGGGTCACGGGTCAGGAGGAAACCTCTTTGCCTGCCTTCAGCCGCGCGAATATTGGTTGAAACTTCCAAAACCTGCTCGATGACTTCCTGGGAATGTAAAACCAGAATGTTGTCTTCTATCAATCCTAATGTAGCCCGGTAGGAAATGAAGGTAGTAAACACCAAACAACAAAATATGAGAAATAACGTCCAAATTGAGGACGACATTATGACCTCTGCACGAAAGAAACTGACCGCTCTTTTTTTGAAAAGAACATAATTTTGATAACAACTGCGAAATAATGAAGTCATTTTAATGCTCTATGTCATAGCAAGTTATCGGAAACAAATTTTGAAAAATTTGCTTTTCAGAGGTTGGCGACAGGCTCTTCCAACAAAAACGTCTAACCAAATAAATTTTAAGCATTTTGTTATTACTGAAATACTCCAGATTCCATTCCTTTTGACAACAAGTCGCTAGATATTTTTCTGAGGAAAAAACCCATTAAACATCAAGATGCCAATAATTCTTATAAATTATTGCGAAAGTCATCGGTAATTTTTTCCTGTCCTTGGGTAAATGTTACTTATTTTCTTAGAAAGAAACCTTTCCTCAATACTTTTACTGGCTCCTATCTATTTGTTTTATAGACATATTATTTATTTACAAATGTTGGCTCGAAAAATGCTTAACTCTATTGTAAGCAAATTTTAAACTTACGACCTGGAGCCAATAACAATGAAAACTATATCCGGTGTTAGCTGCTTGATTATTTTAATGGCACTTAATGGTTGCCAAAAGGAAGAGGCTACCAAAACGTCAGAAAATACGTCCCCCGAAGGGCCTAAAGGTGCTGTGGTAAAACAGCAAGGACAGGCATCCTGGTATGGCCCGGGCTTTCACGGCAAAACTACCGCCAATGGTGAAACGTATGACCAAAATGCCATGACCGCCGCATCCAAGACTTTACCGTTGGGTACAGCAGCCAAGGTCACGAATGTTGAAACGGGTAAATCTGTTACGGTAAAAATTAATGACCGTGGCCCGTATGTTGGCAACCGGGTCATGGATTTATCAAAAGCTGCCGCCGACAAAATCGGCATAAAAAAGAAGGGGGTGGGCAAGGTAAAAATTGTCGCCCATAAGCCTGTAAAGAAACAAAAATACAAGCACAAACGCAAGTAATATCAATTAAAACTGAAATTATTGAATTTAATTTTTTACAAAAGGAGAAAGACCATGTTCATATCATTACTTATTTATGTAGCTATTGGCGCTGTTGCAGGCTGGCTTGCCGGAAATCTGTTGGAAGGCGGCGGCTATGGGCCTGTCGGAAACATCATCGTCGGCATCATAGGGTCGCTGGTTGGCGGGTTTTTGTTAGGGTTGGTTGGTATATTGCTACCGGGTGGGCTGATTGGCTCAATTTTTACTGCAACCATCGGTGCAATTCTATTCCTGTATGCGATCCGGTTTGTCAGGAGAGCCTAGTCAAACAATCGTATAGTATCTATACGGCTTATATTTCAGGAGAATAGGACATGTCAAAATACAACTCTTGTGTTGCTGTTAAAGCCAATACCAATAAAACTGAGTCGTCAGTAGTTTTGGTGGTACTAACTATTATCGTCATTATATCGATGGCATTACATAAAAGTCATGACACTGCTACCGAAGTTACATCGGTTGGACAGGAAATTCACTCTCAATAGCCATTATTTGATACAACCCAAGCCTTGATGTTAGAGGTGTGGGTTGGATCTGGCATATGAAAGTGCAATCAATTACCCTTGCAGCAATAGTGCTAAAAGTTATTAAAATGAAAATCTACAACCCTTTAAATCTCCATCAAAATGGTAGATTTATAATGGATAACAAATTTTTGATAATTTGCAGCTTTATTCTATTTACACAATTTTTATGTGCAGAAGTTATTGAACAAATTCCTATTGAAGAAAAAATTGCAACCCAAAAAATCTTGGGCATGATTGAACATAGCGTGAAAACTGAAGCACTTCATGGTCAAGCCCGTAGGGACGCGCATCCTAAGTCACACGGGTGCGTGATGGCCAAATTTAGCGTATTAGCCTCTCTTCCGAAAAGCCTAAAAATGGGAATTTTTAAAGAACTCCGTGATTACCCAGCATGGATTCGGTTCTCTAACGGTTCAGGTAAGATACAAGATGACTCAGAAGGTGATGGCCGTGGTATGGCAATTAAGCTGATGGGTGTAGAAAAGAGCAAATCCTTGACTCAGGATTTTGTCATGATTAACCATCCAGTATTCTTTGTGCGTAATGCATCAGATTATGTTGAGTTCCAGCAGGCAATTATTGCAGATAGTCCATTCCGCTTCTTTTTCCCAAGCCTCAATCCGTTTAAATTCAGGCTTCGCGAGTTTTGGATTGTGAACGAAATTAAAAACAAGGATGTCACCAATCCACTCGATATCCAATACTGGAGCCAGACACCCTATAGCTTCGGTCAAAGCGCCGTGAAGTATTCAGCGCGATCCTGCCATAAATCAATACCCTTACACGAGTCATCTTCCCCTAATTACTTGAGGGAAAATATGGTTCGCCAACTAGAAAAAAGTTCTGCTTGTTTTGAATTTATGGTCCAAGTACGAAATCAGTCAACAGATATGCCTATAGAAGATCCGACCATTGAATGGAGTGAAGAAATGTCGCCTTTTATTACCGTTGCTCGAGTGACAATTCCTCCACAACAGTTTAATACACCCAAACAAAATGAGTTATGTGAAAATTTGTCTTTTTCACCCTGGCATGCAACTCCTGAACACCGGCCTCTTGGCGGAATTAATCGGGTACGTAAGGTAGTGTACGAAACGATCTCACGAGTACGCCACGAGATAAATGGGCAAGAGATCATTGAGCCTACCAGGTTTTAACAACGCTTGAAAAAATTTTGAGTTCATGAACCTTGGTAACAGTTAACACTATTAGGATTTATATGAAGACTCTTTATTTGATTTTTATTTTAGTGCTTGCATCTGGCTGCTCTGAAGATGCCAAGTTATCTGTACTTTACGGTTATGGCCTTAAGCCGAAATTACCCGAACCGACTGAGTCTTTTATACCAACTATACAAGTAGCATCGGCTGTGGGATGGCCAGAAGGTAAAAAACCCACCCCAGCTCCGGGTATAAAAATAGTCCGACTGGCAGATAATTTAGACCATCCACGTTGGTTATATGTGTTGCCCAATAATGACCTATTGGTTGCGGAAACCGATGCGCCGCCATCTCAAGAAAGTGGCGGAATAAAAAATTGGTTAATGGGGATTTATATGCAACAAGCGGGTTCACACAAGCCCAGCGCCAACCGCATTACCCTACTACGAGATGCGGACAATGATGGAATCGCAGAAATAAAATCGACCTTTCTTGAAAATTTAAATTCACCGTTTGGCATAGCATTAATTAACAATGAGCTTTTTATTGCCAACGCCGATAACATAGTGCGTTATCCGTATGAGAAGGGAGTTCTTAAGATCACTGGCCAGGGAACAAAACTGATTGATTTACCCTCCGGCATTAACCACCATTGGACTAAAAATATCATTGCCAGCGAAGATGGTAAACGGGTATATGTCTCTGTAGGTTCCAATAGCAATATCGCTGAGAACGGCATGGATAAAGAGGTTGGGAGGGCGGCCATTTGGGAGGTTGACATCGATACCGGAAAAGCAAAAATTTTCGCCCAGGGCTTACGGAATCCTAACGGCATGGCATGGACTGACCAAGGGAAAACCTTATGGGCAGTTGTCAATGAACGTGATGAGATGGGCCATGATCTGGTGCCTGACTATTTGACCTCAGTTAAAAAAGATGGTTTTTATGGTTGGCCATACAGTTATTTTGGCGCGAACGTTGACATCAGAGTACAACCGCAACGGCCCGACTTGGTGAAGAAAGCAATTATTGCCGACTATGCGCTAGGCTCACATACTGCATCTTTGGGCTTGGTCATTACAGAAAAAAATGGATTGCCAAAACAATTTCAAAACGGCGCATTTATCGGCCAGCATGGTTCATGGAACCGCATACCTTTCAGTGGTTACAAAGTCATTTTTGTTCCCTTTAACAATGGCAGTCCCAGTGGCATGCCTATCGATATATTAACGGGGTTTTTAAGTGATAGAGATGAGGCCTATGGCCGACCTGTGGGGGTAACTATCGACAAAAGAGGCACATTGTTTGTTGCCGATGATGTGGGCAATACTGTTTGGGGTCTCACCTCAAATTGAATAATAATTGATAAAATAAATTAGGAGAAGAAATTGGATACGCAAATTATATTAGACAGTTTACTGAAATCCGGTAAAGAGTTGTACGAAAAAGGGAAGACACTGGCAGAAGAAAGGCTAAATATTCCTGATGATACCGAAAAAAGGGACGCCATGTTGTCCGGTGCAGGTAAAGGGGCGCTGGCAGCGGGGGCAATGGCTGTATTGCTAGGCACTAGTGCAGGCCGCAAGCTAACCGGCGCTTCATTAAAATTAGGCAGTTTAGCCGCTATTGGTGGTGTAGCTTACAAGGCCTATCAAGACTGGCAAAGTAAATCAGGCCAAACAAGCATAGCTGCTGATAAGCCGATAACTGAATTATCGGATAATGATTTGGACAATCGCAGTAAACAATTGTTACGCGCAATGATTGCAGCGGCAAAAATAGATGGCCATATCGATGACAAGGAAAAGGCCATTTTACTTGAACAAGTTTCGAAAATGAATCTTCATAATGACGCCAGTGCGTTTATAGCAGAAGAGCTCAAAAAAGACGTCAATGTTACGGAAATAGCATCTGGGGTTGATTCAGGTACCGCGGCGGCAGAAATTTATCTCTTATCCCGGCTAGTTATCAATGTTGATGACGATAAAGAGCGTCAATATTTGTCCCAGCTTGCATCAGCCCTTGCCCTTTCGCCCGATTTAGTTGCCAGTTTAGATAAGCAAACCTCGGCTTAAAATAACTCTTTCGTAAATAACCGTAATTTCTTAATTACAGTTTTCTGCAGCGTATTCGTTTTTATATTTAGCGGTAGTAAAGATAATGACGGTTTATATGGGCTACTAATGAATATTAGGCTTAAATTTTCTGCCAATTCCAATCCTTACCCTGTCATTTTCAAAAATTATAAATAGGGACTGATATTGCTAAATCAGTGTATACGCAGAAACCCTTGCATGTGTAGCGAAATTTTTTAGTTCCCAGAAGCGATTATGCCGAATGATTCCATGAAGCGCTGTTTGCGGAGTGGAATTGCAAAGTTTTACGATATCGCGTCGAGTCATTGCGCAGCAAAAATTACGCCCTTTTCCGAGTGTAAAACGAGTATAGCAGGAGGGCTGTGGCAGCGCTGCCATAAGCGGTCACGTTAAGTTCTTACTGCTTGCTTGGGATGGGATGCCCAAAACAAGCTTTCGCAAAAATAGCGAATTACTTATTTGCCACAGGATTTTTAATTTAAAAAATACATGGTAATTTACTTACCACAGGTTATCGAATTCAAACTTTAGATGAATTCCACTAAAAAGCAATAAAATATATTTCTTAGTAAGCAATTTATATTTTTCGGGTGATATATACCCGCCTTTAACTGCAACTTGTATATAGCCATGAAAAAATATTGATCTGACAAAGTAGAAGCGAAAAGCCAATATCCCCTAGTTGAAAATCTTTGCAAAAAACTAAATAAAATATGTAATTTTTACCGTATTTGAGACTTTTTTTAGGGATTCTTTCCAAGAAAAATTATATCTAATTGAATTATAAAGAAATATAAAAGTTGGCTCGGTTAATGCTCAATAAAAAAGAAAAAAGAAAAATCTTATTTAAAGGAGCAATAATCATGAATATATATAAATATCTAGCAATTGGAATTGTGACGTCAGTATTGGCTGCTTGCGGTTATAATAAAATTGACACCAACCTTTTAATGGACTCAACAAATTTACAGCCAATTCGTTTGCCATGGATTATAGAAAATAAATCAAACAAAGGTATTGCCGCCAAAAATTTAGAATGGCCAATTATTTCGCCTGAACTTAACATTCTTTTTGACAATACGAAACAGCAATTAAATCTGAAAGGTCAATTAACAATGGCTGAATTGTTGAGCAAATTTGAGGTTAAAGAAAACGTCAAACTCAAAGGGCTTGATTTAAAAATGTATCCAGTCTTTAGTAAAGCTCTGACTGTATGGCAAAAATATGGCAAAAATATAGTAATCACTTCGGCGTTGGAGGGCAAACATTGCAAAAATAGCCGCCATTATGCAGGCCTTGCCCTTGATCTTAGGAGCCGGGACATAGAAAAAAAGTATCGGGTCAATATTATGCAGGATTTAAGTAATGCTTTGGGTGATGATTTTTTAGTTTTACTCGAGCATGACCATTTTCATGTCGAGTTTGATCCCGTTGCAACTGATAACTATACAAACCAATTTTTAGTAAGTCAGAGAAATAGTTATAACTAATAAATGTCTTTAATTTGTTATCCCTGAAAAAGCGGACGGTTAAAAAGAAGCTTTTTTCTTAGGCGGAATACAAAAGATTGCCAGCTCTATAGGTTTCTAGTAAACGCTTTAATATTCTCCAAAGCCAAGGTCAAAAATCCTCAACTGCCGGAGTATCAAACGGATATTGTGGTCTGCACCGCATAGGATGGCATGCATGGCATCGCCCAATTTGCCCTTCATGTAATTGCGGCTCAATAAGCTGTCTCTGAGTATCAGTTATTGACGATAAATAATACTGCAGTTTGCAACTGCCAACGCCCGGTATTAGCCGGACATAGATTTTCGTTTATCCGAGGATATTAAGATCATGACAATCTGCATCACGCCCTGAGCCAGTCCGTCAACATAACCCCCATAATTTTACTAGTACCGAAACTTGCCGGTTCGCCGGTATCCGCCAGCGTTAAATTTGTGAGGATTGTTGCTGTGGGTTTATGGGCAACAGCAAACCACGACATGGATATACTCATATCTCTCCGAAATTTATTGTTTTGGGTGTATTTGGAGTGTTAATGCCAAGATTATTTTTTTGTGAGCCTATTCGGCAATAATAGCTTTCAGGAGTTTTAATAGGAAGCCAAGTTCAACCCTGTTAGGCAGTGCAAGGGTTGGACTCATAATCAATCCTTTCGTACAAATCCTCTAAATTATTTACCGCCATCGATATCTCAATACCAAGTATAGTCCTGTCTGAATCACTGTTATCCTTTCTTCTTACTCATTATCAAATAGAGTTGGCGTATTCTCTGACCACTTCAGAGTGCGTTGAAAGATGAGGTTGTTGAAGGTCTGCTTTGATCGTTCTGATGGTCAGCTTTGATGTTGAGCGATTGTCGGGTCATGGCCGAGCCCAGACGACTGGAAAACCAAAAATACCACACCCGCCACTGTCTGCACTTTCATTTTGATGGATGAACATCGCCCTTGAAAATCTGGATTGTGGCGACTGCCCCAGCCCCAGGCAAACTCATCCGTTTTTCAGCAGGTGCTTGCGCATCCTGAGATAAAACTCCTCCATCACTTCAATAAATGAGGCGGGTTTCTGCCAAAATGCCGGGAAATCACCGCCCTTTTTAATGAGCACGCCTGGTATGGCCGCCGCTTGGCTAGGTGCCATATTTTTAGGTAAGGGGTGCTGCCCCTGCCAAAAGCCTTTAAGGCTAATTTCCTGTGGGAGCCCTATGGTTACGGGACGGGTGTAAAAACTGTCCACCGCCAACAGTCCTTGTGTTGCGTTGGTTTTGGCCTCACTGAGCACCCTGCCTAAAGGTGACAACGCCAATTCCTGCATCAGTTTTTCAGGTGCCAGCCCGCGCATCTCAAACAACAGGAAGGGGTCATAGTCCAATAATTCTGCCAGGCGGTAGCAAACGCCGGCAATATGCTTGCACGGGACTTCATAATCCGGGCAATTGCAGTCCACCTTAAAATCCCTGTAATCATTTGGCAGCAAATGCACACCGGCGTCCGCAAAGACGGTTTCAATGTTTTCCGGGATTTCATTGAGCAACAACCGGGCGATAAAACTGGCCCGTAGCGTGAGTTGCCGGATAACTTTTTGCCACTGCGGTTCAGTAAGGTGCGCCATTCGCACGCTGACCTTATACGTGGGCTCCTTATAAACGCCATAATAGGGGTTGGTGTTGCCGCGCAGCTTAGCCTCGACCCTGCCCTTCTGTAAAGCCCATTGCTTGATGCGGTTGTCGGTGGCGTAGGCACGGCCACGCTGTAAGCGGCCACTGTCGGTAAAATCTTCCAGGGCTCCTATAAAGCGCTGCCCCCACCAGGTTTTTGCAAGTTTTCCCATGCCTTAATCCTCCATCGTGCTGTGCTTGTTGAGGGCTATCAGTTCCTTGAAGGCCTGGTTGTCGAGTTTGGTCAGCCAGCTTTCGTCATTGCCGACTATGTTGTCGGCCATTTTTTGCTTGTCGCTGATCATTTGGTCGATGCGTTCCTCCAGCGTTCCCAGGGTGACAAACTTATGCACGAAGACTTTCTTTTTTTGGCCGATCCGGAAGGCACGGTCGGTGGCCTGGTTTTCGACGGCAGGGTTCCACCAGCGGTCAAAATGGAAGACATGGTTGGCCGCCGTCAAGGTGATGCCCACGCCTCCCGCCTTGAGCGACAGGATGAACACGCCAGGCCCTGATTCCGGGCCTTGAAAATCACCGATCATTTGTTCGCGTTTATTGCGTGGTGTGCCACCGTGGAGGTAATGGGTCTTGTAATGCTTTGTTTTTGACAGGTAGCGCTCCAACTGTTCGCCTATCTCAGTGAACTGGGTAAACACCAACACGCTGTCGCCCTGCCCCATCGCCTCTTCGAGCATGTCGCTGATGCGTTCCAGCTTATGCGACCGTTCCGGGCTAAAGGCACTGCCGTCTTGAAGGAACTGCATCGGATGGTTGCAGATTTGCTTCAGCTTCATCAGGGTAGACAACATCAAGCCCTGGCGTTGGATACCGTCTGCCGCTTCCAGCTGCGCCACCACATCTTTTACCACCACTTCGTACAAGGAAGCCTGTTCTTTACTGAGGTTGCAATAAACCTTATTGTCTATTTTATCCGGCAAGTCCTTGATGATATTTTTGTCTGTTTTTAGGCGCCGCAGGATAAACGGTTGGATCAGTTTTTTTAAGGTTGCCGACTGGATGGGGTCATTGTCGCGCTGTATGGGCAATTCGTAGGTTTTGCGGAAATGCGGCTGTTTGCCGAGATAACCGGGATTCAGGAAATTAAAGATCGACCATAAGTCCATCAAGCGGTTTTCGACCGGCGTGCCGGTCAAGGCCAGGCGGGAATCGGCAGTGAGCTTTAGGATGGCCTTGGTTTGAGCGGCGGCCGGGTTTTTGATGTTTTGCGCCTCGTCAAGCACGATGCGCCGCCAGTTCAATGCACCCAGCATTTTGCTGTCCTTGCGGGCGAGCGTGTAAGAAGTGACCAGCAAGTCATGTTGCAAACAAAGCTGTTTGAAGGCATCGGCATCCTGTTCACGGCCACTGCCGTGATGGACCAGGGAGGTCAGGTGCGGGGCAAACTTCTCAATTTCCTTTTGCCAGTTGCCGATGACGGACGTGGGCGCGATCAGGAGCGTTGGGGCAGGCTTGCCCTCCTCGCGCTCTAGCACCAACAGGCTGATCACCTGCATGGTTTTGCCCAAGCCCATGTCGTCGGCCAAACAACCGTTAAGGCCCAAGTTTTCCAGGTAACGCAACCAGGACACCCCGCGTTTTTGGTACTCCCTCAATTCAGCATTGAGCTTTCCAGGATTGGCGATGGGTTCCAGTTGGCTGTTGTCGGACAGTTTCGCCAGCATCTGCGCCAGGCTACCGTGGACATCCAGCTCAAAACCGCCTTCTTCTTCGGCCAGTATTTTCAGCAACTCCTGCACGGTCATGTCAGGCGCGGTTTCATTTTGCTGCATAAAGGCCAGCATTTCCTGCATCTTGTCGCGGTCCAGTTCCATCCACTGGCCCCGGAAATGCACCAATGGTGCCTTGCTGTCCACCAGTTGTTGCCATTCTTCAGGGCTTAACGGTTCATCGCCAATGGCCAGTTCATAGCGGTAATCGGTCACTGCTTCCAGGGAGAAATACGATTCGGCATTGGCCGATTTAGACGGCCGTTTCCCGCCCGCCCGCAAGCGTATTTTTGCCCGGCGCCGGCCTTTGGGGGTCAACCACGCCGGGATGGTGACCTTAAAGCCGGCATCTTCCAATATCCAGGCGCTTTCTTTCAGGAAACCGAAGGCCTCATCCAAATCCAGCTGGACGCTGTCCGGCTCGCTGCCTTCCATGCCTTGCCATAGCTTGGGATAAATGCGCGCGGCCTGTGCCAGGTTGACCAAGACCTGCTGGTCCAACGATTGGCCGGATAGTTGCTGAAACACGCCCTGGAAGTTGCCTTTATCAGCCCAATAATCCGCCAGGCCCACCTTAAGCGAAGGGTCCTTGTGCGAGGACAGGAAGAACACCAAGCGCCATTGGTCAACCGTTTCCGCATCGGCTTCAAGCAATTGAAGCCCCAGTTGCAAGGTGCTTTGCGCACCGTCAACGGTCAGGTTTTGTTGCCATTGCAGCCAGTGCTTAAACCCTGCCGGGAGCTGATGGGCGCTTAGGATTGGCGAAGGCGTTTGTTTATGCAACAGGATGGTTTCTAATAGGTCATCCTGGACGCGTTTGGTAAATACCTGCGGCAGTTCCCCCACGGCTTCGGTGAGCAACTCATGGACAGCCACTTCGGCAAAATGCCGCAGCAGCGATTCGGGTTGGTAGTGTTGGCTGCAAGCCAGCGGCATTTGGGTGACGGCTGACTGGATCAACTGTTCGTAGCTGCCGGACACCAACTGCCAGCGGCGGAACAGTTCGATACTGCCCGCAGCTTGCCTGGCCACCAGCAGGGGAAGGTACTGGTCTTTGGCCAGCATATGCCTTAAGGTTTGGCTAAAGTAATACCAGAACAAGAAATCACTGCCGATACGGCTATTTTCAACCTGGTAACAGCACAAAAAGTGGATGTCGTTGATCGTTTTTAAGGGCTTTGCCAACGGATAGGCAGTGACCTGCCAGTTTTGCAGCGTCACTGCCCCATTGACATCAACAGCTTGTAGCTCAGGGGAAGGAAGAGGCTTTCCCTCTAATGTTGGCAAAGATAGTGACAGGCGTGCGTCCTGTCCTGCAACAAGGGGCCTGACCGCGAGCCCGTCCCTTAAAAAGTCGAGGCACGCCTTTTCTGTCAAATGCCCAGGATGGTCTGACTCGGTTTTTGGGGGCTGGGGATCGTCCGTTTCCACCCAAAGGTAAAAACCGCCCGATTGGATGAAGCCATCTGTGCCGTTGGGTATCCAGGTACCGTGTATGATATTCATAATTACCGTGGCGGTGGGGACTGTTGCTTATGCTTTGGGTTAGGCTACTTCCCTTATTTGCCGTTCAAGGTTTATTTTCATGTTGGCCACCGAAAGCTCCAGTAAGCGGTCTTCCACCTTGTAGCTCTCTTTCTCCTTGAACCAAGGCAGCACTTTGGCCAAATGCCAAATTGTAGTGCTGCCCTCATGGATGGGG
>JABFQX010000006.1 GCA_013141505.1 Methyloglobulus sp.
TACCATTACAACCAAAACATTCTCAAATGCGGATTTAAAAGCGTAGCCCGTATGAAGTGCAACGGAATACGGGGCATCGAAGCCATGAATGCCCGGATTCCGCAAGCTCCATCCAGGCTACTCGCTACTCGCTGAAGACCGGTCGCGCAACGTCACCGTAAAAAAACACGTCCCACCCGCAACTCGATTCCTCCGATACAACACCATACCATTACAACCAAAACATTCTCAAATGCGGATTTAAAAGCGTAGCCCGTATGAAGTGCAACGGAATACGGGGCATCGAAGCCATGAATGCCCGGATTCCGCAAGCTCCATCCAGGCTACTCGCTATACGCTCAACATCTACAATCGAACCCAGGCCATCATCTTAAGTCGAAAGTCACGACGGAATACGGGCATCGAAACCACGAATTCCCGGATTCCGCAAGTTCTATCCAGGCTACTCGCTGAAGACCGGTCACGCAACGTCACCGTAAAAAAATACGTCCCGCCCGCAACCCGATTCCTCCGATACAACACCATACCATTACAACCAAAACATTTGTAAATGCGGATTTAAAAGCGTATCAAAAGCGTAGGAATACGGGGCATCGGAGTCACGAATCCCCGGATTCCGCAAGCTCCATCCAGGCTACTCGCTATGGGCAAGGCACACCGCCAAATCCACAGGGAGGCCACCTAAAGTAAGAGATTTGAGTATTACAAGTTTTAGGTGGAGCGATTAGGTATTGGGCTTCAGGGGAGATACTTTTGTTTGGTGTAGAAATGGTTATTGTAAACGGGGGTGTTTGTTCCTCATTTTTGGTTTCACCTATGTTTCCTGTACATATTTTAAAATCATGAGCAGGAAATTCACCATTCGGATAAAACACTGTTACGTCACCTTCCATTGAAATAGCAATAGTAATAAAAAGATTTTCACCTAAAATTTCTTTCGTTGCTTCTTTACTTAATTCTTTAAATTGTTCTCCAGCGCAATCATTGGACATAATGTTTTCTCCTGTTTATTAAAAATTTAAGGTAATTCGAGCAAACAATAAACGCTCAGGTATGAAATCAGGAGGACGTTGTTCATTCCCCTGAAAAGTTCGATCCACATATTTAAAATGCGTATCAAATAGATTTTTTGCCTCTAAACTTAGCAAACCATATTGTTTTGGAAAACGGAATCCAACTGCTGCATCAACTAAATAAAAATTACTTTTGAAGTTATCAACTGGTGATTGAGGCAAATTAAAAAACTGATTTATATAAGTTCCTTTTAAGGTTGCAAAAAAGCCCATTGTACTAAAAAAACGAAATTCCAAGGGAATAGAAGTGGTTTCGGCAAATACTGGAGCGTCGTAATAATGACCTCTATAGTTTTCAAACTTAAAGCCAGTATTAATAGCTAGCTTAGGCAGAGGAATCCAATTTAAATAAAAACGATATAATTCTTCTGCTGATTTTTTTTCATAGTAAGGTATGTTTAATTCACGTTTATAAGCTTCAATACCGCTATAAAAGTTATTAAACTGTGCGTCCATTCCAATACCATATAACCAAGCTGAAGTTCCATTCCATTCATCGAAAAACTGATTAAAACCAGCAATTTGCGTCGGTTGCAGTAATTGATTGTCGACAATTGTGGATTTGACAGACTTGAATATAGCAGCCCTTAGAGAAAATGATTTATTAAACTGCCAAATTAAACCTAATTTAGGATTGAGGGAGTTGAAATCAATTTTGACTTGATTGTTACCTCTTTGATAATCATTGTTGTCCCTATAATGATCGAATGAGAGTCCAGTTGTAAGAGTGAGATTTTTTAATTTAAAATTAGAGTACACATAAGCGAAATATTGTGTCGTGTTAAAAAGCTTCGGTGCGTCATTGTGATTATCTGTCCGATACAAACCTAATCCTGAGATAGTATTCATGTATTCATTATGGAATAGATTCTGGACATCAATGTCGTAGCTTTTGGTATTCTGAGTAAGGTTTGGAATTGGAATTTGTTGCTCCGTACGATTAGCATGTACAAGTGAAAGCAGCCAATCAGAATTTTTTGATGGCGAGAATTTCATGCCATATCGATAAGTGTCTTGGTGCAATTTCCTACGGTAACCTTTTATGATCAAATCATCTCCTCCGTATAGTCCTAAATCTCCATGCTCTGTTTCCCGATGCCTGTATTCCGCCTGCACACTAAATTTCGGGGTAATCTCATACTGGGCAAACGCATTATAAATATTGTGTGTCAGGTCGTTATTTTTTCTAAAACCATCGGTGTGATAACGTAATTGGCCTAAACTAAATGAGAACTTATTGAATATGCCAGACAATGCCGCTTCATCACCCAAAGTGCTATTGGAACCGGCGATACCCGTTGTCGTAAAACGGACGCCGTTACGTTCGAACATCCGGTTATATTCGTTGAACGCAGTGTCGTTAGGGCCGATACCGCGAATAATGTTTAAATCGGTATAAGCAAGACTGGGTTGGATCGGGTTGTAGTTTAGCGGTTGTAAAAGCTGCGATTGTAAATGTTCGCTCGCACGGGCGATTTCATGCCGTGGTTTGGTTGCATAACTGTCGGATAGCAGCCGATGTGCCGAGTAATTACTCGGATCGATTGCCAAGGATTTCATGGCTTGCCGGTTAGCAGGATCATCAAAACCGAGGTTGTTAAAAATGCGACCTAAACCCACTTGCCGCGCCGCTGTATCTTTATCCAACTGGAACTTCGAACGATACACCCCCCGGTTATCATTCAACTCAATCGCCTTCTGCATGTCGTGCAGGGCTTCTACTGGGCGGTTGGTGGTTTGTTTGTTGATGGCGTCGTAAAAGTAGGGCGTGGGGTCTTTGGGGTCGCGGTCTTTGGCTAGGCCGAACTGGGTGTCAGCCATGTCGGGGCGGCGTTCTTCGTAATAGGCTTTGCCCAGATAGCTTCTGACGATGGAATTGTTGGGGTCGAGGATGGCGGCGGTTTCCAGGTCTTGGCGGCCTTCTTTTAGGTCGCCGTTGCGTATTTTAGCTAGCCCCAGCCCTAATCGTGCCAAGGGCGAGGTGGAATCGAGCTGGATTGCTTTGGTGAAGCTGGCCAGGGCTTCGTCGGTGTCCATCCGTAGCAAATGGGCAAAGCCCATGACGGTTTGGGTGCGTTCCAGGTTGGCATCCAGATCCAAGGCTTTTTGGGCGGCGTGTTTGCTTTCAGTGGTCGAGCCTTGGGACAGTTCGAGTTCTGCTTTGCGTGCCCACACCATCGCATCGTGCGGGGCGAGTTTGGCGGCTTGGTCGGCGGCGGCTTGGGCTTTGTCCAGGTTGAAGCGGCCTTGTTCGGCATAACTGAGGGCGGAATAGGCACTGGCAGATTGCGGGTTGGCAGTGACGGCTTTATTCGCCAAAGCGTATGCTTCATCTTTGCGGTTTTGGGTAAGCGCCCGTACTGATTGCAAAGCCAGGGCTTCGGCATCGTTGGGGTTCTTCGCCAAAATCGACTCAATATCTTGCAAGGCCAGTTGATCTTGTCCTGCGCTAAGGCGCATGGCACCACGGACTTTGTAAAAATACGGCGTTTGTTGCCCAGCCGATAAGCTATCCAACTGGCTTAAGGCAACATCAACATGGCCTTGGCGGTAATCCTGGATGGCTGTGCGTAGGCCGCTGTCGATAACCGTGCCGGCATCGGGGTAGGCCAATACCGGCGGATAGTACAGTGCCCAATTGACGGCATCTTGTGGTTTGATGTCAATTTTTGCCTGTGGGGCTTGGCCTTTGAGGGTTTGTGCGCCCTGCCCGGGTTTTAAATAGACGCTGCCTTTGGCGTTGTAAAACTTAACGCCGCCTTCGTAAACCCAGAGTGAGGCTTTGTTGTCATCGACACTGATGGCAAACTCGGTGCCTTCGGGGCCGGCATTGACGATGGGGGTATTAATGGTCAGGCGTTTGGGGGTGCGGCTGATGACGGCAACAAAACCTTTAAATAATTCCAGCATGGTATTTTCGCCCGGAACAATCTTATTCAAGGCGAGGACCGAACCCTCGCCGAGGTGGTTAATAATCCCATCAGGCAATAAGACAGTCGCCCGGCTAAACGGCCCAACCCTAATTTGACCACCTTCACACAACCTGTCATTCAGTTTTGCTTGCTGCCATTCGCCTTTGCTTGCTGGATCGTAGAACAGCTTGCCCTGCAATGAAACCACTTGTGCGTAAACCTGTGCACATTTTTTATCAGCATCACCCTGCCCTGACCAAGCGAGTGGCGAAAATAAAATAAGCAATGGTAGCAGCAGATAAAGCATGTTTTCTCCACATGGAGGATTCCAGTTCTTATAGCGGTGATACTAAACCTTATCTGCTTGTTATATCAAGGTAATATTTCACAGAATTTTTATGTTTTTTGTGCTAGCCAGGATAAAAACTGGAGAATTGTCTATTATCTTGGTGGCTATGTTGGCTAAAAAATCAGCCATTTCAGTTAAATCCTAGTGCTATCCACAGCCTGAAAGAACTTTTTTTTCACCAATCCTTTGATCTATATCAACAACTGGGCTGACAATTTGCCTGACAATGGCTACGCCCTATGGGGATGGCAGATGTCCTGTATAAGTGATTTCTGATACGAAAACTTTACTTCACACAAAAAAACGAGAAACACTATGAAAATTATGACTAAATTATTAATGCTTATTATCGCCGTTGCATCACTTACAGCGTGCATCGATCAGGACGCAGGCAAAATGCAAGGCAACAAAGCGTCAGATGCAGTAACCAAAAATTAATTTATCGGGTCTTTTTTCAAGAAACTATCAAGTCGCTGGCGTTTGGCTTGCCAGCGTTATCGACAGCGCCGTTGGTTTGGTGGCTTGGTGGGTTCTTGATTACCGAAGTGGTTTCAATGCGCGTCGGTGAAGGAACTTAATTTATTTAACGCCATAACTCTGGTTTGATAGGCAGGGTTCGACAATGGCTTTGAGCAAATCCAGTTTATTGATATGAACGCCGCGCTGTTTAACGGTGATGATGCCGTTCTTGGTTAAATCTGTGAGTTGCCTGCTGACCGTTTCTATCGTCAAGCCCAGAAAATTGGCAATATCGCGGCGGCGCATCGTTAAATTAAATTCTGTACCAGAAAAGCCGAGCGCATGGTAACGCTTGGACAGCATCAGTAAAAAGGAGGCCATTTTTTCCTGCGCTGATCGGTGTCCAAGGACGATTTTGTCATGATCCGAAGCGATTTCCTTGCCAACGATACGCATCAGTTGCGCTTGTAAGCCAGGAATTTTAACGGCAAGTTCATTTAATCTGGAAAGGGGCAATTCGCAAACGGTTGAGGTCTCCAAAGCGACAACGTAGCACGAGAAAAAGCCATTGTGCAGGGAATCCAACCCCATTAACTCACCCGGCAAATAAAAACCTATCGTTTGTTCGGAACCGTCAGCGTCACAGATAAATGTGCGAAATGAACCCGATTTAACGGCAAAAAGACTTTGGCTCTGTTCACCCTGCTTGTAAAGGTACTCATCCAACCCAATTGGACGTTTGCTTTTAACGATGATCGTGAGCTGTGAAATCTCCTCTCTTTTTAGTCCGTAGGGGAGACACAAATCAGCGAGCCGGCAATCCAGGCAAGAAATTTTGTGAACATGCGGTTCCATAGTGTCGATCCCAATAATGTCGATCCATTTTAAGTCCGATTATTCTACGCTGTTTTTCCAAGACAAATCGAATTGCGAATCAGTTTAAAACTGTCTCACAAGCGTTACAAATTGTTAATTCCTATATTTTTTAACGCATTAGCCTGAACTTTTTAGTATTTGTAAACCTCATACGAAGCATCTATATAATCATTTATTGGTAATATCATGAGACCCGATGATGCGTCACAACATATTACCAACCGATTTGCCGATACCTCACCGCTGCCTGACAAAGCAGATAAATCTATAAACAAACGTAATGCCGACTCCAGCAAAGGACGCAATGTGAGCTTTGCCAAACACATCGGCAATGTCGCAAAACAACGCTGGATTTCAGATGCCGCTTACTACAAGGCGGCAGCACGAGGCTTCAGCCCCGGAAATGAACTCAATGATTGGTTGGCGGCGGAGCAGGACTTTATCGAAATGCAGGTGAATCGGTATTTAGCCATTGCCAAAGAAGACGGCTTGTCAATAGCGGGCTTACGACAACTGGCGAAAGCACTGGGCGCGGAAAAACCGGAACGACTTGATTCGGAAGCCGAGTTGATTCGATTAATTCAAATAGCCAGTCATCAATTCCCGTGTTTTAGAACCCAGTTTGGAGAGTTATGCGACCATCATACCGACTGCCAATGGCAAACGGAATGCCAAAAACTGATCGCCGAATGGCAACAAGGATAACGACAATCAGTAAAGGCCTAGGATACAGAAAAGTACAGCAATATCGTTTATTCAAAATCGAATCGCGGCGGTAACCAGCCGTTGGCGACACAATCGCGAAAACACCAGGCCGGTGTGGTTTCGGTCTTGTAACTCCAAAAAAACCAGCCCAGGTATTTTTCGTAGGTTGCCAACTGTGCCGATGCGTAGGCGCGATACGCTACATCCATCTGGAATTTATCCATCTGTTCCAAGGCATGATTAAATGGCCCTTCCGCCCACAGCGAAACCACCCGCAAATCCAGGCCCAAACTCCATTCGCCGACATACGTCCACTGGTTCATGTCCTGGATGATGGCATCGGCTTCCTGTTTCCAGTCCACCACAGTTTTTTTGACATGCTGAAATATATCCGAATCAATATCGGAGCGCTCAAAACATTGGTAACGGTGAATGTCAAACACGACGTTGTCATAGTCCGGCTCTTTTAAAAAGCCCATATATTCGGTATAGGATCGAAAGCCGTCATGGAAAACAACCGCCGTATCTTGAGGATTGCAGTATTTACGGATCCGATGATAACCGTCGGTGTTATATTTTTTCAGCAGATTGGTATCGACATCCCAACGCGGTTCATTTAGGACTTCAATCGCGTGCAATGCGGAACGGCCGTGATAACGCTCAGCCAAACGTTCCAATACCGATAACGAGTAGTCAAGATAACTTTCATCGGTATGCCATTCGCAAACATCTTTAATGCCGCCGTTGTCAAAACCGTTCTGGCAACCTGGCGCGGCATGCAAATCCAAGACAATCAACAAACCGTGTTTTTCTGCCCAAGCGAATGCTTGATCGAGAATATCAATGCCGCCTTCAACAAAAGGACTGGGGTTGTCGCCATACGTCCTGTGATACGGGTAACCTGCCCCAAATATCCAATGCCCCACTGGGATACGTACCGCATTGATGCCTATGCCGGCAAGCCAAGCGAAATCATTCTGAGTGATAAAGGTTCGCCAGTGCTGTTTTAACCGAGTTTCAGCTAACGCGCCCAATTCAGCACAATAGGTTGTTTCGTCGGTCGCGTTCAGGCCTTCAAATAGACTGGGGGTCATCCATTTTTCCAGCACCAACCAGCCACCCAGATTAACGCCGCGCAATTTTTTGCCTTTATTTACGGTTAATGTGTTCATGATCTATCTCCTGATAAATGTTTATTGATGACGTTAAACTTTCAGCTTGCGTTGGTAAAACGCTTCCGCCGTTGCCTGGCGGGTAATGCCTATAATGGCCGTGTCAGGTAATTCTTTAGCCAGTAGCTCCAGTATCTGTAACTCCGCGTCCGCCCGCAAAGCATTGAAGGCTTCCTCAATAAATAGCCATTTGGGCTTATGCAGCACTACCCGAATACAGCCCAGAATCTGTTGGTGGCCTAAGGGTAAATGTTGATCCCAGTCATCAACCCTATCCAAATCATGAACCAGATCTTCAAGTTTCGCTAACTTTAGCAATTGTTTAATCAATTCCCGGTCGAAGGGTTCATGCTTCTTGGGATAACAAATGGCATCGTACAATGTCCCATCAGGCAAGTAGGGCTTCGGCGGCATAAAAAACATGTCTTCACCTTCAGGCACCAGGATTCGCCCTGTCCCCCAAGGCCATAAGTCGGCAATCGCATGAAACAACTTTATCGCCGTGCTGATCCTGCCGATAATCTGGACTTTTTCCCCTGCCCTGATTTCTTCATTGATATTGGCAGACAGTACCTGCCCTTCCATCCCGGTAATACTGACATTTTCGATTTTTAAAACAGATTTTTGACCCTTTACCACACATAACTGATGAGGTTTTCGGCATGAAATATCGTTTTCCAAATCATCCAGTGCTTTAACCAAACTCAAGACCCGTTCAACAGATGCCCGCCAACTGGCGAGTCCAGCCAAGTTATTGACCGGCCAAGACAGTGCCGCAACCATTTGCTGAAAGGCTTGCACCGATTGCATTAAAGTACCCAGCGTAATGGTTCCGACGATGTAACGGGGAGCCGCCACTAAAATCGGCAAACCCATTGATGTGACTGAATAACCCGACGTAAAAACTACAATTTGCTTCCACGCCGCCGTTTGCAACGCATACGTGTTAATAATGTCACCAAATGAATATTTAAATTGCTTTTGTTCATCATTTTCACCATGAATGATAGCGATTGCCTGCGCGTGTTCTTGGGCTTTTATCAAGCCTGATCGGTAGTTGGCTTCTTTGCTTTGTCGCGCATTGGTTGCCGCCGTTAAGGGCTTACCCATCCACCAGCCTAAAATTGATGCACATACCGCATAAACAATGGCTATCCACACCATATAACCGGCCATAGTAAAGGGAAACAGCCCTAGATTGATGTTGATAGTGCCTGATAAAGTCCACAGTATTTCCGTAAAACTACCCAGTAACAACACGCTGTAAAACAGGGAATGGCCTAATTCAATGGCATCTTCTGTTGCTATGCGAATATCCTCAGCAATCCGCCCATCGGGATTGTCATGGTTATCCTTGGACATGAAGGTAATCTGATAATACCGACCTTTGTACATCCACTTGGAAACCACTTTATCGGTAAGCCACACTCGCCAGCCAATCAGCAACTTTCTTTTAACAATCAAATGCGTGGTAGTCACAGTGATACTGCCAATAAAAATAACCGCCAGCATACCCATCTGGGCAACTATGCCTGACATTGAGTGTTCTTCAATGGCATCAAACAGATCGGCATTCCATTGCGTCGTGACGACAGCCATGACAATTTGCAGAACCGTCAGCCCGATTAAAAACACCGTGTTCAAGCGAATCGCAACCTGATTCTCAGAGTTCCAAAAAGGCCCTGCCAATTTTATAAACTGTATAAAAAAGCCTTCTTTGATCAGCATTGGCAGTTTTCTCCGCTCAAAATATATTTCAACTACGTATTGAGTTGTTGTTTAGCTATTTTCTATCATACTAACGTAAACATAGTCCACAGTTCCAAAGTTTCAATAAAACTTGGGATCGGTCCAATATGACGAGAATCCGACATCAATGAAATCAAACACAACGGTCTTAAACATTGCTCATCGGGGTGCCAGAGCTTATGCGCCCGAAAATACCCTGATCGCCTTTGCCAAAGCCCTTACATTTGCCTGCGACATGGTTGAACTGGATGTCAGGCTGTCTAAAGATGGCGAAATTGTGGTGTATCACGACGAACATTTGCTCCGTTGCACCGATGCTAAAGCCAAATATCCAGATCGCGGCAATTATCAAGTCAGCGATTTTACCATCGCAGAACTTAGCATTTTAGATGCGGGCAGTTGGTATGTAGAACAATTGTCGCTTGAAAATGAGCAAAGGCAAGCGTTTCTGCAAAGCCTGACCGAAGCTGAAATAGCTGAATTCGTCAGCGCTTCCGAACGTGATTTGTATGCGTCCGGCACCATCAAGATTCCCACTTTAACCGAAGCCTTAGACTTGGCAATAAAACTGGGTTTGATGGTTAATGTGGAACTGAAAAAAACCGAAGATGGCCAGCGCTTGGTGAACGCTGTGCTACAGTTAATCAAGACCATGAACCTTGAAGATAAAATTCTGATTTCTTCTTTTGAGCATGATTTACTCGCTAAAGTACGGCAACAAAACAAAACAATTACTACGGCTATCCTTGTCGATGAACCTATCAAAGCACCGGTGACTTACCTGCGTAACCTTAAAGCCAATGCTTACAATTTCGGCACCTATCATCACTACAAACAAAATGGATTTGGCACATTGCTCGGCAGGCGTTATCTTTCCCAAATTAGCAAAATTAAAAAATCCAGATTTGGCTTAAATGTCTGGACATGCAACGACCCGGAAGAAATGAGGTATTTATTGAATGCGGGCGTAACCGGGATAATTTCAGATTTCCCTAACCGGGTCAGGGCAGAATTGGATCGTTATTTGACGTATATAGACAGTGTTACCGACACTGTATCCGCAGATAATTAAATACGAGGCTTAATAGCCCCAACATCAGTGACATCAACAAAATCTCAGGATTATTTTCCACATGAAAGCCATAGACAAGGTAAAATTTGACGCTTACTTCAAAATAGCAGGTTACGAAAGTGTTTAGAGGAACCACCATACTCTCCGTGCGCCGTGGCGATAAGGTCGTCATCGGCGGCGACGGACAAGTCACCATGGGCAATACCGTCATGAAAGGCAATGCTCGTAAAGTCCGCCGACTTTACCATGACAAGGTTATTGCCGGATTTGCTGGGGCAACCGCCGATGCCTTCACCTTATTTGAACACTTTGAAGGCAAGCTGGAAAAGCATCGCGGCAACCTGACCCGCGCCGCTGTCGAAATGGCTAAAGATTGGCGCACCGACCGTGCTTTACGCAAACTGGAGGCCCTGCTGACCATTGCCGATGCCAAAACTTCACTAATCATCTCCGGCACCGGCGACGTTATCGAACCGGAATTTGACCTGATGGCGATAGGTTCAGGCGGATCGTTCGCCCAAGCCGCTGCACGGGCATTATTGGAAAACACGGATCTTAGTGCCCGCGAGATTGTCGAGCGATCCTTAAAAATAGCTGCCGACATCTGCATTTACACCAACCATAATCTACGGATTGAAGAATTAGACACGGAACCCAACGAGTAAACGCATGAACCAGATGACCCCCAAAGAAATTGTTAGCGAACTGGATAAACACATCGTTGGTCAGGGCGATGCCAAGCGTGCTGTGGCGATTGCGCTCAGAAACCGCTGGCGTAGGCAACATGTCGATGTATCTATGCGTGACGAAATCACCCCGAAAAACATCCTATTAATCGGCCCAACCGGCGTAGGTAAGACTGAAATAGCCCGCAGGCTGGCGCGTTTGGCAAATGCCCCATTCATCAAGATAGAAGCAACCAAGTTTACCGAAGTTGGTTACGTAGGCCGCGATGTTGAGTCGATTATTCGTGATCTGGCCGATACCGCCGTCAAAATGATGCGGATGTCGGAAATGGAAAAAGTGCAAACCCGCGCTTTTGATGCCGCCGAAGACCGAGTCCTGGATATTTTGCTGCCCGGCACCAATGGTGGCATTACTTCCGATACCGCTGAAGCCACCCGACAAAAAATGCGGAAAAAATTACGCGAAGGCGATCTCGACAATACCGAAATCGAAATTGATGTGAGTGCTGCGCCGATGGGCGTTGAAATCATGGCACCACCGGGCATGGAAGAAATGACCAGCCAACTGCAAGGCATGTTCCAAAATATGGGTTCAGGGCGCACCAAACCGCGTAAGATGAAAATCCAAAAAGCCTTGAAAGTCTTACAGGAAGAAGAAGCCGCCAAGTTGGTTAACGATGAAGACATCAAAGTTAAAGCCGTCGAATCTGTCGAACAAAACGGTATTGTCTTTCTCGATGAAATCGACAAAATCTGCAAGCGTTCCGATCACGGCGGTAGCGGCGAAGTCTCCCGCGAGGGCGTACAGCGCGATCTGTTGCCTATTGTAGAAGGCAGTATTGTCAGCACCAAATACGGTGTTATCAAAACCGACCACATCCTGTTTATCGCTTCCGGCGCGTTTCACCTGACCAAACCGTCCGACTTGATCCCGGAACTGCAAGGCCGTTTCCCGATTCGGGTCGAACTCAGCGCCTTATCGGCTGACGATTTTGTCCGTATCCTGACCGAACCCAATGCCTCGCTGACAGAACAATATGTCGCCCTGATGGCAACGGAAGGCGTTAACCTCAGCTTTTCCACCGACGGCATTAAAAGAATCGCCGAGATGGGTTGGCAAGTGAATGAGAAAACCGAAAATATCGGAGCAAGGCGCTTGCATACGATTTTAGAACGCTTGCTGGAAGATATTTCCTACAACGCCCCAGACCTGATGGATAAGTCGATTGTGATAGATGCGGATTATGTAGACAGCCATCTGACTGAGTTTGTGGAAGACGAGGATTTGAGTCGATATATCTTGTAGGAAACTGTGTATTTTACTTATGGCACACGTATTAATCATCCATGAAGTCGAAGACTATAAAGCCTGGAAAGCAATATTTGACGATGCTGCGTTTATTAGAAAACAGGCAGGTGAATTAAGCTATCAGGTTTTAAAATTTGACAATAACACCAATAAAATTGTCCATTTTTCCAAATGGACATCTATTGCGGATGCCAAAGCATTTTTTGAATCGGACAAATTGGTTGATATAAGAAAACAAGCCGGCGTTAAAGCGCCTGAATTTGTTTATTTAGAGTTGTTGGAAGAAGGTGTGTTGTAATCGGCATTTCTAACCGAAAGCCCTAGCCATGACCACTGAAATCAAATTAATCCCAAAAGATAAGCTGGTATCAATCATTCCCCTCATACAACGTCTTAACCCCAACGTACCCGAAACCACACTCGCCATCCGGCATGAGGAAATGATTGCCCAGGGTTATCAATGCGCGGGCTTATATCTCGATAAGCAACTGATCGGCATTTGTGGGATATGGATCATGACCAAATTCTACATCGGCAAACATATCGAACCTGATAACGTCTACATTCTGCCCGAATACCGCAAGCTAGGTTTCGGCAAGCGATTACTGGAATGGGTGCAAGAATACGGAAAATCCCAAGGCTGTATTGCCAGTGAACTTAATTGTTATGTCAACAATGAAACAGGCAACCGCTTTTGGGAACAGGAAGGCTTTGCGAAAATCGGTTATCATTACCAGAAACCACTTGAATAGCCTTGAAAACCAAAGCCCAAAATGCGCTTAAAAATAACCCCCTGCAATACCTTGCCCACCGACATCAAGCTGCATCAAGTTTCCGGCATCCTTGAAATTCATTTTGATAATGGCGAGGCGTTCAACTTACCGTGCGAATATCTGCGCGTCTATACGCCATCCGCAGAAGCCTTAGGCCACGGCCCAGGGCAGGAAATCCTCCAGGTCGATAAAGAAAATGTTACGATTGACGAAATTAAACCCATCGGTAATTATGCAGTTGCATTTGTCTTTAGCGATGGGCATAACACGGGAATTTACAGTTGGGATCTGCTTTATAAGCTCGGTTCTGAATATCAAACCTTGTGGGCAGATTATCTGCACCGGCTCGAGGCAGCAGGTCATCAACACAAACCTACAGATAACACGGTATCACCATGATAGAAAACAGCAGGACAGAAAACACCACGCATTTCGGCTTTAAACGCGTTGCCGCCGAAGAAAAAGCTAATTTGGTACGCGGCGTGTTTGATTCCGTCGCCCAAAGCTACGACATCATGAATGATCTGATGTCAATGGGCGTTCACCGTATCTGGAAACGGATAGCCGTGCAATTGAGCAATGTCCGCAAAGGCGAGCAGGTGCTTGATCTTGCTGGCGGCACCGGCGATCTCACCACCTTATTTGAGCAACGTGTGGGCAATGAAGGCAATGTTGTCCTGGCCGACATTAACTCGGAAATGTTGCGAACAGGCCGCAACCGATTGATCGACCGCGGCTTGGTCGGCAACATCCAATACACTCAGGTGAATGCCGAATGCTTGCCGTTTGCGGATGAGTCTTTCGATTGCGTCTGCATTGCCTTTGGCTTACGCAACGTGACCGATAAGGATGCCGCCTTGCGCTCCATGTATCGGGTGTTGAAACCGGGCGGACGGGCGATTATTCTGGAGTTTTCCCATCCTATCGACCCCGTTACCGAGAAAGTCTATGACTTTTACTCGTTCAACCTGCTGCCCAAAATCGGCAAATGGGTGGCGAAAGACGAAGACAGCTACCGCTATCTGGCAGAATCCATCCGTATGCACCCTAAGCAGGATGAGCTAAAAGCCATGATGGAAACTGCGGAGTTTGAACGTTGCGAATATTACAACATGACGCAGGGGATTGTGGCTGTGCATCGAGGGTATAAGATTTAAAAGGATAGCTAAATGTCCAAAAAATTAACTCCCGAAGAAGCAGAAGCTAGAGGAAAAGTTCGAGACGAACTTATCAAACATGTCTTTGATAATCTTCGCAACACAATTATCTGCGTTACCTTATTTTTTGCCGGACTTGCATTTTATGGACATAGTGCCGACTTACCTTTAAGTCCTAACATTAACCGTTTTATTGGTGCACTGATTGGGGGCTTAGCTGCATTTCTGTTCGCATGGAATATGATTCATGGCGGTGAAAAGGTTATTCGGCCTATTAAAAATGCAAGAACAAAATGGTTGTTTTTGCCACTAATAGCAACGTACTTGCTCCTGATTTTTGCGATTTTTGGCGCTTTGTCGATTATGAATTTTGAACAACAATCGCGCCCAGCAGCTATTAGCAAACCTGTTCCAAACAAGTCAGCAGAATGTGGCAATCCTTAATAAAACCACGCAAAAATAAAATGCTTATCAAACCCCTCCTAATCGCCACCCTAGAAACAGCCCTAAACCGCTATCTAGCGCTAGATCACAATAAAGATGACTTACTCATCCCATTAAAAGGCAAAATCATCGCATTGACCATCCAGCCTTTTAATGAAACTCTTTATCTTTGCCCAAACAGCGATTCCATTCAGATAATCGACCAAACAACATTACAACCAGATACAACCATCAGTGGTTCGGTATGGGCATTAGGCTTGATGGGTATAAGCACAAAACCAATGCGTTCGGTTTTTTCCGGTGATATTAAAATTGAAGGCGACATCCAAACGGGCAAGCAATTTCAGAAATTGTTCAAAAAACTGGACATTGACCTTGAAGGGCTACTCGCCCACTATGCGGGAGCTGATTTAGCAAGTCGTGTCAGCCAATTTTTCCGTTCCGGCCAGGAATGGGGCAAAGAAACTATCGAGACATTCAAACTCAACACCGCCGAATTCCTGCAAGAAGAAACTCGCGATTTGCCTGCAAAGCCGGAAATTGATAGCTTCTATCAAGACGTGGATGAGCTACGCACCGCCAGCGACCGACTGGAAAGCCGGATTGAGCGCCTGAACAAAACCCTGTCAACACCACAAAATAATAACTAAGCCGTGTTCTATCCCAAAATTATAATCCGCCTTATCCATATCAACTGGGTGCTCGTCTCCCACGGCCTGGATGAAATCGTTTTTAAAACCCATCTGTTCCGCCCAATCCGCTATTTTGCGGTACTTTCGCCCGGTTATTGGTTGAAGCCAAAAACCGAACCACGGGCTGTCAGGATTAGACGGGCATTGGAAGATCTGGGGCCTATTTACGTAAAATTCGGCCAAGCCTTATCGACCCGCAAAGACTTGTTACCCGAAGATATTGCCGACGAGCTGGTCAAACTACAGGATAAGGTTCCGCCCTTCGCAGGCTCAATCGCCCGCAAAATCATTGAAAACGAATTGGGTTTTCCAATCGACAAAGCCTTTGCCAAGTTTGATGAAGAACCGCTTGCTTCGGCTTCTGTCGCGCAAGTCCATGCCGCCGAATTACATGACGGCCGCAAGGTTATCGTCAAAGTTTTAAGGCCGGATATTGAAGAAGGCATTTATTCCGACATCGGCTTGTTATATGAGCTGGCGCGGATTGCCGAAAAATTCTGGCCGGATGCCAGGCGGCTTAGGCCGGTCGAGGTGGTGGCCGAATTTGAACGCAGCACGCTGGACGAGCTGGATTTATTACGTGAAGCCGCCAATGCCGCTAAATTGCGTCGCAATTTCGAGCACTCTGAAATGCTTTATGTGCCCGAAATATACTGGGATTATGCACGCCGCAAAGTAATGGTGATGGAACGTATTTACGGTATTCCTGTCGGCGAAATCCAACAATTAAAAAATAACGGCGCTGATTTTAAATTATTGGCGGAACGCGGGGTTGAAATATTTTTTGCCCAGGTGTTCCGTGACAATTTTTTCCATGCCGACATGCACCCAGGCAACATATTTGTGGACGTGCCGGGCAAATATATTGCCGTCGATTTTGGCATCGTCGGCTCGTTATCCTTGACCGACCAACATTACCTTGCCGAAAACTTCCTGGCTTTTTTCAACCGCGATTACCGTAAAGTCGCGCAAATGCATGTCGAATCCGGTTGGGTGGGCAGTTCCACGCGCATTGAGGAATTTGAATCGGCCATCCGCAGCGTGTGCGAGCCGATTTTTGAAAAACCGCTGAAAGATATAAGTTTTGGGCAATTGCTGCTACGCCTGTTTCAAACCGCTCGCCGCTTTGATATGCATGTACAACCGCAACTGGTGTTGCTGCAAAAGACTTTACTCAATATAGAAGGTTTAGGCAGGCAGCTTTATCCCGACCTGGATCTATGGCAAACCGCCAAGCCGTTTTTGGAAAAATGGTTTAAGGAACGGGTTGGCCCCAAAGCTAAAATAGCCCAACTGCTTAAGCAGATCCCTGATGTTGCCGAGCATTTTCCGGAAATACCCAATTTGCTTTATAAAACCTTGGACAATGCCGCAAACGCGCAGAAACGGGCGGACAACCAACAACGGGAACTGGCGATGCTACGCCAACAAATGGACATCCAGCATCGTAATACGCTGTGGTCCATTTACATCGGAGCAATCTTGATTGCAACGGCAATATTATTTCGGTAAAGCCAATAACTCACTCAACTTCCGGCAATAAATACAAAAAATCCTCAATTTGTTGTACATTAGCACTATAAAAGCACACTTTTAGCTGATCTATAATAAAAAATTGTGAGGAGCAACCATGGTATCCCTTAATCCACCTGTCTGTGACTTTGGCGCAAAAGCGCCCGATTTTAAACTACTCGGCGTTGACGGCAAGACCTGGACTTTACAGGACTGTATGGGCAGGAACGGCTTACTGGTCATGTTCATCTGCAATCATTGCCCTTACGTAAAAGCGGTACATGCGCGAATTATCAGGGATGCCCTGGAATTAAAAGGCTGCGGCATAGAGTCTGTGGCAATCATGTCCAATGATACAGTCAACTACCCGGACGACTCTTACGAAAATATGCAACTTATTGCTAAAGAATTTAACTACTCTTTTCCTTATCTGATTGATGAAACCCAGGATATAGCAAAAGCCTATGGCGCAGTATGCACACCCGATTTTTTCGGCTACAACAGCGATTTTGAATTGCAATACCGAGGCCGTCTTGATGCTAGCCGCAAAGAAACTGCGCCCGATGGCACCCGCCGTGATCTATTTGAAGCAATGAAACTCGTTGCCCAAACAGGCAAAGGCCCAGCCGAGCAAATTTCAAGTCTGGGCTGCTCCATCAAATGGAAAGAAGACACTCACTGATTACTATTAACTTCACAAATACGAGAGAAAGAAATATGTCGATTAAACGAATGGTTGACCTGGATTTAGCGGGCAAACGGGTACTCATCCGCCAGGATCTTAACGTGCCTGTCAAAAACGGTAAAGTTACCAGCGATATCCGCATTCAAGCCAGTGTCCCAACCATCGAAAAAGCCCTTGCGGCAGGTGCGGCGGTGATGGTGATGTCCCATCTAGGCCGACCTGTTGAAGGTCAATTTGATGAAGCCTCTTCATTGCAACCGGTCGCGGAACGCCTGTCCAGCTTGTTGGGCAAACCGGTTCGGCTGGAGCGCGACTGGCTGGAAGGGGTAACCATTCAACCCGGTGAGGTCGTACTGTGTGAAAACGTCCGTTTTAATAACGGCGAAGAAAAAGACAGTGATGAATTGGGCAAAAAGATGGCAGCCCTGTGCGACGTATTTGTGATGGATGCGTTTGGCACTGCCCATAGGGCGCAAGCATCGACCCACAGCGTCGCAAAATTCGCACCTGTCGTGTGTGCGGGCCCGTTGTTGTCCAGCGAACTGGATGCGCTAGGCAAAGCCTTGAAAACACCGACCAAACCGCTAATCGCTATTGTCGGCGGCTCCAAGGTCAGCACCAAATTGACGGTACTTAAATCGTTGTCCGAGAAAGTCGATCAATTAATCGTCGGTGGCGGCATTGCCAATACATTTATCGCCGCTATGGGTTTTCCTGTCGGAAAATCGCTCTATGAACCTGATTTGATTGATGAAGCCAAACGCCTGATTGCCGCCGCCAAAAGTGCCGGATCGGATATACCGATTCCCACCGATGTGGTCTGTGCAAAAGAATTTTCAGAAACGGCGGTTGCTACGGTTAAAAACGTCGCCGATGTTGAAGCCGATGATTTGATCCTCGACATAGGCCCTGATACCGCCAAACATTACGCCGACATCTTGAAATCTGCCGGCACAATAGTCTGGAATGGCCCGGTTGGCGTATTTGAAATAGACCAATTTGGCAATGGCACCAAAATCCTGTCAATGGCTATTGCCGAAAGTCCCGCATTTTCCATTGCCGGTGGAGGTGATACCTTGGCCGCAATCGACAAATATGAAATAAACGACAAAGTGTCTTATACCTCTACCGGTGGTGGAGCATTTCTGGAGTTTCTGGAGGGCAAAGAATTACCTGCGGTCAGTATATTGGAATCAAGAAGCTAAATAGAACGTCGGCTTTCATGACATACTTTTATATTGCTTATAATATCGGCTCATTTTTTATTTAATTAGCTGATAATCATATTAAAATAGAACCAACTGAGCACAAATACGGTCTCAGTTGGCAAACCAACAAAGGAATCAAAATGGCTAGAGTCACTATCGAAGATTGTTTAGAAAATTTGGAAAACCGTTTCAAACTGGTTTTATTGGCGAGTACGAGGGCACGTCAGCTCAGCCATGGCGCAACCGAATTTGTTCCACGCAACAAAGACAAAGATACCGTACTTGCCTTACGGGAAATAGCGGAAGGACATGTTACGCCTGACAACATCAACTTGTTGCACCGGGTCGGTGAGGTACAAGAACCCGACATGAGGTTTTAAAAACACGCCATGATGGAAGTAGCCGAGTCAATCGAGCTTGAACGTCCTCAGGATAAACTGATAAGACGCTTAAGTTCAGTATTGTCTGGCTATTTGGATAAAGCTCAAGTTGATGATTGCCTACGTGCATATGAATTTGGTGCCAAAGCTCATATAGGCCAATTCCGCAAAAGTGGCGAAGCGTACATTTGCCATCCGGTTGCCGTTGCCATCAGCCTTGCCGAAATGCGTATGGACGCTAACGGCATTATGGCTGCCATTCTGCATGATGTCATTGAAGATACCGGAGTCAGCAAACAGGAATTGGCCAAAGCCTTCAATCCTGATGTTGCTGAACTGGTTGACGCAGTCACTAAACTTACTAAGATTGACAGCAAATCACACGCGGAAACCCAAGCTGAAAACGTCCGTAAAATGTTTTTGGCGATGGGTAAAGACTTGCGGGTCATCATGGTGAAACTGGCCGACCGCTTACATAATATGCAAACCCTGGGCGCAATGCCCGCCGAGAAAAAACGCCGCATCGCCAAGGAAACACTGGATATATATGCCCCGATTGCCAACAGGCTGGGCATGAACAATATCCGTCACAAACTAGAAGCGCTTTGTTTCCAGGCCATGTATCCACGGCGCTATTCGATCTTGGATAATGCCCTCAAAAAAGCCCGTGGCAATCGCCGAAAAGTCGTCGACATCATCGAAAACGCCCTTAAAAATCACATCAATCAAGGTCATTTAAGCTGTGATGTTTCAGGACGCGAAAAAAATCTATTTAGCATTTATCAAAAAATGCTACATAAAAAAGTCTCTTTAAGCGATGTCTTTGATGTTTATGCGTTCCGAATTTTCTGTGACAAAGTGGATGATTGCTACCGAATACTGGGGATCATCCATAACTTGTATAAGCCCATTCCGGGGCGCTTTAAAGATTATATCGCCTTGCCTAAAGCCAACGGCTATCAATCTTTACATACCATCTTGATTGGGCCTTACGGTTTTCCTATCGAAATCCAAATTCGTACCCATGAAATGCACCGCATGGCGGAGTCCGGCATTGCCGCGCATTGGCTGTACAAATCAGATGACGACCAAAGCGACAAATTTCAGGATCGCGCCAATCAATGGTTGCGTGACTTGCTGGAAATCCAGCAAACAGCGGGCGATTCGTTGGAGTTTATCGACAATTTGAAAATCGATCTTTTCCCTAAGGAAGTGTTTGTTTTTACCCCGAAGGGCGAGATTGTTAAAATGCCCAGAGGGGCCACCATCATTGATTTTGCTTACGCCGTGCATACCGATATAGGTAACGCCTGTGTTTCTGCCCGTGTTGACCGTAAATTGGTGCCCTTGCAAACCAAACTTGAAAATGGCGTGACTATCGAAATTATCACTGCCATTTGGGCCAGGCCCAATCCACTTTGGCTCAATTACGTTGTCACCGCAAAAGCGCGTTCGGGTATCCGCAACTATCTAAAAAACTTTAAACAACTCGATGCTATCAGCCTAGGTCGTCGATTATTGGATAAAGAATTACAGACCATGAATTTACAACTTGAATCCATTGATAAAGCCAAAGTCCAGCAACTCCTTAAAGTGACTGGCAAGAAAAATCTGGATGAATTGCTCGAGGATATTGGTTTGGGCAATAAAATGCCCTTTCTGGTTGCCAAGCAACTGACCCAAAACGATTTGCACGGTGCTATCAGGCTTGAAGATAACGAACTGTCCCCCAAAAAGCCGCTCATTATTAAAGGCACGGAAGGCATGGTGGTGACCTTGGCAAAATGTTGCCGACCCATTCCAGGCGATTCCATCATCGGCTTTTTTAACCCAGGCAAAGGTATTGTAATTCATCATCACGAGTGCCGGAATAGCACCGATGTCCGAAAAAAGCAGACTAGCTGGCTGGATGTTGAGTGGGGTACGGAAGCGGCCGGTGAGTTTCCTGCCGAACTGCGCCTTGAAGTACTCAATCAACGCGGCTCGCTGGCGACTGTGGCGGCACTGATCTCAGAGATGGATTCTAACATTGAAAATGTCACCGTAGTTGAGCAAGATTCACACCTCAGTGTCGATTTAATCACTATCAGCGTTAAAGACCGTGTGCATCTGGCTAAAATTATGCGGCGACTGAAAGAATTGTCGATAGTCATACGCATTACCCGCGTTAAAGCATAAGCGCTAATTACTGCACCTATCAGTCTGATACTACCTATCATTACGCCGACATGAGCAAAGAAATCGTCAATACCGACTTAGCACCACAAGCCATAGGCACTTATTCACAAGCGATAAACGTCAATGGTACGGTTTACCTATCTGGTCAAATCCCTTTGGTTCCAGAAACTATGCAACTGGTTGAAGGCGACATAGACGCTCACATTGCCCAGGTATTCGACAACCTCAAAGCAGTCGCTGAAGCAGCAGGTGGCAACCTAAGCGACATTGTTAAACTCAATGTATTCCTGACTGATTTATCAAACTTCCCCATCGTCAATGAAATCATGGGGCGTTATTTTCAAGCACCCTACCCTGCTCGCGCTGCTATTGGCGTTGCTGCTTTACCTAAAGCTGCACAGGTGGAAATGGATGCCGTTATGGTTATCAACCCATAGAATCATCTCAACGAACCCTAAATTTTTTCTTTGCACGATTCCGGCAATCAGGCCATGAACACGCCGGATATTCTCAAGCAACCCGTCACCACACTGCCCGGAATCGGTAGCCGCACCGCAGAAAATATGGACAAGCTTGGCATCCGAATCATTCAAGATCTGCTCTTTCACCTGCCGATCCGTTACGAAGATAAAACCCGAATTTACCCAATCGCAACGCTCTCAGCCGGAACAACCGCACTGATCAGTGGCCGGGTTGAATTCATTGATGTGTTACCCCGCGGTCGAAAAAGCCTCATTTGCCGCATTAATGACGGTTCGGGATCAATAGACTTACGATTTTTTCATTTTACCGCCCGTCAATATACGGTTTTAAAACCAGGAACACTACTCAGTTGTTTTGGTGAAGTGCGTTTCGGTTACGCAGGATTGGAGATGGTGCATCCTGAATACAACATCATCCAACATGCGGATGCAGCCGTCACAGAAACTCATTTAACACCGGTGTACCCTTTAACAGAAGGGCTTAGTCAGACGAACATAAGGAAAGCAGTCAAGCAAGTGCTGGATTTATGCCTCGCGCAACCAAAAATCCTGACAGATTGGCTTCCTGAGCCTATCCTGATACGGTTTCAATACCCGGCATTACTTGCAGCCATACAGTCCCTCCATACACCCGAAGCAACAATCACCCTCGAAGGCTTACAAAACGGCAGTGCATCAGCATTGAAACGACTGGCCTTTGAAGAACTGCTAGCTCATCACCTGAGCATGAAACTTGCCAAACATAAGGCCAAAGCTTGGCGATCACCTGATTTTTCAACTGATCACGGTCGTTTTATTGCCCCCTTTATTGATTCCTTGACCTTTACCTTAACGGCCGCCCAGTTAAGGGTTATGTCTGAAATCGCCCTGGACTGCCGCCAGGCAAACGCCATGATGCGCCTAATACAAGGTGATGTCGGTTCTGGCAAAACCATAGTCGCCGCTTATGCCGCGATGCTTGCACTCACTGCCGGTTATCAAGTCGCGCTCATGGCACCTACCGAATTATTGGCGGAGCAACATTACCGCAACTTCAACGCATGGTTCAAACCTTTTGCCGCCCGTGTTGATTTATTGACCGGGCAGATAAAAGGCCTTCCACGTAAAGAAGCATTGCAAGCATTGGCTGATGGTTCAACAAAAATTATGATTGGCACTCATGCTTTATTTCAGGATGAGGTCAATTTTAACCGCCTGGGTTTAATCATTATCGACGAACAGCACCGTTTTGGTGTCCATCAACGCTTGGCCTTACGTGCAAAAGGTCAGCAAGGCGATGTCAGGCCGCACCAACTGGTTATGACCGCCACGCCGATACCGCGTACTTTGGCAATGTTGCAGTATTCAGACCTCGACATATCCATCATAGATGAACTGCCACCCGGCAGAAAGCCGGTCACCACCAGCGTCATACCCAGCGCACGGCGCACTGATGTCATTAACCGGATCGACAATTGGGTTGCCAACAAAAAGCAGGCTTATTGGGTGTGCACGTTGATCGAGGAATCAGAAATCCTTCAGTGCGAAGCCGCAGAAATTACCGCAGAACGCTTAACCGCAGCCTTGCCTAACGTCCGCATTGCACTCCTGCACGGTCGTATGAAAAACAGCGATAAAGAAGCTGCGATGCTGGCGTTTAAAAACCATCACGTTGATTTATTAGTCGCCACTACCGTTATAGAAGTGGGTGTTGATGTTCCGAATGCAAGCCTGATGATTATCGAAAACCCTGAACGCCTCGGCCTTTCCCAACTGCACCAGTTACGTGGTCGGGTAGGCCGTGGGGTAGATGACAGTTATTGCTTGCTGATGTATCAATCGCCCTTATCCGATAACGCCCGTCAACGCCTTGGCATATTAAGGGACAGTAATGATGGCTTTCTGATAGCGGAAAAAGACCTGCAACTTCGCGGCCCCGGAGAAATGATGGGTACGCGCCAAACTGGCATGGTCAATTTTAAAATTGCCGACATGGTCAGGGATGCCGAATTGTTGGATAATATCCCACCCATAGCTGATGCCCTTTTCGACGACAATCCAGAAGCAGTCGCGCATTTGATAGATCGCTGGATGGGTCAAAATACAAACTATTCGGAGGTTTAAATTCGCTTGGCTATTAAAAGTTTTTTATTTGATCAAGATCCAAAGTGGCGCGAACACACAAGAGGTATACAGTATAAACTTCCAGAAAATATCCTGTCCTGGGCTTATGAAGCGGGTTCACTTACCAAAAGGCTTCGAAATTACTACGGCAATCAGGTTGCCGTTAAAATTCTCTTTCATCACTGGCAAACGCCGTTTTTAAGCGAACGCAGACAACTGCAATTGCCTTTACACAGGTATTGTTTAATCCGTGAAGTTATGTTGCATAACAACGGCAAGCCCTTGCTCTTGGCAAGGACTATCCTGCCAGAAGAAACCATCAAAGTCGCCCATCGCAACTTGTCCCATTTGGGTAATCGTCCGCTGGGTGAAGTCATTTTTTCCTACCCGGATCTTGAACGTATAACGATGGACTTGACCTTAGTGCGCCCGGCTTTGTGGACGGCGCTGGCACGCCAAGATACCGACATCAATCAACCCATTTGGGGGCGTAGGACAATTTATACGATTAAGCAAAGCCCTATGTTAGTCAGCGAATTTTTTCTTCCCGAAATCCTTGCTCATTAGGCAGGAAACACACCAGTAGACAAATACCGATCACCACGGTCACAGATAATCACGACAATGACAGCATTTTGCAACTCTTGTTGCAATTTCAACGCCACAAAAACCGCACCGCCCGATGAAACACCGGCAAAGATACCTTCTTTGGTCGCCAGATCTCGGGTGGTTTGTTCAGCAGAAACTTGATCGACATCAATAATCAGGTCTACTCGATCTGCCTGATAAATTTTCGGCAGATATTCTTTGGGCCAACGCCTTATGCCGGGGATTTTAGATTCGCCTTCCGGCTGCACACCGATAATTTGAATGTTGGGGTTTTGTTCCTTGAGGAATTTTGACGTACCCATAATGGTACCCGTCGTCCCCATTGAGCTGACGAAATGAGTTATTTTGCCATGCGTGTCCCGCCAGATTTCAGGCCCGGTGCCTTCGTAATGGGCGAGTGGATTGTCGGGGTTGGCAAACTGGTCGAGAATACGCCCGTCCCCATTCGCTTCCATCTTCCTTGACAAATCAATCGCGGCCTCCATGCTGCCAGCCGCCGGGGTTAGGATAATGTCCGCCCCATACGCTTTCATCGAGGCGATGCGCTCCGAACTCATGTTGTCCGGCATGATCAAAGTCATTTTATAACCCTTGATTGCGGCAGCCATCGCCAGTGCGATCCCAGTATTGCCACTCGTCGCTTCAATCAAGCGGTCACCGGGTTTGATTTCGCCCCTGGCCTCTGCATGTTTAATCATACTTAAGGCTGGGCGGTCTTTTACCGAACCAGCCGGGTTATTGCCTTCGAGCTTGGCAAGAATGGTATTGCTGGAAGTTCCAGGCAATCGCTGTAACCTGACTAAGGGTGTATTGCCGACAAAAGATTCAATGGTAGGATAAGACATGACGAAAAATGGAGGGCTAAAGAATCCAGATTATCACATAAAGAAAGCGATTTGGATTTTATTGAAGCCCTAACGAATTCAGATAAAATGATTGTTCGGTAACTTATTTTTCAATCAAGACAACGGCATGGACGGCAATGCCTTCTTTGCGACCTTCAAAACCCAGCTTTTCGGTGGTGGTGGCTTTAACGTTGATACAGTCAATTTCAACGTGTAAATCGGTGGCAATGTTGTCGCACATGGCAGCAATATAGGGCAACATTTTCGGCGCTTGGGCGACAATGGTGATGTCAGCATTACCCAATCGATAACCCTTATCTTGGACGATGCGGTAAACATGGCGGAGTAAGACGCGGCTATCAGCGCCTTTGAACTCAGGATCAGTATCAGGGAAATGCTTGCCTATGTCGCCTAATGCAGCCGCACCAAGCAGTGCATCGGCCAAAGCATGTAGCACCACATCGCCATCCGAGTGTGCTTCCAAACCTTGTTCGTACGGAATTTTTACGCCGCCGAGAATAATATGGTCACCGTCATTAAAGCGGTGGACATCGTAACCCTGCCCTATTCGTATCATTGTTGCTCCCATTGTTGATCAAGGTAAAATTGTGCTAAAGCCAAATCTTCAGGCCGGGTTATTTTTATATTGTCTGGACGACCTTCGACAATTTTTGGGGTGAAACCCATTAATTCCAGTGCGCTGGCTTCATCGGTGACCCTGTGATTACCTTCGGTTTTTTCCAGTGCCGACTTCAGCATGCCGTATCGAAACATTTGCGGGGTTAACGCACGCCAGATTGTGCGCCTGTCCAACGTATCGATGATGCTCTTATCTTGCACATTCTTTAAGGTATCGTGGGACGACAAGGCCAAAATCCCACCAACGTCATCATTAACCAGCGTATCAATCAATAAGTGAATATCGTTTGTGGTTAAACAAGGTCTGGCAGCATCATGTACCAACACCCAATCATTATCATTTGCTTTTTCGCGGATAGCCTTCAAACCGGATAAAACCGAATCTGCCCTTTCCTTGCCACCCGGCGCGGTAATGATAAGGTTATCCTCTGCTATCTCAAGCTCAGGCCAATAAGGATCTTCTGCGGAAATAGCAACAGCAACGGCTGAGAAAACATTAGCTTGCAACAAGCGTGATAAGGTATGTTCAATGACGGTTTTTCCCGCCAATTCCAGGTATTGTTTGGGGCGGTAGGCATTCATGCGTTTGCCAACACCAGCAGCAGGGACTACTGCCCAGAATTTAATTTGATGGCTCATTTAAGATTTGATGTACTTATTCATGAGAAGAATTTGACTTGTTCTAACGCTTTTTCAAGATAGTTTTTTTGATGTTGTTTTAGGTTTTTGAGACACCAAGGCAATTTCAAGCATGGTTTCAAGGCGCACAACCCGCATGGTCAAATCTTCAATCCGCATTTGTTGGCCTTTGATAGTATCGGCCATCCGTTCCACTTTATCGTCCATTTTTATGACGGTGGTCAGCACATCCCACACTTTTTCAGAAATACCCATAGCCTAATTCTTTGGGAGTGCTTATACGGAAAGCTTATCGCGTTTTGAATGTGTATCCAACTCCGCCAGACGCTGCTCCGAAGCGGACACGAAAGCTAAAGCATCATCAATGGCTTGCTCGGTTTTGGCGGTGATTTTAACCACCTGATCCAGCAACCCTTCCAACAAATCCTGGTCTTCCGAAGCGGAATAACTCTCCCCCGCACGGCGTAGGAATTCCCCTGTAGAAAGCCCCGCCGCTTTGGCTTTGGCAGTCAATTGTTGTTTTTGGAACTTGGTTACCAGAACCGGAATACGTTCAGATGCAGTCGACATGGCTACTCCTCATGAATATGGTCAGCACATGGTCATAATAACAGGGGGCAGATTTTTTGCAATTGGATTTTTAGATATAGGACGAATACCCGAAGGGCATAAAAGACCGCAAAAAAGCGAGATTTAAGATGAGAAGAAGGTTTTCGTACGTAGTAATCCGCGCCATTTCGACGAGATGCCCATTCCGCGGATTACGCCGTTCCCAAACATTCAATCAAAACGGACAGGTCAGTTGTTTGCGCGGCTAATCCGGCCTTATTTATATGAAACTTTCCAAGTTTCTACCGCTTGATCTGATAGCCACGCTTGGTAAGCATTCAAGTTTTGTAAGTTCCATATATCATAAGAGGCTACTTGTCGAGCCAATGGATAGTGCGCTTCTAAATAAGCGCGTTTTTTATCTTCAAAACTTGCTCTTTTTAACTCATCTTTCTCAAGCAAAATCACATTACCTAAACGATCTTGAATGTCATTAACACCCTCTCCAAAATAATTATCCCAGTCCTCATCAGGATTATAAGGGCAAATATGCTCCAACATTGTTTTGGTAGGGTCTGTTTCATGGCCTAAATGAGTTTCTATTTCAGCCAATAGAAATCTTATTTTTTTTGCAGAACGCTTGCTTGGCATTTTATGAAATTCAAATGCATTAAAAAATGACTCGTCGCTAGGGTAAAGTTTTCTAAAAATATCATTGTTTTTAACATGGCTTGCACGAGTACATTCCTTTGCGTGGATTTTTATCGCGAGCTGATTATAAGCATTTTCTTGCTCATTAGGAGAAAGATGGCAGATAACATTGTATCTAATCGCTAGAATGTACAAATATTTAGAAAGTTTTACAAATTCCTCACCAGAAAACTGAGTAAACGCAACCATTAGAACGGTAAGCGGTTGTTTAATATTAAACAAATCAAATCCTTCCAGATATTTTTTAACATCCCGATAAACAACATCTTGGTTAGCCCACCATTCATCATGTGGATTTAAAAGAGAGGCATAAACAGGCGCGTACTGACTTAAAGAGCGAAGGTACTCATAAGCCTTTTCTGGTGTATTGACCAACTTCCGAACCGATGAAAACAGGTCTTTCTTTGTAACTAATGTTGCTTGGAAATTATGATGATAGCGAATAAAGTCCGTGAAATTACTTTCTCCTAGTTGAGAAACTATTTCAGACCAACTTTCATCAAGTTCATTTAATTCTTCATCTGGAATATTATTATCTTTTGTGACAACTGAAAATATGTAGTTTTTCAATAAGTCGGGAGTAGATAGCTGTACGCCCCTTGCGTTTAATGTTTCAAATACTTTATAGGCATTCAAATCATCTTGTACGACTATTTTGGTAAAAACCATACCTGAAGAAACACGTTCAATGAACTCGGCAATCTCTTGACCAGTATTGCCCATCTTTTTTTCTTCACAAAATTTAAAGCATTTGTTAAGTAATTTATTGGTGTTTGTTTGGCCTCTTTTATTAGGTGCCTCAAGTGAAGAACAAATTGATTTAAAATTAGAACTATTGTTTCTATTTAAGGAAAGTTTACTATCCACTTTTAAAGAAATAGGGTTTTTAGAGCCAATATAACGATCTGTCAAAACACCTAAACGCTCTTTATTTTCTTCGGCTTCATCTTCACTATTGATTAACAACTGAATGTTTTTCATTGCGCCGAGTACAACCAGTGAAAGGGTAATAAGCCTTTGCTGTCCATCAATCACTTCAAAATCATGCTGGCTTTTGCGTTGAAGAACTATATAGCCCATATAATGATATTGCTCATCATTAATAGTCTCAATATCAGACCATAAGTCTTCCCATTGTTCTCGATCCCAAGCATAATCTCTTTGAAATCTAGGAACCTGATATTTCACGCCATTTCCAATTAACTCCTGGAAGGTCTGATTCGTTGGTTCCATCACCATAAATGCCATAAATTTACCTGCGTTTTTTACGTACAATTAATCCAAGACTATGCGCGCCCCTTTCTCTACCTGATAAATCGGCGACATAAACGCCACGTAACCGCTAACGCGGCAATATCACCTATGTAATTACTTTTCCTCAATCACCTGAAAAAACGTCTCATTTTCCTTAATCATACCCAACTCATCACGCGCCCTTTCTTCAATCGCTTCCTGACCTTTGCGTAAATCCAGGACTTCGGCATAAAGGGCATCGTTACGCTCTTTCTTTTCTTTGGTTTTTTCTTTCAGGACATCTAGGCGGGCTTGGTATTCTTTGATTTGAGCGACACTGCCATCCCCTACCCACAAACGATATTGTAGGTGGATTATCAGTAAGATAATGATGGCAATCAGGATTTTGATTGGTTTACCCTCATGTAAACAGAATGGATTATCAACCCTAGGTAGTGGTTACTAATAACGTCCTTCGACAAGCTCAGGACGAACGGTGGAGGTTGATTCCGTTAGTGGTGAACTTGTCGAACCATGAAAGGAATCAATCTTTATTAGTAACTTTATCCTTATTATAGTCGATCAATTACAACATTTTAAACGCGCTACGTCCGGCATATTTCGCCGCACCACCCAACTCTTCTTCAATCTTCATCAAACGGTTATATTTGGCAACCCGGTCAGAACGGCTTAATGAACCGGTCTTGATTTGGCCAGTCCCGGTTGCAACCGCTAAATCAGCAATTGTGGTATCTTCGGTTTCGCCGGAGCGGTGCGACATGACGGCGGTATACCCGGCTTTGTGTGCCATATCAACGGCAGCAAAAGTTTCGGTTAACGTACCAATTTGGTTGACTTTAATGAGGATGGAGTTGGCAATATTCCTTTCGATGCCTTTCTTTAAAATCGCAGGGTTAGTTACGAATAAATCGTCGCCAACCAATTGGATGCGGTTGCCGAGTTTTTCGGTCATTAATTTCCAACCATCCCAATCGTTTTCGTCAAAGCCGTCTTCAATGCTGATAATCGGGTATTTGTTAACCCAGTCGACGAAGAAATCCGCCATTTGTGCCGAACTGTAAGTTTTGCTTTCCGATGCCAGATCGTAAATACCATCGTGGTAGTATTCAGAAGCCGCCGCATCCAAACCTAAGTAAATGTCTTTCCCAGGCTTGTAACCGGCTTGTTCGATGGCTTGCAGAATAACGCTGATGGCTTCTTCGTTTGAAGATAAGTTAGGTGCAAAGCCGCCTTCGTCACCGACAGTTGTCGCCAAGCCTTTTGATTTTAATACTTTCGCCAAGTTATGGAACACTTCCGCACCGTAACGGATAGCTTCACGGAAATTTGGCGCGCCAACAGGCAAGATCATGAACTCTTGCAGGTCAACACTGTTATCGGCATGCGAGCCGCCGTTGATGATGTTCATCATCGGCACAGGCAAAATGAACTCGCCGGATTTGTTAAAGTGCTTATATAAAGGCTGACCAGCTTCTTTTGCAGAGGCATGAGCCGCCGCCATTGATACCGCCAACATGGCATTTGCTCCTAAGCGTGCCTTGGTGTCTGTGCCATCCAACGCGATCATTTTATTGTCGATGCCCGCTTGATCGGCAGCATCCATACCCACAACGGCAGAACGGATTTCAGTTAAGACATTGTTGACCGCCTTTAACACGCCTTTGCCCAGATAACGGGCTTTGTCGCCGTCGCGTAACTCGATGGCTTCACGTTCGCCGGTCGATGCGCCAGATGGCACCATCGCGCTGCCGACCACGCCGGATGCCAGGATGACATCGGCTTCTACGGTTGGGTTGCCGCGTGAATCTAAAATTTCTCTTGCACGTATTTCTTTAATGACTGCCATTCTATTTCCTATAAGGTTGTTTCTATGAAGGGGGTTGATTTAACCGCCCTGTCGATGGTTAATAAGACTTCTAATAATTCTTGCATTCTGTTTAACGACCAGGAATTAGGGCCGTCGCTTTTGGCTTCCGCTGGATTCGGATGAGTTTCCATAAATAGACCAGCAATGCCAACTGCCGTTGCCGCCCGCGCCAATACAGGAACGAATTCGCGCTGGCCACCGGAACAAGTACCCTGCCCGCCCGGTAACTGCACGGAATGCGTCGCATCAAATACGACAGGGCACCCCGTGTCACGCATCACTGCCAGTGAGCGCATATCCGACACCAGATTGTTATAGCCAAATGATACGCCGCGTTCGCAAACCATGATCTTTTCATTACCGGTTGCTTTGGCTTTTTTTGCGACCTGCACCATATCCCAAGGTGCTAGAAACTGGCCTTTTTTGATGTTGACCGCAATGCCTTGTGAAGCTACAGCTTGGATAAAATTGGTTTGTCTGCACAAGAATGCAGGTGTTTGCATGACATCAACTACAGATGCCACTTCTGCCAGCGGCGTGTCTTCGTGGACATCGGTTAACACCGGCACACCAATCTGCTGTTTAACTTTCTCCAATATCTGCAAACCCGTTTCCAGACCCAATCCCCTAAAGGTTTCGTGAGATGAGCGGTTTGCCTTATCGAACGAGGATTTGTATATGAAGGGAATATTTAAGGCTGTCGTCAATTCTTTGAGATAACCAGCGGTATCTATCGCCAATTGCTCGCTTTCTATCACGCAAGGCCCTGCGATCAAAAAAAATGGTTGGTTCAATCCTACTTCAAAACCGCATAACTTCATTGAGTTGTTTCCTTTTTATGTTGTGCCGCCGCCCGCACAAAGCCGGAAAACAGCGGATGGCCTCTTCTGGGGGTCGAGGTAAATTCAGGATGGAATTGACACGCCAGAAACCAGGGATGGTTAGGGATTTCAATCACTTCCACCAAGCGCCCGTCGATTGATTTGCCGGAGAAACGCAAGCCTACTTTCTCCAATCGTTCAACATATTGATTGTTAAATTCGTAGCGGTGACGATGTCGTTCGGTGATGACATCTTTTTGATACATCTGGTACGCCAAAGAATCCGTTTTTAAGCGGCATTGCTGCCCACCCAAACGCATGGAGCCACCCAAATCGGATTGCTCGTCCCGAATTTCCACTTTGCCTTTGTCGTCCATCCATTCGGTAATCAAGCCAATAACAGGATGTGGTGAGTTCGGTAAAAACTCAGTACTGTGCGCGCCTTCAAGGCCGGCAACATCGCGGGCAAATTCAATCACTGCAACCTGCATACCCAAACAAATCCCCAAATAAGGGATATTGTTTTCGCGGGCGTAACGGGCAGTGGCAATTTTGCCTTCGATCCCGCGCTCACCAAAGCCACCAGGGACCAGAATTGCATCTACCTCTTTTAATTTGGCAGTGCCTTCATCCTCGATGGTTTCGGAGTCGATGTAGATGATTTTTACTTTATTTAAGGTAGAAATACCGGCGTGAATCAATGCTTCATTCAACGACTTATAGGCATCGGAATGATCGACATATTTGCCGACAATCGCAATCGTAACCTCGGATGTCGGGTGCGATAACGCGTCCACCACTTTCTGCCATTCGCCAAGATCGGCTTTAGGCGCATTCAACCTGAGTTTGTTGACAACGATATCATCCAGACCTTGTTCATGGAGGAGCAACGGAATCCGGTAAATGGAGTCCGCATCGACCGCCGAGATGACGGCCTTTTCCTCGACATTGGTAAATAACGCGATTTTACGGCGGTCACTATCGGGAATGGTTTGCTCAGATCGGCAAATCAGGATGTCCGGCTGGATACCAATGGAACGTAGCTCTTTAACCGAATGTTGGGTTGGCTTGGTTTTTATCTCACCCGCAGAACGGATGTATGGGATGAGCGTAAGATGAATAAACAAAGCGCGGTCAGCACCCAGTTCTACGCGCATCTGACGAATAGCTTCCAAAAATGGCAGGGACTCAATATCACCGACCGTACCGCCGATTTCAATAAGCCCGATGTCCATACCTTCGGCGCTTTGGTAAATACGGTTTTTGATTTCATCGGTAATATGCGGAATGACTTGGACGGTCGCACCCAAATATTCACCCCTGCGTTCCCTCTTTAGAACGCTGTCATATACCTGACCAGCGGTGAAACTGTTTTTTCGGGTTAGCGTAGTTTTGAGGAAACGCTCGTAATGGCCTAAATCCAAGTCGGTTTCCGCACCATCTTCGGTAACGAACACTTCTCCATGCTGAAATGGGCTCATCGTACCGGGATCGACGTTGATGTAAGGATCCAGCTTGGTCATGGTGACCTTAAGCCCCCGTGCTTCCAAGATAGCAGCAAGTGATGATGCGGCAATACCTTTGCCGAGCGAGGACACGACGCCCCCGGTTATAAAAATGAATTTTGTCATGTCTGGCTTATCGAACCTCAGGGACTAACTGGGGCGAACTTCGGCAAAAACGCTTATTTTAATCGACAATGGCAGCTTAGTCATTGCCTTTTGGTTTCTAAGCATAAAAAACCATCTTTCTCACTGGATGCTTGCGCTTAAACCGAGTTTTGGCTTTTTGAAATTTTAATTTATTTAAAACGAAAGGTTAGTTATACTTCGTCGCCCATCAAGGAAATAGCTAGAACCAAGGAGCCGTATAAAATCTTTTTTGTAAACTGTAAAGGGGATAAATAATGAATAAATACCAACCCAGGTCAGGTTTGGCATTCAAACATGCCTGCTTTTACCTGAATCTACTTTTATTGCTGTTCAGCTTTTGTTGGTCAACCCAGCCGTTAGCGGCCACCAATGCCATCAGGGCTGGTTTCAATGCCAACACCCTTGATCCGAATGATAACAACTGGGACACTCCCATCCCATTGGGTTTTGACATCGATTTTTATGGCTGGCCGTTTTCAAGCGGTTATATCAGCAATGACGGCTTTATGACATTTAATTGGCCAATGCGCTCACTAACTCCTTGCCTTGTCTGCAATGAAACCATACTCATGGCGCCTTTTTTAGCTGATGTTGATGCAACCCTACCGGGCAGTGGCTCTGTTACATATGGTCAGAGCACGGTAGGCTCACGCCCAGCGTTCGGTGTCAATTGGAATCATGTCGGTTGTATCAATACGCCCAATTTCGATACTGGTTTCAACTCATTCCAGATGGTCTTGATTGACCGTTCCGATATTGGCGCGGGTGATTTTGACATCGAGTACAATTACGATATTATCTCATGGGATGCCGGCGCAGCTCAATTTGGAGATGAATTCTGCCAAGGCCAAGGTATGTTCAATAATGCTTCAGTGGGCTATATTAGCTACGGGAGAGACCTTCAGTTCGTTGGATCAGGGGCTGCCGGCTCATTTATCGACTCCAATTTAAACACAGGCTTAATTCATAACAGCCGCAACTCGATCTTGCCAGGCCGTTATATTTTCGAAATACGCAATGGATTGGTGACTACCGGCTCTGGCAGTATTTCGGGCTCTATTTATGGCGACAATACCAGCAACCCGCTAGCTGACAGCTTAGTCGTTATTTGCAATACCGCCATAGCCGACTTGCCTTGCAACTTGGCCAGAACCAACCCAGCAGGCAACTTCCTGATTGACGGCCTGGCCAATGGCAGCTATTCGATCAAGGCATATCCGCCAGCGGCCACTAACTACCAAACTGGCACGTTGGGGACGGTAAATCTCGCCGGTGTCAACTTGAACGGTAAAGATATCACTTTAAAATCCCCCCAGCCTTTGCCTGGAAACGCCAGTGTGTCGCCTAATCTAGGCGTAACATCGGCGGGCTTGCCGATTGTATACTGGCAGGATGTTCTAACCTTCAATGCCCAGGCTTGCGCTGGCGGCACAGCCAGCTACACCCTAACGAACGAGATTGGGAATGTAGTCAAGTCCGGCTCAATGAACGAAACCAGCCCCGGAAACTACAGCATTTCAGTAGCGCCGTTATATCCGCAATATGGGCAATTTTTGGTAACCTTGGCCGTCAACAACTGCCCGGGTGGTTCGAGCAATGTCATTGAATTCAACATGTATATCGATCCAAGCGGCATGGTGAAAAACCAATTTGGGCAACCTGTCAGCAACACGACCGTTACCTTGTATCGTTCCGACAGTTCGGCCGGGCCATTTACTATTGTGCCAAACGGCAGCGCCATCATGTCACCTACCAACAGGACAAACCCTGACAATACCAAAGCCCAGGGATTATTCGGCTGGGATGTGGTAACAGGTTACTACATAGTACGGGCCGCAGCGCCAGGTTGCACATCGCCAACCGTTGCCAACCAGGCTTTCGTTGAAACGCCCATTATGAGCATTCCGCCCGAAGTGACCGGCCTGCAATTGGTGCTTGAATGTCCCGTGCCTGTTCCAAACGTTGTGGGACAAACCCAAACGGCGGCACAAGCCGCGTTGACGGCGGGAAACTTGGTTGTTGGCGGCATAACGACTGCACCCAGCGACATGGTAGCCGCCGGCCTAGTGATTAGCCAAAACCCGGCGGCAGGCGCTTCGGTAGCCCAAAACACACCGGTTGACTTGGTGGTCTCTTCAGGTCCACCGCCAGTTGTTGTACCCGGCGTCGTAGGCCAAACCCAAACGGCGGCACAAGCCGCGTTGACGGCGGCAAATTTGACCGTTGGCACCGTGACGACGGCATCCAGCGATACAATAGCCGCCGGCTTGGTGATTAGCCAAAACCCGGCGGCGGGCGCTTCTGTTGCCAAAAGCACACCGGTTGCCCTGGTGGTATCTTCAGGCTCCGCGCTGGTTGCTGTCCCTAATGTCGTAGGCCAAACCCAAGTGGCGGCGCAAACCGCGTTGACAGCGGCAAATCTGGCTGTCGGCACCGTGACGACAGCTCCCAGCAGTACAGTGCCTGCGGGCTCGGTCATCAGCCAAAACCCGGCGGCAGGCACCTCTGTTGCAAAAGCCTCTGCGGTTGGGTTGGTAGTTTCTTCCGGCCCGGTTGTTGTGGGCAACACGCCCTACGCCCAATTCACTTCCAAAGTAGCAGCGGTTAACAGGGAAATCGGAACAATTGGTTCGTTGGTGTTAGCGCCAACCAGCAATGGCATCAACCCATTGACTGAGGTCATTACCCTAAAGATCGGTAGCCTTGTCAAAACTATCCCTGCCGGTACATTGAGGTACAGTGCGGCAAGCAAGACCTACAGCTTTACTGGCACCATTGGCGGCAACAAGATGGTAATCTTGATTACCCAAACCGCCGCAAAAACCTTTATCTATTCGTTTGCAATCAGCGGCATTAACCCAAGCAGTTTCCCGAAAGGTTCTAAAGTGGATGTCAGCCTGACTATCGGCAACGATACCGGGACTGCACTCCAAGTGCTGATTTAGACTGTAGATAGTAAAGTTATTGACACCAGATAATCTATTGGGTCAATGATACAAGGCTCGCATGGTGTACTTCACCATGTCGGGCCTTTTTTGTATCGCTAGATCCCCTGCCGATTATTGCAGGGCGAGAAACCAATGTAATTCGCCCAAGTAGCCCATCGGAGGCTCAGCTTGATGAAAGGTTACTATGGCGTACAATCCGACAACACGGCACATTGCCAACATTGAAATACGCCGCGCTGATCCAGCGGTCGCCTACTGCCGCTAGGATGTCGTCCAGATAAATCAACGGAATCCTTGGCCTTTCCCACGGCGGAATGCCAACTTCCTGAAACAAATTCTTCAAGGAGTGCCGCCCGGCTCGGTTGGGCAAGGCGATCTGTTCACCGCCTTGGCGAAACCGGACTGTGATATTGGCTTGCTGCCAACATGCAATAGAAATTCCATTGGTTGAGGGCTGGATTGCATACATTTCATCACCGGAAATTTTTATGGTTTCCAGTTCAGGAGACCAAATAAAAGATTTTTCTTCGACAGCCTTGGTTGGTCTAAGGCAGTAAAGTTTATTGCGATAGCGCGTGATACTGTGTTTTTGGGTTGATACAACCGGGTTTGCATCCGGCCTTGCCACAACGATTTCGTTCAAAATCCTTTCGACCGCCGCTTCGCTCGGCATTTTTAAATTCAGGCGCTTAAGCCATTGCCGAATAATGACTGCCTGTTGTAGCGGGGTATAAGACTGTAATCCATTGATCTGCAAACTGCCTTCATTTTTATCAAAAACGGCATCCAGCCAAGCATCCGCCACAGGTTCGATAAGGCTTTGGGCGTTGGCGCAGTGCTTGGCAGACCGCGATACCGTAAGCTCCAAGGACGGCCAGCGTTGTTTCAACAACGGGATGATGTCATTGCGTAAAAAATTACGGTCGAAATGGGTTTGCCGGTTGCTGGGGTCTTCAATCCAGTTTAACCCATGGGTTTTGGCATAATCGAGGATTTCGTTTTTGCTGACATCCAACAACGGCCTGACTAATTTGCCTTGCCCAAACGCCATGCTAGGCGGCATTCCAGACAAGCCTTTAAGGCCACTGCCACGAAACAATTGCAACAGCACGGTTTCCAATTGATCTTCGCTGTGTTGTGCGAGCAGCAATAAATCATCTTTAGCAAGCAAGGGCTTCAAAGCTGCGTACCGGGCATTTCTGGCGGCTTCTTCCGGGCTTTCACCCGGCGCTGCTTTAGCGTTCGCTTTTAAGCTAAGAAATTTAACGCCAAGATTATTGCAAACTTGTTCACAGTGTAATCCCCAGCCTTCAGCATCAGTTTGCAAACCGTGATTGACATAAAAGGCGGTTATCTTGCCTTTGAAATGGTCAATAGAAGCGCATAAGTGCAACAACACATGGGAGTCAATGCCGCCGCTGTAGGCGATAAAAAGACGAGAATAGGGAATTTGCGTTAGCTTGAATTCTAAAAGTTGGGGGGAAAGCAGTGTGGGTTGGGTTAAGCGCACAAAAACAATAAAGTGAATAAATTACAAAATTTTCCGTGCGCCGCAACCCAACTCATGAAAATTAAATGACTCCAATTCGTAGGTTGCGGGTGAGCTTGCGAACCCCAACCTACCGCGCTAAGTTAACTGTACCGAATTGTCAGCCAAAATATGAAACGATAAAAGCGGCGAAAATTGTCCAGCTAATATAGCTCTTGATTTGTTTGGATTTTTTCTGAAAAAACCAGCATTCGTAGAACGAAATTAATAAGCTCCGAAATGATTGCGGCAACCCCATCAAAAATCGCATTTCCAATGGCTTCGCCAAAATCAATCATTAAAGGCAACTACTTAACAACTTCCTCAACAAATGCCCCAAAGCCCATTAACCGCTGGTAACGTATCGAAAGCAAATCATCAATCGTTCGCTGTTGCAAATCTGCCAGATGCCGCACCAACGCATCCTTCAAATTCGCAGCAATCAATGCGTAATCTCGGTGCGCGCCGCCTACAGGCTCGCGAACTACTTCGTCCAATAAACCCAGCTCACGGATACGGTCAGAGGTAATACCCATCGCCTCAGCTGCTAACTGCGCTTTATCGGCACTTTTCCACAGAATAGAAGCACAGCCTTCGGGAGAAATAACCGAATACGTGCTGTATTCCAGCATAATCAGGCGATCACCAACACCGATAGCTAAAGCACCTCCAGAACCGCCCTCGCCTGTTACGGTACAAATGATGGGGGTTTTTAGTTTGGACATTTCAAATAAATTTCTGGCGATGGCTTCGCTTTGACCGCGTTCTTCTGCACCGATACCTGGATATGCTCCCGGTGTGTCTATCAAACAGATAACCGGCAATCTAAAACGCTCAGCCATACGCATCATCCGCAAAGCCTTCCGGTAACCTTCTGGCCTGGGCATTCCGAAATTACGGTAGATTTTCTGTTTGGTGTCACGGCCTTTTTGATGACCGATGACCATAACGGGCTGCCCGTCCAACCGTGCCATTCCGCAAACAATCGCAGGATCATCGGCATAGGTGCGGTCGCCATGCAGCTCATGGAAATCGGTAAAGATATGGTCAATGTAATCCAGCGTATAAGGCCGCCCTGGATGCCTTGATAGCTGGGAGATCTGCCAATCAGAAAGATTGGCAAAAATCGACTGGGTAAGTGCTTCGCACCTATCCTCAAGTTGTTTTAAAGCATCCGAGATATTAATGTTGTTGTCAGATTCAACATTACGTAGCTCCTGGATTTTAGCTTCCAGTTCGGCGATGGGTTGTTCAAAATCGAGAAATTTTAGGTCCATATAGACTGTTGAGCGAATTCATCAAAAGGGTATTTTATATAAATTTGCCAATTTATTCTTACTTAAATAAACTTTCATTTTTCTGCTTTGCCCGGATGTTTTTGTTCGATGTGGCAAACGCCATAAGTTTATATGTATTTATCGTGTTCTCAGCCAATTTCGTATACCTTGCCAGCGGGAACTCACCCCTGTTTATTCCAAGCCTGCCCATACCGGCAAGCAAGTCAAAAAATACGTCGGCATCATTTACGCCGGCTTCCCTGTTGATTCGCTTGATTACGTTCTGAAGCACTGGTAAGGAATACCCTGATGACTGTGCATACCTAATGACATCAAAAGCGGGAATACCCTCGGCAGAAGACCCTAGCCAATCGATGATACGGGGTTCACCAAGCCCACATGCTGCAAATCGACGGCCATATTTTGACTCCACCAAGACATTACCTTTCCATAAGTCATTATGGGAAAACACACATCCAGGTTGCCATTGCTTAGCGTCCAGTGCGTAAAGAGCGGCTTGTGCATCGTTTTTTACAGCATCTGAAAAAGCTGAACAATCCAATAGCCACTTTAACGGGGTAATAACAAGTTCTTCCAGCTTAGCGTCATCAACTCGTTTTGAGGTTTTTTTGGCAACGTCTGACAACCACTGAAACACCTTTAAATCAATAGAGTACCGCCTGAATAAATTGGCTGTCAGACCCGAAGTCGTGGGTGTATAACACGGATATACCGCATAGGAGTTTTGCCCAACATAGCCCGTGTTAAGAGGCGTTACGACAGCGTGAGCCAACTCTTCGCCAACCGTTGCTTTGGCTCTTTCCGAGGCTTGTGCAGCCCAGTGAACGGTATCTGGAAACTCATCATTTGCAGCCAGTATGAAAACCAGCGCTTCGCCCACTGAATTTTCCGCCAGAAACTTAAAGGTTGCATCACGCACATCCTTTCTCATCGAAACATTTTTGATGTTTAGGAAATTGTCGCTCCAACCAAATATTTCAGAGATTTTTTCGGCAAGTTCAATTTGTAGCCGCTGCATATTTCTGTCAGGAAAGTATGAACAAGGGAGTCATCCCGCAGTAAGAAAGACGTTCCTGAATATGAAGATATTAATGTTAAACATCTAAATATTAAACAGATTGCAGTGATTTATCTAAAAGGATTGCCAAGATCATTCAGGTATCAAAAGGATTGCTGAAAATATACACTACAAGCATAGCTAAAATCGTTAAGTTATCTACAAATACGCCACCCGTCGAATTAATATAATAATCAGCCGTCCACTTTGACTATAATTTTATCGACCAATCCTGAGTCCACAAGCTGACCTGAATTAAAGTATACAACTGACGGTTTTTTTAAATGCCTTATTTTGGCAAACACAATAAGCGGTATGACGGATACCTTCTGTTTTTAAAGTGTAAAAACTTAGGCTGCCAAAAGTTAAACAACGGAGTAAAAAGTTGACGCAGGCGGTAGCTAGAGAAAAGGCCTGTTAATGGAATGAAATTCCAGAAAAAATAACCGAACAATAAAAAGCCCGCATAAAGCGGGCATGTTGAGTTTTATTATTGTTGTTATTACGTTGTACTGTGTGTCGCCTGCACAACTCAACCCAAGCAAATTTAAGTTTTTATTATTTTTATATATCAATAGCCTAAATGGCTATTCCCCCTCTATACCGATGGTTAAATCGGCTTAGCTCCGAAAAGCTGGGGCTATTCTATATCCAAAAAAATGATTCTGTCCAATAAAAAAAATATTTTTTTTATTTTTTTATTTTGGCTTAAAAAATAAGTTTTTTTTACAATTAGTTACATAAAAATAATAGTGACTCGATAACACTGCTTGGAGCAATTTTCCCGGTTAAAGATTTCTTGTTAAGCTAAGGTTCAGAATCTATTCTTAACGCTATTCGTTACGTTTGGCTTCTATTTGTTCATTGATAAAGAAATCCATCCTTTCCCTTAAGATAGCCGACAAGTGTATGTTAAGCCCTTTCGATTGCTGCGCTAATCTAATCTGGAATATTGCATCCTGAATTTGCCCCATCGCATAGTAATATTCTGCCAGGTAACGATGCGATTCTGCCGGTTGTTTAAGATCACTATAAACCTGCGCCAGCAGCTCATAATATTCGGGTTGTTTTTGCGCCTTATACGATAGCGAGGACAGATTTTTTTTCGCCGTTTCCGCCTCGCCTGATCTCACTAATGCAGTAATATACTCAAATTTAATCGCTTCATTTTCGGGAAATTGCTCCGTCAATTTTTTATAACGCGCCAACGCGACGGAGTAATTTTTTGCTTCAAGTGCGGTACGCGCTAGGCCAGATGCATAATGCGGCTGCCCTGGATATTCTTTTGCCAATTGCTGAAAAATCGATTCAGCCTCAGCAAATTTTTGCGCTTTTAACGCGACCAGACCAACTCCATACTGGGCGACTGTTTTCTGCTCACTGGTGCCCTGCTTTAGTCGGGACTGAAAATATTTAGCCGTACCGGCATCATCATTTGTGGACAACGCTTTAAGTTTGGCTTTGATTAACTGATAACCCAAGGAATCCGAGTATTGCTTATAAGGATAGGTTTCTGCCCGACCACGGGTATCGGAAATACGCGATGCAGTCACCGGATGTGTCCGTAAAAACTCCGGTACGTCTTTGCCATAATAACGACTTGATTGCTGAAGGCGTTCGAAGAACGTCGGCATACTGCGGGGATCGTATTTGGCTTCCTGCAAGGTCTGCATACCAACCCGATCCGCTTCCATTTCGTTTTCGCGGGTAAAGTCAATCTGGAATTGGACACTGCTGCCCATGACTGCCATGATCGCCGCCTGACCTAAAGCGGGCGACTGAGTACCCAATAATATCGCCGCAATTGTTGCTGCCATAGTTGGAATCGACAAGCGCCCAGCGGCTTCTGCTGCGCGGTATAAATGCCGTTGGGTGACGTGGGCTATTTCGTGCGCCATGACCGAAGCCAGCTCACTTTCCGCTTCAGTCAATACGATTAACCCCGAGTTAACACCGACATAACCTCCAGGCCCTGCAAACGCATTGATATCGTTTTCCATGACGACAAAAAAATGAAACGGCAATTTTGGTCCATCGCTATTCGCCGCCAATTTTTGACCGATACCCTGGATGTATTCCTGAATTTCTGCATCCTGGTTAATTGCAACTTGCGAATGTAGGCTCCTGAAGAAATGCTCGCCTAATTCCTTTTCTTCTGCCGGCGTAATGATAGTCCCGGAAGAATCACCCATATCGGGCAAGTCGATTTTAGACGTTATCTCCGCCTGTTGGCTGGTGGAATAAAAGGCAAGAACTAATGCGAGGGCTATATGATGTAGACTTAATTTCATGGCGTTGGGACTGAATTGATGGCACTTAGTTCCTAAGACAGGCGGTTAACTTTCTGCCAATCTGCGTATCACCTATTGGCGCAATCAATATTTTGCCGCTTCTGCCTTGGCTTTATTCGCGCCTTCGACATTACCCTGTAACGTTCTAGCTTTAGCGACTAAAAGCCAACTGTGTTTTTTCAAATTAGTGTCACTCACCGCCAACAGCGCCGCCTTCCTGCCGATATCCTCAGCTAAGCGTGGCTTTGATTGCTTTAGCCGCAAAACAGCCAGTTTGTAATACAAGGCTGCATTTCTCGGCTCGATCCGAATTGCCCGTTCGATAGAGGCGACTGCCGAATCCAGATTACCGCCTTCGCTATTTTCATTCGCCGCCATTACCAATGATCCAACTGCGGGCGATTGCGGGGCAAATGTTTCTAGTGGTTGCAATGCCTCAGGCTCTTTCGGCGTTTCTTGCACCGGAGGGGATGGCGGAATGGATTCTGTCTGTTCAGGAACGGGGTCTGGTTGTGATTGTCCTGTGGTTTCGGCAGAAGGTTCCGTGCCGAATGGATCGGTGGCTTCACCCGCTGGATCCAGCGGCCTATCTTGAGGTAAATCAGAGAGCATTGGATCAGCTACAGGGGGCGGCAACTCTGGCTTAATTTCAGTCAACACCTGCGGTTTATTGATGTCCAGCGGCTTGGTTTCGACTATTTCTGGAGGCTGTTTCGGCACAGAATTGTTGCGTATACCAACATCAGTATCTGCACGGTCAGGATAGCCACCGACTACCGGTGCCAAAGAACCTCTCTGGCTTAAATCCGCACACGAGGCCAGCACAAAGGTAAGAAAAATGAATAGCGAACGGCTAATTTGCATGGGTAATTGAAAATCTCCGGTTAAGTTTGCACAGAACACCGAGCTAAATAAGCGAATCTATTCGCTGTTCCAAAATATGATTGGTTATTATTCTACTCCACAACGCTTTTCTTCCAAAAATACCATTTGCCTTTCCCAACAATATTGACAATATTTTTATATAAGCGTACAAGGAAAATAAGCGACTTCTGCTTGTATTGATTTAGAATTCATCGAGCCTGAAGCGAAAAAATATCAGTACGATGGATGCCATAACTAAGGCTATTCATCGACTTATGAGGGGGTCTAATTAATTTTATGTTAGACGGTTTTTAACCTTACTCGTTGACAGGGATGTCGTTCATTACATCGTAAATACACAATTTGTATAAATGACAATGCTTTAAGGAGAATTGAAAATGAAAAACTTTATCGTTGGCATATTAATCTTGTTTGCAGCCAGTATTCCTCTAACCTCTTACGGCAAGACTGCAATTGCCAGAATCAATAGTGCAGCAGGCATACGAATCGGAACGGTAGTACTTACCGAACTCAAAAACGGAGTCCGCGTTCAAGCGCAGTTTCGGAATTTAACGCCGGGATTTCATGGCTTTCATATACACTCAGCGGGGCAATGCCAAGCGCCTTTTACCTCTGCTGGCCCTCATTTTGAATTGCTGGGACGTACTCATCGAGATCATAACGGTGACATGCCAGTTATGCTGGCAAGGGCTAATGGTCTGGCAATAGCGACGTTTATAACTGACCGATTCAAAATCGCGGATCTTTTCGATGCGGATGGCAGCGCATTCATCATCCATGACGGCCCCGATAACTATGCAAATATCCCAACCGATAGGTATACGCCTGCGCCTGATGCAACCACGTTGGCGACTGGCGATGCTGGGCCGAGGTTCGGTTGCGGTGTTGTAAGTGCAAAATAATGACCAACCAATTTTGTATTAAACCTCAGGATTGTTTACAGAGAGGTTGATTTAAATTGTTCCCACGCTACGGCGTGGGAACCCCTAACCAAGGCTGTCCTCTGCAACAAAAACGGTGGACTTTGTATCGAGCTGTACGTTATTGAGATTTACGTACGTTAAAACTACGTCCTTTTACTTTCCCGTTTCTTAAGCAGCTTATCGCCTTATCGGCAAACTCACGTTTTACCGCAACAAACGCATGATTGTCGAAGATATTGATTTTGCCGACTTCACTGCCTGGAATTCCGGATTCTCCGGTTAATGCGCCCAAAATATCACCGGGGCGCACCTTATCTTTACGGCCACCACCGATCCATACGGACATCATCGGCGGTTCTAAACGGTGCTCCTTATCCATTTTGAACGGTGCGACGTCATCCCATTTAGTAGTAGAGTTTTGGTAATCTTCAATAGCTTTTGCTCTATTAAGCTCTTGCTCAGTACATAAGCTCAGTGCCAGCCCTTTATTACCTGCACGTCCGGTACGGCCAATGCGGTGCACATAAATTTCCGGATCCCACGGCAATTCGTAATTGATCACCGCTTGCAAATCCTTAATATCTAAACCGCGTGCAGCAACATCGGTCGCCACCAGAATGGAACAACTTTTATTAGCAAAACGCACCAGCACCTGATCGCGGTCTTTTTGCTCCAGATCGCCGTGCAAAGCCTGCACAGAAAAGCCGCTATTCGCCAGTGCATGGCTAATATCATGACAATCTTTTTTGGTATTGCAGAATACCACCGTCGATTCTGGGCGAAAATACGACAATAGATAGCCTAACGCGTTCGTTCTCCGGCTTTTTTCAACCTGATAAAAAAGCTGTTCAATCACATCGACGTGATGCTGCTCATCAATACTAACCGTCACCGGCTTAAATTGAAATTTTTGGCTCAATTCTCGGATCGGATCGGGAAACGTTGCAGAAAACAATAAAGTTTGTCGATGTGTCGGTGCTTGGGAAATCACCTCAGTAACGGCCTCTTCAAACCCCATGTCCAGCATGCGGTCTGCTTCATCCAGCACCAGAACTTTCAGGTTGCTTAAGCGTAAACTGCGCTTGCGTAAGTGTTCTTGCAAACGTCCAGGCGTCCCGACGACGATATGCACTCCATGTCGCAATGAATCGGCTTGTGGGCCGAAAGGTACGCCGCCGCACAAAGCCAACACCTTAATGTTCTGAGTAAAACGCGCTAATCTTCGGATTTCCTTGCAGACCTGATCAGCCAATTCGCGGGTCGGGCAAACCACCATCGCTTGAACCTTAAAGCTACTCAAGTCCAGCCGCGATAACATCCCGATGCCAAAACAAGCGGTTTTACCGCTCCCGGTTTTCGCTTGGGCAATCACGTCTTTACCCTCAAGGATGTGCGGCAAACTTTCGGCTTGAATAGGTGTCATCTGGGAATAACCCAAGGATTCGATATTTTCCAGCAGCGCGGGTTTTAACGGTAAAGAAGAAAAGGCGGTAGTGTTCACTTTAGGCTCATAGGCAAAACGAATGCCGACGAAGTGGCTGCATTCAATGGCTTATGATAACAGATGCTTATGGCTTGGGGTTGAAGGGAGAATTGAATAGTATTGTAAGCGGGTCATTATCTGATTTACGTACTAAGGGGAAAGTATCTTGAACCTATAAATAGATTCACTAAATTGATCCGATTTAGAAATTATATATAATATGTATATCATATACAACTTAGGAAAAATCCATGCGTACCTTAATCGACATACCAGAAAAACAGATTAAAGCACTAACAGCCATCAGCCAAGCTGAAAAGGTGTCCCGCGCCGAAGTCATTAGGGAAGCCATTGCCTATTATCTTGACAAGAAAAAACCGCAATCAGATGATGCATTCGGGCTTTGGAAAGACCATAAGGTCGATGGCTTGGCTTATCAAGAACAGGTGCGGGCTGAATGGTAAGCGCACTGTTCGATACCAATATACTGATCGACTACCTCAATGGTGTGGAACACGCAAAAACCGAACTGGAGCGTTATCGCGACAAAGCCATCAGCGTCATCACCTGGATGGAAGTCATGGTTGGCGCAACGCCGGAAACAGAGGAAATTATCAGGGCGTTTTTACTCACGTTCGATACCTTGCCGATAGAAGAGCAGGTTAGCGAAGCAGCCGTAAAGCTCAGGAAAAAGCACGGCATTAAATTGCCCGATGCCATTGTGTGGGCGACCGCCCAAGTGAATAAGCGCATACTGGTTACCCGAAATACGAAGGACTTTTCCCAAGATGAGCCGGGGGTAAGAGTGCCTTATCAGCTTTAACTTCTTCAGTGGGAAGTTGGGTTTCCTTTCGTCAAAGTCAACGGCACTCCCAACATTCGAGTTTTACTACAAATTTTCGTGTATTATACACCTATCAATGTGTATAAGAGGCTGCCATGAGAACCAATATTGTTTTAGATGAAAAACTGGTGTACGAAGCGACCACATTAACAGGCGTACGCACCAAACGTGAATTGATCGATTTGGCGCTGCGGGAATTGATTCGTTCGCGCCGCAAAAAGAACTTGTTTGACCTTGCCGGTAAAATCCAGTTTTCCGATGATTACGATCACAAACAACTGCGTGAATTGCGGCATGATACTGATTGACACCTCAATCTGGATCAATATTTTTCGGGATAAAACACAACAATATAGCCAACGTTTTTATGACTTTATTGGCGAACAAGAGATCGTTTTAACCCGCTTCCAGCAATTGGAATTATTGCAAGGTTGCCGTGACGAGCGCGAATGGGGCTTATTAAGCGAATATCTTGAAGGCCAGGATTATATCGAAATGCAACCGACCACTTGGGCAGCAGCGGCCAGAATCTATTACGATTTGCGGAAACAAGGCCTCACCGTGCGGAGCCCAATCGATTGCTGCATCGCCCAACTTGCCTTAGAAAACCAGCTATTATTAATCCATGATGACCGTGACTTTATGACCATCAGCCAAGTCGTACCGTTGCATCAAAAACAGTGGGTTTTAAGTTAGAGTCATGTGGTGGATTGTTGGGCTTCCTAACGTCAGCGCCAACCTACAATATGCCCAACATACGGGATTACCATTCGCGCGACAAAAAAGAAGGTCATCTCATCAAATTGTAAAATTTCAATGTTTAACTACACTTAGCTTTTTTAGTAGACAAAAATTAATTTTATTACTTAGGGCGACGTATGATTAAAAAAACTAATTTTGGAATACCGTTCTTTTTCCTGTTGGCTTTGTGTTTTTTTCAAACAGCAAACGCGGCGGCAGTTCACTTCAATATCACGGGCGGCAGTCTCTTAGTAAAAACCAATTCTGGTGCTAATTATGTCACTGATGTTGCTGGCAACTATGGTGCAATCAACAAACAGTATTTTGTTCAAAATATGGTTTTGAATGCACAATCAGGGAGCGGATATTCGGACTCTGTTTTAGGGGTATTAGATTACACGGTCAATTTTACAGGTTCGTATAGCGTATACGATATTAACACCTCCGCCCTCGTTGGCACGCGCACATTTAAATTAACTGGGTTTCATGAATCAGGATCGCTTGATGCATTGGGTCATGCTTCGTTGCTTGCACCTTTTAAGTTATTTGACATAGCTGGCACTGGCGCACTAGGCGAAGGAATTTTAGTTACCCCAGGTGAACTTATAGCTTCACATATCAACTATGTTAGTCCAGTGGGATATAACGAGATGCAGATAATGGTATCAGATGATTTAGGTGGGATTACGATGGATGGCACAGCGACTGGTTCATTAAATATTGTAGCGACCCCTATCCCTGCCGCCGGTTGGCTTTTCATGTCAGCATTAGCATCAATGGGGCTTATCGGTAGGCGCAGAAAGCTTGAGGTATAGTCGCGAGCAGACTCCCTGGCTAAAGCTAAGCGAAAATCCAAGCCCAGCGCTGATAATCTCGCTGTGGTCGCATGGGTGTCGCAAAATGAAATTTGATCGCGGCATCAATCGGACTTTTCTTCGGCTCATTCAAACGAATGACCACGCGGTCATTACCCTAACCCGTGATCGCGTTCAAAATCTGACACGGTGCGGCCCGTTTTCAGATACCATGAAAGCAACGCACCTCGTTTCGTGCGCCCGTCCTGCGGTCGGCGTGGTTAATTTTTACCGTGTCAGCCACGATACGCAGCAACGGCTACGGCGGTGTGGTTTATCTTCTTGGCTTCACGCACTGCAATCTTTCCAGCCTTGAAGCTATGCACAACGCTCCGGCGCGTGATCGTCCGCGTTCTTCGCGCTAGATTTTGTGTGACTGTTTGCGCGGTCGTTCTATAGCTCATAGGTTGGGGTGAACTGGTGAACCCCAACCCATCATCGCCGATTAATTTATTTGGTAAAACCAAAGTTAAGGCAAAGCCGCTTTCCGGGTAAAAACATAACCCGTGTCTTTCGCCTGTAAATGACAAGTCGAACATTCCTGGGCAAAATCGACATCATTCCCATAAGGTTTTTGTTCCATGCCCAGCCAGCGGGCGTAACCCCAGCCGTTGGTGTCCGCGAATTTCTTGCTGTCCCTAATCATAAATTCGACATGCGTTAGTTCGCCTGGTACGGTGGCGGCGGTAAAGTGCGGATGAGTGCTGTCTTTCCACGCCAGTTTGGCAATCATGCTGCCGTCCGGCCAAGGGTTGGTTAGGCCTTCCGTCGCTGCTTTGTAGGCAATCGGGTTAGCCAGGATAATACGTAACGAATCCTTATCCGTCCTGTGAGATACGCCGAGAGCTTGCCAGGTTTTGTAATCTTTCGGTATTTGAATCCCGTTCGGTGCAGGTGCGACAGTGACTCCCTGGGACAAAACTGCTGTTGTGAATGACATGAATAAGGTGGCAATGAATGCCGCTTTGAAAATCAGGTTATCGCGCATAGTAACCTCGCATGATTAATGTTTTTAATGTGCTTTGATTATACTGAGTAATAAATACGAGGGTTAATTTTTCGGGTTACCCCGCTAAAGCTTTTCAATAGATAATCTTGTCCCAAGGTTATCGGTTTGTTTTACCCATCTATCCGTATTGTAAGTTTTCTTACAATAGCCTGAAGTCTAAAAACCAATGATTTCAATGTGATATAAAATGGCACAATGGTTGCTTTATCAAAATATAAAGAGCCATTGGTCATTGCCATGAAATCAACAAAAGACATTGCCGCGTTGTTGGACGAGCCTGCTTGTGAGCATAACAAGAAGGAAAAGTCCGGCTGTGCCAAGCCGAAACCGGGTGGGGCTGCGGGTGGTTGTGCTTTTGATGGCGCACAGATTGCCTTGTTGCCGATTGCGGATGTGGCGCATATTGTCCACGGGCCTATCGCTTGTGCGGGTAGTTCCTGGGATAACCGGGGTACACGATCTTCCGGGGCGGATTTGTACCGCATCGGCATGACAACCGATTTGACCGAGCAGGACATCGTAATGGGACGCGCGGAAAAACGTTTGTTCCATGCCATCAAACAGGCGATTGATACTTACTCTCCACCTGCTGTGTTCGTCTATAACACCTGCGTGCCTGCCTTGATTGGTGATGATATTAATGCCGTGTGTAAATCTGCCGAGGAGCGCTGGAATGTTCCGGTCGTTCCGATTGATTGTGCCGGATTTTATGGCACTAAGAATCTAGGCAACCGTATTGCCGGTGACGCGATGGTTAAGCACGTTATTGGGACGCGCGATCCTGACCCATTACCCCTGAATACCGCCCAGTCCGGCATTAAAATCCACGACGTTAACTTGATCGGCGAATACAACATCGCCGGTGAGTTCTGGCATGTCCTGCCGTTGCTCGATGAGTTGGGGTTACGCATTTTATGCACATTGTCCGGTGATGCACGCTTCCGTGAAGTACAGACCATGCACAAGGCCGAAGTCAACATGATGGTGTGCTCAAAAGCCATGGTGAATGTCGCCCGTAAGTTGCAGCAACAATACGGTACGCCCTGGTTTGAAGGCAGTTTTTACGGCATTACCGATACCAGCCAGGCCTTGCGAGATTTCGCGAAAGCAATAAACGATGCGGATTTAACTGAACGTACCGAAGCGCTAATACTGCGTGAGGAAGCACGGATAAGGAAAGAGCTGGAGCCGTGGAAAGCGCGGCTGAAAGATAAACGGGTTTTATTGTTTACTGGCGGCGTAAAAAGCTGGTCGGTGATTTCCGCCTTACAGGATTTAGGTATGGTGGTGGTTGCGACAGGGACGAATAAATCCACCGAAGAAGATAAGGCGCGGATCCGTGAATTGATGGGCGAAGATACCCTAATGATCAGTGACGGTAGCCCGAAGGAACTGATCAGGATCGTGCGTGATTATCAAGCTGACATCCTGATTGCTGGAGGCCGTAATATGTACACGGCGTTGAAGGCAAAAATTCCATTTTTGGATATTAACCAGGAACGCGAATTTGGTTATGAAGGTTATCAAGGCATGCTGGAGTTGGTGCGTCAGTTAGCATTAACCATAGAGAGTCCGGTATGGGAGGCAGTTAGGACACCTGCGCCTTGGCGTACCGTAAGGGCGCAAAATGTAGAGACGCAAGATTTTGCGTCTCTACCGCAAATCGAGGTGGCAAATGGCTGAAATCCTGAAACGTAATAAAGCCTTATCAGTCAATCCGCTTAAAGCTAGTCAGCCCATTGGCGGCTCATTGGCAACATTAGGGTTTAATCGCGCCATGCCGATGTTGCATGGTTCGCAAGGCTGCACAGCCTTCGCTAAAGTATTTTTTGTACGTCATTTTCGCGAACCCATTCCGTTGCAAAGTACGGCAATGGATCAAGGCAGCTCGGTCATGGGTGCAGATGAAAATGTCCGGGAAGGGATCAAAAACATTGCAGGGAAATCCCGTCCATCCTTAATCACCATTTTGACTACCGGCTTGGCTGAAACACAGGGCTGCGATGTGCAACGTAACGTCCGGGAGTTCAGGGAAGCTAATCCTGAATTTGCTGATATTGCCGTTGTTGCCGTCAATACGCCAGACTTCACTGGCAGCGTCGAAACAGGTTATGCCGCAACGCTGACCGAAATCATTCGTGCTTTAGTGCCGGATGCTAAAGAGGCTGGGACTTATCCCGGTAAACGCAAGCGTCAGGTGACGGTCTTGGTTAGTTACATGCTAACTCCGGGCGACTTGGAAGCATTGCGCGATATTTTTGAACAATTCCAGTTACGCCCCGTTTTTGTGCCGGACATTTCCGACTCTCTGGACGGTACGTTAACCGAAGATGATTTTAGCCCCGTAACCATTGGAGGTACGCCGTTATCTGAAATGGCTACGTTGGGTGATTCATTAGCAACAATCGTTATTGGCCCATCGTTAATTAAGGCGGCGGAACTACTTGAATCCAAAACCGGCGTGCCAACCTATCAAATCGACCATCTTTACGGCTTGAAAGGCAATGATGCGCTGATTACCGCCCTGGCTGAAATCAGCGGCAATGATGTGCCTGAACGCATTGAACGGCAGCGTTCTCAGCTACAGGATGCCATGCTGGATACCCACTTTATGCTTGGGCAATTGCGTATTGCGATTGCCGCAGATGCTGATTTGTTGAATGCCTTTGTCGATCTGGTTCAGGAAATGGGCGCAGAAGTTGTTGCAGCAGTAACTTCTTGCAATACGCCTTTGTTAGCGCGAATTCCTATTGCCAGTATCAAAATTGGTGACCTTGAAGATATGGAGCTTATCGGCAGGGCTAATAGGGCGCAATTGGTTATCGGCAATTCCCATGCAGTGGATACTGCTGAACGGTTAGGCACACCAATTCTAAGGGCGGGTTTTCCTTTATACGACATTATCGGCGGTTACCAGAAAACCTGGATCGGTTATCGTGGTACCCGGCAGACATTGTTTGATCTGGCTAATTTGGTTATTAATTTTTCTCATGAAGAAATTCCGGTTTACCGTTCAGTCTACGGTCAAAAACCAGCCAGCGAAATGACCGAGCTTAATTCAAGTAAAGCGCTGTCATGTCACTAACTAGACGGATGGCACTAGTGCAAAGTACAGAGGAGAAGAACTTTATGGAAACTGCGTTAAAAATTGCGTTCGCCACCACAGATATGGAAACGGTAAACCAACATTTTGGTTCTGCTAAATCGTTCGCCATTTATGCCGTGGATATGGATAACTCAGAGTTTCTTGAAGCCGCCCAATTTGGCGAGTTAAGTCAGGATGGCAATGAAGATAAGCTGTCCGTCAAGATTGAGTTATTGGATGGTTGTGCGGCGGTATATTGCCAAGCGGTTGGCGGTTCGGCGATTAACCAGCTTATCACCAAAAACATCCAACCGGTTAAGGTGCATGAAGGCGGCAAAATTAAAGACCTGATCACCGACCTTCAAAATGAGATGAAAGCAGGGCCATCCAGTTGGCTGGCAAAAGCGATCAATCAACACAAAAGTACCGACCCTGACCGTTTTAGAAAAATGGAAGACGAAGGTTGGGATGAATGATACTTCCTAAGGGAAAGCTGAATAAAATTATTTGTCATTCCGATCATAGGGAGGAATCTTTGCAACTTGTTCAATGGCTTAAAATTTATGCAAGCAAGATTTCTCGTTACTCTCGAAATGACAATTTAAGAAGCGATTCCTTCGACCGCTTTAACGGTAAGTAATAAAATTTTAAGCCAGTCAAATAACTATTTAACGGAGAAAACAACATGTCCACCGCTGCTTTAGTCGTAGAAGAAAACGATACCAATCTCAGTTCTGATATTGTCAAAGATATGATTAAACAATTACGCGCGATAGATGCTTACGACACCTATGCAGGTTGGTCAGAAGCAAAAATTATTGACCCCATTGTGTTAACCAAAGAGCGTAAGAAAAATATTCCAGTGATTGGCGATCCCGATGAAATCACGATTGCCCGTTTGAAAGCGTATTACAACTCACTGGCTACACTCATTGAGAAAAAAACCGGATTAATGGCTGCGCCCATTGTCCATCTTAGCCATGAGGGTTTTGGGCGAGCGTTAATCATGGTCGGCAAGCTAGTTGTGGTCGACAAGATATTACGTGATACCCACCGCTTTGGATTTTCAAGCCTGGAAGACCTGCGCGAAAAAAGTGATCAAATCGTCGAAAAGGCACTGGGGTTAATTGAAAAATACAATGCCGCTGCAACTGATTGAGGATTGCCACCATGACTGAAGAAGAATTAAGGAAACTGGAAAAAGAAGTCAAAAAAACCAAGCGCTTGGCAAATGAACAAGCCATGGTGTTACATGACCTCATCGAAGACAGCTTGCCGGAAGGGTTCGGTGATCTGTTGGGTATCGCGCAAGCCACTTACGATGCCTGTAAAGCCTGGGATGAAGCCAACAAAAAACTGATTGCTGCACAAACTGAAGCGGCCTGAGCAGGAGAACTTTCATGTCTGAATTTGTTACTGGCGTTACTTTTGGCGGCACAGAATGGACACCTGCTTATGTGACTGACATCAACCAAAAAACCTGTATAGGTTGCGGACGTTGTTTTAAAGTCTGCCCACGGGATGTTTTTGATTTAGTCGAAAAAGTCGAAGCGCTCGACCCTGAAGATTTTGACGATGATTATGGCGACTTTGAAGACGACGATGATAACAGCATGGTCATGAGTATTAAAAATGGCCTTGATTGTATCGGTTGTGAGGCATGTTCCAAAGTGTGTCCGAAAGATTGTTTTAGCCACGAACATAAACAAGCTGCCTAAAATTTTTGTTAGAGGAATACGACCATGCCCAGACCTGAAAAACATGTATTTGTTTGTACCCAAAACCGCCCACAAGGGCATCCCAGAGGGTCTTGTGCAAGCTCTGGCTGCGCCGAAGTCATGAATGAGTTCATGAATGAAATCCAAAACCGCAACCTCTTTGAGAAAATTGGCCTAACCAATACTGGATGTATGGGGCCTTGCAATCTGGGGCCGAGTGTTTTGGTTTATCCTGAAGGGGTCATGTATGGCAATTTAAAAAAGGACGATGTCAAGACCATCATCGACAAGCATTTAATTGGTGGTGAGCCGGTTGCCAGCCTGATGGTTCCAGCCGAGGTGTGGTGATGGGCGTCACGCAATTATTTGAACAACGGGTATTGTTTAGCCCAAACATACCCGATGCAGTCGATTACCTTCTACAAACAGCCGTTGCGGCAAGTTCGGTAGACCAAATAAAGGCCGAAAAACTGTTTTTACAAGCCCAGGCGCTCGATAAGCATTGTTTGCAGACTTATTTTGCACTGTACAAGTTTTACTTCTTCCAAAAACGTCTTATCGATGCAGAAAAAATAGTCCTATCTGCGCTGGAGGAGTCGGCAAGACAAGGTAGATTCCCCCACGATTATCGCCAGCTCGCCTTAGACGGGCAAAAATGGGATCTGTACGCGAGCGAGACCACTTTGTTTTATTTGTACAGCCTGAAAGCGTTAGCGTTTATCAAACTTCGGCAAGGTCATGCAATTGAAGCACAGCTTATTTTGTCACACCTGAGACAACTTGATCCTGAAGACCTTATCGGCGCTTCTGTGATTATGGATTTGGCGGCAGGAGTCAGTGAATAATGGAATTAACCGAACATGTCACGTTAAAACGTAACCTTGCTGAAGGTATTTGCCAGCGGATGATTGAAGAAATCAATAAGCTAGGACTTACCGTGAATGAAGTTCCACATTACCCTAACTATGATGATGCCAGTTTTGTACTTATTAAAGACCCTTGCACTGGACAACAAAACTTAGCGTGCTACTGGTACGATCCGAACAATAGACAGCGTATCGGACGGTTACAGTTTAATAGTGATGAGACTTTTTATGCTGAATACGATGTCGCTAAAACCCATCCTGCCAAAGCTCGTTGGTTTGTTGAAGGCATTACTGCATGGGGAAATGCCGATAACATAAAAGCTGAAGCTAAATTGCTACCTATGCCCAGCTAACCAACATGGATGATCCTAAACGGATTTATGAGTTATTGCTGGATTATGCCAGCAGCGATGCGCAAGTCGAAGCGTTGACGATAGGTTTAGTGTGGACAGTTTGTAAAGCCCAGCATATGGGTTTAGCCATGAGCCCAGGTGCAGCTACCCGAATGCTACCGTGGCCGGGGACATTAGTCGGCAAAACCTTGGGCGAATTGGCGAGATGGGTTACCGACTGGGAACCTTATAAATCCACAGTCGGCATGGCAGCGATCAATTGCAGCTTAAACCGCTATGAATTGCCATCCGGTATCAAGTTGATGCCTGCCGCAGATAACGCTAACTTAGCCGTCTTCGATTATTTCCTGCCCCGGTTACAAGGTAAAAAAGTCGTCGTCATTGGGCGTTATCCAGGCATTGAATCCTATGCCGAACAATTCAGCCTTACCATTCTGGAACGGCAACCAGTACATAATGATTACCCAGATCCTGCCAGTGAATTCTTATTGCCTGATGCGGACTGGGTGTTTTTGACCGCCAGTTCCATCACCAACAAAACTTTCCCGCGCCTAGCCGAACTTGCCCAACATGCCACGACTGTTTTAATGGGGCCGACAGTGCCGTGGTTACCCGAAATACATGAATTCGGTATTGATTATCTGGCAGGCGTTGAGGTTATCGATGCAGAAAAACTCTATCAAACCGTGGCAGAAGGCGGTGGGGTACGTATTTTTGATAATGACCTGCGCTACCGGATTGTTGATTTGACTCCTAACACAAGCATGGCGTGGTTAAAGGATCAGATTGCCCAAGACTATGATGAAAAGCAACGCCTAAATATGGCGATGGAAGAGTGGTATGGCAACGGCAATAAAGGCCGGTTTCCTGCCTTGACCCAACTCGAGCAAGTCACAACAAAGCTTTCCCGCATGGATAGCAGTTATAAGCGTTTGTGGGATGTGCATGGAACAGTTAGTTAAGTATGGTTGTGGCGAACCCCAAGGCAATGCTTAACTCAACGCTATAAGTCACACTAGCCTACGGAATTTTTTGTTCTACCCGTAAATATTCCGGGGTATCATCGCCTTCGATAAAGGGAGCGTTATCTTTCCATTGCACGGAATAATGCCCAAGTCGGCGTTTACGTTCAAGGTCTTTAGCGATGGCTTGGCGTAAGCAATCTAGCATTGCTTGGATATCTGGGCTAATTGTTGGGCTTGTATGGTCACTCATGATTTTCACAAAGCTACACGTTTGGCGATTTCAATATCTTTGCGTAACAAATCGTTCACTAACGATTGCAGGTTTTCCGGCTTAGTCATACCTTTTTCATTTAAATACTGAATAATGTCCCTATCCAGATAAATCGGTAATTGAATGTCTTCGACAGGGACATAAAATTTACCTTGTTCGGCATTGGAGAAATTGTATTCGTCTTTCATTTTGATTGTTATAGACGAACTTCAATTATGATAATTGAGCTATGCGCCAAATCGAGGTTGCTAATTTTGCCAATCTTTTCTGACGTGCAGCTATACGTTCTGGTGTCCAATCAGCATTTTCTTCAGCAATATTACGAGTTAACTCAAAGTTACTTTCAGCGAGTATTGGCTTCTTAATATGAAATCCCGAATTGCCAATATTTTTGTTCAATAGTGCCATATTACCTAAACGATGAACCATTGCATCTAACTCTTCATCACTAAAAGTTTCCCAGTCATTTTCAGGATTTTGGGGTAAAACATGTTCAACATTAAAAGTATCACTCTCAAAATCATAGTCATTACCACTCGCTTGTTTTTCTAATTTACAAAAAATATAGCGCACAATACGCAAGTTTCGGGAGTTTGTTGTTCGAATAATTTTTTCAGCAAAAGCTGCTCTAAATGCTTCATCTATCGGATAAATCGTTTTCATGACTTCCAACGCTGCAGAGGTCGTCACGATTTCACCGTTGGCAATCTTTTGCGCGGTAGCATAATAAACCCGTTCTTGCTCGTTGGTAGGTTGGCTGCCGATGACGTTGTAGCGGAATGAAATGATGGCGCAGCTTCTCAACAAGCTGGCAAAGTCAGTGTCTGTCAATTTTCGATGTGCCGCGAAAATTAGTGGAAAGGGTTGCCTTACACTGAACATCCTTAGGTTTTGCGCATATCCCTTTAGATCGGAATGCCATTGGGAGGCTTCGGGATTTGTCAAAGCCAAATAAGTATCCATATCTTCTTCCATTTCGCGCAGGAGTTGAAATACCGATTCGCGATTGGCTACTTTAGCTCGAATGGTTTTGAACAGTTCAGACTGACGGACAAAACTGCGACGGCTAATCCAGTGAATACGCAAAAAATCAGGGAAGCTCTCGCTGCCAAGCCTGGTCACCATGGCTTCCCATCGGTCTTCCAGTACTTTCATTTCATGCGGATGCTCATTATCACGATGCAACACGGAAAACAGGTAGTTTTTGAGCAGATCAGTAGATGAAAGACGTACACCTCGAGCATTCAATGTTTCAAATACCTTGTAAGCATTCAATTCATCAGTAACACTGATAACAGTAAAAAAAAGACGATCGCTCATCGTTTCAACAAGAGTTGCCAACACAACTCCTTCGTCATCTCCGGCTTTTTTTGCATATTCCCGTACTCTTTTATCAAACCACTCAAAGGCTTTACGCAAACTATGCTCGGATGCACGGAATCCACGTTGAGGTAAGTGTCCGAGCGAAACCAAATAAGTTTGAAAATAATGGTCGTTATTCCGGTTAAGAGTGAGTTTTGTTCTTGATATGAGAGTTACTGGATCAAGATAGCCAATATAGGTCTGACGAATTTGATCCAGCCGCTGTTGGTTACGTTCAGGTTGATTTTTCTCTTCTATTAAGCGTTGGAGGTTTTTAAGTGCTGCCAATACAACCAACGTTAAAGTGGTCAATCTTTGCTGCCCATCTATGACGTCGAAGCTTTTTTCATCCTGCGATTGCAGGACAAGATAACCCATATAATGAGCGGGCTCGCCATCTTCTTGAATGGTACCTAAAATGTCTACCCACAAGTCTTCCCACTCATCGTCTGTCCAACTGTAATCACGCTGAAAACGCGGTATGCGATAAGTCAGTCCATTCCCAATTAATTTACGATAGGTATTGTTTTCAGTTTTGAAGTTTGTTGCAGACATTGCTTTAGTATTTGATTATTTATATTAATAGCTAAAATTTAAGATATTATTACGCTATACCTTTCATCTATTACATTATTTTTAATAAATTCGTATAGTTAAAAACTTCAAGCAAGATAGCTAGGATGAAACAAAGTAGAGTCTGGGATAAATGAATATCTATTCCACGTATTCCGTTTCACTTCATACAGATTTTACATCTTAAAATAAAGGCATTTTTTTCTACGTACTGGGATAATTTCAAGATCGAGCCCTTCAATCTCAGCCCAAACAACATCCGCCGTTAATATCGCCAAATTCCGTGTAGAAGCCAAACCCAAACAAGCCCTGTCGCCTAATAACAATCCGTAGGGTTTAGTTAATGGAATCAATTCAGCAGCGTGTAAAGCGTGTTCTTGATTAAACGGAACGATTTCTATCGAGGTTTTTTCCAGGTGTTGGATCAGCGGAGTTACATCAATACCGTCGCGAATAAACCGTCCGACGACTTCGCTTAAATTGACAGTGGAGATACAGGCATCTTCGATGTATTGCTCTACAATCTCGTGGCCAGTTTCACGGAAAAGGTAAGCTAACAACGCCGATGCATCGAGTACGATCATTCTTTGCTGGCTTCCGACCTGCGTTCTTGAATAAGTTGTTCAACAACATTGGTCGGTTTTTTACCGTTATAAAGTTGATCGACGAGATTTTGTAATCCCGTTGGCGATTTTTTTTCGATTTTACAGGCTTCCGTGAGTATCTTTCGGACTTCGGCTTCCATGCTCAAACCGTCTTGCGCCGCTTGCAAACGCAAAGCAGCATGAACTTGTTCGGGTAAATTGCGTATGGTTAGGGTTGGCATGGGGCTTTTGCTTTAAAGTTTTTGGTCACTTTATAGATTGACAGCATTGCTGTCAATGTCATATGGCTAATTCAATGCGTTCGACATAAAGTTTGCAGATTCAAGTAATAATCCCAAAAAAACTTTTCTTATCAATCTGTTGGGGGATGGAAAATAATCCAAGAACTCGCGTTACATACTGTTATCACTGATTGATGTCAGGTTTCCTACAATAATTAACTAAACCACTGCCTTTGTAAGATTAGCTATCCAGAATCTTGCCAACCTAACCCATATTAAATAGTTATCTATATGATAGTTATATAAAAAATCTCTATCACCAACATGGCATAAACCCTGCTTGTCTAATAAATAAAGCACTATTTTAGCCAGAAAAAGCCTATGCAACTCAGTACCCGAAACCAATGGCAAGGCATTGTTAAAGCCATCAATCACGGTAGTATCGTATCGGAAGTCACATTGGAAATTTCCCCAGAAGTTACTGTCATTTCTATTGTATCTAAAGCGGCTGTTGAAGCCCTTGGGCTAAAGGTCGGCAGTAAAGCCTATGCGCTGATGAAATCGACGGAAGTCACACTAGCTGTTGATTAAAGCCGAAGCTACCCAAATCGATGCCACCAGGGATGTTCTGAATAAATGATTTTGTCATTCCGACCACCGGGAGGAATCTTTTACAGGTTATTGAATGACATGAAGTTCGTGCAAGCAAGATTTCTCGCTTTGCTCGAAATGACAATATTTTCAGTATTTCCCCTGGGGCTTTTGTTGGCAGATAGCTAAGACATTGGAAACCCTATTCATATTTAAAATCATACGGAGAAATTCATGCTATTAGAAACTTATCAAGCCAAAGGTTTGTTGACGGTCACATTGGTCAACGGTCAAACCAGCACCGCTGGTGTTTATGCCTATCGTGGCGATTTGGTTCTCAAAGAAGGTGCATTGCGCGATGGCTCGCTCACGGATCGTAAGCCGCCGGAAGCACTATTTATACATTCTGCGTTAATCATTGAAAACGACAAGATTAAATTTATCAACGGCCTGTTGCCTATTCTCGATTTATTACCTGTATTTGTGGAAAAGTACAAAGCTGATATTGCCCCAGATGCCATTGCTTTAATCTACGTGGAAAATATAGGTAAAGCTTTGAAAGTTGAGCTGGAAGGCGTTACCTATGAATTGCTGCCATTTAAAGAAGGCTTGGTTTGGAATGAGTTGCTTGAAGAATTGTATATAGAAAAAAGCGAACTAAAAAACCAATCCGCTGAGGACAAGGTGGCTATTGCTTATGAATCAGCCAAATCGCGCAAATCAAAAGCGCCGCTCGTTTCTTATCAAGAAGCACAAGACAGCACGTTTGTTGTAGTTAAAGACGCTGCGGTTGGGGCGATTTAATCTCACCATAACTAACCAGCAGCCATTTTATGTTCGATCTGCACTGACGGTCTTCGGTTAACTGCCAGTGTTATCGGGTTGAAACCAGCCATCTCATTATTGCCAAGCCCTGTTCAAAGGAATTTATGAAACTTCAGATTGAACGAAAGTATGTCGATGCGATGGTGAATGAGTTTCCAGGGTTGTCTGGATTAAAAGACCAACTACGCTTCGGCAATAAAGCCGAAGTGCCTTACAAGCAACTGTCCAATACCGAAATCAGCTTTTTGCAGGTACTTTACAAGAACGCAGGTTCCGAAATGCAAGGCCATGCCGCACAGCTTTCAACGCTCCAAAAAGCGATGAATGATGATACGGTTCTGTTTAAAGAAGATGACCTTGAAATGTTGCTCCCGGCTTGTGCACGCTATCTGATTAATGATGCCGTGCGCGGCTGGTTATTCCAGGCGAATGTTGCCGGAAAGCCAATGGCTTATGTGGTCACCAGGCTGGATTATACCCCTTCGGGCGAGGAAGAAACAGGACGGGTTACCCTTGAGCTTAAAGCCAATGCCAAAGGTAAAGTGGCGATATCAACCGTTACCATCCGCTCGCGTGACATCGCTAATAAAACCATGACCGAAATTTTTGCGGCAAAAGGATTCCTTAAAGAAACGCCAGAATTGATCAAAACTTATGACGATGCTGCTGCACGTTATTTCGAATGGTGCGGCCAATCCGGCACACAATTTTCTGGCAAAGGCATTGGATTTTATGCCGAAGATCCTATGGCATCGCATCGGAATACCGATTGGTCGCGTAAGGATGTAGTGGTTTTATCGACTGAGGGCGGAACGGCGCGGTTGGTCAATGATGAAAGCATCCTGAGTGAACGTGCATTGACCATGGATGCTAAGGGTGACATTCTCGCAAAATATTTACGCAGAGCAGCAAAAAGCAATCGCTATGATTCCAAGGTCGAGAATGAAGTCGAATCGACTGAAACCGAAATCCCCAAAGGGCTTTTTACTGAACTACCTGTTCACTGCTACTTGTTGATGTTTCATCTGGAACTGCATCACCATTTGTGGGTGCATGTGAATGACATTAAGCCCTATCAGTATCAGCCGGAATTAAAACAAAAACTGATCCTGCGTGAAGACCAGATTGATTTGATCGACATCCTGACTGCCGAAATGGATGTCTTGATGGATGATATTGTTGAAGGCAAGTCTGGCGGAACGACGGTGTTGTGTGCAGGGCCAGCAGGTGTGGGTAAAACTTTGACTGCAGAAGTCTATTCCGAAATTATCAAGCGCCCCTTGTACCGTGTTCATTCTGGGCAATTAGGGCTTAACGTCGGCGAAATGGAAAAAGCCTTGAAAGATGTGTTGACACGCGCCCAACGTTGGGGAGCGGTAATGCTAATCGACGAAGCCGATGTTTACATCAAGCGGCGCGATAACAATATTGCCATGAATGCCGTGGTTGGTGTGTTTTTGAGGGTATTGGAATATTTTAACGGTTTGCTGTTTTTGACGACAAACCGCGTGGATGACATTGACGAAGCAATTGTGTCCCGCTGTATCGCCTTGATTAAATATTATCCGCCGGACAGCGATGCCCGCCGCCAGATTTGGCAGGTTATGACTGACCAGTTTGAACTGGAAGTAGATAAGCAATTAATCAAACAATTGGCAGGGATTTTTCCTGATGCAACAGGTCGGGACATCAAGGGGCTTTCCAAATTGGTCGCAAAATATTGCCAGCATAAGCAGGTCGCGCCAACTTTGGATGTGTTCAAACGTTGCTCGATATTTCGCGGGATAAGTCCTTAGAAATCAAACGAAAATGTTCAACCTATTTGCACCTAAGCGGTTAATTGCAGAATGGGTAGGTAAGATAAAAAACAATGGCATCTTTCCTAAGATTTAGCTTTAGGTTTTGTTTCGAAGGGTAGCCTTTGTGCGTCCTATGTTCTCGGAATAGGGCGCATTTTTTTCGCAGAATAAACTTGAAAATGACTTTCTGAGGCTGTTTATAACATGAAGAAATACAAAACCATTTCAATCGTGGATTCAGTAAATCTGATTAACGAAACCAAGCCTATAATCCTGGATTGTAGGGACATGAAAGATTATAAGGCAGGGCATTTGGAAGATGCCCTGCACGTGCATGAAGGCTTGAAAGAGTCATTAGTTAAACGGGGTGATAAGCAGCGCAATTTGTTGATTTATTGTTATTACGGTCATGCCAGCGAGCATCTGGCCGAGTTTTTCAGTGATTTCGGTTTTAAGCATGTCTACAGTCTGGAAGGCGGCTATTCCAGTTGGAAAGAAAATCATCAACCAGGAGATTAACATGGAAGAATTACCTAGAGAACTCGCTTTACGTATCGCTTTGGCATCACGCATCCTGCCGGGGATTGATGTGCCCAGGCTGTTGGAAATATTGCATGAGCGGGTTGGCTCGCCATTAAATGATGACAAGCTAAAATCGATTACGGTGACCAACCTCAAAACGGGCTTGGGCAGCCTTGATGGTGAAGAAGATGGCGAAGACATTGGTATTGGATTGGCAAATATTAAACTGGCTGTACGGTATCTATGGGGCGATGAAGCAGAAGATGAAGATTTGCCAGAAATCATGCCCTATAAAGACGGCGATATTCCCGATTCCATCCGTGTCGCCATCGGCTCTAACAGCGGCGCATTGATTAACGGGCATTTCGGGTCTTGTATACGCTTTCTGGTTTATCAGTTATCGCAGGATGACTATAGGCTGGTTGATATACGCTCAACGATTGAAGCGGATAGTGCCGAGGATAGAAACCTGTTTCGTGCCAATTTGATTAAGGACTGTCATGTCATGTTTGTGCAATCCATTGGTGGGCCGGCGGCGGCCAAAGTCATTCGTGCTGATATTTATCCGATCAAGATACCTGATGTCACCGAAGCAGTAGTTCAGTTGAAGGAGTTTCAAAAAGTGTTTGCGGCACCACCACCTTGGTTTGCTAAAGCCTTGGGGCGTTCGGCGGAAGAACGCGTCAGGTTTAGCCATGATGAGATAGCTTAATTGAGAGATAACTCGAATCATTGCAATTGAGTTAATTGGTATCCAAATGCCCATAAGGGGGCAAGGTTTCGAGCCGTTTATCTTCTAGCGGCTTGCCTATCGTAAAATGATAAAGGCTTTGGAATGCATTATCCTTGAACCCTAAAATTTCATGCACGCTATCGTCGAAGTAACAGCCGATGCCTGTTCCACGAACACCTGCCGCCTCTGCTTCCAAGTAAAGCACTTGCCCTATCAGGCCGCTTTCCCAGAATAGGCGGCGGTAAAGCCACGGCGATGCCTCGATGGTTTCGCCGAATTCCGCAACCATAGCCAGACTAAAAGCGCTATCGCTGGCGATAGGTTGATGGCAGGACAGTGTTTTGGCGATTTGCCGACAATTTCCAGAATATAAGTGATACAGAGGTAAGGCATCAGCTATTGTATTAACTTGCTGCCAAGCAAAATTAGGCAAGGTTGCGCTCCGCAATTTTGCTAATGCTTCATCAGTTCTAGGTAGTCCATATAATCCAGGTTCCAAGCCTTCCACCCGATGTACAAATATAAACAAGTGTATTTTGGGCGGCCAGCGCCATAGATCAAAAGTCGCAGTGCTTGGTAAAACGGCAGCTAGCATCCGGTAAAAGTCAGCAGTCGGCAACGGCGGCATTTTGCCATCAAACTGCTGTGCGCTTCGGCGTTGGCGGATAATTGCCGTTGCTGGTTTAGTGCAGGGTGATTTATGTAGTGGCTGAATATGTCCTTCGACAAGCTCAGGACGAACGGCTGGTCGTTGATTCCGTTCGTCCTGAGCTTGTCGAACCATGCCAGGAATCAAGTTACTCTGATCTTTTATAATTAATTCCTGTTGTATCGATTTCCATTGATGTTCCTGCGTGCGCGGTTTGCTTGCAGCCAAGGCGACTTTATCAATAACGGGCCACTTATAGAAATGATAGGCACGAAGGCTAGCGGCTAAGCCAGACCACTTGCCTGATTGAGCAGATTCCAATAGCGCAGCCCTATTAACAGGCGTGTTATTTGCGCCTGTATTAATCCGGCAAATTAGGTCGGGAGATTCACCCTCCATTTTTTTGAAATCATCGGCACGATTAAGCCCTAATACATGAGCAATATCATCATCTGACCATTCTGCCAGTAATTCAATCGACCATCCTAACGTAGCGGCAGCATAGCGGAGTGCACCTAAAGCATGCCCTGTATCATGTTGGCAATATCGATAAGCCCGTTCACCGTATTTCCAGGCTTCCCGCCAGTGTATTGAACTTAATCCGATTAAAATGCCCGACACGGGGATAATTTGGTTAAACAAACAACGTCTTTCCAGGTGATGGTCATGGCTCACATAATGATAAATACCGGGCTTAGCTAGATTGTTATCCGTGTTAATTAGATAAGCTTCGGTCGGGTGCAGATTGCCGCTGGAAGGATTACAGCGTAAAGCCCAGCGGCTTGGGCCAAATTGTTTCCATGCAGACAGGCCAAATGCTAATTCCAGTAATAATCCTATATTAGCTAGGTTAAAGGGGCTAGTCGGTATTGATTCAGGTTTATACAGATCGGCAAACAGTAAATCAAGCTCTTTGCCAGGGCATGGTAACTCGACAATATTACAGCCGTTAAAACGCCGGAATTGATCGGGTTGGTCTTCCCAATCTATGGTTTCAGGGCCACGGGCGTATCGCTCCAAGCTATGTTTGGTGCGGTTATGGTAATTTATGACAAAAGCGGTTTGATTATTCATTTATAAAAATATATGTGGAAAGCCCTCATCATAAATGGGCTTTCGCTACATTTAATTAGTGGGTGATGAGTAATTCGCCTAGTTTGGCTTCAACCACCAAATCATCAAACCAGCATCCTACCGGATTACCCAGGTTTCTGTCTTTATCTTCAAAACGGACGAGCCAAACAGAACGGGAAGGTTCTTCTTCAACATGTCCAATCATGGTAATGACGCCTCGTGTGCCAGTTTCAGCCAACACTTGGCCTTCTACGCCACCAGGTATCGAGCCATCATCCAATATTGTTTTGGCAGCGTAGACGACATCACCTATATCTAAATCATCTAAAGTCATTTCAAATTCCTCATTTATTTTGTAGCAAAACTGACATTGTCAGTCGTGTGTGGGGTTAAAACCTGTTTGAAAGCATGTCGTTTAGTGTAGCGTTTAATTATTTAAGCCTTATTAAACAGCCAATTAAATAATAATTTACAAAATGGCACACAGGTTGCTTTATCTATTTACAAGAAAGATGCCAAAACATTTAGGAGATTTTTTCATGATTACATTAACAGAAAAGGCCATCACTGCTGTAGGACGGTTTATCGCCAACTCAGATACGCCTTCCGCAGGTCTTCGCATAGAAGTCACCGATGGCGGTTGTTCAGGGTATCAATATGGGTTGAAGCTCGAAGGCGCTCATACACAAGAAGATACTGTTATTGAGTGCGGCGAAGTCAAGGTGTTTGTAGATCCGATTAGTTTCCCGATGCTGGATGGGATGTCAATCGACTTCCTCGACAGTATAGATGGCTCAGGATTCAAGTTTACCAACCCTAATGCGGCGAAAAGTTGCGCATGCGGTACGTCGTTTAATACCAACGCCGAAGGCACTGGAACTAAAACTTGTTCTTAACGCATTAGTTAACAATTTTCCGAGGATATAAGTTATGTGGGACTATTCAGACAAAGTTAAAGAACATTTTTTTAACCCTAAAAATGCTGGTGCAGTTGTCGATGCCAATGCAACAGGCGAAGTGGGTTCAATTAGTTGCGGCGATGCCTTACGCTTGACCTTGAAGGTTGATGATGACAGTGAAGTCATCCTTGAAGCAGGATTCCAAACCTTTGGTTGCGGTTCGGCAATTGCTTCGTCATCGGTACTTACTGAAATCATTAAAGGCATGACCCTTGATGAAGCTATGAAAGTAACCAATCAGGATATTGCCGATCACCTTGAAGGCTTACCACCCGAAAAAATGCATTGTTCGGTGATGGGTCGGGAAGCGTTGCATGCTGCGATTGCAGACTATCGCGGTGAAGAATGGAAAGACGACCATGAAGAAGGCGCTTTGATCTGTAAGTGTTTCGCGATTGATGCAGTGATGATTGAGGAAATGGTCTGGGCTAATAAATTACGCACCGTGGAAGATGTCACCAATTTTACTAAAGCAGGCGGCGGATGCGCCTCTTGTCACGAGGACATAGAAGCCATCCTTGAAAAAGTATTGGCTGAGAAGGGTGAGACATTTGACCCCACTGCTGCACCGGTGGAAGCCCCGGCAAAAATTGCAGCCGTTAAAGCGCCGTTGACCAATTTGCAACGCATCAAAAAAATTGAAGAAGTATTGGAGTCACTCAGGCCTGCACTGATGGCGGATGGCGGTGATGTTGAGTTGGTTGAAGTCATTGGCAATACCGCTTACGTCAACATGACCGGTGCGTGTAATGGTTGCCAGATGGCAGCTATGACAATCGCAGGCATCCAGCAACGGTTGATGGAAGTGATGGGTGAATTTATTAAAGTTGTGCCTGCAACCGAAATGGCAAAACTGGTCAATATAGGGGTGGCGTAATGTCTGATATTTATCTGGATAATAATGCGACGACCAAGGTTGATCCCGTCGTGGTTGATGCGATGATTCCCTACTTTCTTGAACAGTACGGTAATCCATCATCGATCCATAAGTTTGCCGATGGCGTAGCACGGGGCCTTAAACACGCCCGACAACAGGTGCAAGCTTTGATTGGCTGTGAGCATGATTCGGAAATCATTTTCACTTCATGCGGCACGGAATCAAATTCGACGGCACTGCTGTCTGCTATTAAAGCGCAACCGAATAAGAAGGAAATTATTACCACTACGGTGGAGCATCCAGCCATTCTAAGTTTGTGTGAGTATCTTGAAAAAGACGGCTACACCATCCATCGGATGCCAGTGGATAAAGCCGGACGTTTGAACCTGGAATCGTACAAAAAACTGTTATCCGATCAAGTGGCAATAGTATCTGTCATGTGGGCCAATAACGAAACCGGCACAATTTTCCCTGTCGCTGAGATGGCTGAGATGGCTAATGCTGCGGGCGTGATGTTCCATACCGATGCCGTGCAGGCCGTAGGCAAGATTCCAATGATGTTGCAAGACACCAAAATCGATATGCTGTCATTATCCGGACATAAGCTACATGCACCAAAAGGTATTGGCGTGTTGTACCTCCGTCGTGGCACTCGCTATCGCCCATTGTTACGCGGTGGCCATCAAGAACGGGGCAGACGCGCGGGTACTGAAAACAGCGCATCAATCGTCGGTCTTGGTAAAGCCTGTGAACTGGCGTTAGAGTTCATCGAGTATGAAAACACCAAAGTCAAAGCCATGCGCGACCGTCTGGAACGCGGAATAACAGAGCAAATTCCCCATTGTTTTGTGACTGGCGACATGTACAACCGTCTACCTAATACGACTGATATAGCCTTTGAATATATCGAAGGTGAATCGATTTTGATGTTGCTCAATAAAGCAGGAATTGCAGCTTCTAGCGGTTCGGCATGTACTTCAGGGTCATTAGAACCTTCCCATGTGATGCGGGCAATGGATATTCCTTACACGGCTGCACACGGCACGATACGCTTTTCCTTTTCGCGTTATAACACGATGTCGGAAGTGGACGAAGTATTAAAAGTAATGCCAGGCATTGTTGCCACCTTGCGTAAATTGTCGCCTTATTGGGATGGCAATGGGCCGGTGGCCGACCCTGAAAAAGCGTTTGCGCCGACCTACGCTTAAGTTAAAAAAATTTTGTTGCCATAGCTTCACATTACGGTGAAATATGAAAACCCAACCTCGCCATATCATCATAGATGACACCACGCTCAGGGACGGCGAGCAGTCCGCCGGGGTGGCTTTTTCCCTGGATGAAAAGCTGGCAATTGCAACGCAATTATCAGGCTTGGGCGTGCCGGAACTTGAAATTGGCATTCCTGCTATGGGAGCGGTGGAGAGGGAAGAAATCCAGGCAATTGCTGCTTTGGGTTTGCCTTCAAAGCTTCTGGTCTGGTCAAGGATGCGTCGGGATGATTTGCGGCTCTGCCTGGGTTTGAATGTAGATAAGGTCGATTTATCCATCTCTGCATCAGATCAGCATATTCAGCATAAACTTAAACAAAGTCGCACTTGGGTATTAGATACTATTAAATGCTGTGTGCAAGAAGCACGTAGCTTAGGCCTGGATGTGTGCGTAGGCATGGAAGATGCGTCAAGGGCAGATATCGACTTCTTAATACAAATGGCTGAAACCGCTCAACTGGCAGGGGCGAGCAGGATTCGATTCGCTGATACAGTTGGCATTATGGAACCTTTCGGCGTATTTGAAACGATTAAAAAAATACGGGCAGCGACCGACCTTGAAATTGAAATGCACGCCCATGATGACTTGGGGCTGGCTACTGCCAATACCCTTGCAGCAGCATTGGCAGGTGCCACGCATGTTAATACCACTGTTAACGGAATAGGCGAAAGGGCAGGTAATGCGGCACTGGAAGAAGTAGTCGTTGGTTTAAAGCAACTCTATAACATTGAAACCGGTGTTAACTTACAGAATTTCCCGGTTCTTTCGGATCAAGTTGCCAGTGCATCAGGTGATGCCATCGGCAGCCGGAAAAGCCTGATTGGCAAAAATGTCTTTAGCCATGAAGCTGGCATTCATGTTGATGGTTTGTTAAAAGACCTTAACAATTACCAAGGTGTTGATCCAGCCCTAGTAGGTCGTAGCCATAAATTGGTGCTGGGCAAACATTCGGGTACACAAGGGGTCATACATGCCTATCAACAAATAGGCATACCCGTTAATCAAATACAGGCGCAAGCCTTATTAATCGAGGTCAGGCGGTTTGTCAGTGATACTAAGCAAACCCCGAAAGCAGTCGATCTTAATCGATTTCATCAAAATCTTTAGTTAAGGTGATTTATGAATGAAGATATCGAAAACCTAACAAACGAACCGGAAGTACCAAACGTGTTTGAAGCACCTGAACAGGATGACCGTTATCCGGGTACTTTTTTTAGGATTCCTGGAATGCCTGTTCTCGGCGAAACCACCTGGAGTATTACCTAATGGTCAGGGTCGTCGCTGAAAATGTAAACGCCAACTTGGAACGGCCATTGGGATTTTTTGCCCTATGGAAAGAAGATGTCCATTGCGTTTTTGGTCGCGACCCTGCAGCTCATAGTGTTTGGGAAATATTACTGACTTATTCTGGTGTGCATGCGGTGTTGATGCATAGGGTTAGTCACCAGTTATGGAAAGCCAACTGGAAATTGACCGCCAGAATCTTGGGCGCAATTGCCAAAATGTTTACCAGTGTTGACATTCATCCCGGCGCTACCATCGGGCGACGCTTATTCATTGACCACGCATTAGGGGTTGTGATCGGTGAGACGGCTGAAATCGGTAATGATGTCACTTTGTATCATGGTGTTACCTTGGGCGGTACGACATGGAACAAGCAAAAGCGCCACCCCACGCTAGGCAATAATGTGCTGGTGGGTTCCGGAGCAAAAATTTTAGGTGCCATCACCTTGGGAAATAACGTCCGTGTTGGTGCTAATTCCGTCGTCGTTAAAGATGTGCCACCGTGCTGCACGGTTGTCGGCATTCCGGGCAGGATAATTCAAAGTAAAGGTATGCAAATTCAAAATCGGCATGGGATTGACCTAGATCATCATTTGATTCCTGATCCGGTCGGTAAAGCCATCGCCTGTCTAATAGAGCGGATTGATGAACTTGAAGCCAAGCAAAGTCAATTGTCTGAGGTAAGACAAGTCGCCGTTGCGGAAGATTCCTCAAAAACGCCGATGCATGATGAAGAATGTGACACTTGTGATGCTGAAAATCTTTGTCTTCCTAAAAAGGAACAGACCGTAAAACTTAGGGTGAGCGCTTAAATGGATCTGTTAGATTTTGAAGCACAGGGCTTGTATTTTGAAGAGCCTGAAGTGGCTGGTGTAAAAGAGTTAATCGCAGTCGCTGCGGATAATTATGCGGCGGGTACTGCTGAGTTTCCCTTACTTCGAGCCTATTTTTTAGCACCTGATTCTTTGAACGTTTTGGTCGCATTAAACCGGTTTTACTATTACCAGCATCGTCTCGAAGATGCGCTATTGGCAACCAGCAGAGCGTTAATGGTGATTAGACCAAAAGTAGCTTTTCCTGAAAACTGGTGTGATTTAACCATAGAACATATCACGAGATCACCTGCTGAATTATTAACACAGGTCAGGTTGTACCTGTTTACCCTGAAAGCTATTGGCTTTTTAAATATGCGCTTGGGATATCTGGATATTAGTCGAGCCATTTTTGAGAAATTGATGAGCTTGGATAGCCAAGACCGTATTGGCGCAAAGGGCTTACTCGAGTTAGTAATTAACCGCCAAGCCGAACGCATAACTCAACCAAGCGTTATAGCTTAATTTAAATCATTATTAGGAGTGTTGGATATGTTTAAAAACAAAACTGATTCATTTTCATTGTGGGCAATAATTGCTACTTTAACCTTTGTAATACTGGCTATTTATCTGTTGACTCAGGACGCGTCTTTAGTCGGACCAATTTGATTGCTGGAGAAAGACAATGAGTTTAGAAGAAGAACTGGAAGAGCTGGAATCAGCGGAAGATTTTTTACAATACTTTCAATTGGACTATTTACCTAGCATTGTCCATGTTAACCGTCTGCATATTCTGCAACGGTTTCATGATTATTTACAGCAGGCTGCTGATGATATGCCAGAAGATGAAGCCCCGAAACGGGCGGTTTACAGTAAACTCTTAATGCGTGCGTATCAAGATTTTGTGGAGTCCGACGCCCAAACCGAAAAAGTTTTTAAAGTATTTGCCATGGGTGAACCGCAATCCGCATTTGTTGCCCTGACTGATATTAAAACATGAAACCAGAGCGCTACGACGAAGGCCGTTTTGAGTATGGCGAACCGGTGCGGGTTACCCGTAATGTCCGTAATGATGGTACTTATCCAGGCATGGAAGTCGGGGAGTTGTTGATTCGTCGGGGTAGCGTCGGTAATGTCATTGAAGTGGGTACTTTCCTGCAAGACCAAATTATTTTTACCGTACACTTCCTAAATCATGGCCGTATGGTGGGTTGTCGTCTCGAAGAATTGATTGGCGCTGAAGAACCTTGGAATCCCAGTCGCTTTGAGTTTAGGGATAAGGTGGTTTGCACCATCGATTTGGGAGTAAAAGGAAATATCCTGTTTGCCAAAGGTACGGAAGGTGAAGTATTCAAGGTGCTCAGGGAAAGTGAACAGATTCAATATCATGTGGCATTTCAGGGCAAAGTCCTGCAAGTGCCTGAACCTGCGCTTGCCCCAGCGCACCCAGAAACTTTCAAAGAGCCAGAGTTTTAAACATGACTCCATCCGCTAAAACATTTGCCCGAAATGATGGAACGGAAGCCTACAATGTACTTAGGGCTGCATTAGCCTTATTTAAAAAAGCCCCCAGTGAGCTGGCAGAAACTGAACTGACCCAAGCCCAGCGGCAGGCAGCTAATGAATATAAACTCGAAACTCGTGTGCTTAATTCCAAGGAAGCATCAAATGTAATTATTACCGACCAAGAATTACAGCGTGCTTACCAGGAAATAAGTGGACGTTACGACGATGAAGCTCAATTCTTAAAGGATCTGGAAAAAAACCAGCTCGATGAAGCCGCATTGCGTGCGGCACTTTATCGTCAGTGCCGGGTTAATACGGTGCTGGATCTTATCGCCAGCCGCGCACCCAAGATCAGCGATGTCGAAATCGGTATTTATTTCCACTTGCATCCAGAGCAGTTCCGTTTGCCTGAGCGGCGTGAAGCAAGCCATATCCTGATTAGCATAAATCCTGATTACCCCGAAAACACGGCAGAAATGGCGCTTAGCCGCGCCCAAGAAATCACAGATAGACTACGCAAAAAACCTTACAAATTTGCTGATCTGGCATTGAAGCATTCGGAATGCCCAACCGCGTTGCAAGGCGGTGTGCTCGGAAAATTTCCACGCGGCAAACTTTATCCAGAATTGGATGAGGTGCTATTCAAGTTGAAGCCGGGTGAAATTAGCGATCCCGTTAAATCAGAAATCGGCTTCCATGTCTTGTTATGTATGAGCATCCAAAAGGCCGAGAATCTTTCCTTGGCTAAAGCAACACCCAAAATTCGACAATTGATGACTGAACGCGCTAGACGAATCTGTCAACGCGCCTGGGTTGCCAATTTACCTGCACTTGAACTGGAGTAAGCCATCATGAGTGATAAAGAAATAAAGCACTGTTCCTTTTGCGGGATTGCCCAATCCGCTTCAGTGCCTTTAATTGCAGGGTCTGAGGGCTTTATTTGTGGGGCTTGTGTGTCATTGGCAAATCAAGTGGTCAGTAACTGGAGCCGAAAAAAAGAGCTTTCCGAAATGCAAGGTGCATTACCCATCCCAGCGAAGATAAAAGAGCATCTTGACCAGTATGTTATCGGCCAACATTTGGCGAAAGAAATATTGTCTGTCGCAGTCTATAACCACTACAAACGGCTCAAACATGAAAGCGGCGATGCTGGCTTGGGCGAATTCGATAAGGATGTGGAAATTGGCAAATCGAATATCCTGCTCATCGGGCCATCGGGAACAGGAAAAACTTTACTGGCTAGCACGTTGGCAAAAATCGTCGGTGTGCCTTTTGTGGTCGCAGATGCGACGACACTGACGCAAGCTGGTTATGTCGGCGACGATGTTGAAAATATTCTGGTTCGGCTCCTGGATGTCGCGGAAGGTAATTTGGCAAATGCCGAATGGGGCATTGTTTATATCGATGAAATCGACAAAATTGCCCGTAGCCCAGAGCAACAAACTGGGACTCGAGACGTATCCGGCGAAGGCGTACAACAGGCTTTATTGAGACTGGTCGAAGGCTCGCACGTTAAGATTTCCGTTAAAGGCCAGCGTAATAAAGATGGAGAATCCACTATCGATACCCGCAATATTTTGTTTATTGCAGGTGGCTCATTCCCAGGTTTAGAAAAACATGTCGAAAAACGTTTGATGCCAACTAATTCTGCAATCGGTTTTCATGCGGAAATGAACAAGCAGGGAGACAAACCTGCCCTGGAAGACATGCTTAATGCTACCCAGCCCAGCGATCTCCGCAAGTTTGGGTTAATCCCGGAATTTATTGGGCGCTTTCCCATCCTCGCACCATTGGAACCGCTGGATGTAGACGCATTAATCCGAGTATTAACCGAACCAAAAAACGCATTAGTGCGACAATACCAACAACTGTTTGCCTATGAAGGTGTTGAACTGAAGTTTGAGCAAGATGCCCTGGTCGAAATTGCCAAAAAAGCCATCGAACGCGAAACAGGGGCCCGGGGGTTGCGTAGCATTATGGAACACATCTTACGAAAAACCATGTTTGATATTCCATCTTACGATGACATTGAAGAGTGCATTATTGATGTTGATGTGGTTAAGGGTGTAGGGGAAGTCAAGTTAATCAGGAAAACTGAAGCTAAAATCAGGCAACAGGCTGGGCAACAGTAGCAATCCATAGCCTTTCTAGGAGCTTGGAAGGCTTAATAACAAACGAGAGACTTATGAAAACAGAAGACAAGATCCGCAAGCAACTGGAAGACAATCCGATCATTCTCTATATGAAAGGCATACCGGCTAATCCGCAATGTGGTTTTTCAGGTAAAACAGTCGGGATTCTAGATGCAACAAATATCCCTTACGCGTATGTGAATGTACTGGAAGCGCCGTTTATCCGCGAAAAATTGCCAAGCATTTCGCATTGGCCAACCTATCCACAATTGTTTGTAAATGGTGAATTGGTCGGTGGCTGCGATATTGTCGAAGAGATGTCCATTAATGGTACTTTATTTCCCTTATTACAAACTGGCATCCCGAAACAAAGCTTAACCGAAAACGACGCACTGAGTACTCATGATGTGGAGCAATTGGTTAAGAAAGGTATTAGTGATGCCGATGTGCTTATTGACGGTGAAGGCTGTGATTTATTGATAACAGTTGTCAGCACTCAATTTAGCGATTTAACCCTGATTAAAAAACAGCAACTGGTTATGGCAACGTTAAAAGATCCGTTAGCATCAGGTAAACTTCATGCGGTTAGCGTGAAAGCTTATACGCCCGACGAATGGCAAGCTTTGCAGGTGAACAAGCCTAGCGGATTGCTACAAATACAACTTTAGATTATACAAAATTGGTAACTGTATTCAGGGTGTTTTGTCATCCGAGCAAAGCGAGTAATCTTGGGCATTTATTTATGCTTTAACGCTTAAGATTTCTCCCTGCGGTCGAAATGACACCGTAATCTTATAGACTTGCGAGATAAAGCGGAATAGTTACAAAAATGGTATATATAATGTTTCTGTTAATTTCATCCCTGTAATTAAACAGCGAGGCGGTTATGGCTAACGTAGGCATTTTTTTCGGCACGGATACCGGCAATACGCGTCGTATCGCAAAAGATATTGCCGTTGCCTTGACCTCAGCTGTTGCCGCAAAACCCGTAAATATCCGAAATTCCACAGTTGAAGACTTGATGAAGTTCGACACCTTGATTTTGGGTTCACCGACCTATGGCGAAGGCCAGTTACCAGGGTTATCTACCGGTAATGCGACAGAGAGCTGGGAAGAGTTTTTGCCGAAACTGGATGGGCAGGATTTTAGTGGTAAGAAGGTGGCGATCTATGGCCTGGGTAACCAAAAAGGTTATCCGGGTGAATTTGTCGATGCCATGTACTACTTATATGATCGGTTTAAGCAATGTGGCGCGACCATAATTGGCGCATGGGAGACTGAAGGTTATAAGTTTCAGGCTTCTAAAGCAGTCATTGATAACCGATTTGTCGGCTTGGCATTGGATCAGGAAAACCAAAAAGACCTTACGCCGAAAAGATTGGAAACCTGGCTGAAAATATTGGCGACAGCTTAGGATTGATGTTTACTGTCGAATGGATTAGCTATGGCAAACGACAAATACAAACCGGTTTGCACTTTTGATGAACTGCGGGGTGTCAGTTATTTAACCCGTAACATTCAATTTAAGAAGCAGCCAACCTCTGCCATTTTGTTTGTGTTTGAAGGCATTCCCTATGCTTATGTCAATCATTGCATGCACATGCACCGCCCGCTTAACTGCGAACAGGATGCAATCTTTGATGAAACCGGTAAATATCTGCGTTGCTCCATGCACGGCTTTATCTTCGACCCTAAAACCGGCGAATGCCAAAGCCCTGTGTGTTTAGGGCAACGTTTGCAAGTGCTGCGTTTGGAATCTATTGAGGGCATGCTTTTCTTTGCCGAAAAGCATCTGACGCTGGTCGATTAAAGGGGCATTCCGATGATTGAAGAATTAGCGGTCGTGGTGAAAATAGAAAATTATCAAGTCTGGGTTGAGGGTGGACAAAACAGCGCCTGTGGTGGCTGCCTACAAAAAGCGTCGTGTACAACAAACGCACTCGGTAGTGTGTTAAAGAAAAAATCAGTCCGGGTAGATAGTGATATTGAATTAAAAATTGGCGATAACGTTATGGTCGCTATTGATGAAGCTGTATTGTTGCAAGCGTCCTTATTGTTATATTTGTTGCCGTTAATCGCCCTTTTTACCGGTGCTGGGCTTGCAGACTGGCTCTTGGCAGATAACATCCGGTATGCAGATTTATGGATTGCTGCCAGTGCCTTATCGGGGTTTTTACTATGCTTATGGTTGATCAACAAAGCGCAAAACTTAATGATACTGGGTTATTACGCTCGTCCCACCGTCGTAAAGAAAATATCGCCTTGCATGGCAGAATGAATGTTTGGGCAATTGATAAAGACGTACCGCTTAAACTGCTGTTATTGGAGTTGGTGCATTGTTACGGTGAGAATACCCTAGCATTAAACGCCCAAGAACAACATTATCAGGCTGTTGAAATTAGCGTCATGGACAACCCTAACCTTGCGGCTTATATATTCACTTTCGGCCAAAATGCAGGGCGTTACGGCATAGACCTGAAATATCCCATTGCTGCCCATAATATTGTCGGTGGCAATGAAGACCTCAGTTTAGATCAAACCCTTGAAATAATTGCCACCCACCTATTTTCTTAAACTTTAAGTATGCAGCCAGAGCAACCTACAGAATGCCGTTACTTCGTCAGTTATACGGGCATTAAACTTCCGCTAAAGCTGGTCAATGAAATTTCAGAAGTCGGTTTACTTAACCGGAATACCTATTACCGGGGTTATTTTGATAATCAGGACAGGTTGCTGCTGTGCCAGAAAATCGTTTACGGTGAAGTTGAATCTGAACACCAATATGAATATTACGCTAACGGTGCATTAAAGGACGCGAAGATAACAGAGGATGATGAAGTGCGTAAGGTTAATTTTAATGAGTTGGGTGAGATGGTGTGACTAAATAAGCGCCATGTTATGCATAGATTACTTTGTTTCCATCTAACCTGAGAAAACCTGCTTTTTCGAGTTTTGATATTAGTTTTTCGACATCACCATTATCGATTCCACCTTGAAATTGAAACATAGCACCTATAAAGTTTGAAAGTGCTTGTTTTTTCGAAGGTTTTGATTTGGATAGACGTTCTTTCACATATTCCAGTAATTCGGTATCAGTTAAGTTTGTTGGTTGAGCGCTGCGTGACGACTCTTGTTCTGCCGACCTATTTTGTGGATTTAGTGTTTCGTCTTCTTTAATTGCGGCTTGGATCAAATACTGAGCCAACTTCATCTTTTCACGGTAAGTCAGATTATCACAAGCAAGCCTTATAACTTCGTAGCTCATCAATATATTTCCCTGTAAAAATAGCGGCGACTGCATAACGTTGTATATACGACATAGAATGTATTGTAAAAAATATGATTTGTCGTATAGCCCTCATAACCGCCGCCAGTTGTTGATTATTAAAAGGATTATAGATTATATAGATCTTAACGGACAAACAAATGTGACACTACTACATTCCTAACAAGGTTTGATATAGTCCGTTTGATTGTGATACAGAATGAAACAGTCTATAGGATGTGCCGAGGAACGAGGCGCATCGTTCGCGACAGATGCGCTTCACTCTTCAGCACATCCTATAAGTCTCAATATGGTAAGGATTGTTTTTTTACATCTGCGATTGCAGATAATTATGAATCCCGACTTTTTCAATCAATTCAAGCTGGGTTTCTAGCCAATCGATATGCTCTTCTTCAGAATCCAGGATATGGGTAAATAATTCACGGGTGACGAAATCGCTGATTGTCTCGCAATAGGCAATGGCTTCTTTGAGCAATGGCACGGCAAGGTACTCAAGTTTTAAATCACACTGGAGCATTTCCAGCGGATTTTCCCCTATCATCACTTTGCCGATATTTTGCAGATTGGGCAGGCCTTCAAGGAAAAGTATGCGTTCGATGAGCGTGTCCGCATGCTTCATCTCGTCAATCGACTCGTGATACTCCTTTTCATTCAGCTTATGGAAACCCCAGTTTTTGTACATTCTGGCGTGGAGAAAATACTGGTTGATCGCAGTGAGTTCGTTTTCCAGCGCTTTATTAAGGTATTCAATGACTTTGGTATCGCCTTTCATAGTAGTTACTCTTAGTTAAGGGTTAATAAATCGAAATTGGAGCAACGTGTTAGTGCTATACGTCGACATGCTAAATCAGTTTGATACACAGCTTAAAGGAAAACACGAATGTGGCGATGTGTCCATGAGATTCAATTGTTTCTCGCTGTATTGAGTCTGTTTATGATCAAACAAGTTATTTAAAGGTAAATCATCGGGCTGATGGCTTGGGCAAGATGGTTCTTGAATGGAAATCAACTTTTGCTCAAGCAAAGCGTTAACTTCTTGATTACATTTTCCGCAATCTTTGCCTAAGCCGAAACAATGTGTCAGTTTCTTGCGTGTACACATGCCCTGCTCAATAGCAGTCCTTATCTGCGAGTCGGTGACAGCTTTACAAACGCATATGTACATCTTGACCTTTATATAATTAATGTAAGAGAAAATTCTTAACGTCTTCGTCGTTGTACGGTTTGCGGATCGACCGTTATTTGGCGATAAATTTCTACTCTGTCACCATCCTTAACCGGGGTGTCCAGTGCTGCTATTTTCCCGAAGATTCCGACTTTCTGGCTGGTAAGGTTGATTTCAGGATATAACTTTAGTAGCCCGGACAAATTAATGGTTTCTTCAATGGTACAGTGATCGGGTACTTCCAGGCGCATCCATAATTGTCTATCGCTTTCTCCGTAACAAACTCCGACGTTCATATTGGCTCCTTGTTTTATTCCTCTGTGGCTAAGGTGGGGATAGTTGTTGGTGTTGCAGTTACCGCTTTTAATTGGGCGATCTTTTGGTCTATGAGGCGTTTGCCGACAATCAAAAACGCCAGCATAATGAAACCGCCGGGTGGAAGCGCCATTAACAAAAAGCCTTTGTAATTGGGAATAACGGTGACTTCCAGAAACCTGAACGATTCACCCAGCAGTAATGATGCGTTGGCGAATAGCGTTCCCGTGGCACTAATTTCCCGTGCTGCGCCGAGTGCGACCAGCACGATAGTAAAACCGATGCCCATCATTAAGCCATCCCATAAAGATTCTTTAACGGGTTGTTTGGAAGCAAAGGCTTCGGCCCGGCCTAATAAAGCGCAATTGGTGACGATTAGCGCTATAAACAAACCCAGCACTTTGTAAAGTTCGTGCGCCCACGCATTCATAATAATATCAACAAGAGTAACTAAGGTGGCGATGAGTAGGACGAAAATCGGGATACGGATTTCATTAGGGATTAAATGCCGTATCAGTGAAATTAGGCCATTGGATGCGGTAATAACGACTAAGGTAGCCAAGCCCATCCCCAGGCCATTGGTTGCCGTTCCAGTTACAGCTAGTAAAGGGCAAAGCGCTAGGTTTTGCCCGAACACGATGTTATTGTTCCAGATGCCGTCAGCAGCGATTTTTCGATAAGTTTCCGATAAAAACATGGCCTTTACCTTTACGGGTTAATTAGCTGGGCTTGATTCGCCTTGAATAATTGCAAGCCTCGATTAATGGCTTGTACCGATTTACGCGGAGTAATGGTTGCACCGGAAAATTGGTCGAATTCGCCACCATCTTTTTTAACCGCCCATTGCGCCGGAGTTAAGTTTTCTAAAGAACGACCAACAAAATTTAGTATCCAGTTAGATTTTGTTACTTCAATTTTGTCGCCGAGACCGGGGGTTTCTTTATGGCTAAGCACCCGCACGCCTATAATGTTGCCGTCGCGGTCGATGCCCATAATCATGTTGATCGCGCCGGAGTAACCGTCTGGTGCGGTAAATTTATAACTCACAGCAGTCACATTTCCGGATTTTTTTGCGATATAAACGGTGGTTTCGTTTGCGCCGATATTAAATTCGGTGGATGGGATGGTCACCGTGTCTTTCAGCATGTCGTTATCGTGGAGATCAGCAGGAATGACTTCCTCCAATGACTTAACTAAATCTTCATCAAGTCGCAGTTGAATTGTACTTTCGGTACTGCAATTGGTTACGCCAAGCAATACGCTGGCTATTAGGGCAAATCCGGCTAGAACACCTGTTTGGAATTCCAGTTTAGGCCTAAGATTTGCTAAATTGGAAGGTTGCAACCAGTCTTTTAGGAATTCCTGAAAGGAAACTGCCTGAGCTTTCAAGCGGTGGAGGGTGGCCGGATCGACTTTCACGTTAGTTACTCCGGCTCAAGGTTTTGGTATTTCTAGTGGTCTGCCTTTACGGTCACGACCATAGATGCGAGGACGTATATAATGGTCGATCAACGGCGTTGCCGCGTTCATCAATAAGACGGCAAAACCCGCACCTTCAGGGTAGGATCCCCAGGTGCGGATAACGAAGATCAACAGCCCACAACCGGCACCAAACACTATTTGTCCTGTCGGGGTATTAGGCGAAGTCACATAGTCGGTAGCTATAAAAAATGCCACGCACATCATTGCGCCAGAATTCAAATGTATCATTGGGCTGATATAGTGTTGGTTATCAACCATATGAAAAACGCTGGCAAACATGGTTACCGTAAGCAATAAAGAGATGGGGATATACCACTGGATAATGCCTCGCCGGATTAACCAAGCTCCACCTAAGGCCAGCAACAACGTTGACGTTTCACCTAGGCTACCGCGCGTCCAGCCGATAAAATTAAGCAAACCGGAATAATCTTTGAGGATGTCGGCTAATAAATGGTTTTGGGAAAACTCGGTTTTTATGTAGCCTAATGTAGTTGCCCCTGTGACGGCATCTATGTTGTCCAAACCCATAAAGGTAATATGCCAGCTTTCGGTAATACCCGGCGACTGCGAGAAAAACAAAGGCGAAACATTCGACCAAGTGGTCATCTCGATAGGAAAGGAAATCAGTAAAGCAACTCTCGCCAACATGGCGGGATTAAACAGGTTTTGTCCCAATCCGCCGTAAACCTGTTTGCCTAAAATAATCGCCAAACCGGAGCCAACCACGCCTATCCACCATGGAGACCAAGGCGGTAATGTCATGGCTAACAGCCATCCTGTTAGCATAGCGGAGCCATCCATAATGACGGGTTTGGCAACCCGTCCCGCCATGCGTATACAAATAACTTCAAATAGTACCGCCGATGACACGGTGATAACAAACAGGTTTAACGCGGGCCAACCGAAACACCAGATACCAAACACAGTCGCAGGTAACAATGCCAGCATGACCTGCCACATGATAAAGCTGACACTGGATTTAGCACCGACATGTGCGCCACTTGCTGGCTTGAGATGTGTAATCATGCGACGACCTCTTGTTCGGCAGCTTTTAACCGCTCACGTTCTGCCTTGGCGGCAAGCCTGGCTTGCTCTTCTTCGCGTTGTTGTTGGGCGATCCGTTCCATGCGGGCATTGCGTGCATCCATCAAGCGTTTATTTTGTTCGGCTTTATGCTGTGCTTGTTGTCTGGCCATGACTTCGCCAGAAGCATATTTAAAATACTGCACCAAGGGGATATTGGAAGGGCAGATATACGAACAACAACCGCAACTGATACAGTCTTTTAAGCCAATATCGACTGCCGCATCCAGTTGGTTAACTCGGATATTGTTTGCCATGTCCAAAGGCCGCAATCCTGCTGGACAGACACTTACACAGGCAGCGCAGCGGATACAGGGTTGTTCTTCGGTGTTTTTAAGTTCACTGGCAGTGAGCGCCAAAATACCGCTGGTAGCTTTAACTGTGGGTAAGCCAGAGTGTGGTAGGGATTCACCCATCATGGGGCCGCCCATAACAATTCTTGCGGTTGTCTCTGTATTCACTTCACAAAAGTTAAACAGCTCCGATATTAAAGTGCCTAAAGGGACTTCTATATTCATGGGGCGTTTCACTGCTCCGCCTGCTACCGTGATTACACGGCTTAGTAGAGGTTGACCGTGGCGAATCGCTTTATGGACAGCATAAGCAGTACCAACATTGTGAATTGTCACGCCGATTTCGGATGATCGGCAGCCCACCGGTACTTCTTTGCCTGTGACATAACGGATCAATTGTCTGTCCCAACCCATCGGATAGCGTGTAGGGATCTGGATGACTTGAATAGTCGGATAAGGCAATGCAGCGGTGTGCATAGCAAGGTAGGCTTGCGGTTTGTTGTCTTCAATGGCGACCACTGCTTTTTCAGACCTCATGCCATGCAACATCAAGCGTACCCCATCGATGATTTCTTCAGCACGCTCCTGCATTAATCTGTCATCACAACTCAGATAAGGCTCACACTCTGAACCATTGATAATGAGGGTATCAACATGGTTATCACGACCCATATTCAGTTTTACGGCAGTTGGGAATGTAGCGCCACCCAAGCCGACAATGCCGGCTGCACCCACCCGCAAACTTATATCTTCGGGCTCTAACAAGAAGGGATCAATCGGAACTTCCGTGGTAATCCACTTATCTTTGCCATCCGTTTCAAGCACAATCATTCGGATCGGCAATGCTGACGGATGCGGTGCAGGATAGTCATTGACATCAAGGATAATGCCCGAGCTGGGTGCATGGACTGGCGCGGAAATCACTCCCTGGCTGTAAGCCAATAACTGGCCTTTTAAGACTTTATCGCCAACCCTGATTAACGGTTCTGCGGGCTTGCCGACATGTTGTTGTAGGGGAATGTAGAGCTTTTTGGGTAATGGGAAGTTGTAAACGATAGCTTGTGTGGCGGTTGCGGCTTTGTGTTCCTCCGCGTGGACGCCACCACGGATAAGGGGTTTCTTGAAGAAACTTAGCATAGGGCATTACCTGTTTCAGGCAAGACGGGTTTAGCCCATCGCCAACTGCGTAAGGTGACTTCAATCGGGTGCATTTGCAAGCATTCGGTTGGGCAAACGTCTACGCATTTCTTGCAAGCGATGCAGGCATCGGCAACAACCACATGGATTTGCTTGGGTGCGCCGATAATGGCATCGGTGGGACAAACTTTAAAGCAGCGGGTGCAGCCCGTGCAAGTGGCTTCGCTGACCCGGGCTACCAATAACTCAGGTTCTTTGACTTCACTTAAATCCAGATCCAAACCTAATAATGCCGCAATCTGATTTGCCAAGGCGCTACCACCTGGAGGGCAAATCGTGGCGGGTGCTTTCCCTTCAGCTAATGCTTCTGCGGCTGGACGACAACCGGGAAAACCACATTGGCCGCATTGCGAGCCAGGTAACAAAGATTCCAGTTCGTCAACAATAGGGCTGCTTTCAACTTTTAAATACTTACCGGCGATAGCTAACAAAAAGCCTAAAAAAAGACCTAATAAGGTTAAACTGAAAATCGCAGATATTACATACATAAATTTTTTCCTGTCACTATTTGCTGTAAAGCCCTGCAAATCCCATAAATGCCAGTGATAAAACGCCAGCCGTTATAAAAGCAATCGGGGTTCCTGCAAATAAGTCGGGGACTGCCATTAACGCCAGACGCTCGCGAAGCCCAGCAAACAGAACCATCACCAAAGTAAAACCGATAGCGGAACCAAAACCGAAAATCATGCTTTGCATAAAACCGTATTGTTCTTGCACATTCAATAAAGCCACACCCAATACTGCACAATTGGTGGTAATTAACGGTAAGAAAATACCCAAGATTTGGTATAAAACCGGACTGGTTTTATGCACCACCATTTCGGTGAATTGCACTACTGCGGCAATCACCAAGATAAAGGCAAGAATCCGTAAGAATTGAATGTGCAATGGCGCTAGGATGAAATGCTCCAGCAACCAACTGGTCATTGCTGCCAACGTTAAAACAAACGTGGTGGCCAAGCCCATGCTTAATGCCGAATCCAGCTTTTTTGAAACGCCCATAAAGGGGCAGAGCCCTAGAAATTTCACCAGGACTACGTTGTTGACCAGAGCTGTGCCTAATAAAAGTAGAAGATATTCACTCACTGTATTTCCAGGCTGTATGAATGGTGGCTGTTTATCAAGCTGTTTATTAATTTACAGCATCAAGTATGCCAATTTAAAAAAAGCATGTAAAGCTGGGTTATTGGCTGCATGTTGAGCAAAATCGAACCAGAACGGCGCGTCAAGCCTGTTGTAATCAATACATATAGGTATCGATTTAAAACTGTGTGTCGTAAATCTTACAATCGACTATGCCCCTGAACGTACTGAGTTCTTGTTCTTACTTTTAAAATTAGATTGAGCCAAGTTGGAAAATTTCATGTCGATTAAGTTGAATTATTTTATGGCGTTAAAATTGCATAAATATCTTTAAATCTATCTAATTTTCGGCCAGTAACTATGAAAAAAAATTCTTTACGATTTTTGCAGACGCATACCAGCATGGCGAATGTAATAGACGAATTGGCACCCGGAGTTTTTGAAGAAGTCTATAAAGATGAGCGTGGCGTAGTACCGTACAACTTGTTTGTTGAAACTGTTGAACAGGTTCCGATAGCTATTTCCATCACCGATAAGAAAGCCAAAATTCTTTACGTGAATGAAGAGTTTATACGGGTAACGGGTTACCAACCGGAAGATGTTTTGGGTCAAAATGAATCCTTATTATCAGACAAACGTACCCCAAGAGATGTTTATCATGATTTATGGCACACCATAAGCAGCAAGAAAGTTTGGCATGGAAAATTATGCAATCGACATAAGTTTGGGCGTCGCTATCTGGCTGATTTAACAATCGCTCCTATTTTGAATGAGCAAGGTACGATTGCCTATTACATCGGTATGCACAGGGATATTACCGAATCTTATGAATCGGAAAAAATAGGAATCAACCAAAAATTACTGATTGAGTCTGTCCTGAATGCATCACCCATAGCAATGGTTGTCATCGATAACGAAGACCGGGTTATTTTGGATAACCATAACTACAAGGCCTTAGTCAGCGATCTTGATAAAGGCGAACCAGCACATTACTTCTTAAAGTTACTTAGGGATGAAATGGGCGATTTGTGGTCAGAATTACAAGGCAAAGAGCAGGGCTTTAATAACCGTGAATATAAAGTAGAAACGAAAGGTGGACAGCATACGCTTTGGTTTTCGTGCGCGGGCAACTGGTTTATTGAGAATGAAGTCAACGTCGATGCATTTTTTGAAAATACCTCGAAACAATATCTCATCTTGACAATAACCGACATCACGCGGCAACGCAAACATATAGAAGAACTGCACATACAGACATTAAAAACCATGATGGCTGAAGATGAACGGGTACGCAGTATCAGGGAGACATTACTGGGCGCAATGCACCAAATTCATCTCCCTATGAACCAAATTAGGGCGGCCGAACAAATTTTACGGCACAAACGGGATGACCAAAACGCTGGTCTGTTACAAATTTTACAGGAGATTCAACAATCAGGGGAAGAAGCCGTAGCAACCATGCAAAAGTGCATTCCCGAAATACTGCAAGCCGCCCTTATACCGATTAACTTGAACCAGATCCTGCATGAAGTGCTGTTACTGAGCCACCAAAAACTCTGGAGTCATGGGATAGATGTACATTGGGTGCCACTGTCATCATTGCCGAAGATGCTGGGTTCTGAAAATCGGCTGCGTATTTTATTTAAGCAGTTGATAGATAATGCGATTGAAGCCCTCAGTGGATCAGATTGCCAAGAGCAACATCTTAGGATTACGACGGATCAAGACGCAGACCTGATTTACGTCAGCATTGAAGACAGCGGCCCTGGTATCCCCGTTGAAAAACGCGCAAAAGTATTCGAGCCTTTTTATAGCACTCGCTCTAAAGGTGGCAATCAGGCTGGTATGGGGCTAGTTATGGCAAAGGAAATTGTCATTCAGCATCAGGGTTTTATTGAGATAGATCCGAGTTTTGACCAGGGATGCCGATTTAAAATCAGTTTCCCATTGCGTAGACACGTATCGAAGGAGTAATGGTCATGTCTGAGCGTACGCAACTCATCGAAGCTGAACTTGATACGTTGTACATCATCAGCCAGGTCTTAAACAGCACCCATGATTTGCAGGCAAAATTACAGGCTATTTTGGAGATACTGCATAAGCGGTCAGGGATGCATTCGGGAATGATAACGCTGCGTGAAATTGAAAGTAAGAGCATGATTTTGAGTGTCGTTCACACTAATGGTGCCAGTAAGTTTAGCGAACCAGTCAGGTACAATCCAGGCGAAGGATTGATGGGAGCCATCTTAGATGAAGGTACGACCATCGTTGTCGATAAGGTGTCTGAAGAGCCGCGTTTTTTAGACCGATTAGGCTTATACGATCCTGAATTGCCTTTTATTGGCTCACCTATTTATATCGAAGAAGGTGATACCATCGGAGTGCTTGCGGCTCAACCAGATAACAACCAGTTTTTAGGTGAACGTGCCCGATTTATGGAAATGATTGCCAACCTGATTGCACAAAGCGTCAAGATGTTGCGCTTGATCGAACGTAAACAGCGCCACCTCCAAAGCGAACGCGACCAACTCAAACAAGCGTTAATTAAAAACTACAGTTTTGAAAACATCATCGGCCATTCGCCACCGATGTTACGGGTGTTCGACCTAATTCGTCAGGTGGCCAAATGGAATACGACGGTATTAATTCGCGGCGAATCAGGCACGGGCAAAGAAGTCGTTGCCAATGCCATTCACTTTAACTCAGGTTGTGCCAACGGGCCTTTTTTGAAACTGAATTGCGCCGCCTTGCCAGATACTTTATTGGAGTCGGAATTATTCGGTCATGAAAAAGGCTCGTTTAGTGGCGCTATCAACCAACGCAAAGGCCGTTTTGAACTGGCCGATAACGGCACATTGTTTCTCGATGAAATCGGTGAAATTTCCGCCTCATTCCAGGCCAAATTGCTGCGCGTATTGCAGGAAGGTGAATTTGAGCGGGTGGGCGGAACGCAAACTATAAAAGTCAATGTCCGCATCATTGCTGCAACTAACCGTAACCTTGAAGAAGAAGTTACCGAAGGCAAATTTAGGGAAGATTTGTATTACCGGCTTAATGTCATGCCAATCCAGATGCCGACCTTACGCGATAGGGCAGAGGATATTCCACAGTTATCCGAATTTTTGCTCGACAGGATTTCCGAGCAGCAAGGTGGGCGGCCTTTAGAAATCAAGGATAGCGCCATCCGCATACTCATGAAACACAACTGGCCGGGCAACGTCCGAGAACTGGCAAACCGGCTGGAACGCGCCGCTATCATGAGCAAAAACGGCATCATCGACCGGGATGTCATGGTCAATACTGGCCTGGAAGATGAAATCGGCATCGGCATTAGTTATCAAACGCAAAAAGTACCCACGATTGATTTTAATGATGAAAACATGGATGACCGGGAACGCGTGATTGCTGCCTTGGAACAAAGCGGTTGGGTACAAGCTAAAGCTGCCCGCCTGTTAAATATGACGCCGAGGCAAATCGCGTATCGTATTTTGACGCTGGATATAACCATGAAGCAAATTTAAGGAATTTTTAAGCAAGTTGATTTCATTCATGGTTCGACAAGCTCACCACGAACGGAATCAACCACTTACCGTTCGTCCTGAGCTTGTCGAAGGACAATACAGAGATGTCTTAAAAAATTTGGAGCAACAATGACCATCTTATACGTACAACACGACTACGCCGTCTTCGGCTTTGGTGAAACCGAGGAAGAAGCCATTGCTATGGCTGCGGAATGGTTGACCGATACAACTGGCAAACAAGGCTGCTCAATAGACTATGCTGAAAGTTTATTGGTAACAAATCCCCAAGCTGGGCAAATGACGCTCTACGAAACCGATGAAACCATTCCTCCTGATGCTGAAAATTGGGGAGGTGAAGAGCTTTTGGACTGGTATCATGATGTGGCGTGAGGATATTCTATTGAAATAATCCTAGTTCAGATGAATTGAAATTCTAGTAACACATCCTTCCAATCCATCATGGAGGACCGATTTATGCTTTACCTAGGCCCTTAAAATGACAGATTGGACAGTAGACCGGAAGGCGCAAATTGCTTATTCCTACGAGCGTTTTGCACAAGCCAAAATATTTGTGTTCCAATGGTGTGATCAGGCTAAAGATCGTGGCTTGCTTCCTCCTGCCGACCTTTCAGGATCGTGCAAATACGGAAGCTTGTTCATGAACCAAGTTTTCGGCGGCGCGATATACGGTCATTACGAACATCAATACAACATCATTGGCGGACGCATTGTCGATCTCAGTCATGATGCCATTGACGTTGGTAGGATCACAAATCCTTACCTTCATGAACCAGATTTTTTTGCTATTCCGGAGAAGCGGGCTTCTTTAAATAAATGTCTACCGCGGGTTGAGGGTTGGGTTGTGGAGTTTTTGGCGGAGATAGAGGGTTCGGAAGTTTAATTTTTATAGGGGCTGCTTACTACAGTATTCCTCTCCTCTGTAGGTGAGGGGGTTTTAGAGTGTAGCTAACGCGACGGTTGTTTTTGATGCCGGTTCCCGCACCGGCGGGCGGAATACTTTCTTTTGCGTTGCCAAAAGAAAGTATTCAACGAAAAGGCAACCCGAATGCCGCTTATTTCCTGCGTTCCTCAGTTTTGACGGGGGTTGCACCCAAAGGGCATAAACCGGAAGGGACTTCCTGTCCCTCCGGCAACGTGCGGCATCCCTGCCGCACCCCTAACGGGCTATTCCCGCCAAAACCTCCGGTACTTGGCGCGGCATAACGGGATAGGGGCTAATCGTAACTTTGGGTGAAATCAAAAATTAATGCAGTTCATACTCTTTCTTAAGAATATCGCTTGCAACACTAAATCCATGTCGAATTTCGAGATCTTCATTTGCTTTAAGATACTCAAAAAATCTATATATATCCTGTTTGATCAAAGAATACCCATAACTTTGATTTTCACTATTCCTAATTTCATCAAAAGTGAAATGCTCTGTACAATTGGCTAAATATATTGCAGCTGATGGAGTAATTTTAGTCGCATCTTTCAAATATAAATGTCTTAGAACACGCACTAACATGCCAAGAGGATTTGGGTTCTCTTCTAAAACAATGTCCAAAACCCTGGATTTAATAGACTCAAGGTAGTTACTTTGACAGACAAAATTCTTAGTTCGCCAATTCATTAGAATTGCATCCCAATTTAAAACGGTAGTTTCAGTTAGCGATCCGATACCATTGTAAGATACCAAGCCCTGTTTAATTGCCCATGTTTCTTCGGCATTCCATATGTCAACTGGCCACTTAGCAACTTCAAGTCTGTAACCTCCAAACTTATTTTTTTGAGCACCTAAGGATTCAAGATAAGAAATACAGTTATACCAATTCCCCTCCACGACTATATCTATGTCAGAATTAAATCCACTTTTACCTATAAGAGCCATATCTCGTAATAAGCCCCCAAATAGATATACATCGCCATCCGGCAGTACATCAGTCATGAAGTTTAGGAATTCGGCTATGTTTTTACCGGGAGAATCAATTGTGGTTTCAGTGCTGAAAGTATCAAATAAATCTGGTGTCAATATTGAGCGCTTTTTCAAATCTCTACTTGGTTTTTTAAAAAAATAATCTAATCGATTCTTTAGATTAACTAAAGATTGAATAGGCTGGGGTTTATGCTGAGCCATTCTCAAGAGCCTTAAATTCGTTATGTTTCTTAATCAAGTGACTTTCTGTCATGCCAGACACCGCATCGCATAGTAATTGACACTTAGCATAATGAGATTTATCCGATTTTAAATAAATTCTTCTATAGTTTTCTGAAATTTCACCAAATACAAAACGTTCAAAAGGTGAATTTTCAATATCTTCGCATGAAATTGCTTTCCAGAGCATAGACATCATTTTTTTTATGTAATTATTACCCTGTAGTTCAAGTTTGAGTACTTCCTTGTGTTGAAAGCCATAACGAAAATCAAATCTCTTAACAGCGGAACATAACTGTGCGCATTCAGAAAATTTAATTAGCTCAAAACCAGACTCGATTTCGCCATTCATCATTTTGTCTATGTTATCAACAAAAACGTTAGTAGCTGATTTAACCATTTCCGCAATCGCTTTAACTCTAAACATCTGCATTGATATATCATTTAATTCACGAGAACTTAACTCATCCTTTTTAAATTCGGCATTCTTTTCTCTAGATTTTTCTATCACACTCTTTATAATTTCGTCATTTCCATCATGGGATTCTAAGAAATCCATTAAGTCATAAAAAGAGGCATAACCCTTTTTTACTGTATCTTCGGCATCAATAATTGAATATGCGATGTCATCACATGCTTCCATAACATAGGCCAAAGGATGTCTAATGCCTTCGCTTAGACCTGTGTGCTCCCACACCTCTTTGATAATTGCTTGTTCACTTCGAAAAATTCCGTATTTTTTAAAACCACCCTTATTTTCTGAACCATAAACACTCGGATATTTAATAAGAGCAGCTAATGTCCCCAACGCCAAATTCAAACCAAATTGGTCATTTAAAACTTGCAATTGAGTCAATAATCTAAAAGTCTGCGCATTACCGTCGAATTCTCGAAAATCTATATCAATTTCATTTTCCCATTTTCTTTCGGCAAACCATTGTTGGATTGCAATTTCACCTTGATGACCGAATGGCGGATTTCCTAAATCATGTGCTAAACCTGCAGCAGCTAATATTGCAGGTACATTTCTCGTTACCTTTAGCTCATCATGATTTAAACCAAAGACTTTTTCAGCATTTTCGAACGCCAAAAGTACGCCAATACTTCTAGCCAGATTGCTCACTTCGTGTGAATGCGTAAGCCTTGTTCTTATAGAATCATGTTCTTCCATAGGAAAAACTTGTGTTTTGTCGGCGAGTCTTCGCGTTGGCGTGGCGAACAAAATACGGTCATAATCTCTTTCAAGTTCTGTTCTGCCTACACCTGTTCCCATGGACTCCTTGGAACCATGCAGGCTTTTACGTCTAATCGGATTTAATAATTGTTTCCAACTAAGCATATTTCTCTCCCAGATAAGCACTTATGTTGGTTAAGGTAATAATTACCATATTTTTACATCTAGAAAATCAATTGTCAGCTCAGGTTGGGGCGAGGTACGAACAACCAACAATCAATGATTTGTTATCTTTATGCTGGGATTTACCCAAAGGGCTTAAACACAAATTCACCCACAACCAACAGTATCCTACTAGCACCATATCTATTCGACCAAATTATAACCCAATCAACCCAAAACTACACTTTCCTAATCGACCCCGGATACTCAGCAACTACTGAATCAACTGTTAATAAAGTAAAGCCTTCAACCGTCGCTTGGGCGATTAAGATTCGGTCAAATGGGTCTTTGTGCAGGGGCGGCAGATTTGAGAGAAATACGGCATGTTCGCTGGTGATGGGCAATTCTATGTAGCCGTTATCCAGGAGGCCACGCCGCAATACGCGTACATCGACCTGAAAATCCGGGCTACCAAGGCTGTTCTTGATCGAAATTTCCCAAAGTGAAGCAGGGCTAAAGTGCAATTGGTTTTGCGACTCGTCAATGAGTTCAAGCGCGGTAATCGGCATTTTTTCCGGCGTACCCGCCGCCCACAATAACAAGTGGGTATCGAGCAAGAGTTTCATTAATTGCCGCTAAACAGGTCGGCGATGTCATCTTCACCCATCTGGTCAAAGTCTTCCGGCACAGTAAAAGCACCCGCTAAAAAACCCGTCCGGCGTATCTGATCATTAGCTGATGAGGTTAAGGCTGAGACTTTAACTAATGGTTTTCCGGCTTTGGCGATAATAAAGGGTTCGCCTTCTACCGCCTGTTCGATTAACCGAGAAAGGTGCGTTTTTGCTTCATGGATATTGATGGTTTTCATACAATGCCTTAGTAAACTAAATTAAGTTAGTTTAGTTTAGTTTATCAGAAATAGGTAAGTTAGCAATAAATGGCTGGATTTATTTCTGTTTTTGTAGATGGCTAAGAATGGGTTAATTAAGGTTCAGTTCCTAAGTGCGATTTACCCATTGGATTTGCAATAAGGGAAGTCATGTCGATTTTTTAAGCAATCCTATTGTGCTATTCATTACAAAACCAAAAAAAATGACTGTTGAGTTTGCAACAATAGCATTCATTAGTAATAAATATAAATATAAATATCAATAGTTTAAAATAATATTCTGGCGTTGGCATAGCATGTGCTTTTACTTTTACTGAATGCAACTCACGAGGTCAATCCGATGCAATTGCCAGTATTAAACGATGCCCCCGCAGCTAAAAGCGGCTGTTCTGCAAGCTCCTGCGGCACTACCGATAATCAAATGGATTCGCTGCCGGATTCAATTCGCGAGAAAGTGCAGAACCATCCGTGTTATTCAGAAGATGCCCATCATTATTTTGCCCGGATGCATGTTGCTGTCGCTCCAGCCTGTAATATCCAGTGTCATTACTGTAACCGGAAATACGATTGTGCTAATGAATCGCGTCCCGGTGTGGTTTCTGAGTTACTAACGCCCGATCAAGCCGTTAAGAAGACGATGGCGGTCGCGGCGAACATTCCGCAAATGACTGTGCTAGGTATCGCAGGTCCCGGTGATCCATTAGCTAATCCCGAACGTACCTTTGAAACCTTCCGCCGCTTAAGCGAAGAAGCACCCGATATTAAATTGTGTGTATCCACGAATGGCTTGGCATTGCCGGATGCGGTAGAAGAATTGTCTAAGCACAATATCGATCACGTCACTATCACCATTAATTGTGTAGACCCAGAAATTGGCGCGAAGATTTATCCGTGGATTTTCTGGAAAAACAAACGCATTAAAGGCAAAAAAGGCGCAAAAATCCTGATTGAACAACAGCAAAAAGGTTTGGAGATGCTGATTGCCAAAGGGATATTGGTAAAGGTCAATTCAGTGATGATTCCCGGGGTCAACGACCAGCATTTGGCGGAAGTCAGTAAGGTCGTCAAGTCGAAAGGCGCTTTCTTGCATAACGTAATGCCGCTGATTGCTGAAGCCGAGCACGGCACTTTCTACGGTGTAATGGGACAGCGGGGTCCAACGCCCGACGAATTGCAAGATTTACAAGATAGTTGTTCCGGCGACATGAACATGATGCGCCATTGCCGCCAATGCCGTGCCGATGCGGTGGGCATGTTAGGTGAAGATCGAGGCGACGAGTTTACTCTGGACAAGATCGAAGACATGGAAATCGATTATCAGGCTGCAATGGAAAAACGCAAAGTGATCCATCAAGCCATCCAGGAAGAAATGGACAGCAAACGTTTGGAAAAATCTGCGAAAGCTGCACAACACAAAGCTGAACCCAAACTTGCGACTCGTCCGGTATTGATGGCAGTTGCAACCAGTGGCCAGGGAGTTATCAATGTGCATTTCGGACATGCCAAGGAATTCCTGATCTATGAGGCCTCGCCAGACGGTGTGCGATTTATTAGCCATCGTAAAGCCGATCAATATTGTGGCGGTGACACGTCTTGTGGTGATGGTGAAAGCGTATTGCAAGTGACTGTTCGTGCATTGGCAGGTTGTGAGGCGGTGTTATGTTCCAAAGTCGGTTATGAACCTTGGGAAATGCTTGAAACTGCTGGAATTATGCCGAATGGCGAACATGCCATGGAACCTATTGAAGAGGCTGTCATGGCGGTTTACAAAGAAATGGCAGCAGCGGGTAAGTTGGATACAACGCCTGAAGCAGCTAGGGCAAGTGCCTGAAAGTGAAGTCCTGTAAGTTCAAGATCATAAGAGGCTACATAACTCGTCATCCCGGCATGGATTGCCGGAATCCAGAAGCCATGGATGGCAAGGCTACACGAGCCGAAGGAAGTTGTGCTGCTCACCCCATCGTTTTTTGTCGCACAAGATCATTTTATGAGAAGTTCTTTATAGCCTATCTCACATCCTTGTGCTCTGGATTCCGGCAATCCATGCCGGAATGACGTTGATTCGAATTGTGTCGATAAACATCGATTTAGGAGTTTGTCATGGCAGTAAAAATTATTGAGTCTTGCGTTAATTGTTTTGCTTGCGAACCGGTTTGTCCCAGTAATGCAATTTACGAAGCCAAGCCGCATTTTTTGGTTGATCCTAAAAAATGCACTGAATGCGAGGGGGACTTCCCTGATTTTCAATGCGCCAGTATTTGCCCGATAGAAGGTGCGATATTAAACTCGCTGGGCGAGGCAATAAATCCGCCCGGATCGTTAACTGGTATTCCGCCAGAAAAAATGGCCGAAGCCATGGCTGAGTTACAGTCGCATTAACAGGCCAATGGCAATGGTCTATTTTTACGAAAAGCCAGGATGTATTAACAACACCCGGCAAAAGAAACTGTTAGAAGCAGCAGGCCATCAGGTTGTATCAAAGGATCTATTGACCGAAAACTGGCAACCAGAACACTTGCGCCCATTTTTCGGCGCATTGCCAGTGCGGGATTGGTTTAATGTCAGCGCACCTGCAATCAAACAGGGCGAAGTTGAACCCGATAAGCTGACTGAGCAGGAAGCCTTAGCATTGATGGTAGAAAACCCCTTGCTAATCCGTCGCCCCTTAATGAAAGTCGGCGATAGCCTGATGGCTGGCTTTGACCAAGCAGCGGTGGGCAAGTGGATAGGTTTAGAAACAATCACGGACATGACCGATTTGGAAACTTGTCCAAAGGCTCATGCACAAGCAACTTGCGGTCATGAGTAAACCACCTGTCTTAGCGATAGACGGCGCTCCCCAAGCGGTGAGTTTATCTGATCGCGTTCATTGGATAGGTGCGCTTGACCCAACACTACGTAACTTTGACATCATTTTAAAGACTGCCAATGGCACAAGCTATAACGCCTATGTGGTGAGAGGCAGCGAAGGTGTTGCGATTGTTGACACCGTTAAAGAAAATTTTGCGGATGTCTTTTTTGCCCGTTTGGAGACTGTAGCAAATTACGACGAAATTAAAGTGATCGTCTTGAACCACCTCGAACCCGACCATACTGGCGCGTTGCCGGAACTAATGCGCCGTGCGCCTCAAGCGCAACTTTACATATCGCAGAAAGCGCAATCGATGCTGAAAGCCCTGTTAAAACAGGATGACTTTAAATTTACCCCGGTCATGACGGGTGACAAAGTATCGTTGGGCGACCGCACCCTCGCGTTTTTGCACACGCCTTATTTGCATTGGCCGGACACCCAATGCACCTATTTGGAGGAAGAAAAAACTTTATTTTCGGGTGATGTGTTTGGTTGCCATTATTGCGATACGCGGTTGTTCAACGATGAAGTCGGTGATTTTCGCTTTTCGTTTGAATATTACTATGCCCACATCATGCGGCCATTTAAGGATTATGTAAACCGTGCGCTTGATTTAATTGAGCCCTTATTGCCGCTCAATAAAATCGCACCCGCACATGGGCCTTTGTTACGCGACCAACCCCAACGGTATGTTAAGCGTTACCGGGAATTATCCCTGTCGCCGTTACACAGCGAAATCAGTACTGGCGAAAAAACCTTGTTGATTTTTTACATCAGCTCATATGGCAGTACCCGACGCATGGCTGAAGCCATTTATGAAGGTGCAATGGGCGTAGAACATGTCCGGGTGTCTTTATATGACTTGGAAGGCAGCGAAATCGCACCGTTCGTGGACTTAATAGAAGGTGCGGATGGCATCCTGTTTGGTACACCGACTATCAATGGTGATGCGGTTAAGCCGGTGTGGGATTTATTGTCCTCATTGGTCGTCATCAACCTCAAGTCTAAGCTTGGGGGCGTATTCGGCTCTTATGGCTGGACTGGAGAAGCCGTGAAAATGGTTGAAGACCGTTTACGCGGCCTCAAATTACGTGTCCCCATTCCGGGGTTACGTTTGAAGTTAATTCCGACCGATGAAGAAATCATTATCTGCCGAGAATTTGGGCATGAATTGGCACAAGAACTGATGGGGTTAAGGCAACCCAAAGTGATTGATATGGCCGATCTTGCTTAATAATTTTTTTTAACATTAGGAGAATAGCAATGCCAAAAGCATCGATTACCTTTGAAGACATAAACGTTACCGTTAACGCACCTGCGGGAACCCGACTGATCGAAATTTCCGAAAAAGTGGGTTCGGGGATCGTTTATGGTTGCCGTGAAGGCGAATGCGGTACCTGTATTACTAAGGTCACTTCAGGTTGGAATAACCTGACTGAACCGTCAGTTTTAGAAGATAAAGTCCTGCGTGAAAACATGGCAGGCAAACATAATCGTCTGGCCTGCCAAGCGCAAGTTTTGGGCGGGGAAATCAGCATCAGGCCTGTTTAAGTGCAGATTTTAAATTACCTATAACTCATTTTATAAGGAGTCAATCATGGCTTTAGTTACCTTTTCAAATCCTGAATACCGGGATAAAACCGTTTATGCTGTTGCAGGCAGCCATACTGAATCACTTCTTAAGCTGGCACGGGAAAACAAAATCCCAATCAACTATGAATGCCAGGATGGGGAATGTGGCACTTGCCTGGTTAAGGTCAGTAGTGTTGACCAAAAACACCAACGCATGGGTGGGCCATTAACTGAAAAAGAAAAAGAAGTGCTGCGCGTTAGCGGCAAAATCAGCAAAGAAGAAATGGAAAGAATGATCGTGGATGACCTGCCTTCGCCCTGGCGTTTAGCTTGTCAAATGATCGTCAGGGATGAAGATATTCTGGTCGAATATTAAGCATGTTGGTTGCTCCTCAACTTCAGGATGACCGGGAACAGATCTACAACAGGATCAAACCGAAGCCATCAACTAATCCTAACCGCAACTGGCTGGCTTACATGATAGCCAGTTGGTCTGTTGGACAGGGTGTGTTACCTGATTATCTTGGGCTGGAAACAGAGCAGTTTTATACGTTAAATAGCTATTTTTTTCCAGGCTGTAAATTGCCGCACCAAGCGCTATCAGGCAGCAAGTTGGATTTTAGCAGAATGCTGGAAAAAGCTGATCTGGTTAATCTGCTAAAGCATTATGCTAGGCCTGAAATGGTCGAAATAGACTGGATGATTGCCATAATCGTTGCTGGATGTTTAGGTAGCGATCATTTATGGCAGGATTTAGGCTTGTGGTCGCGCCCACAATTGAGCGCGATGTTGCAGTACAATTTTCCAGAATTAGCAGCAAAAAACGACAAGGACATGAAGTGGAAAAAGTTCTTGTATAAACAGCTTTGCGAAGCTGAAGGGCTGTATCTATGCCGTGCGCCCTCATGTGAGGTTTGTGTCGATTATTCCAAATGTTTTGGTTCTGAAGAGTAGATATAACTATTTAATATTTTTCGCAAGACGATTGATATTACTGTCATTTCGACCATCGGGACGACTGCATGGAAGCAGGAGGTAGGGTAACGCAGGAGCAGTTACCGAGAAATCTTTTAGGTACTGAAAGATGGGTAAGCTTTAAGATTCCTCGCTTTACTCGGAATGACAAACTATGCTGAATAGTTGCGGATAGTTTTAGTTACCATGTTTGCGCGGGTTCGTTAGGATGAAATGTGCGTATAATCCCGGCAAAACAAAAAGGGTTGTTATGAATTTTCATTAGCGACACATTGTTAATCATGGTAACTATACGAACCGCAAACCCATCTGACATTGCCTAACTTGTCGCATTATTACAAGAGTTATTCGCTATTGAAAAAGACTTTGTTTTCGATCCTGTAAAACAAACGAATGGCTTGGAACGCCTGCTAAAAAGCGATAAAGATTGTATCCTGGTGGCGGAGTCAGCCAATGATAACAAAGTAGTGGGGATGTGCACAATCCAAACCTTAATCTCAACAGCGGAAGGTGGGCAAGTAGGTTTGCTTGAAGATTTGATTGTTGCGGCTGGTTTTCGTCATCAAGGTATTGGTTCAAAATTGCTTGCCGAAGCTGTTTATTGGGCTGAGTGTCAAGGGCTTAAACGCTTGCAACTATTGGCTGATAAAAACAACTTGCCTGCTTTGGGTTTTTATAAGAATCAGGTCTGGCTTTCGACCGAGCTGGTTTGTTTGAGAAAGCCTTAGCAAAAACTCAATGTGTTGTAGTCGTTAAGAGCTGACAGCGTTTTTAAAACCGATAACTGTCAGCTCAGGTTTGAGCCAGTACAAGTCATATGTACTAAACCTCTGATAATAGCAGCTGGAATTCATCTGTCTGAATTGATGTGCTTCTAAACGAGCTTCATGTCCAAGATGCGACAATTTGTCGCATTCCCAAAGCCCGGGTAAACCGCTAAACTATGCCACAACTTTTGTGGCGTCCATCACCACACAGGTTGCATTATTACTCATTAATATGCGGTATTTACCACTGGGAAAACCATAACATTAAGCGCATTTCTTGAGTAACTTACCGGGTTGCACTCATTTGGAATAACTACTTTAATTAATTTAAGAGGTGATTATGTTGTCTATCAAATCAAAAATAAATTCGTTGCTGTTAAGTCTTTGTGTAATAACGGCGTTATTGACACCTACCCTAACCCACGCTGAAGACAGTTATGAAAGTGGCAGAGTCGCAGCTACTCGTGCTGCTGAACAAAAGGCTGCGCTAGCGAAAAAAGCAGAGGAAAGGAAGAAAAAAGCCGAGGAAAAACAGCAGGCCGCTGAAGCGCAAAAGGCGACCGAAACTCAAAAAGGCTCTGATACGCAAACAGATCATGTGCCCGTAAACTAATCAGCATGCAGATTGTGGTCAAAGTGAAACCCGGTGCTTTGATTGATTTATACTAAAACTATCGGTGGCTGCAATAACCCTGTAACAGGTCAATTGTGAGGTGGTACGGCTTTAGCGAATCACCTCAACAAGACAATCGCCCCAGGCAATTGAGCGTTGCAACCTTAAATCAGCGTATCAAATAGTCATTAAAAGAAATATTTTATTGACGCATTTCTATATTCATTTACGCTTCATACATTAGGCATGTTGAAACCTTTCCGCTAAAAGCCAGTGGACAGTATATGCCTAATGATTTCTGTGATGAAAATTCTAAAAAGATGAGTCAGAGAATCAAAAAAACAACACATAAGCGTGTGTATTAATAGGCATACCAGACAATTAGCCACTTAATAAAAAGGTACTTAAATGCAATCATTAAAAAAACAATTACGACACGATTTAGTTTTGATTTTTTTCGCCATGCTGTTTCCTGCCTTTCACCCTGCCCTCGCAGAATCGGACAAACAAATTCAGGAAAGAGTCCTCAAGGCGCGTGAAATGCTTCAACAAGGCAACAATCACGCAAACCATTTAAATGATTTAGCTGGACCGGATTTTCGTGGTGTTTACTACGGATATTTCCCCTGCAAAGAACCCGATTGCAGTGGCATCAAAATAACGCTGTCCTTAAAACGTAACAATAATTATCTACTGGTGACTCAGCCGGCAAAAACTTCATCCAGAGAGTTTTATGAAAAAGGTAAGTTTACTTGGAATGATGACAAGCGAACCGTGGTGTTAACACCGAAAGATAAATCAAATACCGGACAATACCGGATTGTTGATGACGGCACACTCATTCAGCTACATCCAGACGGATCAGCACTCGCTGGCGATCAAGACGACTATACGTTACGCCGTGCCGATACGGTAAAATCACGCGAGGTACATATCCACTAAAGGACACAGGTGTTTTAGCTTTTTACCCCAAGCCGGTTCTACTTTTTCTGTCTAAGACATCTCGACGTTGAGCGAACCGCTAAAAAACTCAATGTGTCGACAGCAAACGTAAACCTGTCATATTTCTCTGCTATAAAGACATTCGTTAAAACGAGTGTCTTTGGTTATTTTATTGGATATTCGGGATATTTAAGCCCATCAAACCCAAAATATTTTCTGAAATACGCTAATGGCATCTCAGATGCGGCAAAAAAATCTGCCTCAATCCTATAAATGTGAACTGCGTCACAAAATTTATGGTTTTTTAGCCTATATTTAAATCAGCTACTCTCCATGTATACCTTGAACATACATGCTGATGTAGCGGGAAAGATTTGAAAACTGTCCAACACCTATGTTTTATTGAGATCAACAACCATGAACGCTATCGCTATTAAACTTCATGAAACACCTGCAATTAACCGTTTTTTTCTCTCTATTAAAAAATATTTTCGAAGGAATCGTGAGGTACCATTGCGGTACTGCCTACTTATCAGCCCAGTCCTCTTGTCTGTCCTAATCGTAGGCTTTATACGCTACTTTTACGGTCGCTTAATGCACCAATATTGAAAAAAAGGGATGTCGGCTTGGGGATTTTTATATCCATGTCAACCCAAACCGACATCCTTTCTTGTTTTCTCGCTTTGATCACCACCCCCCAGTAAAAAAGCCATCGCCAATATACAAATACATGCGAGCCACGCCAGTAATTGGCAATTGCTTAATGTGTATTTGACTGACCACAACAATCTATCCGCCATGTCAGGGTAACTTGCAATAAAGTCCCGACCCACCATAAAGGCTTTAATTTCACCGATTACCAAACCAGCCATATATAACAAAAGCAACAAGCCTATTTGTTGATTTTGTTTTGCATTCCTGAAATGGCTACTTATCAAGTTATTGAAATATAATGTCGATGAACTGACATTCTTGCTCATCAAACAGCCGACTACAAATAACCCAACGATCCCGGTAACAGGTATGGCCACCAGTTCAAATGGAAAACTGACATAACGGCCATCAGATGCCAACAAATATGTTTTAACTATAACTAAAGCAGTAACAAGCAAATACACCCTATCCAACAGCACGCTCACGCGCTTATCGGTCGCTTGTCCTAACAGCAGATTACTGGCGCGATTTAGCACCAGACCACCAATGACGACATTCAGAATAACGACGAGCGCCGTCTTTAATCGTTGCCAATCATCGTAACTGGTGTACCAGGACTTATCGGCCTGAAACACCAGTAGTGCACAAATAACCTGAACAAAAACCAGAAAAACTACCAATCTCGGCGGAGCCAAATTTTGTAATTTTTTTGCATAAAGCAATACGATCAGCACCATGATGAGTGATGCCATAACAAACTGGTCAAACCATTTTACATTTTCGTAAACTTTTCCGGTCAACGGAAAAACCTCTTGCCGATCAATGGAAAAAAGCCCCCAATTTGCCCCGACTACGCCTTCCAGCTCGCTTTTCCAGGATTGGTTAAAGGCTTCCACGATGTTCACATCAAAGTGATTATCGGCGGCAACTTTAAGCAAGCCACGAATAAACATAGCTTCGTTGACCACACTAGGAATCGCCCAGCCCCGCTGCCGACCTTCACTAGGCCAGCCGGATTCACCGATCAGGATGGATTTTCCGGGCGCGATGGAGTCGGCTTCTTGCTTGACCTGCTTGTAAATGCGCTCGATATGCGCCGGAGCTTTATTGACAGGAATAGGTTCGTCTTCCCAATAAGGCAGGATGTGGATGGTGATAAAGTCCACTTCCTTGATTAAATCAGGGTATTTCATATACATAGACCAGACATCCGCATAAGACACCGGTTGTTTGACCCGTTTTTTAACTTCGCGGATATATTCGACTAGTTCTTGCGGCTCCCTTTCGCCGCGCAGCAAGACCTCATTGCCGACGATAACGCGCTTGATGACTTCAGGATACTTATTAGCCGCTTCGACCAAGGCTTCAATTTCCAGACGGGCATCTGCATCCAAGTAGCCAATCCAGGCGCCTTGTATCATCTTTAAGCCATATTTGCCCGCCAATTCAGGGATAACCTTCATCCCCATAGTGCTGGAATAAGTACGGATAGTGTGGGTTTTATCAGCCATCAGCTTTAAATCTTCGTCGATTTGCTCCGGGGTCGGAAATTGCAGCAACAACGGATTTTGGCCTTCCCTGAACGGTGCAAACGACAGGCTGTTGAGCTTGCCATCGGGCACATCCATGCCCACCTCTTCAGGCAAGTTATGCAAATAGCCAAATAGGCCGTTAAGCACAATAATTAAAGCAGCAAATAAAACAATTCTCATGATTAACTATTTTTCAAATAAATATAGGTTACGCAACAAACCAAAACTTGAATGCTAATTTTCCCACTCTAATTCGGCGTAGGCTTTGGTGACATTTCTACGGTGAAACTCGTCAAACAACTTCCATTTGCCTTTAAAGGAAAGACCAATAGTAGACACTGCATCTTCCAGAAAAACACCTTTCTTTATTGCAGCCCGAACCTCAACCAGCAATGTGTTAAGGTAGGTTTGTTCAGGCAACATGCTTTTCGGCCAGTCGGTAACTAAGCCGCCATGTCCTGGAATGACTTTTTTGTAGGATTTACCGCCCAGCTTTTCCAACTCGGCTAACCAGCCTTTAAGGCTACCATCAATAGACGGTAAATGTTCGACAAATAACAGATCAGACAACCACAGGGTATCAGTCTGGGCATCATAGACACTCAAGTCATTGTCGGTATGTGCGGTGGGATGTGCGGTCAACTTCAAGATTCTGCCGCCCAAATCCAGATCCATTTCATCCGTGACGGCTATATCGGGTGGAATAATGTCCTTGCTGGTCAGGGTAAACCCGAGTAATTCCGGCGCTTTCTGGATGTAATAATCGCTGCGTACCGACATTGCCCGCGCCAGTTTTTCATGCCCGACAAATTTAGCGCCGACGTTTTTAAACGCTGAATTGCCATAAATGTGATCAGGATGGACGTGGGTATTGATGACATAACAAACCGGCTTTGAGGTGGTGTTCTCAATAGCATTCTTTAACGCCAGCCCTTGTTCTGGACTGCCGCCGGTATCAATCACGGCTACACAACGTTGCCCGACAATAAAACCGATATTGGCAACCGCGCCATGATTTTTGGTATCGGAAAATTCCTGAACACCCCAGTGAACATAAACGCCGGGAGCAACTTCATTGATAGACAACACTGGCGCTGCCACTATCAGCCCTGAAAACAGGACTGCATACAAAAGAATCAAGGTTTTCATTAACGTCCTTTAAATCAATTTCTAACAGCTACTATTGTTGGGTGATACGATTATACAAACTGAATTGAACAAGCAAAACCGACTGGTAGATTAAGTTGTCGAATTTATTTTATAGATACGCCAGAAGCCGTCTGCATGGACTCGATAATTTCATTTAATTCAGCACGTTGTGTAGTGAGTTTTGCCAATTCGGCTTCTAAACGGTTTATGTTTTCCTTTAACTTACCTTCTGATTCATTTGCAGCCATCAGAACCATCAGACGATTTTCAATTTGTTTTTTATGATCCAAAATCTGGTGTTTTATGGGTGACATGACATTATCACCCCAGACAATCGCATCCCTACGCGTCCTGAACAAAATATTCCGTGCCTGAAAAATTAACGTGTTATACAGCTTCTGTACGACGACACTTTTTTCGGTTAACGTGGTTTTTGTACTGGCTCGGAAATCTTCCCCCATCGCAAATAATGCTTCCAACTCCGCCTGGTATTCAGCGATGATAAATAACTGCGGCGTTATTTCCTTAAAACCATACGCTGTATCAAATTCAGCATGAATTTTTAAGATAAATTCCTGCATCTCATTAGTAATGCTGACGCAATCTTGCAACAGATTGTGTAAATCTTCAAACAGGGTTTTAATGCCCTGTTTCATGGCATACGTGGTGATGCTGCGGTCAATCTGCATTTTGTTAAGATGGATCACCCTGTCAAACCGCTCATGCGAAAGCGTATCCAGCAGCTTACTGAATTTTTTCCGAAACAGGTCGCTACTCGTTTTGAAATGCTCCATATTATTGAAATAAGCCGCCTGCTGACGCTGGGCGCTTTCAGTCATCTCAGCAATCTTATCCTGATTTTGAAAGTTTAATTTTTGAAACTCATTTAGCTGAGCAGAATCATTTTCAAAGTTAATTTCCGTCAGGGTATACGATTCCTTGATTAAAAAACCGACATCACGGGAAATCACATCGAGCAGGATTTTTTGCCTTTGCTTGATGATATTTTCTGACAGATAGGTCTCAAGGGTATTGATTCTGCTGCGAATTAACAAGCCGTCATCATTTCTTATTTTGGCGACCAAAGCCTGTTTAGCGGAAACCGGAAAAACCATCGCCTCAGCAATACCTAACGTAGTCGCCGATGCTTTAATTTGCGACTGCACGGATGCTTCATAGCCATCTTCGCCACTTAAATCATCCCACATGGAGTCAATTTTGTTCATCACGACCGCAAGCCCTTGCCTATTCGTGTTGGTTGCCCTGCAAACATGATTATTCCACATACTTAAATCGCTTTTGGTAACCCCGGTATCTGCGGCAATCACAAAAACGACCGCCTGGGCGCTGGGCAACATGCTTAAGGTCAATTCCGGCTCGCTGCCCAGCGCATTTAATCCCGGTGTATCCAAAATCGCCAAACCCGATTGCAGCAAAGGATGCGGAAAACTGATCAAGGCATGTCGCCAACACGGAATCTCGACCGTTTCAGGATTGACTATGCCTTGTTCGGCGGCTTCTTTTTCATCAAACAGACCCAAGTCTATCGCAGTTTGCTTAGGAACCTGCTTCACAGCCACCAGCGCCTGAAAAGCCGCCTGCATCTGGGCGTTATCATTGATGTCGAGGTCTATTTGCTGCCAACGATCAACATCCTCTTTTAATGTACTGAATAAAATATCTTCATTTCGGCTTTCAATCTCCAGCAAACGAATGTAGCTGCCGCCTTGCTTATCGTAAAACAATTCGGCAGGACACATCGTCGTCCGACCCGGCGATGACGGCAACAGCCTTACGCCCGTTTCCGCAAAAAACAAGGCATTGATCAACTCAGTCTTGCCGCGCGAGAACTCTGCCACAAACGCCAAAGTCACGCGATCCTGCGCCAGGCCTTGCAGGATAGTCGTGAGGGTAGTCATACTATTGGTGTCGGCTAACCCATAAGCTGTACGCCAGTTTTGGTAGCTTTCAATTGACGAAATCAATTGATTGCGCCAAGTTGAATACTCGTTCAGCTTATCGTTAAAGTGCTGACGTTCCATAATGGGTTTCTGTTTTTTGACCATCTTAAAAGGTAATCTGAACTTAACTGTACGGATGAACAGTTAAACCGAAAGCCTCCGCTACCCCTGGATAAGCAACGTAACCACGGTAGGTATTAAGCCCCGCTCGCAATGCAGGATTAGCCGAAAAAGCAGCAATGCCTTGGCCTGCCAACATCAGCACATAATCAGCCGTTTGATTATTAAGCGCGAAGGTACTGGTACGAGGTACTGCACCCGGCATATTGGCTACGCAATAATGCACAATGCCATCAACAACATACGTAGGCTGGCTGTGCGTGGTTGGCTTCGAAGTTTCAATGCAACCGCCTTGATCAACAGCAACATCAACAATAACGGCACTTTTACGCATGTTGCTCAACATATCGCGGGTAACCAACCAGGGGGCTTTCTTGCCCGGAATTAATACCGCACCGATGACAAGATCCGCCTGATAAACCGCTTCTTCGATTGCGCGAGCATTGCTTTTCCGGGTTTGGATTCGACCATTATAAATATCATCAAAATACGCCAGACGATCATGACTGATATCCAGCATCGTCACTTGTGCGCCCATGCCAACGGCTATCTTGGCAGCATTTGCGCCCACGATGCCAGCGCCTAAAATTGTCACATCCGCTGGCGCAACACCGGGCACGCCACCCATCAAAACACCCCGACCACCTTCGTGTTTTTGCAGGATAGACGCTCCGACTTGGGTCGCCATACGCCCTGCCACTTCACTCATTGGCATCAATAACGGTAGCTGCCCGGTTTGGGTTTGCACGGTTTCATAGGCGATTGCAGTCGAACCACTGGACAATAACGCCTGGGTGAGCGGTTCATTGGATGCCAGATGCAAAAAAGTGAACAGGATCATATCCTCACGCAAATAGGCGTATTCCGAGGCAATCGGCTCCTTAACCTTAACAACCATTTCCGCCGCCCAGGCTTCCTCGGCATGAGCCACTATGCACGCACCGACAACCCGGTATTCTTCGTCAGCGATGAAGCTGCCCTCACCTGCTCCCGTTTCCACAAGGACTTGATGACCTTTCCCGACCAACGTTTTGACTACACCTGGTGTCAAGCCCACGCGAAATTCGCTGTCTTTAATTTCCTTGGGTAATCCTATAAGCACCGATAAACTCCAAATAATTAAAATAGTTGACAAAAGTGTAGCAGCAAACGCCCTAAATACCGGCATTTAGCTTAGATTATTGGCATTAACTTACGTTAGCTGCCCGTAAAAGTAAACATTGCCGCATCCAACGCTTTTACTGATTAAAGCTAAGATAAATACTCAGCAGGTTTCAAATCATCCAGTCCCGTTTTGAACAAGTCCCAATGTGCCTGTTTTGTTGGCAGCCCCAAACGGGCACCGGCTTTACCACAACATAAAGCCCCTGCGGCGCTGGCGTAGCGCAGACTGTCCAGCCAATCCATGTCCAACGCCAACGCCGCTGCAAACGCGCCATGAAAAGCATCGCCCGCACCTGTGGTATCGACAACTGAAACAACATAGGCTGGCAATGAACCTTGTTGATTTCCACGCTGCCAAATCAAGCCTTTTTCACCTAAGGTGATGACCACATTCGCCGACAATCCAGCCATAACAGATAAGGCTTTTTTCACATCACCTGCATACTGCTGGGCAAATTTTTCCGAACAAACCAGGTAATCAACCAGCTCCATCAAGGCCAAAGTCCCATCATGTACAGAACCTGCATCCAATATAGTCGGTATTCCCTGCGCTTTCGCCGCTTTTGCAAGCGGAACCGAAATCATCGGCTCATGTCCATCTAGCAAAATCACTTTGGGTTTGATTGGCACAAAATTGACTGCCGCTTCGGGAAGCTGCTTGGTGTCGCCTTTGTAATTGATTAAAGCCCGTTTGCCATCGGGTTTTACCAATACGGTTGATAGCGGTGTCGGCACGCTCCCCCGAACAACGCAATTCACTATCACGTTGTAATCGACAAGTTCTTGTAAATGCTTGTCTCCGTATAAATCACTACCAAGATAACCCGCAAATGCTGAACTTAAGCCTAATTTGCTCACCAGCACCGCTGCATTCGCAGCAGGCCCGCCGCCACAACCTATAAACGCATCGGCAAGCATTTTTTCATCACTGTCCGGATGGTGCGGCACCGAAAAAACAAGGTCGTAAGATGCATGGCCCACACAAAGCACATCAACTTCTTTTGGCTTGGCTGGCAACAGACCTATATCCATCAGCCCGCCCTTACCCGATTTCTGGCTTCCAGAAATTCGACGTGAGGAATGAATAACAGCCGGGCGACCTTATCCACCAAATATTCTTCTTCCACGTCCAGATTATTATCAATAAATGCAATTTTCCACAGCGATTCAATCAGCTGAATTTTTTGGGCATGGCTAAATTCAGCGCAAATCAAATGGGTAAATTCAAAATAATCGGTCGCCTGACTTCTATTATGTTCGGCAATCTCAATCAACGCAGACGCTTGTACTTCGGTCAGGTTGAACATCGTTTCCAGCAGACTTAAGATCAGATCTTGTTTTTCGCGCTCCACCGATTCATCCATGTGCATCATTTCCATGAATAATGCTGCACTGGCAATTCGCAATTGATCTTCGCTAATGCCTTGTGAATTCGCCAGATTGATATGGTTTTCAAAAAAGTGTTTAATTTTTTCGAGCATAATGGACATTGTTGTCTCTTTAAGAATCAAGGTTAACATGGATGTACAGTTATTTTACAACCATCTCAGCAACAGCTAAACCTTACCCCAAACACTGTCTTGCACAACTTGTCGTAAATGAGCCTTCTGATTTTATTAATTAGGCCATAATATGCACTTATGAATGAATAGTGTGAGGTGTATGTTGGCGTGGTTGCTGTTGTTTACTGCCGGTTTGGTGGAAATTGTGTTTGCGTTAAGCCTTAAATATAACCAGGGCTTTACCCGCTTGATCCCTAGTTTGATTACCCTCGCATCCGGTGCTGTGAGCCTGTTTTTGCTGATGACAGCAATCAAATTTCTACCCGTTGGTACAGCTTATGCGGTTTGGACAGGCATGGGCGCGGTGGGCGTTGCGATACTCGGCATCGTATTGTTCAAAGAATCCGCCGAAATTTACCGGTTATTTTCTATTTTCCTGGTCATCGCCGGCATCATTGGTCTCAAACTGACCGACAGTAACTAATATGTTGCACCTGATTTTTCAATCGCCCGTCGAGCCTGCTATTTTAGATAGAATGGCAACCGATGATGTCGCCGTGTTTCTTGAGAATGCTGTATTAAGTGCCTTGCAAAAGGGGCAGTTGGCCGATGCAATCAGCCAAAAACTGAATAGCAACCGCTTGTATGTATTATCCGAGGATATGGCGGTTAGAGGGATTGATATTACTGAGCTAGTGCTGGGATTGGAAGTCATAGATTATCCCGGATTGGTTGACCTATCCGTCGAAAACCGCTTGATTCAGTCATGGCGTTAAGGGTTGGTGACTCGTGCCTGGAAACGACAGACCAAGGCTTTTTGACAAATCGTTTTGACTGGAACGAAACAGTCGCCAACCAGCTTGCCGCCCAGGAAAACATTCAGCTATCTGAACAGCATTGGGAAATTATTCTGTTCATCAGATCGTATTATGAGCAATTCAAACATTTGCCCAATACCCGCGTATTTATCAAAGCGATTGCAAATACCTTGGGTGAAGACAAAGGCAACAGCCGCTACCTTCATCGCCTGTTCCCCGACGGCCCCTTAAAATACGCCAGCAAACTGGCTGGATTGCCTAAGCCGCCGACTTGTTTGTAGTTTGTAGTTTGTAGCCCGTATGGAGTGTAACGTAATACGGAGCTTCGATGCCCCGAAAACCCGGATTCCGCAAGCTCCATCCGGGCTACACCGCATCAATCGCCTGCATAATCCGGTAGGTTTCTGTTAAAGCAACGATGATTTTTTGGTAATGCAAGATGTCTTCAAAAGTTAGCGTCCTGCCGTGACGGTCTTTCAGCCATTTTTGCGCGGGCTGGTAGCCACCGATATAAAATTCCCAGGCGATGGCAGGTACGCCGTCAAAGTATTGCGTATCGTTAATCCAAACTTTTCCAATTGTTTCTGTAACAGGTTCAGTTGAATCTTTAGCCGTTCGTACCCTCTGGGGCATAAATGATGAGCCTGTCGAACCATGAACAACATCTGTTTGTCCTTCGACAGGCTCAGGACGAACGGAGTTACAATTAACGGCATCAGCCCGATCTTCGGCAGGATGAATGGTAAAATCATGCTGGTTGATTTTGCGGGTGACGGTATTGTTGCCATCCATCGGGTACATGGTGATGGGGTTATTCATCAGAGGACTATCTAGCAAATGCAGTTGCCGCAGTTCGCCGCCCAGTTTTACCAGCTGCCAAAAGGTGTGCGGGTCTGGGTAAGGTACGCGGGGAAAGTCGGTTTTCAGGAATTCCTTGTAGGTTTCGCGGTAGTTAGGAGAATGCAGCACCGCGTAGATGTAATCGAGCAAGTCGATGGGAGCGAAGCTTTGGTTATCCGCACTGGCGGATTTTTCTGGGGCAAAGGTTGCCCCCAGTTTTTCCGCGATTTGCTGGACGATAGCGGGGTTAAGGTTGGGTTGTCTGATGCTGGATTCTTGCAGGGATTGTTGTCCGGTGGTTTCTGGGTAGAGGTAGAGCGGGAAAACGAGACCAGCGCCATATTGACCAGCTACCCCAGTAAAATTAATGTCGCAAATCGTATTGCACACAAAAAATCCGAATTTTTCTGTAATTGCCTGCCTTGGAAAAAGTATGCCCACATTTTCCCCTTTGAGAAAATGCTGCATTACTTTTTCACGACCACGTTCAATTAGCTCAGATGAATAATAAATAGACCTGTTATCAAATGGGCGGTAGTGAATTTGCTTAATATTGTTTTTATTGAATATCCCACGCCGCTTTTCATCAACCCATTCTTCTTTTTCATTTAATGCTAGCTTACTTTTTAATTCTTTGTTGATGGCTGAAGACGAATAAAAACTTTCTATCCGTTTGATTAAGGTGTTTTTATCAATATCAATCACAAACTCATCACGATGGGTTTTAATGCCACTGGAATTAACCGGAAACAAATCACTCACCGAAAAGCCCTGTTGGTACTGTCCATAAACCCCAAAATCTTTAGCCACAAAAAAATACTCCGGCGCACGGCATTCAATCTTGTTCCACGGCAAGGTGTTGACACTGTTGTCCAGCAACATCTGGTATTTGTCTTTACGTAGGCCGTAGATGTCGAGGTGGTAAACGTCGGCTAAGGGTTTGGTCATGATAAAAAATCCGGTTAAAGATTAATGGGTTAGATGTTCTTGCTAATGACAATCTCTGATAAGTCCTTCGACAAGCTTCCTTCGACAAGCTCAGGACGAACGGTAATTTGGTTGAGCCCATTCATACCCGCAGGGCACAAGTGGTTCGACAAGGCTCTCCTGAGCAGAGTCGAAGGGCTCACCACGAACGGACTCAACCAAAGCTCACCCCGAATGGCTTAACACACTCGCCTGTTGAGTGAGCATTACAAAATCCCGTTAACCCTTTGACAAGCTCAGGGCGAACGGAATTTTGGAATGCCCAACTTGATTTTTAGGTTTCTTCAGAATCCTTTTGATTTTGCTTAGAAGAGCCCCTTCGACTCTGCTCAGGAGAGCCTTGTAAAAGTAAATCCGTTCGTCCTGAGCTTGTCGAAGGATGGACGAATTTACTTTGGGCCAAACGGGACACTTCCGCCCAGTCGCCGCGCATCATGGCCTCTTTCTTCTTGCGGCTCCAACCCTTGATTTGTCTTTCAGCCGACAAGGCTTCTTCACGAGTGGCACACTCTTGCGACCATATCAGTTCCAGTGGGCGGCGCGTTGCGGTATAACCAGCACATTCTCCTGCCTGATATTGACCGATGCGCCTTTCAAGATTATCGGTATGCCCTGTGTAGTAGCTACCATCAGCACAGCGGAGAATATAAACCCAAAACATTTTGTTTAGCCTTAATTTTGAACCTTTCTGCTACACTGGGGGCTTGTTATCTTTATCCATTCATCCTTCGACAAGCTCAGGTCGAACGGATAAAGATAACAAACAGGACATGGTTGATTCCGTTCGTGGTGAGCCTGTCGATAAACTCAGGAGAGCCTTGTCGAACCACTTGTGTCCTGCGGGTATGAGCGGAATCAATTTGTACAGAATTTCCTTATGGTAAAGCAACTTTTCTTTAAGTTGCATTATTTTTGAGTTTAACAAAGATATTGATGCTTACACCCTGCATAATGTCGAACACATTTTCATCCTTGCTGCCATCGACGGCGGTTTCTTTCTTTTTGCTGTTGCCGTGCAGGTCGAGGATGTAAATCTTGTCGAAGGTTTCCAACAAATGCTTACGCATTTGCCGATGGATTACGCCGTCGATAAAGCTGTTGTTGCTTATATAAGCCAAGATGCCTTCGCCGTTCTTTTCAATAAAATGCGAGCCGTAGCGGATAAACTTGATGTAATCGTCCGATAAGGGCTGGATGTTTTTCTCGTTGAGGTCTTTTTTGTAATCCGCCACCAAGCGTTGTATCCAATCGCCTTTATTGCTGCTGCTGACCGAATACGGCGGATTACCCATGACCACCATGATCGGGTTTTCGCGTTTGATGTGGTTGGCCTCGTTGGCTTCTTGCGCCAGCCAAGTCGCAAACAGAGTGCCGGTGTCGGGGTGGGATTCTTCCAGGGAATTGGTCAGGTAAATGTTAAGGCGCGGTTGTTTTTTGGGCTTATATCCGGTTTCTTTCAACAACAAATCCAGCTTTAAGTGTGCCATCGCGTAAGAGGCCATGAGGATTTCAAAGCCGTGTACCCGTGGGATAAGGTGTTCTTCTACGTATTGGCTCCAAAGCCCTTGTTGGCCTTTAAATTTCTGGTGGATGTGCTTGATGGCGGCGGCAAGGAAGGTGCCTGTCCCCGTCGCTGGATCCAGTATCTGGACCTTGCGGACTTCTTTATCGACCTTTTCCAGTTGGGTGTAATTGGCTTTGCCCTTGCCTTTGACGACGGGCATCTCAACCTGAATGGTGGTTTTGGACGTATCCGCCAAACCCATCGGCAGGTTGAAGTCGGTTTTGAGGATGTCATCGACGGCACGGACGATAAAATCCACGACGGGTTCGGACGTGTACCAAACGCCTCGGCTTTTCCGGAGCTTGGGGTCGTATTCTGCTAGGAAAGTTTCGTAAAAGTGGATGATGGGGTCGGTTTGCCGGGTGGCTTTGCCAAAGTTTGCCAATATTGAGCGTACGTCGGCAGCGCGGAAGATGTCCGCCAAGGTATCGACAATCCAGGTAATGCGGTCGTCCAGGTCATAACCTGCGATGTACTGGAACAGCTTTCGCAGGAACGGGTTGCTGTGCGGGATCAGTTCGGCGGCTTCCTGACGGGAAAAGGTGTCCAGGGTTTCATCATGCAAGCGGGCGGCGAACATGCCGTAAGCGATGGTTTGGGCGTAAATGTCGGCAAATTGTTCGGCATCAATATCGTGTGCAGCAGGATGGACTTGAACGCATCCATCTGGTCTTTTAGGGTGCTGTGGTTGTCCTCTTTTTCGTCTTTGGTCAAGGCATTTTCGATGATGTTGGCGAGCAATCGCGCTTTTCCGGCCATCATGCTGGCGAGTTTGGACGGTGATTTGATGGTTTGCCCGGAATAAGCGGCAAAGTCTTTCATCAAATCGACGAAATGGGCGAATTCATCCGGTTTCGGCTGAAGTTGCCCATTTTTAATATCGGCAAGCCTTATACTCGCGACTTGCAAGCCGTCACGGAAAAACCGGAATTCCAGGTAGTCGGTGAAAATCAGGTTGTTGAGGGAATTTTTATAGCGGTCGAACTGTTCTTTATAATCCTTGCTGTCCAAGGACTTGCCGATGTCTTTGGCTTCGATGTAACCCAGCGGAATGTGGGCTTTGGTCAAGATATAGTCCGGCGCACCGCAAGCGATATGGGCGGGTTCGTTAGTGACCAAGACACCGGGCAGCATGATTTCCAGCAATGACTGTAAGTCGCCACGATAGCTGTGTTCGCGGGAAATGCCCGTAAGGTAGCGCTGGTTTATTTTGCTGAGGTAGTTTTGGACATCCTTCATGCGTTCGTCCCAGTGGTTTTTTGCATGAACTATAGCACTGTATGGAAATTTGAGTGCGTGGGTGGGTAGGTAGGGCTGCAACGAGTACCTTTTTGGTTACCCCTGCTTAAAACGATGGATTAAGCGGCGTTCTTTTTTGTTGGGTTTGTGGTCGATTCCGGTGAAGTTGAACAATTCTTTATTATCACGTTCTGTCTGGATTTTTTGTTGTCGCTGGGCATGGCTTTCTGGTGTTTCTTGATAGAGCAGGACGGCATCCTTGGCAGAACGCCGCTGTCCTGATGTGGCGGTAATAGCGACATCCCAGCTATAACCGCTTTTGTTGATGACGACTTCATCGCCGACCTTAACATCCTTGCCCGGCTTGGTACGTTGACCATTAAGGTGGACTTTACCCCCGCTTATGGCATCCGTTGCCAGTTTGCGGGTCTTAAAAAAGCGTGCTGCCCATAGCCATTTATCCAGGCGAACCGCATCAACTTCCGCTGGCATCATTAAGCCGTTTTTTTCAATCCTCTAGGTAAGGAAAATACCACTTTTTCTTCAATGCCTTTTAGCTCGACAGCAGATTTACCGCCCCATGCCTTTAATTGGTCAATCACTTCCTGTACCAACACTTCGGGTGCTGATGCGCCCGCCGTTACCCCCACCACTTCGCTATCGGTGAACCACTCTTTTTGCATGTCTTTGGCGGTGTCGATGAGGTAAGCAGGCCGACCTAGTTGCTCGGCTATTTCCCGCAAACGATTGGAATTAGAGCTATTGGGAGATCCCACTACCAGGATAGTATCTGCGGTTTTCGCAAGATCAAAAACGGCATCTTGGCGATTTTGGGTGGCGTAACAAATATCATCCTTTTTTTGTTCCTGAATGGAGGTAAACCGAGCCCTCAATGCATCAACCATTTTCTTGGTATCGGTCATTGATAAGGTGGTTTGGGTGACATAAGCCAGATTATCAGGGTTATTGACCTTCAAATTAGCGACATCTTCCGGTGTTTCAACCAGATAAATGCCGCCATTTTCTGTCCATTTATCATACTGCCCCATCGTACCTTCGACTTCAGGATGACCTGCGTGACCAATGAGAATTACTTCACGATCAGATTTTGCATGTTTGGCAACCTGAATATGAACTTTGGTGACCAGTGGGCATGTCGCATCGAAAACAGTCAGATTACGTTCCACAGCTTCTTTTTGGACTTGTTTGGATACGCCATGGGCACTGAAAATAAGGTGCGAACCCACCGGTACATCGGAAATGTCTTCAATAAAAATAGCGCCTTTTTCTTTCAAACCGTCAACTACAGTGCGGTTGTGTACGACTTCATGACGGACATAGATTGGTGCGCCAAAGGTCTCCAGCGCCATATCAACAATGTCGATGGCGCGGTCAACACCGGCACAGAATCCACGGGGATTAGCGAGTATGATTTGCATGGCTTGATTTTCTATAATTAGTTAAATTGCTGCTATTTTAACCCAACATCGCCTTGGATACGAACTTAGGTATCAAGAAGATATGACTATTCCCTTCTGCCCTTATTAAAAACTCAGCCATCCTGAACCAAACGAACTGGCGAAAACCAAGCTAACAATGGTCATTAATTTGATCAAGATGTTCAACGATGGGCCACTGGTATCTTTAAACGGGTCGCCAACCGTATCGCCGACAACAGCAGCCTTATGAGAATCCGAGCCTTTGCCACCATATTGTCCGGTTTCAATATATTTTTTTGCGTTATCCCAGGCACCGCCGGCGTTTGCCATCATCACCGCCAGCAAAAATCCGGATAAAAGCGTACCGACCAACAACCCCGCCAACGCTTCCTTGCCCAACACATGCCCGACGATAATAGGAACAATCACCGCCAGTGCGCCCGGCATAATCATTTCGCGTAAGGCGCTTTCGGTGCTGATTCCCACGCAAGCCTTGTAATCAGGTTGTCCCGTACCTTCCATTAAGCCAGGTATCTCGTGAAATTGCCGCCGCACTTCAAGCACGATTTCATGCGCCGCCTTGCCGACAGCCATCATGGTCAGTGCGGAAAACAAATACGGCATCATTGCGCCTATCAAAAGACCTGGAAGCATGGTAGGGCCCAAAATATCTAAACTCTCAATTTTGGCTGCTGTCACATAAGCCGCGATTAATGCGAGGGCAGTCAAAACGGCAGAACCAATAGCAAAGCCTTTACCGGTAGCGGCAGTGGTATTGCCCAGGCTGTCAAGCGCATCGGTACGTTGCCTGACTTCTTTGGGAAGGTGGCTCATTTCGGCAATTCCGCCAGCATTATCCGCAACCGGGCCATAGGCATCGGTCGCCAAAGTGACACCCAAAGTGCTTAACATACCTACTCCCGCCAGCGCTACTGCATACAGTCCCGCAGCCATTGTGCCATCGGCTTTATGACCGAGCCAAATACTGAGAAGAATGGCAATAGCAGTGATCAATACCGGCAATGCCGTACTCATCATGCCCACCGCAAAGCCTTGAATGATTGTGGTTGCAGCACCGGTTTGGGTGGCGTTAGCAATACCTAGGGTGGGTTTTTCGGTATATGACGTAAAATATTCAGTCACATAGGCAATGGCGTTTCCGGCAATTAAGCCAACCAAGATAACCAACCAATAATTGAAATGTAAATCCGACAACAACACAGCCAGCAAAGACAAGCCTAAAATAACCACTGAAGCGCCCCAAACGGAACGGCGCAATGCTGTCAACAAATCTTCAAGCGTGGCATTTTCATTCACTTTTGCCACATATTGACTGAGGTAATAGGTACACCGGGTCACTAACGAGGTATTGGCAACCAGGCCGGCAGTCACGCTTTCATCGCGTTCTTTGCCGATGACCATATAAATTCCAAACAGGCTGGCGACTACGCCAACGGCAGCGACCAAAAATGGCAAACCGATAAAAGCAACCGTCGAATCCTTGCCCAACGCCGCACCCAGCGTTGCCGCAGCAATGATGGAGCCACTGTAGCTTTCGAACAAATCAGCCCCCATACCAGCAACATCACCGACATTATCGCCGACATTATCAGCGATAACAGCAGGATTTCGAGGATCATCTTCCGGGATACCCTTTTCCACCTTACCAACGAGATCCGCACCCACGTCGGCCGCTTTCGTATAAATACCACCGCCGACCCGTGCAAACAGGGCAATACTGCTGGCACCAAAACCAAACCCGGTGATATAGGTCAGTTGATTGGGATCACCGTTAAAAATCAAATAAAGCAAGGTCATACCAATCAAGCTAAAACTGACAACTGACATGCCCATGATGGCACCACTGCCGAAAGCGACCCGTAAACCTTCATGCAAACTGCGGCCAGCCGCCGCCGCTGTCCTGGTATTTGCACGTACAGCGACATACATGCCGAGATAGCCCGCACCCGCTGAAGCGATTGCCCCTGAAACGAAACAAAACGCAGTCTGCCATTGCAACATCACCGCAATTACTACGGCGACGATTACGACAAAAATAGCGATGACGCGATATTCGCGTGCCAAAAAAGCCGACGCACCATCCTGAATAGCCTTGCCAATCCCGCGCATGACCTCATTGCCTTGGTCGTAAGCAAGTACTTGTTTAAATTGCCAAAGTACAAATCCGACTCCGGCTATACCCATTAATAAAGCTATAACAACTGATGCCGATGTTGGTAACAGCATAGTCCGCACTCCTCTGATTATTATATTTATTGGTTTTGCTTAATCTATGGTAATGAGAATCTGCCTATACAAAGACTCTCATTCGTTGAGGATTATACCTTGTCAGTTGTGTATTCATACCATTTGTGTGATTGCGTGTGAACCGGGTGGCATGAAGTGGAAGGGGTTCATTGGGCAATGCCGTTAAGTATACCCAAGGGCATTTATGACCTTCAGGTTACAAGAGCCGTTGGCTGAGCGGAGCCGAAGCTAAACATTAGCCGACTTGGGCTTCGGCTCCGCTCAGCCAACGGAAAATAGTGCTGGGAGCTCCTAAGTTAACGGCATTGGTTCATTGGATATAACCCCATATTACAAGGCAAAAAAAACCGGACATAAAGCCCGGTTTTTTTGTAGGAAAAATCTATTAGTTCAAACGGAAAAAGACGAGCCACATCCACACGTAGTTTTTGCACCGGGATTACGGATAACAAACTGTGCACCCGACAAATCTTCTTTGTAATCCACTTCGGCTCCGGTCAGATACTGGATGCTCATCGAATCAATCAACACAGTAACACCAGCTTTTTCAACGCTGGTGTCATCTTCATTGACTTCTTCATCGAAGGTAAAACCATATTGAAACCCTGAACAACCACCGCCACTAACGTAAACCCGCAATTTCAAGTTATCATTGCCTTCCTCGGCAATCAATTCGCTCACCTTGGAAGCAGCACTATCGGTAAAAATTATTGCATCAGTCATTGTTTTGATACCTAAAAATATTAATTAAACTCATTATGAATACACCCCGTTCCTCAGTCAAGGATTATGGGTACAAAGCCAACGTAAGCAAGCCCTGGCTTTCTGGAAATCCAAACATGAGGTTCATGTTTTGTACCGCCTGCCCTGCCGCACCTTTCACCAGATTATCAATCACCGACAAGATCACAATCGTTTGCCCACCTTGAGGCTGATGAATTGAAATCTGGCACTTATTAGAACCCCTGACGTTACGGGTATCTGGATGCGATCCCGAAGGCAACACATCGACAAACGGTTCGTTGGCATAACGCATCTCATACAAAGCCTGTATATCGTTCAAGCTGGCTTCAGTATGACTTAACTGGGCATACAAAGTTGCATGGATGCCGCGAATCATCGGTGTTAAATGGGGTACGAAAGTGAGGTTAACCGAATGTCTCGAAACACTATTCAAACCTTGGGATATTTCCGGCAAATGCCGATGGCCACTTGCGGAATACGCCTTAAAACTCTCGCCGGTTTCACTCATTAACGTGGCTAATTCAGCTTTTCGCCCTGCCCCACTGACACCGGATTTCACATCGGCAATCAAATATTTAGCATCAATAAAATCTTTTTCAAGCAAAGGCAGAAAGCCAAGCTGAACTGATGTCGGATAACAACCTGGACAAGCAAGCAAATGGGTGGATTTTATTGCCTCGCGGTTAACTTCTGGCAAGCCATAAACAGCTTCCGCAAGCAATTCGGGGCAAGCGTGTTCCATGCCATACCACTTAGACCATTCTTTGGTATCTTTCAGGCGAAAATCAGCAGAAAGATCAATCACCTTAACGCCTCGATCCAGCAATGCTTTTGCCATCAGCATCGCAGTGCCATTAGGTGTGGCAAAAAACACAACATCACACTCAGCTAAAACATCGACATCGGGCGCAGAAAAAGCTACGTCGATAACCCCACGTAAACTGGGGTAAAGCGCATCGACTCGCATTCCCGCATCAGCACGCGAAGTAGCGACAGCCACCTCAACCTCTGGGTGCAATGCCAAAATCCGTAATAGCTCGACCCCCGTATAACCGGTGCCGCCAACAATACCCACACGAATCATTTTTTACCTTAAACTCATAAAATATAGTGTGTATATAATACCTATAACCCGACTTTTCCCATACCGAAGTTATGCGAATACCCAATACCATGCACGCTATTGAAGTTCAATCGGGAAAATTAGCGCTTGTTGAACGTCGGCTGCCTGTGCCACAAGCCGACCAGGTATTGATTAGGGTCATGGCTGCTGGCATCAATCGCCCTGATATCATGCAACGTAAGGGCGTATACCCACCACCACCCGGCGCATCTGACATTCCCGGCTTGGAAATTGCCGGAATCGTTGTCGCTTTAGGTGGTGACAACAAAAACCTAGCTATCGGCAACAAGGTTTGCGCCCTAGTCACAGGCGGCGGTTATGCAGAATATTGCTTGGCTTCCGCGTCCTTATGCTTACCCATTCCCGACAACCTGTCTTTTGTCGAAGCCGCAGGCATACCGGAAACCTTTTTTACGGTTTGGAGCAATGTCTTTGATCGCGCCCAATTACAAAAAGGAGAAACCTTATTGGTTCATGGTGGCAGCAGCGGCATAGGTACAACCGCCATACAGCTTGCCAAAACGTTTGGCGCCAATGTTTTCGTAACCGCTGGTTCATCAGCTAAATGCCAGTTCTGCTTGGGATTAGGCGCAGACGCCGCCGTTAACTACCATGAACAGGATTTTGTCAGCGAAATTAGCCGAATTACTGATAACACGGGTGTCAACGTCATCCTGGATATGATCGGTGGTGATTATTTTCCGCGCAACTTGAAATGCTTGGCGGTTGAGGGTCGGTTGGTACAAATCGCCGTGCAACAAAGCGCAAAATCAGACATCAACCTCTGGACTTTAGCACAAAAAAGACTAACCATCACCGGCTCTACGCTCAGGGCAAGGGATGTCAATTTTAAAGCCGAGATTGCCGGTAAATTATTCAAAAACGTCTGGCCTTTATTGGTTTCAGGACGTATCAAACCGATTATCTATTCTACCTTTGCATTAGAAGACGCTGCCTTAGCCCATGAATTAATGGAGAGTAGCCAGCACATTGGGAAAATAATCTTGACGGTTTGAAAAGTTGTGACAACAGCCAGTCATCAAGGCATCAAAAAACAACGAAAACCAAATTTTGAAGTGCTTATGATTGATCGACAATGAATTTACTACCGCTAATTTATGTTAGCTTTCACGATTAAAATTCGAGTTAGGAGAAAGTTTTTGCTCAACCCGCATAACGGCTCGATTTAACACGCCGAGGTTGATTTCTTCAATAATCTGTATGCCCATGGTGTAAAAAATAGGCAACCAAAACGGATTGATTAATATCCCACCTATCGCACTTTTAGCCAAGCGTTTCAGGTTTTTCAAGGGGTTATAAGATTCCGCCAGTGAACCCATTGGCTGGTCGACAAAAACCTGACAAATCGGCCTTAACTTGGCTTGCTCATAACTATTGAGGTATTTCATGGAATCCGACAATTTTCGCTCTATGTTGTGGTAATTCCGACGCGCCAAACTCGATGTGATGGCAAAGGTAAGTGCCACCAAGGGCAAAATTATGGTTGGTGGCGCGACAGGCGCAAATGTGGATGATAACATCACAATACCCAGGCCCAGCATCAGGATGTCTTCGCCCCATTCCACATCCTGATCTATGCCCTTGACGACAGCAGCCGCGTTTTGCTGCGTTTGATCTTTAAGATAATGTTGTTGTGATTTCATTAATAAATCTCCTGTTGCAAAGCTATGTCTCGTTATAGCGTACGGTTTGGAATTGTCAATAAACCTCGCTATCGAAATTTCACCTGTAATTATACAAGGTAGATTCAAGCAAAGCCTGACAAGATTGCAAACGTATCGTGGTCTTGTATCGCCTGGGCGGCACGACCAATCATCTTAATATTACTGTCCACTCGCATCATACCACCAACCGCTAAAGTCAAGACCATCGCTTCGAACGGATAGACCAAATGGGCGCGGTATCGGTTCAATAGCTGAGGAAAGGTGGTTGTTAATCGGCTATTTGCAACCATGATGTTATGATACCTAGCCAACAAGTCCATCTCGTTTTTGCGGCGTATTTCGGGATTTAATGATGTCGCCAGAAAATAACTGATGTCGCTCACCGCTTCACCCAACCTGACCATCTGCCAATCAAGAAAACCGGGCTCATCGTTGTGCCAAAACAAATTTCCTGGGTGGCAATCATGGTGCAACAGTGTTGGCGTGCCTGTCGATAAAAATCGCATGATCGCTTTACGGTTCCGTGCGTAATTCAGTGCCGGCTTATGCAGCCTTGATGGAATGACATCCCCCGACAGTGCCAAGCCACGCTTCATAAGTGGTACCGCCAATGCTGTCCCCAAATGATCTTCCAACCGTCGTATCGGCCCTGCCAACCATAGGAATCCTGGATCTCGTTGCACTTTATGAATGAAATGGGCATGACATCGAGCCAAACACTCGACAACCAACCTGGCTTGCTCCGCAGACAACGCATCACCAACCTGCCCGGGAACCGCATCCAACTCAGTCACATCATTAATTACTAATGTTGAACCTTTGCCGAATTGGCTATGTGCGGCTATTACCTGTGGCTTGTTCAGCGGCATAACTGAGGCCAGCTCTTTGTAGAACCGGATCTCTGTCGGCAACAAACGGGGCAATGCGGTAATGGTGCGGGCACGTAAAGATAACGATGGCAATTTAACAAACCAGCGTTTAGGCAAGCTCGCTGAGCAATTATGATCAACTTTTAACCGAACCCGCGTAGTCGTGCCAACATCGACAGACATAATTTCAAGACGCTGTATTTTGATATTTTTTATGTCAGAATTAGCGTGATGATTAACAACGGCTTGCGCCCAGTTTGTTGTTAAATGCTCAGGTTTATTGGCTATTAATGGTGCTTTGAAAGGATTTACCGTCGACATACTACAAACCTAGCGAGGACTACCCATATTTATATCCGGTGGCACGAAGGTTTGATGCCAAGTGCCATCTTGGTTTTCGTAGGGATTTGAACTTAGGCTGGATTCTTTGTATATCTTCAACGCCTGATCATCCAATGGAAATACTGCTAATGCTTGTTGTGCCGTAGATTTCACGCCCGGATCTTCATTGGGGTTTTGCAATGCCGACAACAGCGTATCGCGAACATCATTAAACCCGAAGATTCCTGATCCTAATGTCGCAATCGCCGTCATCTTTACTTGAGGGCTCGTATCATTTGCCGCTTCGGTAAATGCTTTCAGAGCAGTGTCGCTATTCCTTTCCCACTGCGAAAGTATTCCCAGACTGGTTTCCCGTAATTGTGGATCTTTTGAATGAAGAAAGGGGGATATTGTGTCAACCACATCCTGATGTTCAGTAAGCGATACAACACCACCTTGCCGGGACAAAGTTGACAAGGCAGCTATGGACAACGGTGCGTCTGCACCGGAATCATTATTTAACATATCCAACACTATGGCTCGTGTGCCTGCATCTTGGGAACTGCCCACTTGCCCCAGCATAGCCAAAGCGCTGAGACGCTGTTGCCGAGTGCCATCGCGTAACAATTGTGCAGCGACCGCATTAACTTCGGCTCCCCCACTTGATGCCAACGCCATGCCATACATATCACCTAACGGTGTTCCGGCAACCTCCAAGAAACGCTCAGCCACCAATTTTTGTGCGGCTGGATCAGTTTGCATAAGCATCATAAGTTGTTGAAGTTCACTACTAGACTGTAATTCGTCAACGGTTTTTTTCTGTGTCTGCAAATCGTCCAAAGTTGCGAGCAATTCAGCCGCCGATTTAGTTATTGCGCTGTCAGGAAGCCCCGTGTCTTGAGCCGCTGCATTGATCGCATTACAGTTAGCCGTTAGATTATTATTTTCCTCGATTAATCGGGCAACCTCTGGAGAGATGGCTGCGGCTTCTTGCTTTTTGGTATCGACTTTCGGTAAGGTCGCGCTAGTGGCATTGTTTATGACAGTTTTTTCGTTTTGCTGCCCAAAACCAATATCACGAAGGTAATAGCCTGACACAAAGGCAACGATGAACGCGATGCACGAAAAGAGATTAGTGGCATTTAATACACGCATTTTTGCTTTTATCCGCAATCAAGGAAGTTAAACATGAGGATTTTAGCACTTGGCAATTGTACGAAAAACGCGTTTTAGCTCCATCACAACCCATTACAGATAATTTTGCTTGATGCTATTTATGTTGGGGTTCGCTATTTTGAAACAGCGGCAAAAACTCGCCGTAGCCTTCTTTTACCAAATCGTCCACCGGGATAAACCGCATCGCCGCTGAATTCATGCAATAGCGCAAACCAGTCGGTTTTGGGCCATCATCAAAAACATGGCCTAGATGTGAATCGCCATGCGCGGAGCGGACTTCGGTACGGGAAAAAAATAGGCGGTTATCTTTCTTTTCGGCAACATTTCCATGCACCAGCGGTTTGGTAAAGCTCGGCCAGCCGGTACCAGAGTCGAATTTATCCAGCGATGAAAACAGCGGCTCACCACTAACCACATCCACATAGATGCCTGCCCGCTTTTCATCCCAGTAGGTATTGTTGAAAGGTGGTTCCGTGCCTTCTTGTTGGGTGACCTTGTATTGTAAATCGCTTAGCTTTTGCCGCAGTACGTCATCTGCCGGCTTGCTGTAGCGTTGGTCATTTTTGTCTGGAAGATTCTCTGTTTGCATGTCCGTACCTGATGTTTGTTGTGCGTTGCTTTTTACGCCTATCAAAGCCAGGGATAATAGTAACAAAAAAGAAGTGATTGCTTTCATCGTTAAAGCTCTGATTTAGTTCGAAAGCCCTGAGACCGGAATCATGCAGAGAAGTTTAAGGCCTTAAAACATTATTTTACCTCAGGCTACGGTATTCACGAATGGCCACGTCTGGACTTACAAAACCTTCCAGGCGAACCCAGGATTTACCTGGGGCGGCTCGCATAAAAATAACAGAACTGTGATTCATCTTATCGCCCCGAAAAGCATTGAATGCTTTTTGGATAGCAAGACTCGCTTCGGTTGTGCCTGTGTAAAAATCCCAGTCAGAACCCGCGCCAAACTTCTTGGCATATTCGCTGAGTATCGTTGGCGTATCACTTTCAGGGTCGATGGAAATCGACATCAGATGAACCTTTTGGCTGTCCTTAGCCAATTTAGTCTGTACTTGCGAAAAAACATGGCTCAACATCGGGCAAATAGCAGAACAGGAAGCGAAAATAAAATTCATGATAACCGGGCGACCATCATCCAGTTCTTTGATAAATTTAAGCTTTTTATCATCCTTACGGGTGACTTCTACATCAGGTAATTTGTAATCAGCGATTGTACGAATAAAATCAGGGGCAGGACTGCCCTCCTCTACTTCGGCAGATTCCGCCGCCAGCAATGGCGTGGCGAAAAAAAAGGTGCTAACAGAAATAAGGGCGGCTATCACCACCTTCTGAGTTGTTGATTTCAAATATTGCTGTAAAGAATACATAACGACCCAGTAAGTTTGGTTATTTTCAAAATGATTATGGCACTATCCAATTAGTTTCAGCGACTAACTTGCCGTTCTCCGCAAACCGGGCAATGTAAGCACCTTTGGATGCAAATCGTTGTCCGCGTGCCGAACTTAAGTGCGGATAGGCAGAGACATTGGAACCTAAACTCAACATATCTTCTGCACGTTCAACCATATAATCGCGGTATAAATTATCCAACATTTGCGAACTGAGATCTGTCAAGAACAGCAAGTTAAAGAAGACCTCGGATTGAAAGGTTTCATCAACCAGCGGCAAATTCCAGGATTGCAGCCATTTTTTCAATGCCACTATGTTTTTCTGGCGCTTTTCGCCCAGTTCATAAGGATAAACTATCCGAATTTGCGGCTGCCATGCTTTTGGCATAGACGCATAATTTTCTTCTTCCAGAAAGCCGGACGCAAAAGTGCGAGTAGCCGGGAGTGTCGGCATAATTTTGCTGACGGCAGACAAATCCGCCGGACGCAACCACAACATAAGACCATCTTCATTGGCAATATCTTTCATCGCGACGTTCAGATCGGGCTCATCCTGCCCAGAAAGTACGCGACTTTCCACCTGAATACCGGAATCACGCAAAGCCTCGGTTAACGCTTTTGCCGCAGTGCGTCCTACCTCGTCATCACGATAGACTTGAACGATACGATGCGGCGCATTTTTTCCCTGATCACGTAGATATTTAGCCAAAACATCTGCTTCTAATGCCACGCCACGTGAGTAGTACAGCGAATAAAAAGCCGTCTCCGTAGCTGGCAGGGTGGTACTAGGCAGCATACAGGGGATTTTTTCCTGCTGACAAAAAGCATGCACGGGTTGCCAGGTTGTATTTGAAAGCCCTGAAATCACCGCAAAAACCGGTTCTTTCCGGTATTTTTCTGCTAATTGTCCAGCCCATGTATCAGGCGCACCTTTTAATTCCCAAACCGTCAATTGCCAATTCCGTAACGTACGCGGGAGAAGGTCAATAGGCATCCGCATACGGCCAGAATAGTCTTCCTGGCTGGCATTACGTTGGGTAAAGGCTTTTTGCATCATGCCCAGCATGGCTTCCTGCTTTTTTGGATCGACACCTGGCGTAACGACAGTGGCGAAATGCAGCGTATCTTCGCCGACACCCGGTGATAAATCTGCAGACAACTGCCGCAAATAAGCCATTACCGCTTTAACTTCGGCATTGCTCAAATCGTAATGTGGCATCAAAGGACTCAATAGCCGATTACCAACATTGATACCTTTGCGGATAGCTTTGGCTAAAGACGCTTGCGTATAAGGGCTATGTGCCCTGCTGACATTTTTGGGAGCACGCGGATCGACCAATGCGATTGGGCGGTTGTTCTCATTTGCGAACAAAAACCGGCCAGTAATTGGTGTCACCACAATATTGCCTTCCAAGCTGCCCATACCACTGCGTCGATGACAGGTTTCACAAGCTGCCGCTGCGCCTTCGACCTCGACAGAATTGGCACGTTTACCTTTTAAAGGTTTTCCAGAAGGCAAAATGCCTTCCATATAAATACGTCTCCCAGCCTCAAATTGTTGATTATTTGCTGATTGATTATTTATTGGCGGCTTGGAAAAGGCGGCGAATGCCAAGCTAGTAAACCCCAAAAGTAATAGCCAACGGATTGATTTAAGTGTTGAAAATTTCCGCGAACCTTTCGGGTAAGAAGTAATTTGTTGATTCATGCTGATATTGTTATGTAGTGAGTCAAGTTATTGATCCGGCATTATCAAGTTTTAACGTCCCTTCGGTTACTTCGACTGCGCTCAGCATTTATGCCCATTGGGTACAAGCTCGCCCAGGGAACACATAGGTAACGTACCCTGAGCGTAGTCGAAGGGTATTGCAACTACTTCAAACATTAAAAGGCCGGATCTATAAGTTAAGGATTTACTGATTTTATTTCAGTCGGTTTTGTTTCGGTCGCTTTTATGTCAATAAGCTCTACGTCAAACACCAACGTGGCATTCGGGCCTATGTCGCGACCTGCACCTTGCGCCCCGTACGCCAGTTGCGGTGGAATAAAAAGCTGCCATTTTGAACCCACCGGCATCAATTTCAACGCTTCCTGCCAACCTGGGATAATTGCCCCAACTTTAAACACGGCGGGTTTGCCAATGCGCTCGGAACTGTCGAATTCAGTGCCGTCAATCAATGTACCCCGGTATTTACATTCCACCGTGTCATCGTCGCCAGGCACTTTACCGTCAACTTTCTTGATGATTTTGTACTGCAAACCGCTCGGTAAGCTGACCACGCCGTCTTTTTTTGCATTTTCTGCTAAAAAAGCAGCACCGGCTTTTTGGTTTACTTCGCCGACATTTTTTATCGCAGCCAGCTGTTTCGCTTTCAGCTCATTTTGATAAGCGCTCATGATATTACGCAATTCATTATCGGGTATGCTCAGTTTTTTACCCATATATGCATCATTAATACCTTTAGCAACAACATCCAAATCCAGATCGAGCGCCAAGCGTTTGAAGTTGCGCCCCATATCAACACCGATACCGTAACTGACGCTATTTTTGCTGGTATTGGCTCCAGAGGCTTGTTCTTTGCTAGTTGAATTATTGGCTTGATGGGCAGTGCTTTTGGCATAGGCCGCTGACACCATCAGCGACCCCAGTAAAAGAGCAACAAGCGGGAGTAGGTTAAACCTGTGATTTGATATAGGGCGGAGCGACAAACCTAGGTTTGTCACTCCAAAATACACGCGACCCACAGGTATTAAGCCGACAAGTTCATCAAAAAACACAGGTTTAACCCACCACCCAACAAACCTATCCCATTTATTAATATGCATCTTGATTCAAGCCTTTATGATTGAAAAATTATAGTTGAGTCTAGTCCAGATTATTACAAAGGTGAAATAAGCCTAGTCAAAGATTGTCTTGCTGAAACCAGTGGTCTTGCTTACTATTGAAGTTTAAAGCGCAGTGTTGATTTTTTGGCTAGGCCGCCGAGACGGCCTAGCCAAAAAATGATCGCCATCCTTGGCAACCCGTTTCCATTTTGCCCTAGCCAACGGAGCTACCATTGGCTAGGTTTTCATCCTTAAAATTTACAGCTTCCGTTTGGTTGTGGTTGACGATGACTTGTCAACCACATGTTTTCAAAAAAGATATTGGGTTGCGATGTTGCCACAACCCAACCTTACACCCTTAGTTAGTCCAGAGTATTCTTGCTGTTGAATTGGCAGTCGTCACTCCCGTCAAGGTATTTATCGCTGCAATGCGATACCCGTAGAGGGTTTTTCCTGCCAAACCGGTGTTGTTGAAGCTCACTCCGGCACTACCTGTTGTGGTCGTATTGATCGTCGTCCACGTACCTGCAGCACAAGCTAATCCCGCAGCACCTTGTGCTATCGCATTCGGAGATGTGGTTCCGGTCAGGATATTGCCATAAGTAACACCACTATTACAACGCTGTACCACATATCCGGTAATGGCGTTGGTAGCAGGTGTGCTTACTGTCCAGACGACATTAATAGAATTGGTAGTCCGGTTGCCTGCTGCACTAGCAGCGGGTTGAGCCGGAGTAGCCATAGCTGTGCCTGTGTAAGCATACACCGTAGCAAACGCCCCATTAGTAGCACCGTTAACAGCATAGACATGGTAGGTATATAAACCTGCTGTTACGCCAGTATTGGTCACGCTAACAGCATTCGCCGCCAAGTTACCGCTCGGTGTGGTGATAGTAGCGAAAGCTCCTGTTGTTTGTACACCCGCAGCGCTGATCGTTACCGGTGCGCGTTGAACCACATAACCTGTCTCGCCAGTCGAAGCATCGCCCCAAGTAAGTGCCACATTGGTTCCTGTTACAGTAGCCTTCAAGTTGGTTGGTGTATTCAACACCACTGGCGATACGCCAGTACCAGAAAGCGCCACAGTTTGCTGCACACCACTTACACCATTGCTATTGTCGGTGATAACCAAGTTTCCGTTCGCAGCACCTGCTGCTGCTGGCGTAAAGGTTACGTTGATTGTACAGGTTGTACCAGCCGCCAAAGACAGGCCGCAGTTATTCGTTTGAGCGAATTGTGCGGGTGCAACGATACTGGCAATAGTCAACGGTGCAGTGCCTGTATTGGACAATGTCACCGCTTGTGCCGCACTGGTTGTGCCGATGTTTTGATTACCAAACGTCAGCGCACCAGTTACCCCTGCAACAGGCGCAGTTCCGTTACCATTCAATGTAACAGTTTGGGTTGGCCCAGTGCTTGAGTTATCGGTAATGGTCAACGTATCAGCCAAAGCTCCAGTAGCAGTCGGTTTGAATGTTACATTAATGTCGCATGTTGCATTCGGTGCCAACACGGCTGGACTAACTGGACATGTGTTACTGGTTATTGCGTAGTTAGTGCCTGTCGTCAATGCTGCACCTGAAATAGCCAAGTTTCCGGTACCAGTATTTTTTACTGTTACAGTTTGTGCCGCACTGGTTGTGTTGAGCAACAGATCACCAAAAGCCAAAGGCCCTGCCGTTACACTCGCTGTTGGAACAGCGACCCATGAAGCAGTGCCAGACCAGACAGAATTGGCTGTCACGTTGGCATATCCAGCGAAACCAGGTGTTAACGATGATAACGCCGCCGGTAAAGTAGCACCGTAAGAGCCATCAGCATTTCTTGGTGTATCCAGTTTGCCGTCGCCTGCACCTACAGTGTTGTTAGCCATAATACGGTAGTACACAGAGGTAGCAGCCGGTACTGTGGTATCAGTATAGGTTCTTGCACAGCCTGCTTGATTTGCACATTCTGGCTCAACCACTTCAAATGTCGTGAGACCTGTATTGAAGCCACTGTCCAAAGACCGTTGGATAGTCACCCAGTTGGAGATAATGGAGTTATCCGTCCAATCCAGTTGAATTCCATTGGCTACTTTCGTTGCAGCACTCACAAGGGTGGATGCTTCCGGTGGTTGTGCCACAGCAATTGACCGCATCATATCGTTTTCTTCATGACCCAATATATGACAATGCCAGAGGTATTCCCAACCATAGTTGACTTCTTGGTTGGTCACAGTGGACGCATTGCCGTTAAGCGGATTGAAGTTGAAAAACTCCGAAGGCGCGCCAACTGGTTTTGCAGGATCGAGCAAACGATGGCTATTAGGTACCTTGAATGGTAGATCTTTCATAACCATTGGACGCATCGCCACGATAACATCAGATAGCGGATGCATCAGCACAGAGTCTTTCCAACCGAGTTCATTGGCTTCTGGTGGATAAATCGCACCATCCCAACCGACACGGTTAACCAACTGCACATGGAACAAATGGAAGTGGATAGAATGCGAATCCACACCGTTATGCGTTACCTTCCACAACTGTGTTCCATCAGGTAATGTACCCGTCACTGGAATCATATTGTCGTTAGGCGTGATTTTGACCAAATCGGTCGGTGGATCAACAAACGCTTGTGGTATAGAAGTTTGGTTAATCGCTGTAGTATGCGGCACTTCTGTACCAAGCAGGGCATTCATCCGACCCCAGTTCATCGTCCAATCTTCGATAATCGTCTTAGGCTCAAGCTCCAGATTTACTGAGCCTGGCAAAAGAGTACGGTCACCATTTAAGTCCGGCAATGACAGCGGCTTAAACTTTAGGTTGGTACTAAAAATAGATGACAAATCAGTGCCTATAGAATCAGTCGCCGCTATATTGTAAACAGCGTTGTACGCTGACTGCGGAACGATAATCGGCTCTTGACTGGTTTTGAATGCGGTTTGTACCGCAGTGGTCAATGCAGCTAGGTTAAATCCGCTTACATCATCCACAGGATGAGTACTTGTTCCGCCATTGGTGCTGACTCTGAACTGCATCAAGGTGCGGCTGTTTGGGCCATAGCCTGGTATGACAGAAAACGCACCACCGGTATCGGTATTGTCATAGTTGCCAGTGTAATAATCCAAGCGCAAGTCCCAAGCGGGAACCGGTGCGCCTGCATCGTTATACAATATCACTGTAGAACCGGCAAATTTGCTGAAGTCTACCAAAACATCCGCACGTTCAGCGGGCCCCAACAATAAGGCATGCTCTTTAATGTTACCGATCAGAATATTTTTCGGGTTGTACTCATAGTTAACCGGTTGGTTTTTGATCACTACCGGTGTTGACAAGAAACCACCTTCAGTACCAATCTGCACCATTGCAGGGCCACGTGTGTTGGGATCGAAAACACCTGATGGACGACCGTCAAATGTCACGCCACCTTTTTGGGTGGTATACCAATGCGGTGGGAATGGCGTGTTCGCCGCTTTATTTTGAGTCGCATCGAAAGGCACCATTTTGACTTCAGTACAGTCTGCCGCAGCAGGTGATCCCGTTGAACCATTACACAATTGTGCAGGGGCTGTTGCAACCGGGCCAGAATTACCCAATGCAGTTGAATCTGCATTTTTGCTTGCCGCTACGACTAAAGACAGGTTAAGCATACGGTCGTTGCCAACACTGAGTATACGCAGACGGTATTTTTTTGGATCCACATTGATGTATGGATAAGCAGTACCATTCACCAACGGGGTATCGTTGAACGCTTCAGGTGTGGCTGAAGGCGATTCGGTGATTGCGCCACCCCTTGTTGCATCATGGACACCACCAGCGACACCATTACTTAATACCGCTTGCAAGCTACCATTAGGTACGCCCGGAATTTCCGGCCCTTCGCAATATTCGGTTGTGGTATTGCAAGCAGGATTGAAATAAGGGTTAGCAATAGGCCCATTTTGCAGATTTGCAAAAGGTGGCCAGAACCATGCACCGTAATCCCAACGACCGACAGCATTGGCACCACTGATGTCGCCTGGGTTTTGGTTAGGCATGAACACATGCGGCACCCAAAGATCGCCGTTACCCATCTGTGCCGTTGCTGGCGTTCCTGTACCCCAACGCCAGGTTGGATCCTGGGAATTAAGCGCAGAACTGAACGGGCCGTAGAAGTTTAATACTGGCGCAGTATTGTCGGGCATGAAGGTCTTTTCCTGAATAATCAAAGGAATCGTGTCTTCAATAGGGGGTAACGTACCAGCAGTGTAGCTATGAGCATTGTCATACTTAGCCAATTCCGCCGGCGTATAGCCCATAGCTTGTGCCGCATCATGTGCCGTACCGCCGCTTATCATCGCTTGTTCGGTCGGGTCTTGCAGCACATAACCACCTGCCAGACCAGAATACACGTTTAAACGGGTCGTGCCTTCGGTATGGTCGTGATAAAACATTAACCTCGCACTTTGCTCGTTGGTGTAAAAGAATGTTAACGCGCCGTCGCCGGGGTTGTTGGTTGCACCCGGAACAGTACAGGTTGTAGAACCTTGTACACAGTTTGGATCATTAATCAGGTTTCCTGACGCATCAAACCACATATCCGGCACATCCCGTGCTGACTCGCCTTTGTTGGCGCCTACTTCACCGGCAGGCTTAACCCATTGCCGCGCCGTGCCGTCGCTGATCCACGGCGTGTTACCGCCATGTAAATGCAAGGCCGTACGGTTGTCGGTGTCGTTCGCGCCATCAGCACCCATATAGGTGGTGTCCACCGGGATAGGTAACTTACCTGCTACGCCGGTTGAAAGATGGTTAACTAGCTTAACGCGCACTGGCCGATCTTTCTGGGCGACGATAATTGGGCCTAGATACTGATTTCCCAAATGTTCTGGATGGGCATTTGTATCGACATTAAGCTGCCTATAACCACGCAAAGGGGTAGGAGGCAAGTCTGAATGCAACTTTTGGGTATATGAGGTTTCTTCGATTTCATAATAATCAGAACCGGGGAAAGTTATTGTATCAGGAACGGCAATCGGCAATGTTTGCCCGAGTTGGTTTTTGCCAGCAGCGTAATCACTACCTGAGACATACGACGAAACGCCTGCAAAGCCCGGTAAAGCGTCAACGAACTTACGGATACCAGAACCGGCTATCGGCGTTTTGAAGCCACTGCCAAAACCTGCAAACAAAGGATCACGTATTAATTTTGTTGCGTCATTAGGGTCAGTAATATTTAACCCTTCAATGCCAACAATTGAGCCATTCTCTATCAACGGAGTAACTGTAATGGGCACCACCCCTGCACCACCAGTGATATTCACTACCGTGCCAGCATCATAGCCGCTGCCAGCATTGAGCACCTGAATGTCCATGACTTTATCGGTCATGACATCAGTGGCGTAGTCATAGGTGGTTGCAACCAGAACCGCACCTTGACCTGCCGCACCGGCATTGGCATCAGTGATTTCTATCAGCGGATTGCGGTAACCCGTACCTGCAGCCGTCACTTTGATGGCGGTTATCACGCCAGTTGTCGCACCAACTTTTTTTGACGTTGCGCTTGCAGTGGCACCTGTGCCAGTACCAACATCTATAACATCGGCTGTCGTTGCTGCCGAATAACCAGTGCCTGGATTAGTCACGTTAATTTCGGTGATTGCACCATTCGCATCAACAATTACGCTAGCAATTGCACCTGTACCGGGAGTTGGACTGGGATCATTGAAAACAACCTTTGCATTCGGGCTGTATTGTTGGCCGACTTGTGTAACATCAACGGTAGAAATTACACCGGAAGTGCCTGCTGTCGCGTCGAATGTTCCAGTGGCGTTTTGAGCTGTTGCTCCTGAGCAATTAACGGTAAATGAAGCGCCACCCGTGTAACCGGCACCGCCATTATCAATATTAATTGCTGTAACAGCTCCAGTGTCAGGGTCAACACTTTGTACGGATGCAGTAGCACCTGTTCCTGCACCTGCTGTTATATCAACAGTATCCGATAGCGCACAATCTGAGCCACCATTGACAAAATTAACCACTGAAAGAACGCCACCTACTGTCGCTGTCGTCGTTACAGCTAAGCTAGCGCCGTTACCAAGACCTTGGTCGGTTATAGTTACTTTAGGGGTAACATAGCCAGAACCCCCAACAAGATTGTTAAACCCAGTAATGATGCCACCTGCTCCCAGATTTGCAGCTGCTGATGCACCTGACCCCGCAGCGACTTGAACACCCGTATTAACGGTCACTTTAGTCAAAAGTGGCTGCGGACTGGTTGCATAGTTGGGCACTACGCCGAAATAATCCGGAATCTGTCCAGGGCCTGGAGGTGGGTTTTGCTGCCCTACGGCGGCTAAAGTGCTTGCTGCAAATACGGCAGAGCCACCAGCAAGCAATATTTGTTGAATCGCCTTACTTAGACGGTAATTCATTGTGCGCCCCCTTGATTAGTCGGCAGTTGATTGTTAGTTAAACCATCACTCGCCTGACCTTGACCCGTGTAGCCATGATGCCTGATGGCCCAGTTGTGCAGTTTTTGTTGATGCTCCTTTTGATGCTCCGCCCTTAACTTTCTTGCAGCCTGTTTTCTGGCGGAATGCGGCGATTTAAGGCCTTTGTTATGCGTATTGCGTGACTGCACGGGGTCGCCGTTAATGACCGGGGCATTAGCTGAAGCTGCACCAGCTTTAGCCAGCGCAACCCCGCTAATCAAAAATAAAAACAGGATTGCCAAAGACGATCCTGTTACACGTTTATTTCCTCTCATACTTTTATAATTCCTCTCATTATTAATATTTAACCAATTGTTTTTCATGCTTTTTTATTAATTAATATTTTTCAAATTGAAACCTCTCTAATAAAGCATGTTAGCTTGCTCACTCTATTTCCAAATCATCGCACCAACCGATTCAAAACTAGGTGTACATAAATTTGACGATTACTATTAGCAAAAAGGCAAAACCCAGTCCCACCGACCTTTCTGATAAGAAATGACTGAATGCCTGGTTACACATCCATCTTTTCAAATCCCACTAAACTAGCAATCAATCATGGAGTCCTATCCGTGGCGCGAATATTACGTTGTTTTATTTTTCTTCAATATCCGTACGAATACCTATGAACAAGCCCCAAATGAACCTTTTGCAGCTTTTTGGAATGAATGCAGATTGGGTTAGGTGTTAACGTTAAGCAAGTTGGCTTTGCCACGTCATTCTGAGTGTTATTGATTCGGCCTCATGAAGTTTTAATTTGCCTTCGCCTACTTCGAATCCGCTCAGCATTTATGCCCATTGGGTACAAGTCCGCTCAAGGAGCGCCTCGGTAATGTTCCCTGAGCGAAGTCGAAGGGTAGCGGGGCCATTTCAAACATTAAAAGGCCGAATCTATAAGAAAAGCCAGAAGCAGCTAATTAGGGAGTTTAGAAGGGCTGAAAAAAGGGAGCCGCCGAAAGGCGCAGATCAATGGGCACAAGAAAGAAAGCCACCAAGTCCGTAAAAATGACAGCGTCGGCATTGCCTGATTTTAAAAGGGTCGAAGAAAAGACCGTGCTGGGGTGAAGTCCTTGGCAAATTGCCAAGAGAATGGGGCTGAATCAGATACCTAAGCCGATTGAGCAACCCTATTTATTATTAAGCGTATCTTGCTGGCTATCGGTAAGAGTCGTTGTACAAATATTTGCGTATATGCCGTTAAACCTAACGGGATACAGTGCCCAGCGAATTGAATTCACTTATTAAATCATGGGCGTTGGCGGTTCCTTCAATTCGCACCCAAGAACTGGAGTTGGCGGCACGCATAAGGGTCAATGATGTGTGGTTCATTTTGTCGCCACGATAAGCATCAAAAGCCCTTTGAATCAATTGCAATTCGGCAAGGTCGCCAGTCAAAAATTGCCAATTTGATCCGGCCTTAAATTTTTTGGCATATTCGGCCAACGTAGCAGGCGTATCGTGTTCAGGGTCGATGGAGATCGAAACGAATCGCAGATTGGGCGATGAGGAGCCAATAGATTCATAGACTTTGGACAATATCGCCGTCATGATTGGGCAGATGGTGTTACAGGTTGTGAAAATAAAATTCACGATGACTGGACTACCCTGATCCAGGACAACGGAAAGTTGGGTTTTTCGTCCATCTTGGGTGACTACATCGACACTCGGGACTTTATAGCCATGAATAGAACGCGAATAACTCGGTTGAGGTATGGCTTCAGCTTTGATGGTCGTGCTGGTCGCAAACAACAGCAAAGCAATGGCTATTACCAGAGGATGTGGGCATTTAATATCAGTAATGTGCATAATTAATCAATCCATTTTCTTCTATTGATCCGGCCTTTTAATGTTTAACCTGCCCCTTCGACTCTGCTCAGGGCGTCTGCGTTGTATCCGCATCGTTCCCTGAGCAGAGCCGAAGGGAAGTTAAACTATACCAATTGATACCCTCCTTCCTGAGGATATGATGCCTTTTGGCTTAGCTATTTGCAGGAACGTAGCTGGGCTTTATGGAACTATCCAACCGTTCTCTGACAACAAATGTCCATCGGGAGACACTTTAACAATATAACCGCCCTTCGACGCAAACCGTTGCCCAGCCCCCAAGCTAAGATGCGGGTAAATACTGTTCGTGGAGAGCGTGGCTAACATGCCCTCCACTCGTTCGATGATATACGCCGGCGAAAAATTGTCGAGCAGGTGCATAATAACTTCCGCTAACACTTGTGCGGAAAAAAATGTATTGGCTTGTAAGTGTTCGTCCACAAAAGGAATTTGTTTCGATTTTAACCAGGATTTTACGCGCATAAGCTGCACTTGCTTGGCATCTGGCAATTCCCAAGGATAGATAAGGTATAACTTTGCTTTTGTGGCATCAGGGAGCTTGACCGCAGGATCGCCCATAAGATTCGCTGATCCATATACAGCGGCAATTCCGTTTGGAAGTTTTTTAATATCCCCCAAGGTTTCAAGGTCTTCCTTGTTGAGCCATACCACTAGGATTCCTTTATCCTGCTTCTTAAATAGATTCTCCCAAAATGCGGTTCCCAGTTTTTCAGAACCCGCCACACTAATATCCTGCAAGCGTGGTTCATCGGTTTTTTGCAGTGCATTATGCAAGGCTTTCGCTGCCACCACACCCTGCCCGTTATCGCGAAAAACCTGGATAATCGCCTGATTTTTGGTTTTGGCAGTTGTGTTTTTCAGGTGATTTGCCAAAACTTCAGCTTCTAAGGTTATGCCTTTGGAAAAATAAGTGGTGTAAAAATCGGTGTCCGAAATCACAGGAACATCGGTATTAGGGAAAAGGCAGGCAACTTCAAAGTGTTCACAAAATTGGTGGATGGGCTGCCAACCTGAGGCACTGAGTCCACCGAGCATGGCCAAAACCGGCTGGGCTTTATAGTAATTTTCTAATTGTACAGGCCAAGTGGATTCAGCCCCTTTTAACTCCCAAACATGTAATTCCCATTTACGGTAAACCTGATACATCTTGTAGGCACTGAACTTAGCCCGTTTGGTATTATGCCGGGTGTCGGCATTTTTGTCCTGAAAATAACCTGTCAGGATGTCCAGCATAGCTTTCCTTTTTACTGGATCAACGCCTTCGGTAACAACCGTGGCAAAATGTAGTGTGGTGCCATCAACGCCCGGTATGCTTGAAGAAGATTCGGATTTTAAATACACAGTCAACGCCGCGACAGTGTCTTCATCCAATGCATAGCGCGGCATTAACGGATCAAGTTTACGCCCGGACGGATCAATGCCCTCCCTGATCGCTCTGACAAGAGTTTCATCCGTATAAGGAAGTCGCATGCTGCCAGCGTATTTAAATGCTTTTGGCAATACGCCCAGTGTTACTGATGCCTCGGCTGGTTTAAATAGTGCCTTTGCCGTCAATGGCGGAACTTGCTTGCCACCTTCGCTCGAGCCAAGGCGACTTCGGCGGTGGCAACTGACACAACTAAATTGATCGCCGTTGACAGGCGCATCACCGCCGACAATGGCTTGAATGGCGTCACCTGAAGCAGTGTGTCCGGTAAGGTAGATTTGTTTGCCGATGTCCAGTCTTTTGGTATCGGCGGCTGTGTCTTCAGTTTTAGCAGGCTGATCGGCGAGTGCCACGGAACACAACAAAGCCAAAGTAAGAATCAATACGACTCTGCTCCAGCAAATACCGAACCTGTTAATGAAACTAATCATTCCTGGCCGTTGTTTTTTGTGGTTTTAAGCTGCGTATTCAAAATTTCGCCAACTATGATGTGTTCAACAGAAAAATCCGCGATACGCACCGCCAATTTTTGTCCTGTTCCCACCATTTTTCCCGGATTTGCGAATAAAATGGTGAAAACCATGCCTGGCTTAACCTGTTTTGAGGTCTGCCGTAATGCACCAATGCGCGGCGTATTGGGTACTTCAAGTTTAATGCCACTACTTTCAACGATCACAATGGGTTTATTTTTAGTGTCCACTAGAGGAGCCGCCTTGCCCGGATCTGTAACCTGGAAACGAAAATCCAACATATGACCCGCAGCGGTAATATGGATGCCTTGCAGCCTCACTCCCCAGCGTTCTTCTATTGCCGTATCGTCAGTTGCAGACAACGGTTTGATGCCAAGATTTTTATCTACATTGCCCAATGCGGGCATTGTTGATTGAAGATCTTTATTCGCAGCAAGATATGCCCTTGCCGACAAGCCGGCGACAATTAGAATTGCCACGCACAAAATCAAAACCAACAAGGCTCGGAACCGCTTATTTGCGAACTGAAACACCATCACTCCTTAAATGTTATATAGATAGAATCATAGACGGTTTTGCTCACTTTGGTAGTTTGATTAAGGTTGCACACTCAAACTGACTGTACGAGCGTTCGATTGTGCACCCAAGTCATCACTCACGCGATAACTGTAGCCGATGGCATTCAAATTATTGCCATTAGCCACTGTAACCGCCACCGTACCATCACAGTTGTTAACGATAGTACCCCGAACGCCGGGAATGATACCTAGCGCCGCTTGACCACACTGAGCATTGGCAAGTACGTTAACACCTGTCCCTACCGATGTCACTGTTGTTGTATTGGCAACCACAGTGCGCCCTACCCCATCGGTTGGAATGTTGGTAGTAGTGTTAGGATCGGTATCATTAAGCGCAACCGCCATCTTTATGACCCGGTTCGTGAGAACAGTACAAATACCGGGCATGGTCGTTCCGTTGTTGCTGATGTCGTATAAGCAGTTATCCGCCACGGTTGTCGGCGGCCCATCAGTACGCATGTAAACAGGTGCACCAGTCGCAGGAAGGCTCAGCAAGGTTCCATCATAAGCTCGATACTTAAAACTAGTGTTCGCCGCCGTAGCCCTAACATAAGTAAAAGAGCCATCGGCATTCAAGTTTAACGTGCCACCACCAGTCAAGCTATTCGCCACATATTGTGCGGTCAAAAGGTTATTTTCCGCGTCGGTGTCATTTTTTAGCACGCCCAGCCCCAAAGTGCCCGCCGCATTAACCGAACGCACCACATTAGCGCGGTAAAGGAAGATGTCGCTGTTTGCTTTTGGCGCAGTATTTGGTATTACATTGATAGATGCCGTTGCGAGATTGCTCTGGTTATTGACCGACATGCCATCATTGGTTCGGTAGTTGAAGGCATAAATACCTCCTGCCACGCCGCTCGCGTTGAAACTAAAAGACCCGTCTGCATTAAGCGTAAGCATACCTGCGGATGGTGATGATACCAGCGTTGCCGCTAATGTATTGTTTTCAACATCACTATCATTAACCAACACGCCTGAAGCCGCTGAAATATTCAATACTTGTCCAGCGGTTACTGTATACACGCCATCATTGGCGGCAACCGGCGCATCGTTTACCGGATTGACGGTAATCGTGACCGGTGTATTGCCGCTCTGGGCATTAGCAGTAGAGGCTTTGTAAATAAAACCATCGATACCATTGTAATTGGGAACGGGTATATAACTAAAACTGCCATCGGGATTGATGTTGAATGAAGCGGCATGGGCAGGGGCTGATATAAGCTGCACGGTGAGACCATTGCTTGGGCTGTCGTTGCTCAACACACCAGGTGCAGCAGCAACCAATGCATTGTCCTCAGCAATGCTGTAGCTGTCAGGTGCAGCCGTTACACTCGCCGCATTGACGGTTATATTTACCGTGGTTATGTTACTGCTCAAATCACCATCGGTGACGTGATACGTGAAACTATCGACCGACGTTGGGCTACCGTTGTGAGTATAGGCGACAACGCCTCCCGAATTAACAGTTACGGTGCCATTGACGGGTTGCGTGTCGATAACCGGGGTCAGGGGTGAATTTTCCAAATCGGAATCATTTGCCAGCACGGGTATAGTAAGTAACCCGCCATTGCTGGCTTCAGCAGTATCGGCTTGGGCCACAGGCGCATCGTTGATCGGGTTAATGGACATAACGACAGTCACGACACCGCTTTCATGCAAACCATCGCTAACCTTATAGGTAAAGCTGTCCGTACCATTGTAATTACTTGCAGGTGTGTATACAAAAGAGCCATTCGTATTCAAGACCAAAGTGCCGTGGCTAACATCGGTATCGAGAATGGCGGATAGCGGATTATTTTGCGGGTCGGTATCATTACCAAGGACACCAGGTGCCGCCGTTGTTAACGTCACGTCTTCATCAAGCATATAACTGTCATCCACGCCCACCGGGTTTTGCCCGCTATTGGCCAGAAGATTGTATGCCCCCAGGACATTCAGCATCCCGTATCCGTATTCGTTGTCTGGCCCCGGCGCACCCAAATCGGTGGCCGACGCTGTCAAGGCAGACTCTAAAGCTGTGACATCAGTGTTAGGAAAGGAATCAAGTAACAGCGCCATGCCACCCGTGACATGGGGCGCTGCAAACGAAGTGCCGCTAACGACAGCATAAGAAGCCTGTCCGGCAAAAGTAAGGTCAGAGGTAACGACATCAACTCCAGGCGCGACAATATTCGGGAAAAGCGCGCCACCACACCCGGCGGGGGTTGGGCCTCGTGCGCTAAACGTAGCAACAGCAGAATAATAATCGACCGCACCCGCCGCAAAACTGCCCGGATTATTGGCCGGACTACTGCTTGACGATATTACAGGGCCGTCATTGCCAGCGGCAAATACCACCGCAATCCCGGCTGTTTTCAGTGCCTGTATATCCGCCTGAAAACGGGTATCACAAATACCGGATAACGCAGTTTGAAAAGATCCGTTGACCACGTCGGGCGCATCATCGGTCAGCGGATTATTGTCAGGGTCTAGCAACCACTGAAAACTTTGGTGAAAATGACTTTCAAGCGCGGTTCCTTGGTTGTTAAAAATCTTGGTGGCAATCCATTTTGCCCCAGGTGCAACACCGATGGTTGAACCGCCGGTATCGCCGCCGAGTATTAACCCCATGGTCTGGGTGCCGTGACCACTCCTTGCACCTGCATAATCTTTAGGCGTTGCTTGTTGCCCGTGCGGATCAAACCAGCTATTGGTACCACCCCGCCATCTAGTGGCAAGATCAGGATGGATAACATCCACTCCGGTATCCATATTGGCTACGACGACACTTTGGCCGGTATGTCCACTCTCCCAAACTTCGGGCGCATAAACAGCAGACAAATTCCACTCCGGTATTGCCAGCGTTGTCGCACCGGAAACAGGCGCACTCAACGTGGCATCCATAGAAACGCTGGCAACCCCAGCCCGCTTAGCCAGTTTACGAACCAAGCTCGCTGGCACCTTGGCTGCTATGCTGTTTATAATCCACAGCGGTTTTATGTTAGTCGCCCCATTGGCGTTTAGAAAAGCCAACAATACGGGATGTTTCAGGTTGGCATGGTTACGCATCGCCTGAATGATTTTTGCCCTGCGCTGCGCCTTGACTTTATCCTTAATGACATTGGTATTGGCCCGGGTGTTCAGGCTTATGATCACTGGGATCAACTGATTGGGCAATGTGGTTTTTAATTGCGCCTCAAGTCCGGGATCGACACTTCCTGCTTGTAGATGGGTACAGAAAGAGACGCTAAATAAGACGAAAATAATTGAGCGAACTATATGTTGTTTCATAGCAAAATGCCTATGTGCGAATACCTTAAAGGTTTTAAGGAACAGGATATTCAATGTGGGCGCCTAAAACAATACGCACTAATACCTAATCACAAAAAAACCTCTAAATAAGAAAAACCTTCAGCCCCTCAGATAAAGTTGCAACGGTAAATTTAAAATCTTCCATTTACAACCCTTCCCGGAACTGAAGGCTATTTAAGTATTTCCCTATACACAATAGGTAGACAGTATTTGCTGTTTACCTGATGGCTATTGACCAGGGTGAGCAAACAATACAACCGGTTTGCCCACCCTAGCTGACAAGCTATTTAATGTCGAAACCGTCAATATCCTGGTTGCCGCTGGCACCTAAGCCCGTGATTCCAGTGAAATAAACCGTCCAGACACCATTGTTGTAATAAACAATGTCCTCGTCTTGCACACTTACTGTAGCTGGCGCTCCTGCCGTAACAGAGTTAGGAGAGTTATTCAGCGTTACATTGCCCGAAAAAGACATGTAGAAGTGAGTGTTATCCACAAACTTCAAGCCATCCACGTTGGAGACGCTCGTGGAGCTGGTAGCTGCTGGCCCCCGACCTTTAGTGGCGGTATTAGCGTTTAGGTCGAAAACCCGAGAAAAGGCGGTTCCGTTCCAACGGTAAATATCACCCGTATCGGCGGTACCTGTCACACCCGGAGGATTGCTTGCATTGGTGCTGCCAGACATAGTGAAATATACGTTATTGCCGCTAATGTCGAAGGCATCGATATCTTGGTTAGTGGCAGTCAAGCCTCTAGCAGTTCCGTCAAAAAATACCGACCAACTAGTGCCATCATAATAAACAATATCCTCATCCTGGACTGTACCGACACCAGGAAGCGTCGTGTCCGTAACGAATGAGAGATAAAAATGCGTAGTATCGACAATCTTCACTTCATCTACGTTGGCGGCAACAGGAACGCCTATTGTTGTCACATCGACAACCCTGGCAAATGTGTTCCCATCCCAAGAATAGATATCGGCATCATCAGCCGTTCCACCCAAGCCTGTAGGGTTGGTGCTGCCTAAGGTCGAGAAGTAAATTTTGGGAGTGGCAGAAGTTGCAGCCACATTGAGCGTAAAGGTTTGGCTAGCGGAATTATTAACAGCGCCAGATGAATCCGTTACAGTAACCGTTACCGAAGAAATCCCTACGTCAGTGACACCAGGCGTACCTGAAATTGCTCCTGTAAGATTATTAATAGACATCCATAGTGGGTTGCCCAATAAAGTGTAAAGCAGTGTATTGCCCGCATCAATATCGCTGCCAAACACGTTAAGATTGAAGGCCACCCCTGCCGCCGCATTTTGGGCTGGGATAAAATTCAAGGTCGGCGCATCGTTGGCATTGAATACCGTAACAGTGAAGGTTTGTGTAGCCGAATTATTGGCTGCACCGGATGAATCCGTCACCTTAACAGTTACGCTAGGCACTCCCACTTGGGCATTGGTCGGTGTCCAGCTAATAACGCCAGTAGTAGCATTCATAGTCATGCCGACTGGGGCCGTCACCAATGAATAGCTCAAGGTTTGCGGAGGTGTGTCGCTCGTATCGACATCAGCACCTACTACCGTATAGCTATAAACCTGATCTTCTGTTGCAGGAGACACAGCAGCTGCAGGCAAGGTTGGGGAATCGTTCACCGCAACAATATTAAGGTCGACGGTAGCAATATTGCTCAAATTAGCGCCATCATTAATTTGATAGGTAAAACTGACTTGTCCGTTAAAGTTAGCCGCGGGCGTATAGGTGAAACTGCCATCATTGGCAATCGCACTTAAGGTACCGCTAGCAGGTGCCGAAATAACCGCCATCGTTGAACCCGATGGCACTGCATCATTACTTGACACATTGCCATTTATAGCCGTATCTTCATTTGCAGAAAACACATCATTGACGGCGTTAAGGCCACCTGCCCCCGCGCCTACGGCGAGGAAACTCATCAAGCCACCCGCCTTAATTTTGCCTGTGCTGTCTTTCGCCGAAAGATTATGCATCCGTTCAAAAAGCGGATAAACGCCCTCTGTTGCCGGTGTAAATAAGGCATCATGGGTCTTGCCAGCCGCCACCATCAAGGAATATTGATCATGCGGAGCCGGCAAGACGCGACCGTCTTCGGCAACCACTTTCATGCTCGCGCCTTGAAGGATCATGGCATGGCTACGCAAACCCATATTGATAAAACGGATTAGGGTTGTTTGCCCTGGCGCACCGCCGGGTATTGTTGTTGGCAACACAGCAGGCGTTTGGTCAACAAAAACCTCGCCATTTACCAAAAACCATTTCGGGTTATAGCCGATAGTGCTGGTACAAGGGTTTGCCTTTTGCTCTGCTGGAGACGCACAAGGCGCACCATACGTATTATTGGCAACGCGGCTGTGCATGACCGGATCAATTTCGCTAAAAAACTCAACGACTTGAGTGTCGTAGTTTATACCAGAATAGGCAACGCCAACGGCATCATCTTTAATCATCGCCCCATAAAGCCCCATCTGTACCTGTTTGGCAGGATGGGTGCCGGTTTGGTAAGCATAGCTGCCGGGTTTCAGGTTGTTCCAGGTGTAATCACCCGATGAAGCTGGTGCTACTTCGTGCGTAAAAGAACGTACCCGATTGCCGACCTTAACAGGAGTCATACCAGTTTCTTGGCCTGGGATCACCAACGAGGTAGGTTCGGTCAAAGTGTTCTGGAGATGGACGGTCAAGCTGGCATCCGCTACGTTTAATTGCGGCCCAGGTGCGGTATATGCCGCGCTTGGGCTGGCAGGACATACGTTACCGACAACACCAGTAACATCTGCATAACCCCACATCCTAACCGTACTGCCGTCAGGCATATTCTTGTCGAAAGTACCGGCGCAAAGCCAGTATTCTGCCCCCAGCGCATTGCCACAGGCCAAAGCCACGGCACCCGCCAAAAGACTGCGTTTAATTTTCATTTTCATGGGTGATAACCTCATCAAATAATCTGTCATTTAATCGTTTGGTCAACCGGATTGTTTGGCCGTTTCACTAATGTTTCGGGCAAAACTAGCTTCCTTAAACCGTTCTCTAAATAGTTAGGGGATAACCGTTCCGGGTGGCTCAACAATCAAGAACGTCAACATGCCGCCTGGGAAAATATTGAAGTTAACCAGTTCCCGTTCGCTGTGCGAATGCCACATAAAGAAGTAACCATTGTTCGCATTGAATCCGCCTTCACCTGGAGGTAAAGCACCTGCGTTGCCCAGATAAGGGCTGCCGCTATAGAAAGGCCCAAAGGTCAATTCCTGCAATCCAGGCAAGGTGACCGGCAATGCTTTACAACGATCAGATGCCGATTGTGTCATTTTATCAGATGGGTAAGCTGGCTTCGCAGTGCCATCAGCATTGCAATAACCGGGTTGCGATGCAGCCGTATACCCATACATATCCCAACCTAAACCAGAACCCGTCCAGCTAAACAAAAGGTCATATGTTTCACCTGGGAAGGTTTCGTTGGTGAAACCTGGTGCAGTGCGGTCAGGTCCTGAAACACCGGGGTTACTCTCAAACATCCGGGCATCTTTCGCCAACAAGGTGAAATGGTTGCCGTGGGTATGATAAGGGTGGGGGTCGCGGCCTGCGCCAATTAACCTCAACAACACTTTTTCGCCCGGTCTGGTACGGATGATCGAGCTGTAAGGTTGGTTGGGCAATAACGGGTTGTTGTCTGGTGATACTGTATCAACACCATTACGGCCATTGATAAACCACCAAACGGGCTTGTAGTCACGGGCATCCACGGTGTCATAAGCACCGGTTTCAACTTCTTCATGGATGCGCACATCCATTTCAGTCAACAACGACAGATATTCGTGGTCGTAGCTTGAACCCGCATGATTATAGGCTTTGGGTGAACCCGCATTATATCCAGCAGGACGCACGATCAGGGCACCCACCAAACCCATTTCGGTTTGCAGGTCTGGCCGGGTGCCACTATGATACAAATAGGTTCCAGGTTTGCTGGCGGTAAACCGATAAGTCACCGTGCCGAGCGGCTTTGCTTCAGTCGTCAAAAGGCCATCTTCACAGGATGTCGGTTGACAAGCATCAACCGTTACGCCTTCTTGGCCAGGGAAAATAATGGAGGTATTTTTCCATAAGTTATTAGTCAAAGTGACACTAACCGACTGACCCTGGTTTACGATCAGGGTTGGCCCCGGATACTGCATAGCGGCATTATTGCCGTTGCCATAGCCCCAAACATAAACGCTGCCGCCATCCGGGGTGGTCAAATAATCTTCCGCTGCCGTCAGGTTAAAGTTTGGCCCAGTAATACCAGGAATCGTCGCCCCAGCTTGCAATGCAGGGCTGGCGAAGGCTGACAAAGCCAACGCTAAAGATGCGCCAAGCTGCCCAACCTTCATTAATTTGAATCTATTTTTCATCATCATCTCCTAAACGCTCGCAAATTCGACTTAACTGATAACAATTTCAGTCATCATGCCGCCGAAATCATCTGGGCCGTTGCTCAAATAATTGAGGTTGGTTGTGTATAAATAGTAAGTACCCGGCGCAACGCCTGCAGTATCAATTAATACATCCGCCGTTTCACCGCTACCCAAGGTGACGGAATTGGTCTCATAATAAAGATCAGTGCCGCCGTTTTGGGGAAGCGTTTCCAAAGGATTATTTTTATCCATCGCACGCAAGATCCGGGCATCCCTACCCACCACTTTCATGGGTAGCCCCATCGCTGCCAGGGTATAGTTTCTGGTCACGTTAAGGTTAGATATTCGTAACAAAACTCGCTGGCCTTGAGTCGCGGTAATTTTTGAGCTTAAAGGTTGGGTTGTTGCTATATCGTCGGTCAGGTCGGCATTGGTATTGTGTAGCGCATCAACTTCACTTGGCACCGCAGGTGGAATGTCACTATACGTATCAGGATAACCACGGCCATTTATGACGGCATAATCATCCTTCATATCTGCAAACGGCAACGGCTGCACGGCAATATGTTCGGCATGGAAAGTCGAATCAAAAGAGCCTATCTGAATTGGATATTCCACATCATAACCCGTAGAACCATCCGTATCGTTGTAGGCGAATTTGTCATAGCTAACGTTATTGGCGGCATCTGTTTTGGCAGTGCCATCCTGGGCAGGATGTACATAAAGATTGCCTAACATACCCATTTGCATGTGTTCCGAAGCCTCAACGTGGCAATGGTACATGTAAGTGCCGGGCTCTTTGATGTCGTAGAAATAGGTAAATGTTGAACCCATGCCGATGGTTGCAGAAGCCTCTGGTTCGCCGTCAAAAACACTGGCTGCATTCGGAAAGCCATGAAAATGCACCGAGTGCGGGTCAAACAAATCAGGTCTTTTCAACATGCCGACGTTGGTCAATGACAGGTAGAATTTATCACCTTCGTTTAACTCAATGGTGGGTGCTGTGCTGGTTGCCGCTAACAAGCCGTGGCTGGCAGCTTTGTTCTGTGGCACACCGGTCAGGTCGCTGAAACCCAAAATGTACATTTCGTTTGGCGTTGTTACGGTGCTGTCGGCCATGGTGATGAAGCCGTCGCCAGCGGCAAGGTGTTTACATTTGACCTTGGGATCATAATTCGCCCCAGGAGCGGGTACTGCATCAACGATGCCGTCGTTGCTGTCCCCAGGACATTGGATATTGACTGCGGCTAACGCAGGGTTTAATACGGCGCTGATCGCCAAGGCGAGCGGCGTACTTATAAAAAGTAGTTTGCTTATGTTCATACTTGCAACCTCTGATCTCTCAATGATTAATTAGTTGGTTTTATTATCTGGTTGTATTACTTGGATCGGGATTGAGGAGCATCCCTGCCCCTCCCCCCTTTCAGGCCGTTATGGCAATATCCGTACCGTGCCTTTATTGACCACAGTACCGGTTAAATACCGTTCATCTGCCCCTTTATCTGGGCATAATTCAGCAACTAGGGCACATTGTGCAGTAGTGGTGACAGGACGGGCTTGTGCGTCGTAGTCGGCAACCAGTACATCGGCAACACCCGGTATACTGACATCAGGCACATTAGCTAGTGGATTGCCGGTATTAACAGCAAGGTTAGTACCTGCTTTCAAGTGGTAATCCCGAGCCCCCAATTGCAATGGCCCGAAGTCCAAAGTAGTAGATGCCGCACCCGCTTCATCAAATACAGTGGCTACCAAGATACTGGTATTTGCCGCACCTGAACGCCTACCATTTACGTTTTCATTGACAAACAGGCTACCTGGGGCAGCAGCTATGTTTTGTGTGCCAGGATCATCCGCTATGCTGGATACGATGCTCCAGCTAGGGTTCAAGCTACCAGAACCTTCTGGAAGTACGCCAAAGTCATCATAGAACGCTGCTTGACCACCACCGATATTGGGCAATAAACCCGGATCGTTGGCTACGCCATTATCATTTTGGTCATTCGTCCATTGGAAAGAACGGTTGTGCCAGACGATATTGTTTTCCAACGTCAGAGGCGTTGAGAAAGTTGAAGCCACGCTAGCCAGAGCATCCAAACCAGGGCTATGCACCCTGGAGACAATACCCGCAGGCTGTTGGTTGCTCAGGTTGAGGTCAGCACCAAACGCGGCAGGAACAGAAGCCGTGCTATCGTTATTGACCACTGTGTTGTGGGCAATCCTGACTTGCACTGCATCCTGCATGACGATACCGCCACCTGCCAACGCAGCCATGTTATTGGCGACGATATTGTTGGTGAGGCTGACTTGGTAGCCATTATTGACATCAGCGCTGACATCTTGTCCATTAACGAAGCGTAAGCTAACACCGCCACCGTCACCGCTACCGGCCTGGTTGCTTTCGATCCGGTTAGCATTGATCACTAGTGGGCCTGAACCTACGGTCAAACCGCCACCTATGCCATCAGGGCCTGACACAGAGATACCACCACCGTAAGCACCGAGGAAATACAGGCTTTGGTTGAATATCACCCTGTTCTTTTCGATGACGTTAGTTGCATTCAAAGCTGTAGCCAGATTTTGACCAGCATGGGCAATACCGGCACCATCACCTTGGGCAAAGTTGCCGCAGATGGAGTTTTCCTTCACTTGATAGCCATTTGTACCGTTATAAAGGCCAATACCACCACCAGCAGCCAGCGTGCCTGTACCCAAAGCACCGTTTTGGTTGATTTGGTTGTTGTGGATACGCACGTTGTCATTGCTGGCATTTGTGTACGCTGTACCGTTAATCAAGCCATTACGGCCAATTTGGATACCGCCCGCCGCATTGCCTGAGTTGGCTTTGATGATGTTATTGGAGATTTCCAAGTAATCGGCATAACCGTGGACATTGATACCACCGCCGTTATCTGCACCGGTGATGGTGAAACCATCAATGCGGGCATTGGCTGTGTCGCCAAAACCACCGTTGGCAGGCGTAGCGTCTAAGCCAAATACGGAGATACCGGCCATTTCTTCATTGAGGAATTCAGTGGCAACATTACCCGTCAATGGCGGCAATAGGGACACTCTGGAATTATCAATCGCATCCTGCAAGCGTGCACGCCAGTTATTGATCATATTGGCTTCCGTCCGTTGGGCAAAGAGCATAGTGCTCATCGCACCAGAACCTTGTAAACGTAGCGGTTTATCCATAATCAATTGTTCGTTGTACATGCCAGGGCCGACCAGGATCAAGTCATTGGCTGCAGCCGCATCAATGACAGGCTGAATTTTCTCGCCATTGGCAACATGGTGAATGGCACCGCCGCCAGGAACAGGCGTTGCTATGTTACCCACTGACACCTTTATGCCGGAAGGTGACCACTTGCCATTCGCGCCACCTTGGCCATGAAGCATGAGGTCGTAAGCGCCGACAGGGAAAGTGGGGCCAAACTGAACTTTCACGGTATTCGCAGTAGAATTCCAAGCACATGTAAAATTTGTCCCTGTTGCAGCTGCACCGGCACCTGTACAGCTAACGGTCGTAGCAACACCGGCACTATTGGTCAACTTAACCTGAGCAGCATTTGCACCACTTGAAACAGCACCCAAACCGTAATTTCTGGCAATCAGTTTAGGTGACGTACCCACAGCGGTATACGCTGGGTTAGGCACTTGAACAGTACCGGCCGCCGTGACGGTCAAGGTTCTTTGGGCTGCCGTTCTTGGTGCGCCTACCTGCACATAAGGCCCACCATCCACACCTTCAGCCTTCGCTATCACTGGTGTAGCGGTGGGCTGCTCGCAGTCAACCGGGTAAGCCCGGGTTGCCGCAAATGCACCTTTGGACACGGTTGGGGTATCCAGATAAGTGGTAGTGCCTGGCATATACTGGAAGACCCAACAAACGGTCGCCAGCGTTGGATCGTAGTTAGGATCTTGGATAAACGGTAAGTTGCTTGATGTACCAAACAGCGGATTAGGCACGATACCGGAATCATTGACACAGGCATTCAACATCATCGGTGAAAAACCTGATGGCAACGGTGCGTTAGCTGTCCAGGTAGACGGCAACTGGGCATTAAATGCACCCCACTCATCGGTATTTACCCGCACGACTTCCTTACCTGTATGGTCACGGAAAGACACCGGGATCCAGGCTGGATTGGCTTTTTCACCGGCATTCGGTGAATTAGGGTCGATAGTCGCCAATACATCGTTGAAGACGTTACCCACAACCCGTGATGACCGCGGCACTTTTGTGAACACATGGAATTCCGCAACTGCGTTTTGTTTTGCCAGCAGATCCAATTGTTTCAAATCACACAAGGGACGTGATAGCCCTGCATATAAAGGTACTTCTGGGTTAGCCACGACCGGGGTAAGATTGTCTTCGCCAAGCTGCAAGCTCAAATAAGGCGGCACAATGTGTGCGTCACCCACACAGACGGGTGGCAAAAGATTTGGATTAGGCTCAAAACCATCACCCAACGTGACGTTGAGGTCTTCTTCCTTGACGATTTCCATACCTTTAGGTGGTGACGCTTCAACAATATATTTCGCCGGTTTTAAAGGTGCGCCATTTTCATCTTTATCAATCGCATAACCGCCATCAAAAACGCCAGGACGGGATTGGTTATAATTACGTAAACCGTCATAGCAATCCTTAGCGACTGCTGAGCCAGAAGCAGGGGCCACTGAGAAACTAGGGCCTTGACAACCCGTTGGTTTATTGTCGTCCCAAGCATCGGTGGTCACAATTGTGATAGCATCACCTTTATTGAAGGCATCGCCTATGACATCTGCATGATTGTCAACGTCTTCCGGCCCCATAGCACCGCCATCAGCCCAACCAAACGGATAGTTATCCACGTCGGCGCGGTCTACACCGCCGCTACCGTTGATATCGTCGATAATGCCATCAGGGGCATCAACGACGTGATCGCCGTCGCGGTCAACATCTTCGCCACCAGCACCGGGAAAACCACCGCCGATTGGCAGGTTGTTTTTATCGCCGTCAGCATAGAGCGCGACTTGCACACGCGCCACACCCGGTTCCCAAGGATCACCGACACCATAACGCGGATCATTTTCAGCACGGGTGCTGGAGTAAAATACGATACCCGTGATACCGCCGTTTTCATTACCAGTATAAAGTTTGCGTCCCCATTGATAGCTATTGGTTTGTCCCAGAAAGCCGTCAAATGCCTGGAGCAATACTGGCCCAGTTTCGGTTCGTGACAAATTATTGCCCGTATTGATGTTGTTGAGGGCAGAACCTAATGTACAGCTAGTCAACAAGGCATCAGCAGGCTTACAGATTTGCGCTTGCGGCGTTAATACGCCGAAGTCAGGGAATCCGCCATTCGAAACGGAGGGCAATTCACCACCTGCATCCGTCACTACCGTTACGCCGGTCGCTTTGTCGCGGGCAAAATCGCTTTCCGCAATCAACCAATGAAAGAATGGGAACACTTCGTTGAATTCCGCTTCACCGTTAGTATCAGTAGGGGAGGTTTGGTAAACCCGGCCATCTCGGAAGCGCAAGTTAACTGTCTTGTTAGACAAACCGACTTCGCCGGGATCACGGAAACCATCGGCATCAGTGTCATTGAAAATGGTATGTTTGGAAGTATGGAACCATGCCGGTGCAGGTATATTGCCAGCGGCATCTTGCTGGGCAACTGTAGCAAAGCCACCCACAACATCAACATTGTAAAACGATATGATCATATCCAGGTTATCGTCCCAGGCCACCAGTTGATAACTGCCATCGGGTACGTTAGGGATACTGAAATGGCTATTGTCATCGCAACGGCCACTGTAAACACCGACGCCCGCTATGGTATTCAGCCCGATGCGGCAATTGGGGAAAGGCGCGCCTGGGGCATTTGCCAATAACGGCGGCGCGGTCAAATGACTATTAACAATCGTGCCTTCGATAGTGGCTCCACCTGTCAACACCGCGTTATCGACGAATTCTTTAACAAAGCCCGTAGATACATTGTAAAAAGAAGGCCCCCATTCGTTCATAAATGGGGGGTTAGCAGCCATTACCCAGGCATCAACAGTTTTGGTGCCTTCGATAGTGTGCGTTTGCACCCAACCTTGTCCGGCCGGTGGGATGAGATTTATGCCATATTTGCCGGGAACCAGGTTTTTGATAACCACCACGCCATCCGGGCCTGGATGAATAATGCCGTTACCCAAATCCAATACTTCGGGCGTACCATCATTATTGATGCTGCCGGTATAAGTAGTGCCTAAAGGATTGCCGAACGCGTCGGTACTGACAGGGCCAGGGCCTGCGACACCATAACCGCCACCGCCGTCAAGAATTTGTACCGTGAAATCTTGAGGACAGAAGTGATCAGCCCCCGAACAACTGGCTGCGCTACCTTGTTCGTTAGCGCCATCAGGTGCGTTGTTGATTGGGAATTTGTCATGAAAGACATAAACCGACATTTGTGCCGTCGGAATGGGGTTGTTTTCGGTAGTCACTTCAACGGTGGCGTTGCCGCTAGCATCAAGCGTTACCATAGCGCCACCGATGGAATGGCCTTCATAAGGCAATACCGAAACAAACACACGGTCGCCTGGATTAAAGCGATCACTGTCAATTGCCGCAGTATCTCCGGCACTTTGGCCTTCCGCCAATACCGGCGCATCACTGTTGTGGAAACTCAAGGACAAGGCATTGACATCACGAACGCCGGGCGTTGTAGGGTGCGTACTATCGGTTTCCACCAGATAGCGGAAACCAGGGACAGCAGTCCCCGCGTGATCGACCACCGTCAAATTGATTCCAGCCTGCGCGTCTGTCATAGCCAATACCCCAACCAGCGGTAAAGCCAGCGCCAGCCGGACACCATCCCTTAGGCGATTCGGTTTAAACTGTATTTTTTTCATAATTTTTAAGTCTCATTTTGTTGTTTACACATCCATTTAATAGCATTGCAGCACTGTTTGTCCGTCATCCCTGCCAGAATCAAACTTACTTTTCACAAAACTAAAATGGTACAAATTCTTCCTTGGCATGCCTTGAAATTGATGCAACTTTCTCGGCTAAACCTGAGAGTCTGAGTAACCCTTGTAAGTAGCTTATAGCTACATTTTATGTAGGGAAATACGTACGAATACCTATACAGAATAACGAAGAAGAATGCTTTATTAATAAATACTTATTTATCATATAATTAAATTTTTTATTTAATGTGAAACATTAAGTTTATGTAACCTCAATGTAACAATGTTTAATAAACAGTATAAAGACTTACATTCAGTCCACAACGCACCTTGTTTCGGTGAAAAAAACGCAATAAACTGATTTTTCTATAGTTTTTATTTAAAAAACCGTAGATATCTCGTGGCAGGGGGTAGCTTGGCAATATTATTCAGGCGCTGAGGATATCCAAGAACTAATCAACAGTTTTAATGCCTCAGTCCCCTGAATTTTGGGCAAAAAAAAGCCAAGCCATTTAAAATGACTTGGCTTTCTATGACGGTTTTTAAAGTATGTTTTTATGCGTTGATTGAAAACCGTCTCGTCTTTGACTGACAGCAAATATTACGTCCGAAAGCGCTCTACGTAAGGTTCGGCTTATAACAATACGGTAGTGGGTTAAATCTGTGTTTTTTTGATCAACTTCATCTTCATAACGGTGATCTTTATGTATTTTGGAGTGACAAACCTAGGTTTGTCACTCCTCCTTAATCAAGTCACAGATTTAACCCACTACCAACAATACTTATAAGCATAGACTTAACGTCAAGCTGACTTTAGAATGCCAACCAGCAGCTTTATCCCCATTCCTCTGGAGATAGGTTTTTATATACTGCCGCTGAAATACGATCATAAAAATAATGCAGGCTAAATAGAGTCTATGAAAAAATCGGTTTAGTAGATGGATCGAAAAATTATCCACTAAATAAATCAAGTGCTACATCTAGTTTTTATACCCATTAAGATTGTCAAAGGACTTAATCATCAACGGCTACTAAGCTATAAATTATCTATAACATTGGCTCATTAAATCAATTAACGAAACCTTAACATCATGAAAAAAATAAGAATTCTACTAACGACAACGGTTTTAAGTTTTATTTGTGCCAACGCTGTTGCAATCGGGATGCGAAGCACTTTCGACGTAAAAAAATCGATAGACCAAACGATTGTCTACCTAGAAAAAGCCGTTGCTGCTTTTGACAAAAATAATGGCGATAAAGCCGTTATCAATTTGTTGATGGAAGCAAAACAAGTGCAAAAATCGATTTCGAGTTCAGATGGGCAACTGTCGATGATTAAATCGAAAGCTACCCATAAACTGGGACAAGCCCGAAGCAGCTTTAATGATGGCGATGTCAAAGCGGGTGGCGAAGCGATGAAAGAAGCGTTAGCCGGATTTAAGCATCTCAAAGAAAAATATAACGCAGTTCGTTAAATCTATCGTAGGGTGCGTTGTACGCACCTTTTTGGCGCATGAAATGCACCAACTCGACTATTTTTTAATTAACAATTACAACTGGAGCAAAACAATGCACGTCACTTACGAACAAGCCGAAGAAGCCTTAGCGGCAGCGATTGCCGAATCAAACAAACTAGGAACTCAGATGTGTATCGCTGTGGTGGATTCGGGCGCTGATTTAAAAGCCTTTGTCAGAATGAATGGAGCCTGGGTAGGCAGTATCGACATCGCCATCAAAAAAGCCAAGACCGCTTGTTTCTTTGGCATGAACACCGGACAAATAGGACAGCTGTCACAACCCGGCAGCCCGCTGTTTGGGATTGAACACTCCAACGACGGCCTGATCACCTTTCCCGGTGGCGTACCGATTGTCGATAAAGACGGCATCCTGATCGGTGCCGTTGGTGTCAGTGGCAGTTCGGTAGAAAACGACCACCAAGTCGCCAAAGCCGGGGTTGATGTTATCGGTCTGAGTGACCTGCCTTCCCATCCGTGGAGAACCTGAGCTGTTTTCGGGTTTCGCTGAATGATGGCGATGGATTAGGGCGGAACGCCTGTCGGCTTTCGCCTTACGTGTTACGTGTTACGTGTTGTCAGATCGCATCGACGAATGGTTAATTTCTAATCTGGATGAGTTTGACGGTAAGCACTTGCAATCGGTTGCCAAAGGCGACCTGGACTTGGAAAAAACTGAAGATGACGAAGTCAAAAAGGAACGCGAAGAAATCATCAAAGATTACGAGTCAGTCATCACCCAGATTAAGGAAGTCCTGGGCGACAAGGTAAGCGAAGTTAAATTAAGCCATCGCTTGACCGAATCCCCTGCCTGTTTGGTCGCTGACGTTTACGGCATGAGCCTGAACATGGAACGAATAATGAAGGATGCCGGGCAAGGCATGGGATTTGGTATGGGCAAAAAGCCAATCTTTGAAATCAACCCCGATCACGCCTTAATCGCACGGCTCAAGGTTGAGCAAGACGATGCCCGTTTTGCCGATTTGACCAACATCTTGTTCGATCAAGCAATATTAAGCGAAGGTGGACAATTGGATGATCCTGCTGCGTTTGTGCATAAGTTAAATGGGTTGTTGAAGTAATTACTTTCGGATGTACCGAGTTAGGATGTGGATCAATCGAGAATTAGGACTGTGAGGTTCTTTTGTCCAGCACATGCTGTAGCACTGAGAATAATTAGGGAAAGAGAGATAAAGTAATGTGCACAAAAAAGCCAGATTCTAGGTCTGGCTTTTTTTGTATCAAAGAAAATAGGATTAAAGCCTTACGAGAACTGCTATTAACCTTTATATCAAAACTATTGCACTGGAGAAATTCTTTTCCAAACTTGCAAGCCACCAATACACGGCTCTTTAGTTACAGCATATCTAGTAGTATCAACCAGTGCAGGATCACATGATTGTTGTGAATAACGAATTAAGCTTGCAACGACAAAAGGCTGTCCATTAAGCGTAGAATAGGCAAGCGTTGCCTGAGTTGTTGGGTATTGAATAACAGCCAATGGTAATGCGTAAGGATTTAATGTTAATGATTTTGCTTTTTTCCAAAGCTGTGCCGCAGGCTTATAAGTGCCACATCCTCCCACTACTGTAAATCCGCCATATTGTAATACTCCGCAAGGCTGAAATACATTAATCTGTATGGTGTTAATGGCGATGTCAGTATTTGGCAAATCAACACCTAAATCCCCAACAACATTGCCAGTTGTGCTTGGATAGACAGGAAATAATCGAAGCGTTTCAGCAGCATTTGCGAACCCACCGACCAGCAACAATGATACAAGTACAATTTTCTTCATGCTTTTATTCCTTATAATTTGAATAATTAAGCATAGTTTATTTTTTATTTTCAATTAACTCTCCGCGTACCGGTCATGCTAACCCGTCACTAAGTGTTTTACACACGCTGCCGCTTTAAATCCTACTGAAACCTTACAAACGGGGCAATATGCCCCCGTCCGGCGAAGTAAAAAACTTTTCCAGCATTATAGTTAAAACCATCCCGCATGTCGGGTAGGTTGGCGGTGAGATACGAACCCCAACAAATCAGCTAGTAGTTCGTAGTCCGCTTTCCCGTATTACGTTGCACTTCATACGGGCTACTTTTACGTTCAATAAACCCACCTGCTTTTACCAGACGGGCGTAACACGATGTTGTTGCAAATTGGTTTTATCAAATTTGTCCCACAACTCCGCATAACGGATGCGCGAGACAGGGTGCTGTAAATGTCCAGCAATTTCTGCCAATGGCTCTAATACAAACGCGTATTTTTCGATTTCGTCACGCGGTATCTGGATACGCCCTTCATTGATAATCAAGTCGCCATAGAGAACTAGGTCTAAATCTAATGTTCGGGCAGAGAATTTTTTACATTCACGGTTGCGGCCATTGTCCAGTTCTATTTGGCGTAATTGTTCGGTGATTGCTTTAACATCCAGATCGGAGTCAAAACCTACAATCAGATTGTAGAACGCGTCACCGGTAAAACCGATAGCATCGGATTCGTAAATGCTTGAGAGCGTCAACTGACCGTAGCGTGCCTCTAAAGCCTTAATGCTGGCGGGAATATGCCGCTCCCTGTCAATATTACTGCCAACGCTGATATAACCGGTGGGCATATTATTTCCGCCCTCGCTCAATAATGATGCCTACGTCGCTGGCACCACGAATCGCACCTTTTTTATTAAGGCTGACTTTCACCCACGGCACGTTAAATTCATTTAGGATAATGTTGGCAATTTCTACAGTCAGCTTTTCCACCAGAAAAAAATTGCTGGTTTCGACAAAGGCGATAATGCGTTTGGATACGGCCTTGTAATCCAGCGTATGCTCAATATCATCGGTTTCAGCCGCTTTTTGGATGTCATACGCCATCTCTATATCGAGACTGACAGTTTGCCTGGTTTCCCGCTCCCAGTCATAAATGCCGATTATGGTCTCGATTTCGAGACCCCCTAAAAATATAATGTCCATAGCAATTTCCGGTTATGATGTGCCCGTTTTAAAAAGCTAAGTATCCGGCATATGTCCGGTGCTTACAAGTCATGAATAGTGAAGGTACTCAATGATTGGATGGTTGTTAATCCCTGCGGCATATTTACTTGGATCGGTATCTTGCGCCGTTATCGTTTGTCGTTTAATGGGCTTGCCAGACCCGCGCGGACAAGGCTCAGGTAATCCAGGCGCAACCAATGTAATGCGGATTGGTGGCAAAAAAGCGGCGGGAATTACGTTGTTTGGGGATATGCTGAAAGGTTTTTTGCCGGTTTTTGTGGCAAATTCATTGGCCGTATCACCTTTTATGCTCGGCTTTATTGGTTTAGCCGCTTTCTTCGGACATCTTTATCCGTTATTTTTTGGTTTTAAAGGCGGCAAAGGCGTTGCGACCTCTTTAGGCGTTTTGTTGGGTTTTTCCTGGGCGTTAGGTTTGGCGGTTATCGGCACTTGGCTGTTGGTCTACAAACTTCGCAAGATTTCATCGCTATCTGCTTTGACGGCTTCGGTTTTATCGCCGGTTTACGCTTGGTTTATTTTGGCTGATAAAGTTATTGTCGGTGCGGCTGCGGTGATGATGGTGTTTTTGCTGCTTAGACATAAGAGCAATATAAAGCGGCTGTTGGCTGGAGAAGAGTAAGTCAAGTTGTATTCAAAGCAATTCATTGATCGGCCAGCGTGGCCTGGCTGCTATTTTCAGGCTTTGTTGTTCGCCCCTAAGTAAGCGTTGACAGCCGGCATAAGCAATCATAGCGCCGTTATCGGTGCAAAATTCTGGCCTTGGAAAATAAATCTCGCTTTTTTCTAACGCTGCCATTTCATTTAATGACGCACGAATCTTTTTGTTGGCGCTCACCCCACCAGCGACCACCAACCGTTTAATACCGGTTTGTTGGATGGCGCGTTTGCATTTGATGCTGAGAGTTTCGGCAACGGCTTGTTGGAAGGCGGCGGCAATATCGGCTTTATCCTGATCGGTTTTTCCGCTATTGCTAAAAGTGTTAAGCGTGAAAGTTTTAAGTCCGCTAAAGCTGAAATCCAATCCCGGCCTGTCGGTCATCGGACGGGGAAACTTTATGATTGGCTTGCCTTGCTCGGCAAGTTCAGCCAGTTTTGGCCCACCTGGATAGCCCAAGCCTAACATTTTTGCGGTCTTATCGAAGGCTTCACCTGCCGCATCGTCCAGTGATTCTCCTAATAATCGATAGCGACCTACACCCTCGACCTGTACCAACAAGGTGTGTCCACCGGAAATTAATAGCGCGACAAAAGGAAATGGTGGTGGATTATCTTCCAACATCGGCGCGAGCAGGTGGCCTTCCATGTGGTGTACGGCAATGGCGGGAACCCCCCAAGCCCAGGCAATGCTTCTCGCAGTGGCTGCACCGACCAGTAACGCGCCCATCAAACCTGGGCCTGCGGTGTAAGCAATGCCGTTTATATCGCTTTTTTGTAGGCGACTTTCCTGTAATGTTTGCTTGATAAGTGGCACTAATTTTCGAATATGATCGCGGGATGCTAGTTCCGGTACTACGCCGCCATATTCGTTGTGCATTTCGACCTGACTGTATAAATGATGGCAAATCAGGCCACGTTGGGGGTGATAAATGGCAACGCCGGTCTCGTCGCAAGAGGTTTCTATCCCTAAAACATACATTGAGTTTTTGAAAACGATAAAATAAGGTTATAATTCGCGGTTCTTTTTACTGCGTCGGTTAATATTGACCGCGCTAGAGACTTTTTTCAGATACTAACATAATTGGGAAGATATGCCTTCAGTCAAACTTAAAGAAAACGAACCCTTCGATATCGCTATCCGTCGCTTCAAGCGTGCGTGTGAAAAAGCCGGTGTGTTAGCAGAAGTACGTCGTCGCGAATTCTACGAAAAACCGACCTCAGAGCGCAAACGTAAAGGTGCCGCTGCGGTTAAACGCCATTTGAAGAAGCTGGCTCGTGAGCGTTATGCGCTTAAAAACTTGCGTCGTGGTCGTCCCGCACTCTAAAGCAAAACTATGTCAGGATTGTTAACAGACCGTATCAAGGACGATATGAAGGCCTCCATGAAAGGAGGCAACAAATCCCGGTTGCTGGTTATTCGACTTATGCTCGCTGCCATCAAGCAGGTTGAAGTTGACGAGCGCATCACACTGGATGACGAACGCACTCTTCAGGTTCTCGACAAGATGATGAAGCAACGTCGGGAATCCATCCGGCAATTTTCCGATGCCGGTAGGATTGATTTGGTCCAAATTGAAGAAGCAGAAGTGCTGGTGATTCAGGATTTTATGCCTCAGCGACTCACCGAAGCGGAAATTGACGGCATGGTAAATGTCGCCGTTACCGAATCCGGCGCGGAATCGGTCAAAGACATGGGCAAGGTAATGGCGCTACTCAAAGGAAAAATGCAAGGCCGCGCCGATATGTCGAGCGTCAGCGCCAAAATCAAGGCCGCGCTCCCCAACTAAGCGCCGCCCTGGCGATGTCCGGCAGGATCCCCAAGCAGTTTATCGACGATCTCTTAGCCAGGATTGATATCGTCGACTTGATTGACTCACACGTCCCCCTCAAAAAAACCGGAGCCAATTATGTGGCTCGATGCCCCTTCCATTCAGAAAAAAGCCCCAGCTTTTCAGTAAACCGTAGCAAACAATTTTTCCATTGTTTTGGCTGCGGCGCAAGCGGCAATGCAATTGGTTTTTTGATGGATTACAATCACTTGGATTTTATCGAAGCAATCGAGGATCTTGCCACGTTTGCAGGCGTTGAAGCCATAAGAGAGACGGCGAACTATAAAGCAACGCCGCAAAAGAAAGAAAATATTGCCGAGCAATATCAACTTCTTGAGCAAGTGGCGATTTTTTATGAAGACTGTCTGCGAACCCATGAGGCCGGAAAAAACGCCGTTAGTTACCTCAAATCCAGGCAAGTCGATCATGGACTTGCCAAAGCCTTCATGCTCGGCTATGCACCTGATGAATGGCAGGTTTTAGCAAAAAAATTCGATCAAAATAAACTTATTGAAGCCGGTTTGCTGGTTAAAAATGACGGTAAGGTTTACGACCGCTTTCGTGGCCGACTCATGTTTCCGATCAGGGACAAGCGCGGTAGAATCGTCGGCTTTGGTGGCAGGGTATTGGACAATTCATTACCCAAATACCTGAATTCCCCGGAAACATCGGTTTTTCACAAAAGCAAAGAAGTCTACGGGCTTTTTGAATTATTAAAAAAAGACCCGAAACCGAAACGCATCCTCATTGTTGAAGGTTACATGGATGTCATTGCCTTGTCCGGCTCAGGTATCGATTATGCCGTAGCCACCTTGGGCACAGCAACCTCGCAAAGCCACCTCGAACTACTATTCCGCTATACCTCGGAATTGATTTTATGTTTCGATGGCGACAATGCCGGACAATCTGCCGCTTGGCGAGCCATTTCCTCGGTGTTTCCTGTGTTAAAGTCGGGACGCCAGATTCGCATTATGATTCTGCCAGAAAAACACGACCCTGATTCACTTGCTAAAGAAGAAGGCCAAGAATCATTCACCCAGCGCATTAAAGCAGCGCAAGCCTTATCAGAATATTTTTTTGATTACTTCACTAAAGATTTGAAACTGGCAGAATACGAAAATCGTTCTATGCTTAGGGAAGAAGCTGAAGAATATTTGAAAAAACTACCGCTCGGCCCGTTCAGGGAGTTAATGTTTGATGAACTGTCAAGATTGTACCAACGCCACATTTTAGACCAAGAGGCAATCCTAGCTTATAACCGAGAAGTAAAGCAGCACAGGCAAAAAAGCAATCGGCTTTCTTTAGCCAGCTGCGTCATGGCCTTGTTAATTCAAAACCCTCAACTGATTGATAAAATAGAAAACAAAATAATTGATTGGGATTACCTTCATTTTGAAGGCATCAACAAATTTAAAGACATCCTGACCACTTTAATGAATGAAAGGCCTGCCAATTTTGGAATTCTACTCGAATCTTACCGAGGCCATCCTGATGAAATCATCATAAAAAAATTGGCTGCGGTTGAATTTCCAGAAGAAAACATTGAAAAAGTATTTTTTGACACCATATCGAGATTGTTTGCTGAAGCAAGCACCGCGCGTCTAAATGATTTATTGGAAAAAGACAAAAACCTTGGCTTAACCAAAGCCGAAAAAGCAGTGTTGCTAGAGTTATTGACGAAAAAACATAGTAATGCCATTTAATCAGTATTAGGGTACAATGTGCCGTTTGTTTATAGTGGCTTGTAGTTAAAGTAACGTGGGTGGAATATGAATCAAGATCAGCAGTCTCAACTTAGACAATTGATTGCTAAAGGCAAAGTGCAGGGCTACCTGACTTATGCCGAGGTGAATGATCACCTGCCCAGTGATATAGCTGATCCTGAGCAAATTGAAGAATTTATCGGCACCATCAATGACTTGGGCATTCAGGTATATGAAACCGCACCTGACGATGACTCACTAATTACCGATTCTGCCGCTGTTACGGCTGATGATGAAGATGCCGAGGAAGTTGCCGCGCTGGCATCTGTCGATAGTGAGTTTGGCCGAACAACCGATCCAGTACGCATGTACATGCGTGAAATGGGTTCTGTCGAACTCTTAACTCGAGCTGATGAACTAAAAATCGCCAAACGTATTGAAGAAGGCAATCAACAATTACTGAAAGCCATTTCTCGCTCCTGCGTGGTGGTTGAAGACGTTTTGCATTCATTTGACTCCATTTCCGATGAAGAAAGTGGCTTCAGACTGAGCGATATGATTGCTGGATTTGCTGACTTGAGCGAGCCTGAAGACTTGCTTTCCAGCCCAGTCGCCGCTGACGTTGAAGAAGAAACACCTGAAGAAGACCTCAAGGGTCTTAACCTAGACGAAGTCAAAGAGAAAATTGACCTGCTTAGGGAACAACTTGATGCTGCATCTAAAGCCATCGATAAACAGGGCTACGTAAGCGAACAAACGGAACAAGCCTTCGAAGCGTTGGCGAATACGTTCATGGAATTTAAATGGGCGCCACAATACTTAAAAAAGCTCTCCGCGATTATTCCGGATGGGGTCGCTTCCGTTCGTGAACAAGAAAGGCGTATCCATGACATATTCGTAAAAAAAGCGAAGATGTCGCGCCAAGATTTTATAGCTGCATATGCAGAAAATGCCAGTAACCCAAACTGGCTGAATACTTATTTAGACGAAAGAAACTCTTACTCAGTGGTGTTGAAAGAGCATGAGAAAGATGTTCGTAAAGCTCTGAAAACATTAGCTGATATTGAGGCCACTTATGGCTTGACCATAAGTGGTTTAAAAGATATAAGCCGCCGTATTTCAATCGGCGAAGCCAAAGCCCGGCGGGCAAAAAAGGAAATGATCGAAGCAAACTTGCGTTTGGTTATTTCTATTGCCAAAAAATATACTAACCGTGGCTTGCAGTTTCTGGACTTGATTCAGGAAGGTAATATTGGTCTTATGAAAGCTGTCGATAAATTTGAATATCGGCGTGGTTACAAGTTTTCGACCTACGCCACTTGGTGGATCAGGCAGGCTATCACCCGTTCAATCGCGGATCAGGCCAGAACCATCCGAATTCCAGTACATATGATTGAAACAATCAACAAACTGAACCGGATTTCAAGGCAAATCCTTCAAGAACTGGGTCGTGAAGCAACACCAGAAGAGTTAGCTGTACGCATGGAAATGCCTGAAGATAAAGTCCGCAAGGTATTGAAGATTGCCAAGGAACCAATCTCAATGGAAACCCCGATTGGTGATGATGAAGATTCGCATTTAGGTGATTTTATCGAAGACTCCAGAGTCCTGTCACCTATCGAAGCAGCAACAATTGCTGGACTACGTGAATCGACACAAAATGTCCTGGCAGGTTTGACAGCTAGGGAGGCCAAAGTTCTGCGTATGCGCTTTGGTATCAATATGAATACTGACCACACGTTGGAAGAGGTCGGCAAACAGTTTGATGTCACCAGGGAACGTATCCGGCAAATAGAAGCCAAAGCATTGCGAAAATTACGGCATCCGTCCAGATCAGAGCAATTGCGCTGCTTCCTGGACGGGGAATAAACTGCTTTTATAACACCCCCTTATAAACAATCCAAGGGCCCTTAGCTCAGTTGGTTAGAGCGTCCGACTCATAATCGGCAGGTCGTAGGTTCAAGTCCTACAGGGCCCACCATTAATAACTAGACTGCCTGTGCAGCTTTTTGATTATATAGACCTACCATTTCTTAAGGTGACATTGTGAGCAACAACTATATCTTTACATCAGAATCTGTCTCTGAAGGCCATCCTGACAAGGTTGCTGACCAGATTTCTGATGCCGTACTTGATGCCCTGCTAGCGCAGGATCCTCGTTCCCGTGTGGCTTGTGAAACCCTGGTCAAAACCGGCATGGTAGTTTTGGCGGGTGAAGTCACCACCAATGCGTGGGTTGACTTAGAGGAACTCGTCCGAAAAGTTGTCTGTGACATCGGCTATGACCACGGTGATATTGGCTTTGATGGACAAAGTTGCGCGGTATTGAATGCGATAGGCAAACAATCTGCCGATATTGCGATGGGCGTGGATGAAGCTGAAGACCATGAACAAGGGGCAGGAGACCAAGGCCTAATGTTTGGTTACGCCAGCAATGAAACCGATGTGCTGATGCCAGCACCGATCACCTATTCACATCTTTTGGTTAAACGTCAGGCTGAAGTCCGAAAAAATAACACCTTGGCTTGGTTGCGTCCTGATGCCAAAAGCCAGATCACGTTTCGTTATGAAAATAACAAGCCCGTGGCTATCGATGCAGTCGTACTATCCACCCAGCATTCACCCGACATTAGCACCAAAGCGCTTCATGAAGCGGTGATGGATGAAATTATCTTGCCCGTATTGCCCAAAGAATGGCTACACAAGGACACCAAATATTTCATCAATCCAACCGGTCAGTTCATCATTGGTGGCCCAGTGGGCGATTGCGGGTTAACGGGCCGTAAAATCATTGTTGATACCTATGGCGGTATGGCACGGCACGGTGGCGGTGCTTTCTCAGGAAAAGATCCATCGAAGGTAGACCGCTCAGCTGCTTACATGGCGCGTTATGTTGCTAAAAATATCGTCGCTGCCGGTTTGGCAGAACGCTGCGAAATTCAAGTGTCTTATGCGATTGGCGTTGCCGAGCCGACGTCAATCAGCGTTGAAACCTTTGGCACGGGCACACTCGCCGAGGATCGGCTGGTAGAAATCGTCAGAAAACATTTTGACCTCAGACCCAAAGGCTTGATCGCCATGTTGGGATTGTTGAAACCCATCTATCAGACAACAGCGTCTTACGGTCATTTTGGCCGTACAGAAGACACCTTTAGTTGGGAAAAAACCGATAAAGTCGAAGAACTAAAAGATGCAGCTGGCCTTTAATTACCAATACCCAAGGAACTGATATGAGCCAACACGATTATAAAATTGCCGATATTGCCCTCGCTGACTGGGGTCGTAAAGAAATTAACATTGCTGAAACGGAAATGCCAGGTTTGATGGCTTTGCGTAAAGAGTTCAGTGTCAAACAACCGTTAAAAGGTGCCCGAATTGCGGGTTGTTTGCACATGACCATCCAAACAGCCGTGTTAATCGAGACTTTAACTGTGCTAGGCGCAGAAGTTCGTTGGTCGTCCTGCAATATTTTCTCGACTCAAGACCACGCCGCCGCCGCGATTGCCGCTGCCGGCATACCTGTTTTTGCTTGGAAAGGCGAAACTGAAGCTGAAGCCGACTGGTGTATCGAGCAGACTATTATCGGGGCAAATGGCTGGCGGCCTAACATGATCCTGGATGATGGCGGCGACCTGACCAACATGATGCATGACAAGTTTCCCGAACTAATGGCGGATGTCAGAGGCTTGTCGGAAGAAACTACCACTGGTGTGTTGCGTTTGTATGAACGGGTTGCCAAAAACACATTGAAAGTACCTGCTTTTAATGTCAATGATTCGGTCACCAAATCAAAATTCGATAACCTGTACGGTTGCCGCGAGTCCTTGGTCGATGGTATCAAGCGTGCGACGGATGTGATGATCGCAGGAAAAATCGCAGTCGTTTGTGGCTATGGCGATGTCGGTAAAGGGTGCGCCCAATCCTTACGCGGTTTAGGTGCCACTGTTTGGATTACTGAAATCGACCCTATATGCGCCCTGCAAGCAGCCATGGAAGGTTATCGCGTAGTCACAATGGAAGATGCCGCTCCAATAGCCAACATTTTTGTCAGCGCAACCGGTAATTTCAATGTCATTACCCACGCGCATTTGGCGGCGATGAGGGATCAAGCAATTGTCTGCAATATCGGTCACTTTGATTCCGAAATCGAAATATCGTCTTTGCGTCAATATATCTGGGAAAACATCAAACCACAGGTTGACCATGTTATTTTTCCTGATGGCAAACGCTTGATTATATTGGCGGAAGGTCGCTTGGTTAACTTAGGTTGCGCGACTGGACACCCTAGCTTTGTAATGTCCAACTCCTTCTGTAACCAAGTGTTGGCACAAATGGAAATCTGGCAAAATGCCGCCAGTTATGAAAATAAAGTCTATATCCTGCCAAAAATACTTGATGAGAAAGTGGCTAGATCGCATCTGGATCAAATCGGTGTAAAACTGACGATCTTGACCAATGAACAGGCGAAATACATTAACGTACCTGTTGAAGGCCCTTTCAAGGCAGACCATTACCGGTATTGATAATACCCGTTTATTATTAAGGGGCTAGCGACATTTCACACCGTAAACCGTAGCCCCCGTTTCATAATCGGTCAACATTACTAAAAAGGCTACGTGGTTTTGGGCATTCGCTAAGCTAACACGACAAAAACTCATGCAATCTCAGAAAAAACACCCGCAACTCTTTAGTTTTGAGTTTTATCCCCCAAAGACTCAAGAAGGCGCGGCCGGTTTACAGGTTGTGCACAGCAAGTTAGCTGCACTCAATCCAGATTTTTTCTCAGTTACTTTTGGTGCGGGTGGTTCGACCCGCGACCTTACCTTCGATACGGTTGTCGATATCCAAAGCAAAGGTATTGCCGCCGCGCCACATTTGTCCTGCGTCGCATCGACCAAAGAGAACATTCGCGCCATCCTGAAGAACTATCAGGATCATGACATCTCCAGGATTGTCGCCCTGCGCGGCGATTTACCTTCTGGCATGATGTCGGCGGGTGAGTTTCGCTATGCGAATGAACTCGTTGAATTTATCCGCCAAGAAACAAGTGATTCATTTCAAATCCATGTCGCGGCTTACCCAGAAGTGCATCCACAAGCCACTAGCGCAGCAGAAGACTTCAAAAACTTCAAACGTAAAGTTGAAGCGGGTGCAAATGCGGTCATTACCCAATATTTTTATAATGCCGATGCTTATTTTTATTTTGTCGATACGTGTGAAAAGAACGGCATTACCATACCGATAGTTCCGGGAATTATGCCAATCACCCAGTATTCCCAGCTCTTTCGCTTCTCGGAAATGTGTGGTGCCGACATTCCCCGATGGCTTAGAAAACGTCTGGAAGGATTTGGCGATGACCGTGCGTCGGTGCAAGCCTTCGGCCTGGATTTGGTCAGTGACCTTTGCAGGCGCTTACTGGACGGCGGCGCACCGGGGTTACATTTTTATACGATGAATCAATCAGCTCCTACCCTATCTATTTTGGAACGGCTCAACCCGTAATCCAACGGAGCGTGGACAATTAGAGAGTGGTAGGTTATAAAAAACCTGTGGTTTGATTGATAGGGAGAAAGTGACAAACCTAGGTTTGTCACTCCAGAGCAAACGCGCTCGGTAAGTACGAAGCCGGCAAATCCATCAAAAATACAGATTTAGCCAATTCCAATTAGTGATTGTCGGCTTAGCATCAGCATTGCAAGGCCGTCACATGACGATCATCTTTGTTAGAGATACTCAAGCCGCCGCCTAGCCTTTTACCTTTCTTTCCAATTCTTCACGGCTAAGGTGACGCACATCTTCGCCCTTAATCATATAAACCAGGTGTTCACAAATATTGCAGGCGTGATCGCCGATCCGTTCTAGTGAACGGACAGTCCATAGCACATTCAGTGTACGGGTAATATTTCTGGGATCTTCCATCATATAGGTAATCTGTTGCCTGATAATGCTAGCGTATTCTCGATCAACATTGTCATCCTTACCGGTTATTTCCGGCACACGTTCGATGTTCATCCGGGCAAACGCATCCAGGGCATCATGGAGCATGGCCTTGACCAAATCAGCCATATGCCGGATCTCATGATAGGAGTCATTTTTATTGCCTTCAATGTCTGATCGGTGAATAGCCATTTTGGCTATATGTTCCGCCAGATCACCGACCCTTTCCAGTTCATTGATTATCTTAAGGATGGCAATCAGCAGCCTTAAATCGAATGCCGTCGGTTGACGTAGCGCCATAATCTGGGTGCACTCCTTGTCTAGTGCCATTTCCAGGTCATCAATCTGGTTATCCTGTTTGATAACCTGCTCCGCCAGCTCAACATCAGAGCTTACAAAGGCCCTGATCGCTAATTCTATTTGTTCTTCAACCAAACCGCCCATAGTCAATACATGGTTACGAACGTCTTCAAGTTCCCTATTGAATTGCCCCGATATATGATGCCCGATGTTGGTATTTTCCATTGTCTTCTCCTGATTAGCCGTACCGACCAGTGATGTAATCTTCGGTCTGCTTCTTTTTGGGATTAGTGAATAATTGGTTGGTATTACCTATTTCAATCAATTCACCCATATACATGAAAGCAGTATAGTCGGAAACGCGAGCAGCTTGCTGCATATTGTGCGTGACGATAACGATGGTGTATTTTTCTTTCAATTCGTTAATCAGCTCTTCAATTTTGAGCGTAGAAATAGGATCCAGCGCAGACGCAGGCTCATCCAACAACAACACTTCCGGCTCGATAGCGATTGCCCTGGCGATCACCAGTCGTTGTTGTTGGCCACCCGACAATCCTAAGGCATTATCATTAAGCCTGTCTTTAACCTCATCCCAAAGTGCAGCACCTTTCAAAGCCTCTTCAACCGTTTCATCGAGGGTGCGTTTGTCATTGATGCCTTGTATGCGTAGGCCGTAAGCGACATTTTCAAAAATGGATTTGGGGAAAGGGTTGGGTTTTTGGAATACCATGCCCACACGCCGACGCAATGCTGCGACATTAACCGACTTATCGTAGATATTTTCATTATCCAGCAGGATCTTGCCGTCTATTCGTGCGCTATCTACCAGATCGTTCATGCGGTTAATACAGCGCAACAAAGTCGATTTCCCACAGCCGCTCGGGCCAATGTAGGCAGTAACCCGCTGCTTGAGTATATCCATGCTGATATTGTGCAAGGCTTGTTTTTGCCCGTAATGTAAATTCAGGTTTTCCACCTTGATACAGATTTCATTCTGCCCTGAATTTTTATCGCGGCCACGCAAAATTGAATTCATATCAATCGCATGGGTACGTACGTGTTCTGTCGCCATTTTTTATCCTTCCAATGCCCGATATTTTTCCCGCAGATTGTTTCTGATCACAATCGCCGTCAAATTAAGGCCAATAATCACCAAAACCAGCAGTAATGCCGTTGCATACACCAATGGTCGGGCCGCTTCGACATTGGGGCTTTGAAAACCAACGTCATAAATGTGGAAACCCAGGTGCATAAATTTTCTGTCCAAATGGATGAACGGGACATTGCCATCCAGCGGCAATGTCGGTGCCAGCTTGACCACGCCCACCAACATCAGCGGTGCCACTTCCCCCGCCGCCCTGGCGACCGCCAGGATCAGTCCTGTCATAATGGCGGGACTCGCCATCGGTAAAACCGTATTCCACAGGGTTTCAAACTTGGTGGCACCCAATGCCAAGCTGCCTTCACGTATTGATTTAGGAATACGCGACAAACCTTCTTCGGTTGCCACAATGACGACTGGTAAAGTCAGTAATGCAAGCGTGATGGATGCCCATAACAATCCTGGGGTTCCAAAAACGGGTGCAGGGGCAGATTCTGGATAAAACAGGCGGTCAATATGGCCACCCAGGATATAGACAAAAAAGCCCAGGCCAAACACGCCATAGACGACCGAAGGAACCCCGGCTAGATTATTGACGGCTATCCTTATTAAGCGCGTGGTAAAACCTTGCTGGGCATATTCCCGCAGATAAACCGCCGCTATAACGCCAAACGGCGTAACAATGACCGACATGATCAACACCATCATGATCGTGCCGAAGATAGCCGGAAAAATACCGCCTTCGGTATTGGCCTCGCGCGGGTCTTCCGCCAAAAATTCGGCAAATTTTTTGCCGTAATGCCCCATTTTTTCGAATAGGTTCATTTTATTCGGTTGATAAATCCTGACGACTTTAGCCAACGGAATTTCAATTTCAGCAGCACCATCTGTTTTTGCGACTAAACTGCCGCCCCTGATTTTTTGATATAAAGCCCTTAACTGAGTCTGGTATTGTTCGTAGTCTTTCTTAAGCTGAGTTTTTTCGGCTTCTATAACTGATTTGGCCGTTTCATCCAGCTTATTTTTTAATTCCAGGCTTTTCTGTTTCAGCCTTAACTGCTCCAACCGGTAATTAATCGCGCCAACTTCTTTTTTTTCCAGATGGTTAATTTCGCCATAAATGGACAAGGCCTCATCAATTTTGGTTTGCGCGACAGGCCATGCTTGCCCGCCGCTGGCTATCATTGCCCCGTTCTCTTTCACGGCAACAAGCTGACCGTAAAAATTACCCCACTCCCGACGCTCTATTACCATAATGTCTTCTGGAAGCGATTGTTGCTGGATATTACGTGCCTGTAACCAGCGAAAATCAGCGCCGGTTACATCACGATTACCGGTTTTGATTTGATATTGAAGCAGCACATCCTCATCATCGGCCATTTTAAAGCCCGACATTTTGGCGATGGCGGCGGGGGTATCACTGCTGTCTATTATTTCACCAAAAATCGTTTTGGCTTGCCCACCTTCCTCCTGATAACTGAACCGGACAACCTCCGTCGGCCAAAAATGTCCAATACCACGAACCAGGATCAATCCCAGTACGCCAATTATCATAATGAGACAGGCACTGACAGCTGCGGCATTCAGCCATATCCACGGCGAGCCAGTTTTAAACCATTTCGCGATCATAATGAGCTATATTTTTCCCGTAAGCGTTGGCGAATAACTTCTGCCAAGGTGTTAACTACAAAGGTAAATAAGAACAGCACCAGTGCCGTCAAAAATAATACCCGGTAATGGGTGCTATCGACTTCAGATTCTGGCATTTCGACTGCCACATTGGCCGCCAGTGTGCGTAAGCCCTGGAACACGCTAAAATCCATGACCGGGGTGTTTCCGGTCGCCATCAAGACAATCATGGTTTCACCGACGGCACGCCCCAGACCAATCATCACCGCTGAAAAAATGCCCGGACTGGCGGTCAATAACACCACTTTGGTCATGGTTTGCCAAGTCGTCGCTCCCAGTGCCAAAGAGCCTACCGTCAAATGTTTAGGAACGCTGAATATGGCATCTTCGGCAATCGAAAAAATCGTCGGAATCACGGCAAATCCCATTGCGATACCCACAATAAGGGCATTACGCTGATCGTAACCTATACCTAATTCACGATTAAACCAATCGCGCATTGACCCGCTGAATAAGAAACTTTCCAAAGCAGGGCTGATAGCGAACGTAAACCAAGCAACACAAATAATAAAAGGAATTAATACAATAGCTTCCCAACCTTCGGGGACTTTTTGTTGGTATTTTTTAGGCAGGTATTGCCAAAATAAAGCAAACAGCATGACGGAAACAGGCAACAAGAATAGCGACAAAAATAGTCCCGCCAAATTTTTTTCAACAAATGGCGCCAACCAAAGACCGGCTAAAAATCCCAATATGACCGTTGGCAATGCCCCCATCAGTTCAATAGCCGGCTTTACTATCTGGCGCATCGGCGGTGCCATAAAATAGGCCGTATAAATGGCACCCATCAAAGCCAATGGCAAAGCAAATGACATGGCATAAAATGCGGCTTTTAAGGTACCAAACACTAAAGGCGTTAGGCTATATTTAGGCTCAAAATCATTGCTGGCGGATGAAGATTGCCAGATGTAGTCAGGTTTCGGGTAGCTTTCGTACCAGACTTTTTGCCAGAGTGATTTGAACGAAACCTCAGGGTGTTCATTTTCTATATTCCAGGCATGGAGTTTTCCGTCACCGGTTTCCAGCAAAAACCGGTTTGCCCGGGGCGATATCAAGGCGGCTACCGGTGTCGCAGCACCGACCTGCTGCTTGATAAGCTCCCGTTCGGCGGTAGAGTGATGAAGACTGACATTTCCCCCAGCATCGACCACCAAAAAACCTTTGCGGCGTTGCTCGGCTTTAATGGCGACGATGGCCTGTGTCGATATATTAAATGACCTTATTTTTTTGAACGATAATTGGTTAAGCTCGTTTTTGGCTTGCGTCCACTGCGATACACGACCGGCAGAGTCACCAATCAATAAGGACAGGTCGCCATTCAGGAAAGCCATGCTGGTGATGGTTTGTCCCGCCTCAACTACTTTTTGCTCATGCTTGAGTTTGGGACTGCTCTTATCGCTGATGTCATAAGCACTTAACAGACCTTCGTTATTCAGCAAATAAAGTTCACGACCTTCTTTATCAATTAACAGTTCAGCGATTCCATCAGCCGTCACATCTAAGGTAACGGCTGTACGGTTTGTGGTCGCTTCATCGGCAAACAAGGCTTGTTCTTTAGCAAAATTCACCAGATGAATTTTATTGCCCGATTTTGCGGCGATAGTCGTCGAGTCGGGTTCTACCCTGACCGCAAGTTTCTCCAGAGCAGCGCCAGAATCGTCGATGACCAAGGCTTGCTCACCCAGAGGATAAGCGACGGACGGGGTAATTTGGCGGCTATTGTTGGGGTAAGTGACTTTGTATTGATGCTTGAGAATAATAACTTTGCCATCGGATAAGCCATAAGCAACCGCACCCTGATTAATCGGGCTACCTTGGGCAAAGCTGCTAATCCGAACCCCATCGGGAACATTTATTTTTTGGTTTAACAGCAGCTTACCTGAGGCTAGCGCAAAAAAATTGATGTTGCCACTATCCGTAAACCGAACTGCAACCTCATTTTGTTCTTCTGCTTCCAGCAACAATGTCTTACCCGCGTTTTTTTCGGGAAGGTCGTATTCGGCTATTGGACTGGCCTTTGCCGATTCAAATAAGGGCAATACCACGTACAACAGGTAAAAGAAAATCAGCACGATAGCGACAATGACCCCAAGCCCACCGACGACCACGCTGTATCGTGCCAGACTATCTTTCATTAATCGCCATTGTTGATAGCGTTTGCTGGGAACTGATTTTGCTGGTGAAGAGATTGAATTAGCGGTTTGCTCAGACATAAGTCTATTCTAAGGTCGGTAAATGACGGGTAGATGAAAGTATTGCGAATATCGTAATATCAAAACATTAAATGCACTCTATCATTTTAACCGTATGGTTACATATAACGTATGAAAAAAGCGCCATTTTATGGCGTATTAACTGCTGACCGAAACATTATAAAAAAAGCCAAGCCCTATCAAACAGGACTTGGCCTATGTCATTTTCAACCTTATTGATCTAGGTCAAGGAGGTTAAGTCAGACGAAGCATCCTTGCCCAACAGTTTCCAAGACAACATCTTATTTCATCAGCGACAAATAAATTTTCTACTTGATCGCTGATAACGCTTTTTCAACTATCTTTGCCGGCAAAGGTATATAACCGTCTTTGATGACCGATTGCTGCCCAGTTTTTGACAAGACCATTTTAATAAATTCATTTTCCAAAGGCGCTAACGGCTGATTTGGCTTTTTGTTGACATAAACAAACAGGTATCGCGTCAAAGGATAACTGCCATTCAGGGCATTTTCAGGTGTCGCTTCAACAAAGCTGGTACTGCCTTTCTTAGCCAAAGGCACCAACCTTACGCCTGATGTCGAATAACCCATGCCTGAATAACCGATACCGTTAACCGATTCGGTGACTGATTGAACGACTGAAGCCGAACCCGGTTGTTCATTGACATTGCTTTTGAAATCGCCCTTGCATAAGGCGTGTTCTTTAAAATATCCATAGGTGCCTGATACAGAATTACGTCCATATAACTGGACACTTTTTGCGCCCCAGACAGCCACACCGGCATCTCCCCAGGTTTCAATGCTGGCAGCACCGCCGCATTTGTTGGTCGATGAAAAAATGCTGTCCACTTGTTCCATCGTTAAGCCTTTTACGGGGTTGTCTTTGTTGACAAAAACCGCCAACGCGTCCACTGCAACAGGGATTGCGGTTGGCTTATAGCCGTGCTTACCTTCAAAAGCCTCCAATTCGTCATCTTTCATTTCCCGGCTCATCGGCCCCAGATTAGAGGTTCCTTCGGTCAAGGCTGGCGGCGCGGTTGAAGAACCTGCGGCCTGAATTTGAATATTGACGTTGGGATAAACACGGTTAAAGTCTTCTGCCCACAGCGTCATCAAATTAGCCAGCGTGTCGGAACCCACGCTTGATAAATTACCGGAGATGCCACTAGCTGCTTGGTACTCAGGGATGCCTGCGTCAACAGTCGGCGCAGCGTGGGCATTGCCCGTTAATCCTGCAGATATCAGGCTGATTGCTACAGCACCGGTGATTTTCGTTTTCAAAATTGATTTCATTGATAATTCTCGAATATTAGACAGTTTTACCTTACTACGCTAGGCTCCGGCATAGCTTAATCAGTAAATATGACAGAAATGTGACAATGACATTTTCATTTCAGAGCATTAGCCTGCATCTTCTTCAAGCAAGGCTTTCGGGTTTGTTATAGCCAGCAGTTTCGCACAACCTTGAGGTAATTTCGACCAATCATCCGGCAAGCCTAGACGCACAAATCCAGCCGTTGGCAATAACTTGTCAACTTCCGGCAAGCCAGCGGGATCAACCAAGTAGGCCAAGAGATCTTCGAACTCCGGGTTATGACCTACCATTAACACACGACCGAGCTCAGCGGGACATTCAGCCAATACTGATTTCACGCGTACGATGCCTTCATCGTATAACCGCTTTTCCTGTTGAATATCATGGCGGTCTTTGTCAATTGCGTCTGACACTATTTTGGCAGTCAATAGTGCGCGTGTTGCGGGCGAACTGATAATCACATCGGGGATAAGGCCATTCGTTTGCATCCACTCGCCAATACGCCTAGCATCACGCTTGCCACGTTTTTTTAGCTTTCGGTCATAATCCTCGGTTACTTCAAAACGCTCAGCCTTGCCATGCCTTAGCAACCATAACTCTTTACCCATAGTATCCCTTTGTAATTACTCTTTATGTTATAAGCCAACCCTTTGTTACTCAAAAGAGGGCTATCCGCTAAAATCACAACAAACCGCAGCCAGATAGCAAATCGAAGGCTTAATTTATTAAATATTTCATTGTCATCAAACATTAACACTGGATTGTTACAGTATTATGTACACTACATAAGTTTTTATTAGATTAATATTTATATGGCAACACATTTCGAATTACCGGCAAATTTAACGGCTGAAGCATTGTTTGCTTCATTAAACGATAAGTATGAAACGCATTTAGTTTCCAATCAATTTTTCCTGAAAACTTATTACGACAGCTTTGACTGGCGTTTGTACAAAGCCGATTTGACCTGTGAGTTCAACCGCTCCAAACAATCGTCTTCGTTCACGCTGATTAATCGAAAAACCAATGAATTGGTGGCGAGCACCATTCTCTTCGATGTCCCGTCATTCAGCAGGCAGTTTAATCCTGGCAAAGTAAGACAAACCCTTGAGCCGATTTTAGAAATGCGGGCATTGCTGCCTATCTGCACATTGGAAGGGGAAACCTCGCTAATTAATATCGTCAATAAAGACGGCAAAATTGTCTTGAATTTGCTGATTGACGAATTTGAACTGCTCAACAATCGACTCACCCTACTCCCTGTTAAAGGCTATAACAAAGTCGCCGAACAGATCGTGGAAATGGTTACTAAGGAACTGGGTCTTAGCGCCGTTGATCGACCTGTATTGCTCGACGCTCTAAAGCTGCAAGGCCGTAAACCGAAGAGCTACTCGTCTAAATTGACTTTCCAGTTAACACCCGAAATGCCGACTGATGTCGCTTGTAAATCAATTTTCACTCACTTGCTCTCCGCCATTAAGATTAATGAGCAAGGCACCATCGCTGATATCGATAGTGAGTTTTTGCATGATTTTCGGGTTGCCGTCAGAAGAACCCGAGCTCTATTAAGCCAAGCCAGCCATGTCTTACCAGAAGAGGCGTTAACTCGCTATAAGGATTTTTTTTCCTGGTTAGGGCAGATCACCGGGGAAACCCGGGATTTAGATGTCTATTTGTTAAATTTTGAGCAATACAAAAAAAAATTACCGGCAGTCATCAGACAAAGCATTAATCCATTGCAACATTTTTTACTTGCCAAGCAAAAAAAATCACAAAAGCAACTCGCAAAAAAACTGAACTCCAGCAAATATATGACCACCCTCGCGGAATGGCAAAAATATCTGCAAGCAATTCCTCACGAAAACCCACCTGAAACAGAAACGCAATCGACAATCAAACACTTTGCCGACCAGCGGATATGGAAAACCTATAAACAAATCATAAAAAAGGGTGGGGGCATTGACAAACATTCACCACCAGAAGCCCTGCATAATCTCAGGAAAACCTGCAAAAAACTGCGTTATTTAATGGAGTTTTTTGCAGGCCTGTATCCAGAGCGGCGCATTGCAACATTAATCAAATACCTGAAAAATCTCCAAGAAGTTTTGGGCAGTTACCAAGACTACGCCGTGCAACAGCAACAGTTGCAACAATTCAGCGAAGAAATGCAGCGTATCAATACGCCCAATAAAACTTTTTTAGCCATGGGCGTTTTAATCCAAGATTTTGAAGTTCGCAAAGGTAAAGCGCGTGACCAGTTTTCTTCGGAATTCTCTATTTTTAATAAATCAGAGACCCACTCATCTTTTCATACTTTATTTGGAGCCGGTAAGTAAACTGTCTTACAGGGATTGTCACAAACCACTACTCATTACGAGCAGGCTCTTAGCATTATTTTTCCATGCCATTAATCCAATGATGGCTTAGCCTTATCAAAAAAACAGGGGTTACCATGAAAATATTGGCTTTATACAGAATTAAGGGCGGCGTAGGGAAAACATCAAGTGCCGTGAACCTAGCTTACAACGCCGCATTGGGCGGTTACCGCACCTTGGTTTGGGATCTCGATCCTCAAGGTGCAAGCACGTATTATTTTCGTATCAAACCCAAAATCAAAGGTGGCAGCAAAGATTTAATGGCTGGGAAACGCGATTTGGACGGCCTGATAAAAGGAACTGATTTTGCCAACCTGGACTTGATCCCGGCGGATTTTTCATTCCGAAACCTGGATCTGCTTCTGGATGATAAAAAACACCCCACCCAACAACTCAAAAAACGCCTCAGCCCTTTGGCAAAAGACTACGACTTTGTTTTTTTGGACTGTCCGCCGAGCATTTCTTTGTTGTCTGAAGCTGTTTTTAAGGCAGCTGATGTTTTGTTGTCACCCGTCATACCCACCACGCTATCGCTGAGGACGCTGGCGCAATTAAATGCATTTATCAACGATAATGAGTTTAAAAATACTAGGCTTATACCCTTTTTCTCGATGGTTGATCGGCGAAAAACGTTGCATAAGGCTATAATGGGAGAGGTTCTCGCCGATTATCCTGATATGTTAAAAACCGCTGTGCCTTATGCCAGTGAGATTGAGCGCATGGGTCTGGAACGTAAGCCTTTGCCCGCTTACAAGGATAAAAGCCGCGCTGCGGACGCTTATTCTGAACTTTGGCAGGAAATCCTGACTCAGATGAAAACTTAAACAAAACCGCCCCTTCCGATCAGGAACGATTGCAGGGTAAAGACAAAAGCCAATAAAGCAAAATAATATGGACTCTTCAGCCCAACTGGACTCCACGAATTTCCTGCAACATCAATTACACGATATTGTTTCTCTGCTGGAGAAACAGGAGCTGGAAAAATCCCTAGTCGACAAAAGCACGTCCAGTCATCATGACCTGGAAGAAACGCTGATTGTCAAACAACATCAAGCGCGTATCCAGGAGCGCTTGGCCGATATGCATTCGGCAGATATTGCTTTGATTCTCGAATCCTTACCCCTTGACCAACGGCAATCAGTTTGGAACTCAATCAAAGGTGATCATGACGGACAAATTTTGCTTGAGGTCTCCGATGCCGTAAGGCAAACCCTGATTTCAGGCATGAAAGCCGAAGAGTTGGTTACTTTTGCCAGCAGTCTCGATGCCGACGAAATTGCTGACCTTGCCGACGACCTGCCCAAACCGGCAATGCTCAAGATATTACGCTCTTTGAACAACCGGGAGCGTACCAACCTCAAGACCATCCTTTCGTACGAGGATGACCAGGTCGGTGCGTTTATGGATTTCGGCATGATTGCCATCCGGGATGATTTAAGTTTAGAAGCCATCATCGACTATATCCGTAAGCTGGGCAAGTTACCTGGACATACCGATAAATTATTTGTTGTCGATCAGGACAACATCGTCAAAGGCGTATTACCCGTGCAGCGGCTACTGACCCATGCACCTGAATTGCAGGTTGCCGATGCGATGGTGACTGATTTTGTCCAGTTTAGGATTGATCACGACACAGCCGACGCTTCCCGTGCGTTTGAACGCTATGACCTGATTTCCGCACCGGTTGTGGATAGCCGTGGTGAGTTGCAAGGCCGGCTGTGCGTTGACAGTATCATCGACTTCATCCGTGAAAAAAATGATGAGGAGATGTTAAGCAAGGCGGGCGTAGAGGAAGACGAAGATTTATTCTCAGGAATATGGAAGTCTGCCCGCAACCGTTGGGGCTGGTTACTGATTAATGTCGCAACAGCCTTGGCTTCGACCCGGATTATCGGCTTTTATGAGGATGTTATCCTGCAATTGGTTGCCTTGGCTTCACTGATGCCGATTGTCGCGGCTATGGGTGGCAATACCGGCAACCAAACCAGTATACTGATCATTCGTTCACTGGCCTTAGGGCAAATTAACCCCGACAATGTACGGCGGTTGATAAAAAAAGAACTGATGTTGGCGGTCTTAAACGGCTTGTTTATCGGTATTATTGTCGGTGTCTTGAGCTGGCTACTTTACCATGATAAAGCTTTGGCATTTGTTGTCGGCTCCGCCATGTTGATTAACTTGCTGGTCGCCGTGACTGTCGGGCTAAGCATTCCCTTGTTGCGCCATAAATATGGTAGGGATCCCGCCGTCGGTGCTAGTATCATGTTGACAGCCATTACCGATTCAATGGGCTTTTTTATTGTCTTAATATTGGCGAAAATGTTTTTGGTCGGTCGGTAAGTTAAATTCTTAGGCCAGAGTTTTCCGGGATTGTCCGATTCGCCCGGAAGGTTTGGAATTATGATTTGCTCGCTACTTGGACAGATATTTCGGCTGAAGCGTAAACCGGCAGTGGCTGTATCTGCTCATCCAGCAGCCGAAAACTTTCTTCACGCCAGTGGATGAGGGTCATGTTGCCCTGATAGTCTTCCGCTAGGGCAGTACAGCTTTCTATCCAATCACCGCAATTGGCGTAGGTTTTACCAAATTCCATCCGAGTTAAGTCGGCATGGTGGATATGCCCACAAATTATGCCGTCAACTTTACGTTTTTGCGCTTCCAAACTCAGGATATGCTGATAATTACGCATAAACTGGGTGATATTTTTAACCTTATATTTTAAAAAATCGGCCAACGACCAATATTTAAAACCGAGCTTTTTACGTAGATGGTTCAGCCAACGGTTGATAACCAGCAAAATCTCATAGGCTTCACCGCCCAGATACAGTAGGTTTTTGTTATGGCAAACCACGTTGTCGAATTCATCGCCATGCAAAACCAGCAGCCGCTCCCCTCGTGCCGTGGTATGAATGGCATTGAGTTGGATATCGACATTATTGAACGAAGTGCCGACCAATTTCCGCAGCTGCTCATCATGGTTGCCGGGGATATAAATGACACGGGTGCCGGTCTTGGCTTTACGCAAGATACGCTGGACAATATCGCCGTGTAAAGGCGGCCAATAAACCCCGCTTTTGAATTTCCATAAATCAATGATGTCGCCGACCAAGTACAGAGTATCAGACTCGGTGTTGTCGATAAAGTCGCGGAGATATTCCGCCTTGCAACCTTTTGTCCCTAAGTGGGTATCAGAAATCCAGATAGTACGATAACGTAGCTTCATGTGTAAGCTCCAATATTTAATAGCAGAGAACGTAGAACATTTACCGTTCAGTGATTAACATGCACGACATCCACAGTATTCCAGACATTTTCAACAAACTCGGCATTCATTTCGGGCATGCCATCCTGGAGCCAGTCAACCAGGATTTTCGCCGTATTGGGGAAAGTAATCTTTACAGCATGAGCCGTGTGGAGCCAGCGATCAATAACCTGCGAATCCAGATCATGCATGATGTGCCCATAGCCAAGCTGCTGTAATGCTGCCGCATTGGAGATTTGCTCCATTTGCGCGTGCAATGGCTTCGCCAATATCTTTTTGCCCATTTGCAGCGACTCACTGGCAAGCTCAAAACCGGCATTGCTGATAACGCCGGCGCAATCCTGCAGGTCTTCCTGGAAACCAAACCTGGACAACGGCTTACAGACAATATGTGCCATCGCCGATGGTATGACATCCGGGGTGTAAATATGGAATTCAAAAGTATTGAAGGGCAGCAAAAGTGCTATCACTGCCCGGGTATCTTCAAAAGGCAGATAAACAATGATTTTGTTTTTATTGACGCTGGGCAACTTTTCCTCAACCTCAATAATAGGTGGCAGTATGAGTTGACCAAAATGATGCCAATGCAAGCCCACGCCAATATCCGCTGGCGCAAAAAACTTCATGACCATATCCGCCAGAGGATCTGAACCTTCTCTAGGTATTTTGTGGTTGAAGGCATATTGATGCCCCACACCCAATACACGCACACCCTGACTTTTTGCCGCCCAAGCAGTCACCGGTTCAAAATCACTGACAACCAAGTCGTAATCGGTTAAATCCAGGGTTTTGACATCCTTGACAAAGGTGATCGGCTTGGCCGTCAGCATCGTTTTAAAGTAACTGACTTGCCCTTTATCGGACGCAAAAGTCAGTCCATGACGGACTTGATAGCCATTGAAGATGGTCATGTCGAAATATTTATCGAACTCACGACCGGTAAACTGAAAATCTACCTCAATGCCAGCCTTGTACAGCTCCTTTGCCATAACCCGGGCTCGGGTGATATGGCCGTTACCGGTTCCTTGCACGCCGTAGAATATACGCATTAAATATGCTGTCCTATGCTAAACAATGCTATTGAAATGCCCATCGCGCCGCCGACAAGAATATCAGTGGGGAAATGCACGCCCAGAACCACACGCGAAAACCCGATCAGGCCTGCACAGCAATACAGCGGTATCAATAGCAAGGGAAAATAATGACCCAACAAAGTCGCCACCATAAATGATGCCGATGTGTGCCCTGATGGAAAGCTAAATTTATCTGAGGGGGTGATGAAACTATGGAAACCCTTTATCGCCGCCGCCGGACGATTACGCCTGAGACTGTTTTTCAGGACAAAATAGCTCGGCCTTTCGATGCAGAATGCCACCAGCATGGCTTGTAAAGGCGGGTATTGTAAGCCTTCAAACCAGACCATCAAGAACATGGCAACAACATACAATTCGCCATCGCCGATTTTGGTCACGTAGCGGCAGGCTTTACGCAGGTTATTGTGGACACCCGCATTAATAACCCAAGAAAACACAAATACATCGTATTTCTGGATGGTATTGAGTAATTTCATCTTATCCCTCCTGATTACAGTGGAATAATTGGCCAGCCCGGTATTAGTGACCAGACATTCACCAACAATTCATTTACAGGGGAAAGATTAAGATTTTTTTATGACATCACCGTGACCGTTTGTTTAAGGTTTGGTGACAGTTTGCAGGACTGATTGCTTAAGGGGGTTTGCGCTAAAGATAAGAAGATGTCAAGAAAAGCGCGGTATCCTAACCAATAATGACCGCTAATTTTTTATGCCTCGATAGCCGGAAGTAATGGGGTAACGCCTATCCCGGCCAAATGCCCGTGTGGTAATGCGGATACCAGGGGGGGATTGCCTACGCTTGTACTCGTTTCTATCAACCAGATTGATTGCCCTGGCAACATGTTCAAGGCTGAATCTGGCGGCGATAATTTCCTCTGCGGATTGATCTTTTTCCACATAGCGTTCCAGGATGGCATCCAATATTTCATAAGGCGGCAAGGAGTCTTCATCGACTTGGTCTGGCGCGAGTTCTGCTGACGGCGGCCTGACAATCACTCTTTCTGGAATTACTTGCGACAAACTATTTCGGTAACGCGCCAGTTGGTATACCAGCATTTTCGGCACATCCTTGATCGGCGCGAAACCGCCCGCCATATCGCCGTAGAGTGTGGCATAACCGACGCTCATCTCGCTTTTGTTGCCGGTAGTCAGCAACAATTTGCCTTGCTTGTTGGACATCGCCATCAAAATAACGCCCCGGCAACGCGCCTGGATGTTTTCTTCGGCGGTGTCTTTTTTAGTACCCGCAAAAACACCGGCTAACATGCCGGTAAAGGCGTTGACGGCAGGTTCTATGGGGATGGTGTGGTAGTTAACGCCTAGTTTTTCCGCTTCTAAAATGGCATCTTCGTTGCTCATGTCTTGGGTGTAGCGGGACGGCATCAGGACGGCTTCCACCTTGCCTGCCCCCAAGGCATCGACAGCCAACGCCAATACCAGTGCGGAATCTATGCCGCCGGACAAGCCCAAAATGGCACCACCAAAGCCATTTTTGCGTACATAATCTTTAATCCCTAACACCAACGCATGATACACGCTGGCGATTTTTTCATCCAAAGGTACGCAGGAGGAAGGTATCGGTTGGTTGTCCTTAAATTCCACTGCTCCCAGATATTCCTGAAATTCTTCGGCTCGATAAACGATGTTACCCTGATTGTCGGTGACAAAGGAGGCACCATCAAATATCAACTCGTCCTGCCCACCCACCTGATTGACATAAACCAAAGGGATCTGCGCCGCTTTAACTTGTGAACAAACAATGGCTTCACGTTGCTGCATCTTGCCTACGTTAAACGGCGACGCATTCAAGGTCAGTAAAATGTCGGCCCCCGCTTGTTTATTGGCGGCGATGATGCCTTCCTGCCAGACATCTTCACAGATTGTCAGGCCAATAAAGCTACCGTTAAACTCAAACACGCAGGGTTGATTGCCGGGCGTGAAATAACGCCGTTCATCGAAAACGCCGTAATTCGGCAAGGCTTGTTTGCGATAACATGCCAAGCTAACGCCTTGATGCAATACGATTGCGCTGTTGTAAAGTTTGCCGTCGGCCAGTTCAGGAAAACCAATGACTAGAGCAATATCATCGACATTTTCGGCGATGTGATGGATGGCATTGTTGGCTTCCTCGATAAAGTCCGCACGGAACAGCAAGTCTTCAGCGGGATAACCGGTTACGATAAGCTCAGGAAATACAACAAGATCTGCACCTAACTCATCACGTGCCGTGTTTGCCGCCTTGATGATGTTATCAACATTGGCTTTTATATTGCCAACCAGGAAGTTAATTTGGGCAAGGGCAATTTTAAGCCTTCCAGATTCTTTATCGCTAGACATGGTTTATTTGAGGTATCCGTAAATATTACTGCGACAACATGTCTTTAATTATCACATCAAAGTTTGAAAATTCCTCATCAATTTGATGGCGGTCAGTAGAAATGCGTTACTTTGCCGAACTGGGCATGTTGCCCAGTCCGTTGGGTTTGAAAAGGACCAAAAGTAAATGGAGGGCAATAACATACCCCGCCATAGGAAGAACTTCAAAAGTCAATCTTAATTATTCAATTTTAAGAAGGCGTTTATAAACGACATCTTACATCGCATCATTTAAGGCTTGGCTTGATGGGCAGATACAATTGATTGGCAACAAATGTGATGCCTGTCCCGGCGAGTTCCTGGACTTTTTTGTTGTGGCCCGCAGCGATGATTACCTTACCGTTTGCGAAACCGCTCCATATCGTCTGCAAAACCGCATCAGTGGCTTTAACTGATGTTAGGTCAAGGCCTGAAATGACGCGGAACGTATCACTATTCAACACGTACTGGTTATAGGAAAAACAAGGGCTGGTAATGCAGGCTCGGCCATTGCTTTCCAAGCCGACAAACTGGCCTGCCCCTAGGTGCGAAGTCACCGGCCTGAACGCTGATTTCAGTTCAAATCGGCCAAAATTAGCGAAATTGCTAAAAAGCAGCGGCCTAACAACGCCCCGCAATAAGGCGGCATGGGATAAGTCAATGGCATTGGGGTTATTGACGGTGCCGATATAACATTCGGGTTGCAAACGCCCATCTGGACAACGGGTAAGGTTGCGGTTGACCGACTTGACGAAAATGCCGCCGCACATGGGCGACGCACATTTACGCATATCTTCACGGAAGGTGTAATAACCATATTGTTCAAAATTACCCAGTGGCGTTAACACAACAGGATCGACAGGGAGCACCACATTGCCAGCATACGCATTGGCGACTAAACCATTTATGGAAACACTAAAAAATAACAATAACAAAAAACCTAAAGGATTACGGATGTTCATAAGTTAAGTCCTCAGTAATTAAAGGCGATACACGCAAAGGAAAGAAAGCAGGAAATAAGCAAGCTCTCCAGGCCGCACTTCATAATTTGCCCAGCAATTAAAGCGAAAGCAGCTTTGCCATTACAGGGTGTTATGAATGTTGGCCTGGAGCAGACAACTTGCCCTATTTAGGGCACGGCGCAAATTCGCATCTTGGCCCGGTACGGCCTACGTAGGAGCCATTCGGGCATTGTTTTACTTCCATGGTACACATGATTTGATCATCGGGCGGGTAAGGCTTATAGTCTGTGCAGGTTGCAATCCAGCGGACATTATAAAAACTGGTCAGAGGATTTGCCTTGATGGCTTTTAACTGTTTTACAAATGCGCCAAACTGTTTGGTATATGGCGAGGCTTGTACACAACCGGTAAAACCGCCTTCAATGGGTCTTGCAAACTCATTGACGATAAATTTATCGACGATGCCCTGCCCCACACCAAAGCCGATCGCTTGCCGAACCGTTTGCAAGGCGGCTTGATCAACACCGGGGCCAATGCCGCCGATGCTGATTTCAACAGCACGGTTCGCCGCCATTGATACACTCGACACTAACATCAGCAGTGAACATAGCAAATAAAAACAAGATTTTTTCATTTCATTCTCCAATGGATTGAGCTACGAAAAGACAACTGCCAATACAATAGAAGGTAACGACTTATCACTTTGTCACAGCGTTATAGACAGCCCTTCATTGTATTGGCAGTTTAATTAAGCGTTAACGGTTAGGGTTGCAGAAAGTTAAAAACGCCTACAAAAACCGATTAACCGGATACAGGGTACACCATCAGTAGTGAATGAAATGTTAACGGTGAAGCTCACCGGCAAAATTGAGTATCCTAGATGACATCTAGCGGAACCCAGGATTTCGTGCTGTCTATTTCCTGTGTTCCGCAGTTTGCCATATGGGCATCTTGCCCAGTCCGTTGCGTTTAAGGGTGGCTAAAACATGGGTCGCGGGTAAATACCTAGTCACTTAAGTAAGCCACGAGCGTGAAGAAGCGTCCACCTACCAACTCCAATATTGATTCGGCCTTTTAATGTTTGAACCCAAGGTGCATTTAACGGCTAAAAAATAAGTTGCTCATTTTCACGGAGCGAACACTCCCTTTATTATTCCCGTTATTTAGATTTTTCATAATTTATCCCCTAACTACTCTTGCCAGTCCATTTAATCAATCAGGCTTGAAATACAATTTTTCAAGTAGGTTTATTCGCTTAATCCAGTAAGGAACAATCAACCGCCAACAGTTATACCACCCAAGCCATGTAAAATTATTTCAACAGCTAGACTTGTTTTGTACTCGCAACCACCAGCCTTCATGCGTACCTTGATACGGATCAATACCTTGCCAACACTCAAATAACCACTGACCGAAGCGCACACACGACGGCAAACCAGTGTCGTCACGCTCAATCACATCGTACTGACATTGCGCGAAATACATATGGCCTACCGATTGATGCACGTCGTAAGCCCAATGGGGACGTTTTTCATCAATCAATTCATACCACGGGCAAGAATAAGCAGTTGGCGGAGGACTTGGTAAAGGCTCTTTTCCAGAACGTAACCGCCAGAATAGCCTGCTCTTCGCGATGTCTATATCACTTGGTAACCAACTGCCCTTGTAGTAACGCGTTTGTCTGGCAGTTTGAATCCATTTTGTCATCGCTATACAGATAAACAAATCTCGCTCTGTCAAAATTATAATCGGCGGGTTGTAGCCAAAGAATTCCTCCAGATATTCTAAAAGGCGTTCTTCATCTGAAAGCATCCGTTGAAACAGTTTACTCTTGGCGATTTGTTTTCTAGTTGGCAACCAATCTTCGCCGCAACGCTTCCGTAAAACCTCAATCCATTCAACGAGTACGACACAAATTAACCTATCGCGACTAGTCAATATCGGTGGGCCGTGGTCTGCGTAACCTCGCCCTTCCACTGAATTACCGATTTCTTCATCATTTGGCTTGAATACCTTGGCCAATTTACTGTGCTTATTGCTATAGAAGACATAAATCAACAAGCCGATAAGCAGCCATAATGCAAACAACTTCCACTTTTCCAACTCAATACCGGTCAATAAATAACAACATGACAACAAGCCTAATACCGGAATCAAGGAAAAATTCTTGATATATGACGCGACATTTAAGCCAACTAACACACTAAAAAAAACCAGTAATTGAATGTCGATATTATTGTTAACCCAATTTTTTAGATAATTACCCAACAAATCCGGCTTGGCATAGACGATGGTATTTAAAGCAGTTAACGTTATGAGCGGCAAGATATACTTGGCATTGACGTAAGGTAGACGGAAGTGTTTGCCGTCATTGCGTGGAACTTTACCGTATTGCTGTGTAGGCAAAGTTAAAACGCCCGCACAAACCAAGATGAAGGCGAATAAGGTACCGATGCTGGTCAAATCCAGGACGAATTTTTCATCAGTAAATAGCAACAATAGTGTGACCACGCCGCCGGTCAACACCGTTGAAAATCCCGGTGTTTTATAATTAGGGTGGAGTGCGCCGAATTTAGCGGGTAACAAGCCATCATTGCTCATCGCCATCCATATTCTGGGTTGCCCCATTTGGAACACCAGCAATACACTGGTCATTGCCACGACTGCCGCGACCGAAATAAACAACGCTATCCATTTAACCCCTCTGAGTTGAAATGCTTCGGCGACAGGGTCATTAACGCCCAGATACTGATACGACACCACCCCGGTCAGCACCAAAGCCAACACAATATAAAGTACAGTACAAATGATCAGTGAATAAATCATCCCCCTAGGCAAATCCCGTTGCGGATTTTTGCATTCTCCGGCCAGCGTGGAAACCGCATCAAAGCCGATATAGGCAAAAAATACTGCCGACACACCGCCCATCACCCCGCTAAAACCGTTGGGCATAAACGGTGTCCAGTTATCGATATCAATGTAAAAAATACCCACCGCTATCACCAATACCACGACAAGCAATTTCAATATCACCAGGAAGTTGCTTATATTTTTAGCTTCCTTTACGCCTCTGTACACTAAAGTGGTGATGACTAAATTGGCGGTAATGGCAGGTGAATCCATAATAAACCTCAAATTTCCCAATTGTGGCGCAGTTTCCCATGCTAACTTACCTTCGCTTTTTAGCTGGGCTATCGCTTGCGCGTGAGCAGACGTGTAATTTATGGTTAACCACGCGGGTAAATGCCAACCCGCACTGTCCAGCAGATTGGTGAAATAGCCGCTCCAGGAAAACGCAACAAATACATTACTGACTGAATATTCAGTCAACAACGCCCAGCCGATAATCCAGGCGAAAAACTCCCCAAACGCCACGTAAGCGTAGGTATAAGCGCTGCCTGAAACCGGCACCTGTACGGCAAATTCGGCATAACACATCGCGGTAAAACCACAGGCCACCGCGCAAAATAGATACAGGAACACCACGCCCGGCCCACCGCTAAAACAGGCATTACCAATGGCGCTGAAAATACCGCTGCCGATGATGGCGGCAATGCCGAATAGCGTCAGGTCACGCACTGATAATATCTGGTGCATATCGCCATTGTTGCCGCCATTTTGTTGTAAATCGTGCAGAGATTTTTTGCGGAATAAATAATTAATACTCATGGCTGCCAATAAGACCGATTAGTGATATGCCGAAGCCCATAAAAAACTCCGGCATATTTTTAAGTGCTCTTTTTATCTTAAAGCTTTGGAAAGTATTTCCATTGCTGCTGCAGATACCCGCTGCGCGGCCATTGCATCAAGCGGATACCATCCACTTTAACGCCATGTGCGGTCGCAACAGTCATGCACATCGTACTGTAAACATTGCAATACCGGTAATAACCGCCCCCTGTCGATTCCCTAGTCCATAAGGTATCGTTATGTGCCGGATTACAACTGCCAACAAAAAGACTGGAACTAGGCTGACGGTCTCTAACCCGGATACAGAGATTTTTCTCATAGTTGCGTAGCTGGAGCGTACCTGGCGTTTTAACTACGTGTTCCCAATACTGGGTGGACATGTTAAAACAAGTCGATTGATATACCGGATCATACATAATAATGGCATTCCAGTATGGCGTGTCCGCACACTTTCCGGAAGCTCTGTTCACCAACCAGCCGACGGTAGAACGCGGCTCAGCCGATACACTCGCGGAAATTGCAAACATTCCCACGACGAGACCCCCGATTAATACACCACGAGTAGCGAATAGGGATTTCCCTATTTTTTTCATTTGCTTTTGCTGCGTTTTCATATCGATTACCCCGGATTCACTTATTGGAAAGCCTTTAGCCGCCAGAGCTGCTTCTAAGCTATTAATGCTTATTTTGTCAACATCGTTGCAATGTAGGATACTCATTCAATTCCTACGATTGGGCTAATTAACAATCTAAACTGGGGGATTTTGGCAGGCAATACATATTCCTCTACCTTAGGATTCCAATCTCTATTGTGATTACCCGGAAGGTCGAGCTCCTTCCTCATAAGTATCCATAGCTGTCTGTCCTAGCGTACATCTACGAGCGATTAAGCTGCTATGAGATAACTACCCCAAATGATGAGGATTGGCGGATGCTCTTGGAGCATCCGCCAATCAATCAAGTTTAATTAACGCAAGAGGCTTGCCTGATTGTAAATCAATAACAGGTCTGTATGCCAAGCGGTAGGTTTGTCTTTGTATTTAGGAAATGGTCGGGCATGTAGCCATACCACAATGTGCCGTGCATTTTAACAACCGCACCATCCCAAATTCTTGATCCTGCAATGGGATAACCCTTGGTATTTTGGCAAAGAATACATACAAAATCCCCTTGGGGCACAGTAATGCGCCCTAGATGCTTAATACCGGTCGCATTGTTTGTCACATCATATGCCCCACGTATGTTATGCGCTGTATCAGTGCGAAAATCAAGCCCCGTCTTGGTATGTATTACGGCAGCTGGAATTCCGGCTGTACAAATCGAGCCTGCATGTACAAACTGTGAAACGCTTGTAACAGCCAATAATGCCATTGCATAAATTAAAGATGTTAAGGTAAGTTTTTTCATTTTCTTTCTCCACATAGTTAGAAAATATCCACAGCGGAATGCTGTGGATGAATCAAGAATATCATAGAGTAAAAAATTGTAACTGTTTGATATATAATATATATTACTATTAGTCGCTATGGGTTACTGGTAGTTACTGTAAGTAACTATTGGTATTTATTTGAAGGCATTTCTATGCCGATTGGCATCGACATAAGGGTAAAATGCTAGGAAATTCCCTTTAAATATTTAGTAGTTGTAGTCAAGTTTTCTACAAAGAAATGAGGAACAACCATGGCAAAATTTATCAGAGATCAATGGGACGTATTTATAAGTTTAAACAGATATCATGGAATTGATAGTTTTGCGGCGGCGAGCAATCGCTTGGCCGAATTAATGCCGAAAAAACCTAATGAAGCAACTATAAGAGCCTGGGTTACAAAATCGGCAATTCTAAAGGAAGACGGAAAGCATTTTGCACAAGCATTCAGGCTAGACCCAGATCAATTTAAGGAAATATTAGAAGCAACCCGCTTTAGAGACGGAAACGACTTGGCTTGTGATTCCGGGACGCTTAAAGCTACGCTCAAACAGGAATACCAGAAAATTCTTAAAATTTATCTCTGGCAGCTTGATGTGCTTATTGATGAAGGTAATTTGATTCATGGCATCACAGATAAGTACGAGTTGAATAAGCGATTGAGAATACCTATAGCAGAAGGGCTTTCGGAACCGCCATGGACTGAAGAAGAGATTAACTGGCCGGAGGAAATTCAGTTTAGCAACTTAGCTAGTGAACTGAGCTTTGAATCAGAAGCCTATCTAGCACACATTCTGTGGGAAATTCATCGTGAAAAATTTATTGAAAAAGCTCAGCGTTATTACGCAGATCAGAGTATAAAAAAAGGGTTGAACATAATAAATAAACCAGATGTCATCCAGCACGAAGGAAGTGAACAAGACATAAAGACGGAAGCCTCTACTGGCAAGGAAGAAAACACAAATATTCCCGATGGTGACGTAGATATAAACACTCTAAACCCCATTGAGACAACCCCTCAGATAGATGAGGGTGTAAAACCCACGGAAAAAGGTTGGCCCACCTTAAAAAATCCATTGGGGAAAGAGGCAGTTTGGGCGGCAATAACCGCTATTCTTCTGTGCTTGTTAATAATTATCTATTTACGACACCCCGCCCCCATTCCAAAGCCAGAGCTAGTGCCGCTGCCAAAACCACCCATTGCTAAGGAAACAATGCCGCAAGTGCGTCCGGTCAGCCCCAACATGACTGACATAACTGGAACCGATTTAGTTACGATTACTTGGGTAGATGATAAGCCTTCAGCCGATGTCCAATACGTGCTTGAATTGATTTACACCCCAACTGGCAAAAATAACCCACAGACAGAATACAAAGATCTTAAGGAAATATCTCGCCAAGGTAATATTTTTTCAACACAGGTGGGGATTCATAAAAGCGGCGCATATAAATGGATGGTTAGGCGCAAATCAGAATACAACTCTAATTCTGAAAACACAGAACCATTTTCCTTGAAATTCAATTACTGGGAAAACTATTTGGCTAAAATAATAGCACGCAAAGTATTGAAGATTGCTGTCGTCGTATCCGAACAGGATCGCTTCATCAACAAGCAAAATAATCAATTCGTCGGTTACGATACCGAGGTAATCGATTTCATCAAATCAAGGCTTGATGGCGTTGAGGTCAGATACACCGATACTACTTGGCCGGAATTCCTGAAAATCATGGAAAACGGCGACGTGGATGCCGCCATTTCATCCATGACTAATCTGACTTCGCGCATTAAAGACAAAAATGTGGACTTTACCAGCTATTATTTCCATCCACACCAAGCATTTTTCGAGCTTAATAGCGGTTCTGCCAGCAAAAATCCTCTACAAATCATGGAGCGACTCAAAAATGCCGAAGTCGGCGTGGTAGAAGGGTCGTCCAATAAAATGCTGGCAGAATATCTGCTTAAGGCAGACAACAACCCTCAATATGATTTTGTCATTAAATCCGGTTATGAAAATATTACCAGCTTGAGTACTGCACTGAAAAATAAGAAAATTGATTTCATGCTGACCGATTGCGAACTCGTACAACCATCGGGTAATCTCAGGGTTGCGCTGGTTGTGTCAGAAAGACATAAACAGCAGTACGTTCGCGAACAATTATTTAGCGTCTCCAAAGGTGAACCCAGAGAAGAATATATAATAGTTACCCAAACCGATGGCACACATAGCTTAAGCAATAAAATTGCCGATATCCTGCAAAGCCAAAAGGGCGTAGCAAAACTTAAAGAATTGTCAGATAAGATTTATGCAGAAACCCCGGATTGCCAAGCCAGCAATAACTGAACGACTGCCTTGCCGTTTTTACCGGATATGCGAGTTGTTTTAATGTGTCACCGGTTTAGCGAAAAGATTCAAATGTGCACAATAACTTGTATAAACCAATCCAATTATCGCTTATAGGCTGTTCCTTTAGATGAAAGTTGTCTTAAGCAAGCTGAATTGACGTGGTTGCGGCGCTTTAGAAAACTAATGATTATCAGTTGGTCGCGGTGTCTGATGCCGGATATTACGCTTAAAAATAGCGGTCAGTAATCAATGACAATCTCAAAAAACAACCTGAATATCCTGATAAACTAAGGCTTGGCGATAACTTGAATTTATCCATAAGAGGGTTAACGGCCATACGTACTTTCACGGGTTGCCGAGCAAAATTAATGGGTTATCATTTTGCTATGAACGATAATGAGAAACCAACTTATACCAATCCCAATAAGTTCTCATTGTTCCTTGCTCCCAAGGGAGAAGGTTAGGGTGAGGGGATTTATTTAAAAAAATTTTTTAGCATTACTGTAATGCTGATAATAATGTTGGGGGCTAAATAGCAAATTAATACCAAATCAATTTGACCGCCATTGCAAAAATCAGCACAGAAAAATAGCGTTTTAATTGTTGTGCAGGCAATCTATGGGCAAGCTTTGCGCCTATTGGTGCGGTAAAAATGCTCCCAAAACCTATACCAAGGAAAGCAGGTATATAGACATAACCAAAACTCCATATTGGCAAGTGCGCGGCGTTCATCCCCAAAACCGCATAGCTTAATGTGCCCGCAATGGCTATCGGCAGGCCACAGGCGCTGGCGATAGCGACAGCGTTACGCATCGGGTATCGGCAATGTGCTAGATAAGGTACGGTCAACGTCCCTCCACCGATACCCACCAACGATGAGACCAAGCCAATCACGCCAGCTACCCCAAAATCAACCCATCTGGAATAATTGGCTGAACCTGCCCTAGGTTTTGCCCCAAAGGCCATTTGCGTTCCCACGTACAGTAAAAATACGATAAAAATAATCCGTAATAAGTCAGCGTTGATGAAGTCTGCAACCGCAGCACCAACAGTCGCCCCCAACATAATCCCAGGTGCTAGCCGGAACACCCTGTCCCATGCCACGGCTCCCAAGCGATGATGAGCCAATACGGAAGATGTCGCCGTAAGGATGATAGTCGCTAACGATGTTGCGATAGCCATAATCATGGCCAGATTAGCGGGCATTCCTTGCGCTGCGAACAGGAAAACGAGTACGGGTACGATAACCATACCCCCACCGATACCGAACAGACCTGCCAATAACCCAGAAAACATGCCTAGTAGCAAACTAGCTAATATAATGTTTATCAAATTAGTCTCCTGAATGCGCTACCTTTCAAATTTGTAGCGGGTAGCCATTATGCGTTTTTGAAGTGGTTTATGCTATCCTAAACGCCTTCAAAATTGCTTTGTAATTCGATGGAAAAATATCTTGTCGGCGGCGCTGTCCGCGACCAACTTCTGGGCTATCCGGTCAAAGAGCGCGACTGGGTAGTCGTTGGGGAAACGCCGGAGTCCATGCTTAAGCATGGTTTTCGTGCGGTCGGCAAAGACTTTCCGGTTTTCCTTCATCCTAAAACCCATGAAGAATATGCCCTTGCCAGGACTGAACGGAAAACCGCTCCCGGCTATAAGGGTTTTGTTGTCCACGCGGATATTGATGTTACCCTAGAGCAGGATTTAATCCGCCGAGATTTGACCATTAATGCTATCGCCATGATGCCAGACGGCAAGATCATTGATCCTTATGGCGGTCAGGATGATCTGGATAAACGCGTTTTTCGACATATTTCCCCGGCTTTTCAAGAAGATCCCGTACGTATACTGCGGGTGGCTCGTTTTGCCGCACGTTACCATCATCTGGGATTTAAGCTGGCAGCAGATACACAAGCAATGATGCAAGCAATGGTAAATGCTGGAGAAGTCGATTATCTAGTACCGGAGCGGGTATGGGCGGAATTAAGCAAAGCCTTGTCCGAACAGTCGCCCGCCGCTTTTTTTTATACTTTGAAGGATTGCGGGGCGTTAGCGAAAATCTTCCCGGAAATACAGGCTTTATTTGGCGTACCGCAGCCTGCAAAATACCACCCCGAAATTGATACCGGCGTACATGCCTTAATGTGCTTGGAACAAGCGGCCTTGTTGACAGACAAGGCCGAAGTGCGATTTGCCGCTTTGGTGCATGACCTGGGCAAGGCATTGTCGCCTAAGGATAACTTGCCCCATCACTATGGTCATGAGACCAAAGGTTTGCCGGTGCTTGAGTCGATGTGTGAGCGTTTGCGCATCCCCAATACCTTCAAAGCATTGGCAATGCATGTCATGCAATACCATACTCATTGCCACAAGGTAGCTGAATTGAATCCATCAACGCTGGTTGATTTACTGAATAATTTAGGCGTATTCAGGGCGCACAATCAATTTTCGGAGTTTTTGCTGGCTTGCGAGGCCGATGCCAGAGGCCGCACCGGGCTGGAAAACAAACCTTATCCGCAAGCACAATATTTGCTGGATGCCGCTAAAGTAGCAACATCGGTTGATACTGCAGCGGTACTGAATGATAATCTACAAGGCGCGGCAATCGGCGAGGCGATCCGCCATTTGCGTATCCAAGCACTCAATAATATGAAAGCAACAGAACATCAATCCCTTAATTAACCGCCCCTTTAACTAACAGACCATTTAGCTATGCCATCTTTTGATATTATTTCCGAATTCGATCCGCACGAGGTCAAAAACGCCGTTGATCAAGCCAGCAAGGAAGTGGGTACCCGTTTCGACTTTAAGGGAACGGATTCCAGCTTCGAGCTGACCGATGAAAAAATCATCATGGTTTCCGAATCCATCTTCCAACTCCAGCAAATGTTCAGTGTTATTTGTGCCAAATTGAGCCGTCGCGGAGTTGATATTGCCTGCATGGAAGTGGGTGATGCCAAAGGCAGCGGCAAGTTGATGCGCCAGGAGATCACCTTGAAGCAGGGGCTTGATAGCGCGTCCGCGAAAAAAATTGTCAAATTGATAAAAGACAAAAAACTGAAAGTGCAAGCCGCCATCCAAGGCGACCAAGTTAGGGTAACGGGCAAAAAGCGCGACGATTTACAGGAAGTCATCCAGATGCTAAGGGAAGAAAAATTGGAAATGCCCGTGCAGTTTGAGAATTTTAGGGATTAGGAATCTAAATTCTGGGTTAAATAAAGTTTGACTGAGATAGTGAAATTGAGATGTAGGTGTTTTATGGTAATTCTCACATATCTTTCGTGTAAAACTTTAGTGTGGCAGCTTGTTAATGGCATGTTCTCTTGCTGTAAATGCTGTAAAACGCATAGCAGCTATTTGCTTGCTAAATATTTCGGCAGCTTCTAGCATGTCTCTATTGATTTGCGCACTGTTCTGATTGTTATAAACGCTTACAAGGGCATCAGATCTCGCCTTTAATAATCCGAGGTATTTCCAAAAATGACCTGCTAAATCATCGCCAATAATGAATCGTTTTTCGCTTATGATAGTTGAACCCTCTTGCAGTTTCTGCTCTAGCAACGTCTCTTTCGTTTTAATATTATTTTCTTCCAATTTTTGTAAATCGGTATTCTTAAAGAGAAATATAAGGCGTTTATCATTATCAACTTCGTTTAAATAATCCTCGTAATCATATATTTTTGCCCATATTTCTGAACATGCTTTTACTAATTCGGAGGTATCGGTTACTCTTTGGGCTTCAATTAACTTAAATCGTTCTAAGGAATTGTTAATCTCCATTCCGAACAATAAAATAAGCAAAGCAATAAGGAGTTTTTCAACAAAAATTTCAATTAGCTTATTTTTTAGGTTTGGCTCCATAAGTTTTTTTGCCTACCCATCCACCTCAGTAATTACCGGCTTCATACCATTCTTTTGCAGCCTGGACATAATAGTGTTGACGCTATCCATTTGGCTGTATGGGCCGATTTTGACGCGGTACCAGATCATGTTTTCGACTTTGGCTTTCTGGATTTTTGATTCGATGCCCATCAACGCCAGTTTGACCCTTAATTGGTCGGCTTCATCAAATGTCTTAAATGATCCAGCTTGCATGATATAGCTGGTAAGTTTGTTCTTGCCGACCTGTTCTTCACGGGTACGGGTCTTAATTTCATAATCCGGCACGACCACTTCTTTTTTCGGCAAGATGGTATAAAAATCGAATTGCGGCGGTTGCGGTTTTTGTTCTTCTGTTTGCGATCCTGAATTTGCCTTAGTAGGAATTTCAGCTTTATTGCCTTTTGTTGCCGGGGTTAATGCAGGTGTGGAAGCCACTGAAGGATTTTCTTTATTAAATCCAGGGCTTTTTAAGTACACTAAAAAGACTACAAAGCCAATAATCAAAGCAGTAATCAGCATCCATTTGAATACGCCTATACTGTCTTTTTCACGGCTGTTGCGCCTTAGGTTATTGGCATCTCGACTTTGTGCGCGGTGTTTATAATCTCTGGACATTACATGGATTCGGGCGTGTTGATATTCAATAATGTTAGACCATTTGCCAGCACCTGTTTAACCGCGCACACCAAATTGATTCTGGCATTGCGGAGACTGGCATCTTCGACAAGAAACTGATGGGCATTGTAATAGGTATGGAAAGCGTTCGCCAATTCCCGTAAATATAAAATCAACTGGTGCGGTTCATGTGTGAGGGCGGCGCGTTCAAGCATTTCAGGATAACGTTCAAGTGTGCTTAACAGGCTGAGTTCATGTTCTTCAGTCAGTTTGTCCAATGCGTCCATGCCCGAAACCAGGTCTCGGGTAAAACCTTTTTCGACGAGTTGCCGCAATACGCTGCACACTCTGGCGTGGGCATATTGCACGTAAAAAACCGGGTTTTCATTGGTCTTTGATGTTGCCAGGTGCAAATCGAAATCCATGTGTTGTTCCGAACGGCGCATCACATAAAAAAACCGCGCCGCATCTTTGCCGACTTCATCACGCAATTGCCGTAACGTGACAAACTCGCCAGAACGCGTGGACATTTGCACTTTTTCTTCACCGCGATAAAGCGTGGCAAATTGCACCAGCAACACTTTCAGCTTATCGGCATCTGCACCCAACGCCTGGATTGCCGCTTTAACACGCGGAATATAACCGTGATGATCGGCCCCCCAAATGTCGATAATTTGGTCAAAGCCCCGATCCAGCTTGTTCATGTGATAGGCAATATCGGAGGCGAAATAGGTGTATTGGCCGTTTTCCCGGCGTACTACCCGGTCTTTTTCATCGCCAAATGGGCTGGAGGCAAACCAAGTTGCGCCGTCTTTTTCATACAAGTGGCCTGCCACCTGCAAGCGTTTTAAGGCTAACTCAACCGAACCGTCATCCATCAGGTGTTGTTCGGAAAACCATTCTTGATAATCAACGCCGAACCCTTGTAAATCTTGTTTAATATCTTCAAGAATATTATTCAAGCCAACTTGAAACACTTTACGGTAATCGGTTGTTCCCAATAGGGTTTTGGCTTTGTTGATTAAGCCGTCAATGTGCGCTTCTTTATCGCCACCTTGCGACTCATCTTCAGGGATACCTTCCAGTACCAGATCAAAAGGGCGGCGGTAGTCATCTTTGGCATTCCTATAAACATCCCGCGCAATATCGCTGACATAATCGCCACGATAACCATTGTCGGGAAACCTGACCGGTTCGCCACATTCTTCGAGGTATCTCAGCCAAATGCTGGTAGCAAGGATGTCCATTTGCCGTCCGGCATCGTTGACATAATATTCACGATGCACGCTAAAGCCGACTGCTGTCAATAGATCGGCAACCACCGAACCATACGCCGCACCACGTCCATGTCCGACATGCAAGGGGCCGGTAGGGTTGGCGGAGACAAACTCAACCTGAATTTTTTTGCCTGCACCGACTTGGCTGCGACCAAAATCAGAGCCTTGTGCATGAATTTGCCTGACGATGTCAAATTGTGAACGCTGATCCATGAAGAAATTGATAAAGCCAGGCCCGGCAATGTCCACCTTTACTATGGCGCTGTCTTCAGGTAAAGCCGAAACCAGCTTTTCTGCCAATTGACGTGGATTTAATTTCGCAGGCTTTGCCAGCACCATTGCCAGATTGGAGGCGAAATCGCCAAATTGTGGGTCTCGGCAGCGTTCAAGCGCGATATTTACATGGATGTCGTCGGCTATAACCCCTTCTTTCTTAAGGGTTGCAACGGCTTGCTGGACAAGGGACTCTAACTTTTTTCTCATTGCTTAAATTTGCAGATTAACTCGAATATCAGCCGGGCATTATCACCGAAAACACCTTCATTAGCTATTGAAACCATGATGAGTCATGTTAAGTAAACGAGGTTAAATACCTTGTAATGGCTTGTAGGATGGCATCGGACGAACGAACAGCTTATCTAAGCTGTAAGAAATATCAGGGGTGTTTGCAGGGAGGTTGATTAAAGTTATCGATAGCGTATTTCATAAGGAGTTGCGTTATTCAAACCCTTATGCAGCTTAACGGTATTGCACCCAAAGATACCGTGGCTTTTCGAAAACATGGTTGTCAACGCTTGTATTCCTTGCCGTTATCAGAGTGGGCGTAATCGACTTGGCAAGGACACTGTACAAAGACATTGTTGACCAGAAAAAAGGCGGTGCTGTCTTGGGTTTTGTCTGGCAAAATATCGGCGTACAGCTCCCTGAAAAAAAGGTAAGACAGGTATGCTTATGTATGTTCATCGACAGTATTCTACAAAATACTGTAAACAACGCTAGAAATTCTTACACCTAAATATATTCCTATGAACCTTTCTCTTATGGCGACTTTGTATAGTTATGGGACTTCTTTATTGTAAAAGACGCAAAATTAGCACTAGCGTTTGTCCTAGCAACCTGAAAAAGCACAGAAGCCAGAAGAATATTTTTGCCATCGCATCATCCAGTCACTACTCGTTTAGCACTTGCATCAGCTTATATTTCTAAAACCTCAATACAGATATAGCGACAAAGTATTTGTGGGCGTTATACAATCTCGTTTAGACACCTGCCTTATGGCACTTTAATATATTCAGTAACAAGAAGTCGGATATAGCATGTTGAATTTAATAAAATTTAATTCAAGAACTTGGTTCTTGATAGGCTTTCTGGGCTGTGCAGGATTAATTGCAATGGCGTATTATTTTCAGTTTGTTGAGAAACTGGAACCCTGTCCTTTATGCATTTCCCAACGCATCGGCATTTTTATGACCGGGTTATGTTTTTTGTTGGCTTTCTTACATAACCCTGGACGGGTCGGTACCCGGCGTTATGCTATTCTTGGTTCAGTGATCGCGCTGTGCGGTGGCTCGGTATCTGTTCGGCATATCTGGATACAACATTTACCACCGGATAAAGTACCCGAATGCGGCCCTGGCCTAGACTATGTGCTGCAAAACTTCCCCTTAGCCGATACCATTAAATTGATGCTGAGCGGCACTGGCGATTGCGCCAAGGTTGATTGGACTTTGTTCGGTATGAGTATGCCCTCATGGACACTCATTGCCTTTTTGATGCTGGCAACCTTAAGCCTTTTACAATTCTGGAATTATGAAAACAAATAATTACCCGTTAAATTTTCATCGATACCTTGGTGCTTTACTTTGCGATTCCGCCCTACGAGACTAACAAAATGAGAAAAATCCTGCTGGCTTTGCTGTTCGTAGCACCCTATATAGCGGCCAATGAACCAACCGCATTACAACATATCATAAATGGCAAACACCGTTCGGCTGAACACAAGCAGCGCGATCAATATCGCCACCCCGAACAGACGCTGGCTTTTTTTGATGTGAAAGACACTATGACTGTGGTGGAAATATCGCCGGGAAAAGAAGGCTGGTACACCGAGATTCTTGCGCCGTATTTAAGGGACAAAGGCAAGCTATATGCCGCGCACTTTTCTCCCGGCAGCGATAATCCCTTTTTCAAAAGTAGTCTGGATGCTTTTCTGGACAAAATACATAAACACCCCAAACTGTATGATAAAGTTGAAATTACAGTTTTAGATCCACCTAAAGAGGTGCAAATTGCCCCCAATAACTCTGCAGACCGGGTGCTGACTTTTCGTAACGTTCATAACTGGATGAAGAATGATCAGGCTCCGGCTGTGTTCAACGCCATGTTCAAAGCGTTGAAACCCGGCGGCATTCTCGGCATTGTTGAACACCGGGGATCGATATTAAAACCACAAGATCCTAAAGCTGTTTCCGGTTACGTAACAGAAGATTATGTCATCGCTTTGGCGAGGAAAGCGGGCTTTGAGTTTTTGGCTAAATCTGAAATCAACGCTAATCCAAAAGACACCAAAAATTATCCCGAAGGTGTCTGGACGTTACCGCCGACTTTAAAACTAAAGGAAGAAGATAAAGATAAATATCTCGCTATCGGCGAAAGCGACAGGATGACAATTAAATTCATCAAACCACAGCCAAAGACAATCGCCAGTTTCCTGCCCAAGGCGCTATTTACTGACGTTGAACGCGCCAGTTTGGCTGATATTCCTGCTGTAATCCACAATAGCAAGTAAATCAAGCGGTTTATTTAAAATAATATGTCAGCAATACCAAAACACATATTGACAAATATAACTGTTTGATTAAAAGCGATAATTGTGAAAGCGTAAAAACTGGTCAATGTAACAAAACTGTAATAAAAACCGATACTAGGCATCCTTTGAAAGTGCTTATCAACAAAGTTATCCACAGTTTTTGTGGGTAACTAAAATTACTTCAAGCCATAGAGTCACTTAGCTAAACAACATAAATTTTAATTCAAACACTATGGCTAAGTTGTCGGGAGAAACAACGCGTCTCATCGTTAAAGTAGCAATCGCCGCCCCCCTGTATCGACTGTTTGATTATCTCGCACCAGCCGATATTGACATCCAAAGCCTTGCCCCCGGCGTTCGTGTTGAAGTCCCGTTTGGCAAAAGCAAAAAAATCGCTTATGTCATTGAAACGAGTGCACATAGCCAGATTGATCCAGATAAGTTAAAACAGATTGATCGTATTCTGGATGATAAGCCCCTATTATCCGCAAAAGACATCCGCTTATTGCATTGGGCAAGCCGGTATTACCATTATCCACTCGGTGAAGTGTTCAGTGCCGCCTTTCCTGCTATCTTGCGCAAAGGCAATCCAGTTAATTTAGGAGTTGCCAGACAATCTTATCGTCTGACTGAAACAGGGCTGACGACGAACAACGAAACATTAAAACGCTCGCCCAAACAGCAGCAGGTTTTGGCCTATTTTCAAAGCCGCTTCCCTAACAGTATTTCTGAACCTGAACTGACCCTTTGGGATAAAAATTGGCGGACTGCCGTAAAGGCACTGCTGGCGAAAGCTCTACTTAAGCAGATGGGTCCTGATGACCAGCCCAACTCCTACGCCATAGCTACATCAACATTAGCAAATGCCGAAATTATACGAGAGGGTTCCCAAAAACTGCAACTTAACACGCAACAGCAAGCGGCAACTGAAGCAGTAATTAGCTCTTTAGACAAATTCAAAGTATTTTTATTGGCAGGCATTACTGGCAGCGGCAAAACCGAAGTCTACCTGCAAATAATAACAAAGGTACTGGAACGCGGTCAGCAAGTCCTGGTACTGGTGCCGGAAATCAACCTGACACCGCAACTGGAAGAACGATTCAGGCAGCGGTTTTCTGTCTCCATGACCTTATCGCACTCCAATTTAACCGATAATCAGCGCTGTAACGCTTGGTTGAATATGCAACAAGGCATCAGTGCGATTATGTTGGGAACTCGTTCGGCTTTATTTACGCCGATGAAAAAACCGGGCTTGATCATTTTGGATGAAGAACATGATGCGTCCTTTAAACAACAGGAGGGCTTTCGTTTTTCTGCCCGCGATGTTGCCATTATGCGCGGTAGCTTATTAAATATTCCGGTTATACTCGGTTCCGCCACACCCTCACTGGAAAGCCTCCATAACGCCAATCAGCAACGCTATCAGCAACTTATATTGTCAGAACGTGCTGGCAATGCCGTCGAACCTACTGTGCATCTGCTGGATATAAGGAACAAAAAACTACATGCAGGCCTTTCTGATGCGCTCATATCAGAAATTCGTAAAACACTGGCCAACAACGAACAGGTGCTACTGTTTCTTAATCGCCGAGGCTTTGCCCCCACTCTTATATGTCATGGTTGCGGGTGGGTGGCACGTTGCCAGTATTGTGATGCCAATATGGTTATCCACCAGCACGAGAAACTACTGCGTTGCCATCATTGTGGCAAGGAGCAACGCTCAGTATCCAACTGCCCCGCCTGTAAGGTCGGCGAGTTATTGCCATTGGGCTTGGGTACGGAGCGAATTGAAGACGCGCTGCGCGAGCTATTCCCCGATAAAATTCTGGTTAGGCTGGATCGTGATACGACCCGCCTAAAAGGCTCACTGGAAAGTTATTTTGCCCAAATTAACCAGGGCAAGGCAGATATTATTCTCGGCACGCAAATGCTCGCCAAAGGCCATCATTTCCCCAGCGTCACCTTGGTTATCCTCATAGATGCGGACAGCGGGCTATTTAGCATCGACTATCATGCCACAGAGCGGTTGGCACAATTGATTGTTCAAGTCTCGGGACGAGCCGGTCGGGAAGAAAAACCCGGAAAAGTCATCATGCAAACCCGTCATCCAGAGCACAACATGCTCAATACATTAATCAGGGAGGGTTATCGGAATTTTGCCCAGATTGCCTTGGCCGAGCGTAAAGAAGCGCATTTACCACCGTTCAGTTATCACGCCCTGCTTAGGGCGCAGGCAGACAGCCCAAATCTACCGCAAGCGTTTCTTGCAAACGTTGCTGCAATGGCCGGAACGTATACCTCAAATACGCACATATTAGGCCCAGTCGCCGCCCCTATGGAAAAGCGTGCCGGATTGTACCGATACCAGCTACTATTCCAGAGCAATAAACGTAGTGATCTGCAAAAGATGTTATGTGAATTGGTCGCCAATATCGAAAGTGTCCCGTATGTTAAAAAAATCCGTTGGTCTTTGGATGTAGACCCGGTCGATTTATTTTGAAGTGATTTTAATTTCGGCACAAATAAAGCCCCCGCTTTAACTCGAAAAAACTTTATTGTCATCAGCCTAGCAACAGGACTATACTGAAACTTCCTTAACTGTTTGTTTAACTACACGAGGCATCTTTATGAATAACTTATTGAATTTATTAACCGTCTCCGTCGCAGCATTAGTGTTAGGCGGATGCGCCACAAATCTTCCGGTCGGTGGCCTGTTCACCAATGTTACCTTACCGGTCGGCGCGACCAGCAATAACGGTGCTGGCTCCAAAGTTGGCGAAGCTGATTGTGCCAGTTATCTAGCGATGATTTCCACCGGTGATTGCAGCATTGACACTGCCAAAAAGAATGGTGGGATTAGCACAGTCACCCATGCAGACTGGCAAGCCCACAATATTCTGGGTTTAATCGGCCATTACAAAGTCGTGGTACATGGTGATTAAGCCGCTATTTTAAGCCAATCTTTTTTTCCTCAGCCCTGCTTTTCGGGGTTGAGGATTGCAAACTCTGCCCATTACGGCGAACAAAAACCCGCCGATGCCGTTGATACAATGGTTCAGCTAAGTCTTTCACCGCAGCAAAATTAAATCTGCCTGTTAAACAATTTAACCAAATGTTGCATTTTTCCGGTTCGCTCAGGGGTGAGCTGATCCCAGTTAAATCGCCACGTCCAATTACCTGAGGTCGTACCCGGCGTGTTCATGCGATGTTCCGACCCTAATTCCAAAATATCCTGCATGGGAATTATCGCTAAATTGGCAACAGAACCTAAAGCCGCATGTATTAAGGCACAATGGATGGAAGTCTGCGGATTGCCAAGGTAATCATAAATTTTATTTTTCTCATCACCACTGAGCTTTTCAGACCAGCCTAAGGTCGTGTCGTTGTCGTGGGTTCCTGTGTATGCCACGCAATTTGGGATATAGTTGCCAGGCAGATAGGGGTTATCGGGCGTATCGCCAAAAGCAAACTGAAGGATTTTCATACCCGGCAAGTTAAATTCGTCCCTTAACTCCTCAACTTCTGGTGTGATAATACCCAGGTCTTCGGCGACCAGTGGTATTTCACCAAATTCTGCATTGATAGCGCTTAATAAGGCCTTTCCAGGTGCTTTAACCCATTCTCCATGAATGGCAGTATCCTCAGTTGCCGGGATTTCCCAGGCGGCTTCGAGGCCACGAAAATGGTCGATACGAAGAACATCAAAACATTCAAGTTGAGTTTTCAGGCGTTCTAACCACCAATTAAATCCCGTATTCTTTAACTGTTGCCAATTAAAGTGAGGATTGCCCCAACGTTGTCCAGTTGCAGAAAAATAATCGGGCGGAACGCCTGCAACCACAGGCATTTCACCGTCGTCATTTAGTTTAAAAACCTCGCGGTTAGCCCAAACATCGGCACTATCATAGGAGACAAATATGGGGATGTCGCCAAACATCAGGACACCTTGCTGTCCGGCATAGGTTTTCAGCTCAAGCCACTGTTTAAAAAACACATATTGCTGAAATTTTGTCGCGTCTATCTGAGATTTTAAACGCCGACGGGCTTCTTGCAAGGCTTTTGCTTCGCGATTCTTCAAAGGTTCAGGCCATTGGTTCCAGCATTGCTGATGGAATTCATTCCGGAGCGCCATGAACAAGGCAAAGTCATCAAGCCAAAAGGCTTTTGCCTGACAAAAATTCTCGAAATCACCTTTACTGGCTTGGTCGGCACGTTCCAGAAATCCTGCAAAACCTTTAGCGACTAGCTCACTTTTGCGGCTAGGCGGGCCAATATCAAGCTCTGAAGCCCTTAACCAATCATGCTTACATAACCAATCAATATTGATTAATTCTGGATTACCGGCATGGGCAGATAAGCTCTGATAAGGGGACAGGTCGGCATGGGTGGTACCTAGTGGCAAGGTTTGCCAAACTGTAATACCCGTGTCGTGCAAAAATTTGATGAAATGCTGTGCTTCCTGCCCTAAGTCGCCCACTGCACCAGAACCCGGCAGCGACGTAATGTGCAGCAAAACACCCGCACGGCGTTTGTTTAAGATGTCTGTCATTGTTAATTTTTTGTGGCTGGTCGCATTGCCCCACCCATCGCTGGCGCACCCTTACCTTGCGTAAACGATAGCGCCAGGTACGAGGGTGGTTCTTGCCCTATCGAGCGATACAAATTGGCGAGATTCAAACGAAATTGTTTTTCAAAATTACTGACCGCTTCGCCGGGGTTATAGTCACCAAACCACCAGAACCAGTCAGACCCTTCACAAACAGCTAACTGTATTTCTGCTTGCTTGATTTGTTTTTCAGTTAAGCGTTTGGCTGATACAGCCTTATCGAACGCCCATTTGACATCACCCAACATATCCCAGCCACGATTTTTGTCGATGTCGCCAATCCACGTTGAAAAAGTGCCGTAAACCCAACTGCCCGCGACCAGTCTATTCAGGGATTTTACTTCCACCTTGTTTTTAAGACACTCTGAAAAAGTCGTCAGTTCGATAGCCTGATGTGATGCCAGACGTTTGTATAATGCATTCAGGAAGTAATAACCATTCTCAGGGAAATATTCCCAGGCATTTTCACCATCCATGATGATGGAAACGACGATGTCATCTGCTTCATTAGCAGCAATATTCTCGAGATGCTTGATTAAGTCACCGACGGCATCATCGGCATGCCATTTTGAGTATTCAAAGCCAATCAGGTCAGACAAACCGTCGTCCCTGAAAAAACAGGGAATACCGGTATCCTTTAATTTAAAAGGATGATGCACGCCAACAGGCTTTTCATTCTCAGCCAAATTCAAGCTGTTTTGTAAAACCGAGCCACCACTGGCTGCCCATTTAAAACCAAAGTCACCCAGTATTTTGAGGGTAAGTTCGCTGATGCTGCCTTCTGAAGGCCAGCATCCCTCAGGCGTAAAGCCAAAAAACCGTTTGAATGTTTGCACGCCTTTTTCAAGATGCCAGTTAACCCGTTCTCCACCGCCAGGGTACGCTTTCAAATCCGGTAAAGGTGCGTTTGGCATAGCTTCGAGCGTGGAATTCAAATCCAGTAACAGTGGCATGATGGGGTGGGCATAAGGCGTTACTGAAAGTTCAACCTGACCTTTTTTCGCCAAGGCTTTGTAGCGGCAAATAACCGTGGAGAGTTGTTCGCCGATAATTTCCAGGATCTCAATCCGATCATGCAGGCTATAACCACTGCCTTTTTCGATGAGGTGTTTTACGCGGTTGTCGCTGAGTTTGATAGTCTCGCCCATCCAGGCCAGGTGATACCAAGCTAAAATGTCACATATAAACTGGGAATTAACGTAATCCAATGAGTCGTAGTTTTGTTCCAGCCATTCGGCCATCGTTGCCAATTTTTTGTAGGCAGGATAACGGTTGATTTGTCTTTCCCGGTTGGCTCGCAAGCAATCTTTTACCAATTTCATGCGATCCTGAGGATCAGACGGTACACTGGGGTCGACCAGGGCGGCAAGCAAGGGATCGGTGATTGAAATACGGTCATGTAAATAGGCACTGACCTGTTTAGCGTATTCCTCAATCTGTTCCAGCAAAATTGGCGCGAAATTAACGACCGCTTTGGCATTGGGTACAGCTTCGAGATGTCCGGCCATATCGACATAATCTTTTATAACATGCAGATAAGTCCAAGGCAGCTTGAATGTGCCTGTTTGTAAATCACGGTATTCGGGCTGGTGCATGTGCCAGCACAACACCAATTTCAATTTATTTTGTTCCATTTTTCTCATCTAACGTAACGCAGTTTTTGCCCCAGCATGTCAGGAGTCACCAAAACCACGCCGCCTGGGCTGACGTGATAATTTTTTGCATCATCTGCCGAGTTCTCACCGATTACGGTTCCCTCAGGGACTTCGCAACCTTTTTCAATGATGGCCTTGTTAATTCGGCAATGTCGCCCTATTGTAGTGTCGGGTAGGATAATACTGTCTTGTACTGTCGAATAAGAATTTACCCTGACATTTGAAAATAATAACGAATGCCGGACTTTCGCCCCGGAAATAACACATCCACCCGAAACCATGGAGTCGACGGCTTGCCCGCGACGGTCTTCATCGTCAAAGACAAATTTTGCCGGTGGTGTTTGCTCCTGATACGTCCAGATCGGCCAGGATTTGTCATACAAGTTAAGCTCGGGATTAACGCCGATCAACTCCATATTAGCAGACCAATAGGCATCAATAGTACCCACATCGCGCCAATAACTTTGCTGGCCACTTTGTAAGTCAAGGAAGGGATAGGCGTTTACCAGATACTTGTCGATCACGGCAGGGATAATATCTTTACCAAAATCGTGGCTGCTACCCTTGGTGTCGGCATCTTTTATCAACTGCTCGTATAGAAAGTTCGCATTGAAGATATAAATACCCATAGATGCCAACGCGGTATCGGTGCGTCCTGGCATGACCGGTGGATTTTCAGGCTTTTCCACAAACGCCCTGACCCGGCGGTTTTCATCGACATCCATCACACCAAATGCTGCGGCTTCTTTTAATGAGACCTCTATGCAGCCTATTGTTAAGTCAGCATTTTTATTGACGTGATCGGCCAGCATCGCGCCATAATCCATTTTGTAAATGTGATCGCCAGCCAGCACTAATATATGCTCAGGATGCCGTGTCCTCAGAATGTCAATATTTTGAAATACCGCATCAGCCGTACCTTTATACCAAGAATCTTCATCATGCCGTTGCTGTGCAGGGAACAATTCGACATACTCCCCAAACTCACCCCGCAAAAATCCCCAGCCTTGTTGAATGTGAAGAATTAATGAGTGCGCCTTGTATTGGGTTAGAATGCCTATCTTGCGGATGCCCGAATTCATGCAATTGGAGAGCGGAAAATCAATAATGCGAAATTTTCCGCCAAACGGCACAGCGGGTTTGGCGCGCCAATCGGTCATATTCTTTAAACGGGCACCACGACCGCCCGCTAAAATGAGTGCAATAGTATTTCTGGTTAAGTGACTGACGTAACGGTCTGACATGGGTTTCTCCAGTTTGAATAGCCGCAGTGCTATTGTTTTTTTGGTAAAATGAGCGCAACTAATTCTACTACATTGAGGCACACACAAGGTGAAAAAACCATCAACAAACGTACTTGATGCAGAAGCCATCAAAATCGCAGAAGCCAGACATCATGACCCTTTCTCAGTATTAGGTCGGCAGGTAAATAATACCCAAACAAATATAAAAGTATACTTGCCTTATGCAGAAACCGTAGATCTCAGCCACAATAAATCAGCTTTTCAGCGCATTACCGGCACTGATTTTTTTGAGTGCCTGGTCGGCAAAGAGCCGTTGCCCAAACATTACCAATTATCCTGGACAGATAAAAGCGGTAATACGCACGTAAATTATGACCCCTATGACTTTCCAGTGCAGTTGCCTGAATTTGACCAGCATTTGTTCGGTGAAGGCAAACACTGGCATATTTATGAAAAACTGGGAGGCCATCTGCATAGTGTGGACGGCATTGATGGGGTTTTGTTTGCGGTTTGGGCACCCAGTGCCGGGCGCGTCAGTGTCGTCGGTGATTTTAACCAATGGGATGGTCGCTGCCACCCCATGCGTAGCCTGGGTGGTGGTGGCTTATGGGAGCTGTTTATTCCTGGCTTGCAAGAAGGTAGTCTGTATAAATTTGAAATCCTCAACCGTTTCAGCCAGGAAGTTTTATTAAAAACAGACCCTTACGGACAACAGTTTGAGTTCCGCCCGAACACGTCCGCGATTATAGTCAATGAAAACAGCTACGAATGGCTCGATCACCAATGGTTGGCCGAACGCAGCAACCGTAACTGGCTTCATGCCCCGATGTCCATTTATGAAGTCCATCTGGGATCATGGCGGCGCGACAAATTAGGTAATTTCCCCAATTACCGCATCCTTGCCGATCAATTGGTCGATTATGTCAAGCAGCTTGGCTTTACCCATATCGAACTATTGCCTATTACCGAACATCCTTTGGATGCATCTTGGGGTTACCAAACCACCGGTTATTTTGCGCCCACCAGTCGATTTGGCACGCCGGATGATTTTCGTTACTTTGTTGATACTTTCCATCAGAATGGTATGGGCGTTATCTTGGATTGGGTACCGGCACATTTCCCCAAAGATGCTTTTGGGCTTGCTCGTTTTGATGGCAGTGCCTTATATGAACACGAAGATCCCCGCAAAGGCGAACACCGCGATTGGGGGACGTTGATCTACAATTACGGTCGTAACGAAGTCAAAAATTTCTTATTGGCAAGTGCGGTTTTTTGGCTGGAAGAATTCCATCTCGATGGCTTACGCGTCGATGCCGTTGCGTCCATGCTGTATTTGGATTATTCACGAGAAGCAGGGGATTGGATTCCTAACCGCTATGGCGGACGGGAAAATCTGGAAGCCATCGATTTTCTAAGGGAATTGAATGCCGTCACCCATGACCAGCACCCTGGAACGGTTATTATGGCGGAAGAATCCACGTCCTGGCCGCAAGTAACACGTCCAACTTGGACTGGCGGACTGGGCTTTTCGATGAAATGGAACATGGGCTGGATGCACGATGTGCTGTCTTATATGAGCCAGGAATCCGTGCATCGTAAATACCATCATGACCAACTCACCTTCGGGATGTTGTACGCCTTTACCGAAAATTTTGCCTTACCGTTTTCCCATGATGAAGTGGTGCATGGCAAAGGTTCGCTATTGAGTAAAATGCCCGGTGATGAATGGCAACGATTTGCAAATTTACGCTTGCTATACACCTTTATGTATACCTATCCGGGAAAAAAACTGCTATTCATGGGCTGTGAATTTGGTCAAGGTACCGAATGGAATTTCAACAAGTCCCTGGATTGGTACGTGCTGGATTATCCGCATCATCAAGGTATACAAACGCTGATAAAAGATTTAAATCATCTCTACAGGGATCATCCAGCACTGCACTATTATGATTTTGATCACCACGGCTTTGAGTGGATTGATTGCCATGATGTACAACAATCGGTGATTAGTTACCGACGTAAGAGTGAACATGAAGACTTGATTATCGTGCTTAATTTTACCCCCGTGCCACGCGAACAATATCGCATCGGCGTACCTCTAGCAGGCACTTATACGGAGTTACTCAATTCTGATTCCAAATATTACGATGGCAGCAATATTGGCAATGGTGCCGTATTATCCGAGCCGGTTCCCTGGATGAATCAGGCGAATTCCATTTGCCTTTCCTTGCCGCCGCTCGGGGCAGTAATATTGAAACTGTAAAACGAAAAATATAAGCGTTTTTTATACTTAAAATTGATAGTTAAGTGATCGACAAGAATCATATGAAAAAAATATTGTTTGTAACCAGTGAAGCCCACCCGCTGTTAAAAACAGGTGGGCTTGCCGATGTATCCGGCAGTTTACCAAAGGCGTTGGCAGAATTATCGCAAGATGTGCGTTTAATTATACCCAAGTACCACGCCTTAAAAACCTTCAACGACGTACGCTTTTTATGCTCATTACGGGTTGATAATCGCCAAGTAGACTTGCTTGAAACACAAATGCCCGACAGCGAGGTCAAAGTGTTGCTGCTAGATTACCCTGATTTCTATGGCCGCCCTGGCAACCCTTATGTCGATGCCGACGGTGATTCCTGGCCTGACAATGCGGAACGGTTCGCCCTGTTTTGCCGCATTGCGGTTGAAGTCGGCATGGATCGGGCGGGGCTGGACTGGCAGCCTGATATTATCCACTGCAACGATTGGCAAAGCGGTTTGGTGCCCGCCCTGTTGTCGCTTGAGGAGAATCCGCCGCCCAGTGTCTTTACGATTCACAACATGGCTTATCAAGGCTTATTCCCCGCCGAGAGTATTCGGGGCATCAATCTGCCGGGGCAACTGTGGCATCCTGATGGTGTGGAATTCCATCAGATGCTGTCTTTCATCAAGGGCGGATTAGTCTATGCCGACCATATAACCACGGTCAGCCCGACGTATGCCCTGGAAATCCAAACCCCAGCTTTTGGCTACGGACTGGAAGGTTTGTTGCAACACAGAAAAGACGATTTAACAGGCATTATCAACGGCATTGATATTGATCTTTGGAATCCACAGGATGATCCTTTAATCCCCCAACCTTACCAAGCGAAAACGCTCGCTAAAAAACAGTCCAACAAGTCTGAATTACAGCAACACTTTGCGTTGCCGGTTGATGCTGATGTGCCGCTGTTTGGCCTGATAGGACGTTTGGTTGACCAAAAAGGTATTGATTTAATCATCGATTGCTTGCCGGAAATGATGACAATGCCTTTGCAGTTTGTGTTGTTGGGAGCTGGCGAAAAAGATTATGAGCGGCGCTTGCAAAATATAGCGGATTTATTTGCCGATAAAATGGCGGTTACTGTCGGCTATAATGAACCTCTGGCACATCTCATTGAAGCGGGTGCCGATGTTTTTTTAATGCCGTCACGATTTGAACCCTGCGGCCTCAATCAGATGTACAGCCAACGCTATGGGACTTTACCCATCGTCAGGAAAACCGGCGGCCTGGCTGACACGGTGGTTGATGCCTTGCCTCATACCATTGCTGACAATACCGCCACCGGCTTTGTCTTCAACGATGCCAGTGCCAGTTCATTATTGGAAGCTATAAAACGTACTTTGATGGCCTATAGCGATAAAAAAGCCTGGGCAAAAATTCAGGCGAATGCGATGAAAGCCGATTTTTCCTGGCAATATAGCGCAGAACAGTATTTAAAGTTGTACCGAAGTTTGTGACAATTATTTAGCCGAAAACGGGTGGCTTTTATGCCAATTGCTATTCGTTTTCAGCATATTTCGGGAGGTTTTTTGAGAAAGCAAATCTTGGCTTTGTTGATGCTGGTGCCAGCCTTGGTTTTTGCAGAATCTGTGGTTGAAGTTATCTCGGTATATAATCGACCGGCTTCAGAAATTCAGCCGTTGCTCCTGCCTATGCTGGAAGAGTCTGATCACATCGTCGCCAATGGCGATACGCTGATCGTAAAGACCACACCCGAACGCCTGGCAACGATTACTAAACTCATCGGAAAACTGGATAGCCCACTGACTAATCTGCAAATTAGCGTTATCCAAAGCCAGGAAACCACTGCTGAACAACTCAATGCAGGGGTTCGCTTTGATGTCGCTGTTCCTTGGCAACGTCTTGACCATACCAAAAGTCGTGGGGATGCTTACTACAATCAATCACGTGGCAATAACACGAATAAAAACACCCAAATCATCAGAACGACTGACGGCGCGACCGCGTATATCAAAGCCGGCAGTGTCGTGCCAATCACTAACTATCAAGTCTACCGCGACGGCTACGGTTATCCCTACGAAAACAGGTCAACCCAGTTGGTCGAAGCGACCACAGGATTTGCGGTGACGCCAAAATTGATTGGTGAACAAGTCAACCTGGAAGTATCGCCTTGGTCTGATCATTATAGCGGCAAGGGCCAATTCCAAACCCAATCGGCGGAAACGTCTATTCGGGTGAACCTGGGCGAATGGGTCGATTTAGGCGGAGTTGCGGAAACGGGTCAAAGCAGCAACAATGGTGGATTAAATTACAATCAACAATTCAGCCAAAACAACCTGCATATTTTGGTGAAGGTCGATATCGTCAATTAACACCGGGCGCAATCAAGATACTTATCAATTATCAAGATGATCGCCACTGCTGTTAATTTTATTCTCCCTGAACTCTTTGGCAACAAACACAACAACACACAAAACAACCAGAAACGCAGCAATGGTCATTTCTGCTTTCATAAAGAATTCAATGGTCAGCGGTTCAAACCATAATTGGACTATGCCGAGCATCACGGCCAATACAAACAACCCCACTCCTATTGCAATGCCCATCTTCATTGACTTACCTAATTTGGCCTAACCGTGACCGCAGTACCATAACAGATAACTTCGGTGACACCATTCATAATCTCGGTTGCGTCATATCTCATGGCAATAATCGCGTTGGCACCGTTTTTTTCGGCTTGAACAGTCATCAGTTTATACGCGTCTTTTCTGGCTTGTTCGCACATGTTCGAATAGATGGTGATGTTGCCACCAAAAATCGTTTGCAGTCCGCCAAAGAAAGAGCCAACGATTGACCGTGACCTCACCACAATTCCACGTACAACGCCTACGTTACTAACTATTTGGTGGCCAGGTAATTCTAAAGCGGTCGTAACTTTGTTTGCGTCCAATATGTTCCTCCATTAAAGGGATTGTTAGTGTGCCGTATCTTCCTCCCTTCCATCAACTTTGACAAGATTAGCTTCTCCAGTTTGGTAACAACCTGAAAAATAGCAGAGGTTCCCCTGCCGCAAAAAACTATTTTGTTTTGATGCTGTATACTATCGGGGATTATAGAAGGTAACAGTATGAAGCAATTACACAGAACAGATTTGTTTGGCTGGTCGGAATTTAATCCAGAGCGGAACCTGGATTTTTATAGCGTATTGTGGGTAAGGGCAGAAGGCAATGTGTTAATTGACCCTTTACCCCTATCGGCACATGACCAGAATCATTTACGCCAATTGGGCGGGGCAAAAATTATCGTTATTACCAACAGTGACCATTGTCGGGATGCCTTTCATATTGCCAAAGTCACGGGAGCGGCCCTATACGGCCCCGAAAGCGAACGGAGTAATTTCCCTATAACGTGTGATCATTGGTTGCATGATAATCAGGCAATTGTGCCAGGATTGGTAGCGTATCAATTACAGGGATCAAAAACGTCTGGTGAACTGGCACTGGTGCTAGAACAGACTACACTTATTACTGGGGATTTGATCAGATGCCATACAGCCGGTAAATTGTGCATTCTGCCGGACGCTAAATTGACCGACTCAGTTCTAGCCAAACAGTCTGTAAAACGGTTGGCAAATCTAAGCGGAATCACAACAGTACTTGTTGGTGACGGCTGGCCCTTATTTGTTCAAGGCGGGCAAGCCCTTAACGCGTTGGCGGATTCCCTGTAATGTTAAAAAATCTGAAACTAAAATAGATTTATTTTGTCCACCTAAAGCAAAACTTAAGCTCAAGTGGATTATAAAGCGGATAGTTTATATTTAACTAAATTTCAAGGTGTGGATATGGCAAACCCTAAGTATTTATCAATGAACGTCACTGATTTGCGTCGCAAACTACGTCGGTCTAATACCCCCAAAATTGACGACCTCAGTGAGCAAGAGCGTCGTAAGGCAGAAGACCGTCGTCAACTCGTCAGCGAATCAAGTCAAGCCGAAGACGAAGCTCAACGCATTTGGTTAACGCCCGGCGAACGGACATTAATTGAAGATCTTTATCTTCTGGATGACAAATAATTCTGTCATTTATTTCGATTGCCGCTATCCGGTTTAGCCGTCTGTTGTGCGCCGGAAGCCAGTGCTTCTGGCTTAATACCAGAGAACTCAAACAACAGTTCTAATTCCTTAGAATCCAGCTCATAAAACGAGTGTGCCTTTAGCCGCTCCGGCAACACCACAGGTCCATACCGCACCCGCATCAAGCGGCTAACCACGACATTTTGTGACTCCCACAAGCGTCTGACCAAACGATTACGGCCTTCTTTAACCGTAACGTAATACCATTTATTAGCACCCTCGCCTGCATAAAAACGGATGTCGTCAAACTTGGCGAGACCATCTTCTAATTCTACGCCTTGCTTTAACCTTTCGATGATAGCATCGGGAATTTCACCTAAAACCCGAACCGCATATTCGCGTTCGACCTGGGTGGACGGATGCATCAATTTGTTAGCCAATTCGCCGTTATTGGTGACCAACAACAAGCCTGATGTGTTGATGTCAAGTCTACCGACGGCTATCCACCGTGATGCAACCAAACTCGGCAATTGCGTGAACACCACTGGGCGACCTTCGGGATCACGCCGGGTAACGACTTCCCCAGTCGGCTTGTGGTACAGCAACACCCGCGTGGGTTGCACGGAAAACTTGTCCCAGTTTACGACGCGGTCATTAATGGTTAAATAATCGCCCGCTTTGATACGCGTACCCAAGGTAACGGTTGCGCCATTGAGTTTCAACCGCCCTTCTTCAATCCAGCGTTCGATTTCCCTTCGGGAACCAATGCCGCCCCGCGCCAACACTTTTTGGATGCGCTCACCCAGCCCGGCATCTGCGGTATCTATTTTTCGTGCCGCAACCGCTGGTTCAAACGGCTGTGCTTTCGCCGAGTTCTTCACCCATGTCTTCTTGGTTGTCGGTGGTCGCTTGGGCGAATTCGTCTTGCTTGTCGGTGGTTTGTTCTTCACTCTCTTCCTGTAGGATGTGTTGCGCGTTATCTAAGGACAAATCAAGGTCTTGAATCTCTTGCAAAGTCGGTAGATCGTTTAAGGTAGTAACATTGAAATAATCCAGAAATTGTTTGGTCGTGCCGTATAACCCCGGACGGCCTGGCGCTTCTTTATGAGCGACGACCTTGATCCATTCACGCTCCAGCAATGTTTGGATAATGCTTGAGCTGACACTAACACCGCGTATGTCTTCAATGTCACCGCGTGTCACGGGCTGACGGTAAGCAATGATCGCCAAAGTTTCCAGCAAGGCGCGGGAATAGCGTGGCGGTTTTTCTTCAAACAAGCGTGATACCCAGCGCGACAATTCCTGCCTGACCTGAAAACGATAGCCACTGGCGACGTGCTTTAATTCGATAGGCCGGTCACGATAATCTTCTGTGATAGACTCGATTGCTGCTTGTACCTCAAAAAATTCCGGTTGCTCAATTTCCGGGAACACCTGCTGAATCTGCTTGACCGTCATCGGACGGTTGGCGGCAAAAATGATGGCTTCAACGATGCGTTTTATTTCCATGTTGACATCCAGTAACTCAATGGCCGGATCCGGCAATACTGGCTCGACTTCCACCACTTCCGTCAACGCCTCCGTCTCCGCCATTTCCATCGAGGGCGTGGATAGCGTTGGCGGTTCTAACTCGCAGCTCGCTGAAAGGTTCGGATTGGAAGATGTCAATGAGACGCTCTTTGCTGAGCTCGAGAATGGCCAGAAACGAGACGACGACCCCTTGTCGTCCTTCTTTTCTGAGGAAAAGTTGCGAAAAAAGGAGACTATCCGCTCCTTCAAGGTAAGCCAAAATGGTTGACATTCGTTCACGGACAGATAAGGGTTCCTTGGTGATGTGGTGGTGGCTGAGCTGGTCAACCCGTTTCAGGACATACTGGAATGCCAGCAGCATTTCTTGCAATTGAATGTCCGGCAATTGTTGTTTGATATCCAATTTGGATACGTCCACGACGGCGGCAAAAATGTCGCGTTCCAACCGGGGCATCAGGTCGATTTCTTCGGCAACGCTCTTGATACACTCGTATTCTTGTAAGCGGCGGATTAAGGTCGCCCTGGGGTCTTCTTCCTCGTCTTCGCTTTCTGTTTGCCTTGGCAACAGCATCCGGGATTTTATTTCCGCTAGTACGGCTGCCATCACCAGATATTCTGCGGCCAGTTCCATTTTAAGATTGCCCATCACCTGAATATAAGCAATGTACTGATGGGTAATCTGGGCAATTGGTATATTGATAATGTCCAGATTTTGCCGACGTATCAAGTACAGCAACAAATCCAGCGGCCCTTCAAACAGGTCAAGAAATACCTCCAGAGCATCCGGTGGAATATACAGGTCTTCCGGCAACTGATTAAACGGCGCACCGTTGACGATAGCGTAGGCATGCGGCTCAATGGCTCGTTCAACAGGATTTTCAAGCATATTCATTGGATTATTCTAGCAAATAAGGCAATGGCTAACGAATAGTCAACGGGATTTAGTTTAACCCGGCAATTGATAAAAACAGGTTTTGGGCATAATACATCGGGTATGCAAGGATGGTATTCAGGATTTTGGTATACAGCAAAATCAGTAAAATAATAAACCCGTACCGTTCTAGTTGGTTATATTGCCAAGCCAAGCGAGGCGGCAAAATACCCGCCAGGACGCGGCTACCGTCCAACGGCGGTATAGGCAATAGGTTGATTAACGCCAAGACAAGGTTAATGGAAATACCGGCAATCCCTGTGTAAATAAGCGGTAAAGAGATATTTTCAGCAGTTCCGCCTATGGTTACGCCGATGCGGGCGAGCAAAGCCCAGCCTATCGCCATAAGTACATTTGAGATTGGCCCAGCTAGTGCAACAATAGCCATATCATGCAAAGGTTTTTTGAAGTTGCGTGCATCCACAGGTACGGGCTTTGCCCAACCAAAAATAAACCCCGTCCCCGTCAGCAACAGCAACCCTGGGAGAATGATAGTACCGAGCGGGTCGATATGCTTGATAGGATTTAAAGTCAACCGCCCCAGCATGAAAGCGGTATTGTCGCCGTATTTTTTAGCGACCCAACCGTGTGCAGTTTCATGCACGGTAATTGCAAAAATTACCGGCAATATCCACACAGCTATGCGCTGCACCATCGTCAATTCGTCCATCATTTATTCCTGTTAATCCAGCATCGGCGCGATGCCTTTGCCTTGCCTGACTATTTCCGGGCCATGTTCGAGAAACGCAATGATCGTGGTTTCCTCATACATGACCACACCGGCATCTATGACCAAATCCAGTTCATGTTCCAGTCGCTCCCGAATCT
>JABFQX010000051.1 GCA_013141505.1 Methyloglobulus sp.
CGTAAGGATCAGTCAAACCCTCATCGTCTCCGGGCAATATCAGTGTGGAGCTGAACAAGGGTTCCTGTAGCTCCTTAACCAATAATTGCGCGATAGGGTGATCGGGGATACGGATACCGATGGTCTTTTTATTAGGGTGTTGCAGCCGTCGCGGAACTTCGCGAGTTGCATCCAGAATAAAGGTGAATGGGCCTGGGGTTAAAGCCTTAATCAAGCGATGGGCATTGTTGCCAATCTTGGTAAACGTGCTAACCTGGGTCAAATCCGTACAAACCAACGTAAAATCGTGTTTGTCGTCCAATTGCCGAATGCGACGTATTTTGTCCAACGCTTGTTTATCACCGATATGACAAGCAAGGGCGTAAGACGAATCGGTTGGATAAGCAATAACCCCGCCTTTTTGGATGATCTCTACAGCACGATGGATTAAACGTAATTGTGGATTTTCAGGGTGGATCGCAAAAAACTGAGCCATGCACGGTGACATAATAACTAAATTGAATGCAATTATAACCCACATCCATAGCCAGGTTACGCTAATATAAAGACAAGTAGGGTGCGTTTTACGCACCAAAAGCATCGGCGTTTTGCAATGTTACCAAATTCGGCAGTCATTTGATTTGTCGTTTTCTGACACCGGGAAGAAACCCTTGCTATACCAGTTCAAATCATCACAATTGATTCATTTCATTCAACCTTTTTTTAATATAATCTTCTCGCCATTTATTGCCCTCTTCAAGATTTTTAATAAAGTATTGGGGGCTTTTGAGAGGAAAAACAACCCCGTCAAGAAAAGAAGCATGAAATATAACAGATTCAGATAGTTTTATTATCTCTTCTATAGTTTCGATGCTACTTTTTATGTCTGAATCAAAACTATCCTCCGTATTGCCATTTTTTTGTTGTTCATGCTCATTAATTATCGATTTTAAGTCTCTGTGAGCTTTTAGTTTATTTCTCCGTGTTCTGATGGATTCAATCTTGTTTGCCAATTCTTCCAGGTTTGTTTCAAATTCTTTAATTTTTTGTATCCCGCTCTCTTTTCGTAATCTGTAAATTAATTGTGATTCATCATAGTAGTTATGCTGTTCGCGATGTTGCATAAGACTTTTTAAGTCACTATGCAATCGACAAAGGGTGCTGTTTTCATTTTTACCCGTTTTTTCTTTGTCAGTTAATCGACTGATAGTAATAACAAAATCATCTCTAAGTGATTCAATAAAAACAGAGTATATTAAATCTGATGCCTCCCATAATATTTTAGCGCTGCTTGGATTCTTGAATAACGCACAGTAAATAAGCCACTTTTTATTTAGCACTCCAAATTCTTTGCGTATAGATTCATAGTTTATTTGGGAAACCTCACTTAAATCGTTTTCATTAAATAGCATATTTTATTTCTCCTGCAAGCTATTCGGGTATTTCCCACCACGCAGGACTGGGTTTGAACCCCGTCACATACGTTTTGTTTGTGTTGTCATTTCTGAACCACACCGAAACGCTACGAACTGGGCAACATGCCCCGTTCGGCGGAAACGTTTAGTGAAAAATCACCGCAAAAACCTACCCCCACTAATATCAATCAACGCCCCATTGATATGCGATGACATATCGCTTGCCAGGAACAGCACGGAACTGGCAACCTCTTCCGCCATCGTGTTACGTCCTAACGGGGTTTGTTTGCGGTAGTTTTCCAACATTTCCGGCGTGGAATGAATTTCATGATGCTGGGTTTCAACCGTTCCCGGCATGACCGAGTTGGTGCGTATTTCAGGGGCCAGTTCTTTTGCTAGCGTGTGGGTGAACACCATCAGGCCGCCTTTGGGTGCGGCGTATGCGCCCGCGCCATTGGCACCGCCGGTTTGTACGGACAAGGACAGCAAGTTGACAATGCGCCCGCTGCCGGTAGCCCGAAGATGCGGGATTGCGCGTTTGGTCACCAAAAATGCGCTGGTCAGGTTTATATCCAGCGATTTTTGCCAATTGGCTAAAGTGGTTTCTTCAATTTTGGCACGTTTAACCAGGCCACCGCTGTTGTTGACCAGGATGTCCAGCCGTCCGGTTTCGGCAACCAACTTATCGACGGCAGCATTGGCTTGGTCTTCGTCAGTCAAGTCGGCGGGGAGCAGCAAGGATTTGATATTAAGTGCGGTTAATTCCGCAGACAGGCTTTCGGCGGCCTCTTTGCTGCTATGGTAGTTAAGGCCGATAAATGCGCCAGCCTGACCTAATGCCAACGCACACGCACGACCAATGCCAACAGCTGCGCCACTAATCAGGGCGACTTTGCCCGTTAAATTCAATGTCTGTTCAGGTATCATGTTGATATTCCTATAGTAACTTTAAGGAGTAATCTCTGAGTAAGTCCTTCGACAAGCTCTCGGCAACTGCTCCGTGCGTTGCCGAGAGCTTGTCGAACCACTTGTGCCCTTTGGGTATGAGCCGAATCAACCTCTTCAAAGTTTCCTTACGACAATGTTTCACCCGCAAAATTAAGTTCTATCTTGATGCCGACGGGATCATTCAAAAAAATCTGGGTCATTTCCCTATCCGCCAAAGACCGTTGTTCCAGCGTGTGCGGAATGTTTTTCTTGCTAAAATCCACCATAAACTCAGCCAAACCGGTACACGCGAAAGCGACATGGTTAAAATGGATTTTGTCGGTTTTGTTCATCCAGTCTTCGCTGACAGATAGGTGAATCACAGGCGTATCACCTGCATATAACCACGCGCCATCACGTTTGGATAAGGCCCTGAACCCCGGCTTCAACCCCAGCACGTCCTCGTAAAACGCTTTTACTTTAAGCAGTTGCTCAGCGCTAATTTCAATGTTGATGTGGTTTATTCCTGCGACTGCCATATTTTCCTGTGTTACGTAACTTACTAATATTAATGCTGTGTAAGGAAGTGTCGATTAGGTCTTTCGACACGTTTCCGATTTACAACGCCTTTACTTTTTCCAACACCGCCTGGGCATGGCCTTCATGATTGACGCCATACTCCACATCAACCAGCTTGCCTTGTTTGTCAATGATGAAGGTTGACCTTAAGATAGCCATGCTTTTAACGCCATTTTTTTCGCGTTCCCGCCACACATTATAAAGCTCGCACAATTCACCTGACGTATCTGCCAGTAAATCCACTTTCAGGCCAAATTTGTCGATAAATGCGGTATGGCTTTCGCATGAATCCTTGCTCACACCAATCACGACCGTATTCAGAGCGGCAAATTCACTCGCCATCGCGGTAAAATCATTGGCCTCTATGGTGCAACCGGGGGTGTCGTCTTTAGGGTAGAAGTACAGGACTACATTCTTCTCGCCATTATAATCAGCCAAGCTGACCAACTGGTTATTTTGATTGAATGACCTGAATAGGGGCGCTTGTTGTTGATTTTCTAACATAAAAATCTCCTCAAATTATATTTTTAATGGATCATTTTTGTATGGTTACACGGAAAGTGTCATTGGCATAATAGTGAGGTAGGCTATGAAAGTCCAGTCAAAACTATTGATCTATAGACGGAATAAGCCTCAAAAAAACCTTAAAACATAACAAAGTCGAAACTGGGGCTAATTTTTCGTTATTTGTTTTTCAAAAAGCCAAGCATTTAAATTTTGGAATGCTAGAATTAATACAAGGTTATTTTATTGGATAGCTCATGGTACTGCACCATAAAGCTGACAATCAATAAACCCACTTAAAAATCTGTGTCTTACAGAGGTTCATGGTTCTGACCAAACCGATAACCACATCATTAAATTCTTAATCCATCAAATAAGGAAGCCGATTAATGCAAAAAAAAGTAACCAAAGCCGTATTTCCCGTTGCCGGATTAGGCAGCCGTTTTTTACCTGCCACCAAGGCGGTCCCCAAAGAAATGCTGCCGATAGTCGATAAGCCGTTGATGCAATACGCCGTGGAAGAAGCGGTCGCGGCGGGCATTGATACGATGATATTCATTACCGGGCGCAGCAAAAACTCCATCATGGAGCATTACGACAAAGCCTACGAGTTGGAAAAAGAACTCGAAGCCAAAAACAAAACCGAAATCCTGAACCTGCTACATAGCGTTATCCCGCCCAATATAAAGTGCATTTTTATCCGCCAACCCGAACCCTTAGGGCTAGGCCATGCGGTCTCTTGTGCAGAACCTGTCGTTGGCGACGAGCCTTTTGCCGTGATTTTGCCGGACGATATGATTTACGACGGCACACGCGGCTGCACTAAGCAAATGGTTGATCTTTATGAAAAAACGGGATCTTCAGTATTGGCGGTGGAGCGCGTTGATCCTAAGGAAACCGATAAATACGGCATCGTGCGGACAGGCGAATCCAAAGGTAACTACGCGGCTATCGAACACATTGTGGAAAAACCGAAACCGGATGTCGCGCCTTCCAATCTTGCCGTGGTCGGGCGTTACATTTTGACTCCCGCGATTTTTGAGAAAATTAAAAACACCGGTCGCGGCGCTGGCGGCGAAATCCAGCTCACCGATGCAATTGCCGATTTGATGAAAGACGAACAAGTTTTGGCGTATGAATTCGAAGGCATCCGTTACGACAGCGGTGCAAAACTGGGCTTTTTGATTGCACAGGTTGAATACGGACTTCGTCACCCTGAGCTGAAAGATGACTTTAAGACTTATTTGAAAGAGTTTGCAAAAACGCTGTAGCGTTTATAAACAAAGAGCAAAATCCATCCTTTAAAATGTGCAGATTCGAATAATAAGCGCAATTTTCAGGATGGAAGTCAGTTGTCGTTACCCGGCTATTTACTTGACAGTAAAACATAAGGCAACTAACCGAAAGTGAATGGTATCAAACGCCTTGTTGAAAATAAGGAAGCAATCATGAATTACTGGTTAATGAAGTCCGAGCCAGAAACATTCAGCATCACAGACTTACAAAACCGACCTGACCAAACCGAGCATTGGGATGGGGTGCGGAATTATCAGGCGCGGAATATGATGCGGGATGACATGAAGCTGGGTGACCGGGTGTTTTTTTATCATTCCAACTGTGCAGAACCTGGCATTGTTGGAATCATGGAAGTCGCCAAAGAAGGTTATCCTGATTTTTTGGCTTTTGATCCAGACGACATCCATTTCGACCCCAAAAGCGACCCGGCCAAACCGACTTGGATGATGGTGGATGTCAAATATGTCAGGACATTATCCAGAACCATCACCTTGCATGAACTTAAACAAAAACAAGAACTTGCCGATATTGCCTTGGTAAGACGCGGCAACAGGCTTTCCATCATGCCGGTGAGCAAGGCGCAGTGGGATTTTATTCTCTCGTTATAGATACGGCCTTAATAATGTTTGAAATAGCTTCCGCACCCTTCGACTCCGCTCAGGGAGCGGCAGGTGATGATCTCCCTTCAAGGGGCGACAGATCATGTTCCCTGAGCGGAGCCGAAGGGAATTAAAACATCATAAGGCCGAATCAAAAGAGGAATGTCGCCCATGGCGCAAACCAAGAAACTGTAAACTGGATAATCCTGATTATTTGTCAGATCAATGCCCAATCCCACCCTGCGTCAAATGTCCAGGATCTAATAACTTTTCCAGCTCAACCCGATTAAGGTCTGTCATCTCGACCGCTACATCAATAATGGGGCGGCCTTGTTTATAAGCGGCTTTAGCAATTTCCGCCGCTCTTGCATAACCGATGATGGGATTGAGCGCAGTCACCAAAATGGGATTTTTAGCCAGCGCCACTTTTAAATTGTCTTCCCTGACCGTGAAGCCTGCAATCGCTTTGTCGGCAAGCAATCTACTCACGTTGGCGATCAACTCGATGCTTTGCAGGATGTTGTAAGCAATCACCGGCAGCATCACATTTAATTGAAATGTACCTGACTGACCGGCAATAGTGATAGTAGTGTCATTGCCGATCACTTGGGCGGCAGCCATCGCAACGGCTTCCGGGATGACCGGATTAACTTTGCCGGGCATGATGCTGCTGCCGGGCTGTAAAGCGGGCAATTCGATCTCACCCAAACCAGCCAGCGGACCGCTGTTCATCCAGCGCAAGTCGTTGGCGATTTTCGTCAGGCTGACAGCGATCACTTTCAGTTGTGAAGACAATTCAACAATGGCATCCTGGCAGCTCAGGCTTTCGAAAAATGACGAATTCGGCTGAAACGGCAATGTAGTCTCTTCGGATAAGTACCGAGCGAATAGCGCGGCAAACTCAGGATGCGCGTTGATCCCCGTACCCACCGCCGTGCCACCCTGGGCGAGCTTATAGACCCTGGGCAAGGTTGCCTGGATTCTATCGGCAGCATTCCTGATTTGCAAAGCCCAGCCACCCAATTCCTGGCTAAAACCGATTGGCATAGCATCCATCAAATGGGTACGGCCTGTTTTGGTTACATCATTGAGAGCAACAGCTTTTTGCTCAATCGTATCGGCAAGATGCCGCAAAGCAGGCAATAGTGCCTGATAGCACTCTAATGCCGCGCTGACATGGATCGCCGTTGGAATCACATCGTTGCTGCTTTGCCCCATATTAACATCATCGTTGGCGCTGACAGCGACACCGGCAATCCGGGAAGCCAGCGTCGCGATAACCTCATTGACGTTCATATTGGTGCTGGTGCCAGAACCGGTTTGAAAAACATCAATCGGAAATTGTTCCTGATGCTGTCCATCCATAATACCTTGGGCGGCTTCGATAATCGCATTTCCTGAGTTGGCATCCAGTTCACCCAAGGCCATATTCGCTTTTGCTGCGGTTTTTTTGATGAGCGCAACGGTTTTAATAAAAGCGGGCGGCATGGTCAACCCGCTTACCGGAAAATTGAGGATGGCGCGTTGGGTTTGTGCTGCATAAAGCGCATCGGCGGGGACTTCCATCTCACCCATGCTGTCTTTTTCTATCCGATAATCTTTGGTCATGATTTGAGGTTGCTAATAAAGTGAAAAACGTCGGTTTCAGTAAACGGCCAATCCAGTGCTTGCATGGTGTCCTCATGCAGCAACACAGGTATCCGCACAGCGTAGTCTACTTGCCAATCTGTATGTTCGGCTATGTCGATACGCTCAATGTCAAGACTGGTTTCAGTCACCACAACGCCGTCGATAATGGTTTCGGCTTGTTCACATAAATGACAACCGGATGTCCCTAATAAAAGGCATTTCATGACTGACCTGATGTGGCGTGGTTTATAAGACTTGTAACTGATAGATTGTATCAGTGACTTAGAAAATTCGGTACCCACACTGCGGCATATATCGAAAGTAAACAGATATTTTTTAAAATGGTCAAAATTAAAAAAATAATTTTTTAAAAAATTCATTATTTTACAAATATTTGGATTAACTCGTAGCACATACAGCCCAATAAATTTCAATTTATAAAATAATTTTAATATTTTTTTAATCTTCGCTTGAACCTTTTGGCTCGTTTCTGCAATTAATGAGCAAAGTTATTTTAATTTGGTCTATAGCTGATGAATCCTCTCGTTTTAGTAAAACAATCATTTAAAGGTACATCATTGAATAAAACCCAAGATGACCAGCAATTACGTGATGCTAATTTGATTGCACGCCTATGTGATGCTGATGAATCCGCTCTCGAACAACTTTATCACCATTATTACCCGCGTTTATTCCGCTTTATAGCGCGTATAACCCGGCGTGATGAGCTGGTGGATGAAATTGTCAATGAAGTGATGTTTGTGGTTTGGGAAAAAGCCACCAGCTATGACCAAACCTGTAAACCATCCACATGGATTTTCGGGATTGCCTTCAATAAAGCCAGGCAGGCTGTGCGCGATAACAGTCATGCCAACGAAGAAGCCATTGAAGATATTGACGAAAATAATATATCGCTGGGCAAGCTCGATAATGGGTTTATGCAGTTGGAACTGGATGATTGGCTGGGTTTTGCATTGGCGCAATTGACACCGGAACATCGTGCCGTCATTGAGCTTACTTATTACCAAGGCCTCCATTATAGCGAAATTGCAACCGTCATGGATTGCCCTGAAAGCACCGTAAAAACCCGAATGTTTTATGCCCGAAAAAATCTGGCGACACTGTTAACAACACCGAACGGCAGTTCGGACACGCACACACAAAGTTAAGGAGTTTCTGATGAAGCACATAGAGAACACCGCAGATATAAGACATCAGGAACTTTTTCAATTACTGCCCTGGTATGTCAACAAAACATTGCAAGGCACTGAACTAAAAGCCGTTGAAGAGCATTTGTGTGTCTGCCTTACCTGCAAACGGGAGTACCTTCAATTACAAAATCTGGGACAGGCGATTGCTCATGAAGGATCGTTAGATACTGCAGAGCTGGCTTCCTTTTCACGTCTGCGGAAACGCATACATAAAAGCTCGAATGCAGAGCAGCGCACCGATTTGCCCTCACTACCCCAGAATAATCGACGTGCAAGTGATAGCGACATAGCCAACAATGTCAGGCAAATAACATCTGAAACAAACTGGAAAACGTCAAAAAGATCACTTTATCAATCAATCTCGGCATTAGCGGCTGTCGTCTTGTTATCGGTATTGGCTCCCAGATACGTTGATATTGCTTTAAAACAAAACAATGATTTTCGGACTTTATCCTCTGACAAACAACAGGCCACCAATGCTGTTCATGAAATCAGGGTTGTGTTTGCTGATGGCATCAGTCAACAGCAGAAAGATGCCATTGTGGCTCGTATTCACGGCCACATAATTGACAAACCCACCCCACAGGGGGTTTATAACGTGCAATTAAGTGAGAATATTGGTAGCCAGCAAATTCTCGACCTCGTCGAGACACTCAGAAACAACACCGGCGTTATTTTTGCCGAACCTTCCTACGCTTTGCTTTCTTCTACCCATACGGACACTAAATGATGAAGACTTTTTTACTATTGGCCTGTTTTGGAATGCTATTTTTTTCCGCAATGGCAGAATGTAAAGCGCCAGCCGATGATGAAGGCCCGCTTCACAACATGCTCGATAAGAACAATGCTGACCGTTTGTTGTTGGTTGCTTTTGCGGACAACACCATCAACAGTGTTAAAGGTAGCGCATCCCCCACTTCTTACAGGCAACGCGGCAGTTACAGTAGTTCGGTTTGGGGCGAAAGGGTGACCAGCCAGATTGCCAATGATTACGTGCTGGAAAAAGTCACTGAATGGCCCATGACTGAAATTGGTGTCCATTGTGTCGTTTACCAGCTTGCGGATAAAACATTAATGCAGTCGGTTATTGCCAAGCTGGCAAAAGATGAACGTATTGATGTTGTGCAAAACATGAACATATTTAAAACCCAAGGACACGTCACCAACGACCCTTACCTGAAATTACAAACCAATTTGCAGCAAATGCAGATTGATTCTGCCCATGGCAAGGCCACTGGCAAAGATATAACCATTGGCATGATAGATACCGGGGTCGATTTGGAACACCCTGATTTGGTTGGGCAAATAAGCGGTAACAAAAATTTTGCCGAAGATATATCCGCCAGCTTTTCATCTGACATACACGGTACCGCCGTGGCGGGCATTATGGTTGCTACCAAAGATAATGCCAAAGGCATTATTGGTGTCGCTCCGAACGCCAAATTGCTGGCGTTAAAAGCGTGCTGGCCCAATAAAAAAGATGATGTGGAAGCCATCTGCAATAGTTTTACGCTCGCCGAAGCGGTCAATACGGCGATCAAGGCAGGAGTCGATATCCTAAACATGAGCCTCACTGGCCCGGATGATCCTTTATTGACCTTGTTGCTCAACAAAGCCATAGCAAAAGGCATTATCGTTGTTGCTGCTGATACGGGTATGCAATCAAATCAAAATTTTCCGGCATCGTTAAAAAATGTAATTTCTGTACAAGCAATTAACCCCGCCGCATTACAACAATCCATCACTGCACCGAGCGACAAAGTGTTAACCACGCTACCTCATGGCACTTACGATTTCATTTCCGGCAGCTCTATGGCAGCGGCAGAAATATCCGGTCTAGTCGCCTTATTGCTGGAAATCAAACCTGACCTTGACCGTGATGAGATTTACACAATTTTGCAAAAATCCAAGACATCCTCAAAAGACGGTGGCATTGCCGGTATTAATGCCTTTTCTGCTGTCACGACAGTCTGTGAAACACACTCTTGTGCTCACCCTTTCATAAACTTTGCAGACCTTAATCCGCTGTAACTGCAACTTAACAAACAGTGTATTTTAGGAGACTATAAAAATGGCTAGAAGAGGCGACCACAGTTTGGAACAGATCAAAGAAATGATTCTGATTGCAGCGGAAGAATTAGTTGTTGAAAAAGGATTATCCCAGCTCAGGGTGCGAAATATAGCAGTGAAAATTGGCTATACCGTCGGTAGCATCTACATGGTTTTTGATAGTATGACCGATTTGATTTTGCATATCAAAGGCAGGGCGTTAGATACCATATCAGAGCAGATGGACGGCATAACAGCGACCAATGCAGAATTGGGGCTGGAAGAGTTGGCGGCTGTTTACATTCGCTTTGCCAGCCAAAACCTTAATATTTGGAGTATGGTTTTTGAACATCGCCTACCTGAAGATATCGCCATTCCTGTTTGGTATCAACAGAAGGTCAATAATCTTTTTGGTAAATTTGAAAAGCAATTTTCGTTTCTGTTCCCAGAATCCAGCCCAGCACAAAAAAAGCAAGCAGCTTTGACTTTTCTGGGCGGTGTCCACGGAATATGCGTGTTGATGCTGACCACCCCAGTGACTAATTTAAATAGCTTCGATTTTGAAGAAAGCATCAAACTGCTCGTTCAGCGCATTCTTCATAGAACTCAGGGGAATGCGATGAGCGAAATTCTCCGACCCGATAGCTATGGGGTTGGAAAATCTCCTGTCAGGACGGTTGCTTTGCCTTGATTTTCGATTCATTTTTTGGCTTCTAAAAGGCAAAGCAATCCTATCAAACGGATTTACCCGCAACCTTGAATTGCCTGATAGTCTTTTCCGTGACGTGTAAATAAGCGGCAAGAATACCTGCAAATGCCCAGTAAAACACCGGTACGTAGTCGATAGAACTTACCGTAGCTATCATCAGCATGATACTAATAACGATGGCAAACAATATACGTCCCATTCGGATGAGGTCTACTTCACTTGGCGGGATACGTTTCAAAATAAAGTAACAACGTAATAACAAGACCAGAAATATAGCCACGAACAACGCCAACCCCACAAAGCCATACTTCAACGCTATGACCAGAAACGAATTCACTAAGTCGATAATACCTTGTCCTTGACGCATGCTTTCCATTTCGGGCGTATCTAAAAACGTAGTGGAGCCAAACCACGGGTGATGTTTAAGGACAATCATTGATTGCTCAAATAAACGTGCCCGGTAATCAACAGTATCAGCCCTACTGGTGCCAACAAAAGGCAAAAGATCCAGGAATTTAGTGCCTAAGGGAGTAAAGCTAAGCGAAGCCACCATGGCAATAGCGGCAAAGCTCCAAAGTGTGATTTTCTTTATGGCTTCACGGTCAGTCCACATGTAGACAAAAATCATACAGGCCGCCCCTACCCAAGGCCCCCGGGACATTGTCGACAAAAGACAGGCCGCGAAAGCGAATACCGCCAGGGCAAAAATTCGCCGATTTTTTATCATTGGGTTCAGGTAAGTCAATAACCCAAGACCAATGACCATCACATAACCCAAGACTATAGGGCTTTTAAAAATGGTAGCCGCCCGCAAAGAACCTTCCCGAATGTCATATCCGGTAATCCTTGAGCCAGTCAAGCTAATGTTTAACGCATCAAAAATGTGCCAATGCCTGAGACTTTCCAAGCAGCCAATCAAGGATAACGGTGCCAAGCCAATCATTATTGCCAAAAATGCTTTGTCTAATTGCGCTTTAGTATCCAGATAGCGGCTTAAGACAAAATAAGGCACAAAAATATCAATCAAATCTACCAATATGCCGCGAATTGAATTCGTAAAGGTGTTGTCCCGAAAAGTCATGTAACTGATCAACGCAAGAAAAAGCACAACATACTTGTCGGATTTTAAAGAAAACAGTTTAGGCTTATTGGCCTTAATTGCCAAACCAAGCAGTAACATGAGTGTCATCATGCGCGGGTAAGTCAGTGTAAAAATAAAACGCATGCCCCCAAATCCAGGAATATCAACCTTCAGCGTCGGTAGAGTGCACAGTAAAACCAGATAATAGATCACCCTATCACTAGGTTTCCGGGGAATCAACAAAATACACGTCGCCGCTATAACACCATTAAGCAACCAGAGTGAGCGCGATAAATAGGCCGCAATAACAATGACAAACCAAACCAACCGCCAACGATTGAATTCCTGTTTTGTCAAGAATTCCGGCAGTGCTTTTTTGGTGAGCCAGAAGATTAATCCGCTCAACACTAAAACAATAACAAAGGTATAGATTAACTCGGACATTCTCTAAGATTGGTTTTTTATACAGGATTGGCATTTTAATGTAACGTGTACTGTTTTGGCTGAAATAAATTGTCCGCTTCCGAACTGGCTTGCATGACGAGCAAGCCTTATCTTATTGATACCGGAAATGTTCAGTACTATTGCCATTAGTTTGTGGGCACTTTGTTAGGTGTTAATCGCCGATATGTTTTAAAAAAGACCTGAGCGTTATAGCAAGCAAACGGTTGCCTTTTAAACATGCCTAACTCACCTCATTTTTACATTCGCCATCCTGACATTGATGTACTTCCACCGTGATATGGGCAAGCCTGGGACTGCCGCCATGTTGCTGACGTGTTTGTGCGTTCGCCAACAAGGCTTTGTAATGTTCAGGGGGCTGGGGATGATGTGAAACGACTGCGATAATCGCCGCAAAATGGTCCGCACCTAATCGCCAAACGTGTAAATCGGCTACGCGGTTATCGGCATCGTCCTCAATGATTTCTTTTATCGCCGCCTTGTGCTTAAGGGCGATACTCTCATCCAGCAATATCGGGCTGGTTTCCTTCATCAAGGAAAATGACCACTTTGAAATAACCAATGCGCCAACGATACCCATCACCGGATCGAGCCAATTCCAGCCATAATATTTGCCCGAATACAAAGCAATGATGGCAAGTACGGACGTTAAAGCATCCGCCAGCACATGAAAATAGGCTGCTTTAAGGTTATGGTCGTGATGATGTTCATGGTGGCTGCGCCCTTTGTCGTGATCATGAGAATGCCCGTGCTGGTGCGAATCCTTGAGTAACATCGCGCAGACAAAATTAATGAACAAACCGAAGCCAGCCACCATCAGCGCATGGTCAAACTGGATTATGCGCGGCGACAAGATCCTTTCACCGGACTCAATCAGCATCATCAACGCGACCACGCCCAACGCAACACAACTAGCGAAACCACCTAAAACCCCAACTTTACCGCTACTAAACGCGAAGGTCTGATCGTGGGCATGTCTGCGGGAATAACGGTAGGCATACAAAGTGATCATAAATGCAGCCACGTGCGTTCCCATGTGCCAGCCATCGGCCAGTAACGCCATCGAGCCAAACAACACGCCCGCAATAATTTCCAGGATCATGGTCAACAAGGTCAGCACCAGAACCAGCCGCGTCCTGCGTTCGCCTTTTCGGTTAATGACCGCGAAATTGTGGTCGTGCCGCAAACGGTTTAGGGTTTCGGTATGCATCATCAAGTTTTCTTGCTATCTCGAAAAGATCAGTGGAAATATGCTTTTAAAACCAGAAATGCACTCCTGCTACAAAACGGGTTTCATCTGCTTTATTGCCTTTAGCCCTCATAATATCAGCGGCTGAACCAAAGGTGCTTGCCCATTCTATGCCAATATAAGGGGCGAATTCACGTTTAAATTCGTAACGCAAACGCAAACCGGCTTCGATATTCGATAAACCGCTGCTAACCAAGCGCGATGGATCGCTGTCACTATAAAAATTGGCTTCGACACGGGGCTGGAGAATGAGCTTTTGGGTGAACAGGACATCATATTCTGTCTCCAGACGGAACGCCGTGCGGCCTTGCTCGCCCACATAAGCCGTCGCCTCGACATAAATCCAATAAGGTGCAAAACCCTGTACGCCAAAAGCGCCCCAAGCTCGATCAACTCCAGAGCCGCTGTCATAACGCACACCCAGTTGCGTATCCCAGTATGCGGTCAGCGCATGTCCCCAAAGGACTTCATTACGGCTGCTCTTGAATGTTCCTTGGTCGATTTCGTCTTCCGCCCTGACGACCAATTTATTGTAGTCTTGCCCATACCAAGCCTGCCAATCATACGTCATCGAAAAATCGTCCCGTGCATTTACGCCTTCCAAACGATCAACAATAAAGGAACCCAAGTAATGCGAGTCCCCCATTACGGGTTTCGACAAACCACTGAAATCATGACCATCGGCATAAGCGTAAGAATCACGGTTATCTGTCAGTTGTTGACTGCTTTGGCCTGCCTTTAAGCCATGATTTGCTTGTTCCTCACTCTGCCCATTCGTTAAAGGTTTTTGGTGCATCATTTTAGAATGATCCATGCCTTGGTGGTCATGACCGGACATCATGTCCACTTGGCTAGTTTGAGAATCTTGCGCCTTCGCATTCCCAAACACCGTGATGAGCAATACAAAGGACAGTTTCACAAAGGCATTGGAGTATATTCTATATAGTCCTTCGACCCGCTCACCATTTATGCCATTTAAGTACGGAACGAAAATATGTTTATTCCGTTCGTGGTGAGCGGGTCGAACCATGAATGGAATAGACATATCGCCCAAAGATTTCTTAATTAAAAAACTCAAGAAACCACCACTTCCCTGAACATCCCGGCATGCATGTGGTAAAAAAGGTGGCAATGCCACGGCCAACGACCCAACGCGTCGGCGGTGACCAAAAAAGTGACGCGCTGCGCGGGTTGGACGACGATAGTATGCTTACGCGCCTGAAACTCACCTTCGGGGGTTTCCAGTTCGCTCCACATGCCATGCAAATGCACAGGATGCGTCATCATGGTGTCGTTGACCAGGATTACCCGCAACCTTTCGCCATGACGAAAATGAATCGGTTCAGCCTCGTTATATTCCACGCCATCGAAAGACCAGGTATAACGCTGCATGTTACCGGTAAGATGCAATTCCATTTCCCGCGTCGGCGCTCTGCTATCAAGCGTTCCGCCTATCGTGTGTAAATCGGCGTACGTCAAAACCCGCCTGCCATTATTTCTTAAACCGACACCAGGATCATCTAGGTTAGTACGGGGCGTGTCAACGCGCATATCCACACTGGCACCAAATTCCGTGCTGGCATGATGGACTTGGATGGTTTTTTTGCTGGCAGTTTTAGCATCAGCCATATCGTGTCCCATCTGGCGCATTTGCTCTGGTGTCATATGGCTATGATCCATGTCTGCCATATCGTGATGCATTGTATGATCCATCGCTCCCATCATGTCTGCCATCGTCAGCGGCTGTGCTTTGTCCAGTGCCGGCACAGCCGCCAGTAAGCCTGCTTGCGTTGCCAATGTGCCATGAACACAACCAGTCCGATCCATAGACTGTGCGAAAAGCGTGTAAACACTGTGTTCGGGGGTAACGATCACATCATAATTTTCTGCCAAGCCAATTCGAAACTCATCGACTTCTACCGGATCAACATTTTGCCCGTCCGCCGCTACCACCGCCATTTTGAGACCAGGAATCCGCACATCAAAAAACGATTGTGCCGAAGCGTTGATAAAACGTAAGCGGATTTTTTCACCCGGTTTAAATAAGCCTAACCAGTTGTCCTCGCTGGTGTGTCCATTGACAAGATAGGTGTAAGTCGATGCAGAAATATCCGACAAATCCGTAGGATTCATTCGCATCATGTTCCACATGTGGCGCTTTTCAATAGCGGATCCAAACCCCTCATTAGCAACATCACGAAAAAAATCGACGACCGTGGGCTGGTTAAGATTGTAATACGCGCTTTCTTTTTTGAGCTTGCCAAACACCGCCATCGGGTCTTCATCCGTCCAATCAGACAACAACACAACATAATCACGATCAGACTGGATAGCTTCGGGTTTCGCTGGTTCAATGACGATAGCGCCATACAATCCGGTTTGCTCCTGCATTTCCGAATGCGAGTGATACCAATAGGTTCCCGATTGCTGGACTTTAAACCGGTATGTGAAGGTTTTACCCGGTGCGATGCCGTCGAAACTGATTTGTGGAGCACCATCCATTTGGTAAGGCAAGATAATTCCATGCCAATGGATAGAGGTTTCCTCAGTCAAAAGGTTTTTAACCCGCAAAGTAACGATATCGCCTTCCTGCCAACGCAAAGTTGGCCCAGGAACTGTGCCGTTTATGGTCGTGGCAATCCGTTCTGTACCGCTAATATTGACAAGTGTGTTGGCAATGGTTAGGTCAAACTCTGTACCGGAAAGAGCAGGGACAACCTGCGAGGTTGCTTTTGCGGCCTTTAAATAAGGCAATGCACCCAATAGTAAAAAACCATTGAATACCCCCTTGATAAAGGTGCGGCGTGAAGGACTGCCCAAAGACGGACATTGTTTTGCAGTTGGTTGCATGGCTTTTAAAATGACAAAAGTGAAGCATGGCATTACAGCCTTATTTCATCATTAACAGCGAAACAATAACTGTGTAAATTGCTACAAGGCACGGAAAATACGTTTTATAGATCCGGGTTGATTTCCCTTCGACTCCGCTCAGGGTGCGTTCCCTGAGCGGAGTCGAAGGGTATCGCAACGACTTCAAACATTAAGGCCGGATCAAGTAAGTATAGCCGTCTCAACCCAGAGACCTCAATTTTCAGAAAAAATTGCATTGCCTGTGCAGAATTGAAGCCCTAAACGCACTTATATCAGGCTACTGATATCGCTTATCCATCTCACTTTAGCATCTATATTTGATGGAAAAACATTAGTTAGGGCAATACTAACTAAAGTATCATATCGACTTACGATTTGTGCAATTCAAGCCAAATACAGGCAAACATCAGGCTAAAATATAGGGTTTTATGGCAAACATTTCAATTATCGGCACAGGTTTTGTTGCCGACCTTTACATGAGGTCGCTGGAAACATTTCCTGACATTAAAGTAAAAAAAGTCTATGACCGCGATTCCGCCCGATTAGCGGCGTTTTCGAAATTTTGGGGCGTGACCACTGCCGAATCGATTGATGACCTCCTAGCCACGTCCGGCAACCCAGATGAAATACCCGATTTGGTATTGAACCTGACTAACCCCGGCTCGCATTATGAAGTCAGCAGACAATGCCTTGAAGCAGGCAGGCATGTTTACAGTGAAAAACCACTTGCTACAACCATGGAACACGCTTATGAGCTACATACCATCGCCAAAAAAAATAACTTGATGTTGACGTCTGCGCCTTGCAGTTATTTGAGTGAAGTAGCACAAACGCTTTGGTTGGCCATACGGGAACAACGGGTTGGCAAGCCGCTGCTGGTGTATGCGGAATTGGATGATGATTTTATTAGCCAAGCACCTTATCAAAAATGGTTTAGCGAATCAGGTGCGCCCTGGCCTTATCGTGACGAATTTTTAGTCGGTTGTACACTTGAACACGCCGGGTACTACTTGAGCTGGCTGATGATGATATTTGGCAGTGTCGAGAAAGTTATCGCTGCTTCCGCAGAGCTGGTTAAGGATAAGTTAGCTAATGGTGACAAAACGGCACCTGATTATTCGACCGCCACTTTATTTTTTAAATCGGGCATGGTGGCAAGATTAACCTGTGGCATTATTGCTCCCCACAACCACGGTTTACGTATCTTTGGCGATCAGGGCATTCTGGAAGTCAACGAAAGCTGGAATAACAGCGCCAGCGTGAAATTAAGGAAAAGATATGTGCTTCGCAGACGGCTCATCAACGGTATTTTTGCCCGAAAAATCAAGCTATCCGGTCAAACTCACCCTAAAGTGCCTCGGCGTGGTGCGGCTGCCATGAACTTTGCCTTAGGCCCGGCGGAAGTGTTGGCGGCTATTCAAGAAGGTCGAGACCCACGTACAACCGCTGATTTTGCCTTGCACCTAAACGAAGTCACCTTAGCCATCCAGAATTCGCTCGATACCGCTGGCGTACAAATCATGCTTACCAGCTGCCCCGAACAATTACCCATGCCCTGGGCTAATCAAGATAAGCAGTAAGGCTCTGTTTAAAAAACCAAGCAACAATCAGACATTGCTTGGCCTATAAGAATTTCAAGCAGTAAATTTCTCGTACAATTGTTGGGCTATTTTTTTCAGGTCGTGTTCGTCTTCAATTTTGCCACGACCAACTTTACCCATTGCCGACAGAATTGCCGGGCAAGCATTCAATGCATTACGTATGGCCGATACGATGCATTCAATTGAACCAGCAGGAATCATCCAGCCACAACTGTTATCGACCAATTCAGGAATGCCCGCGATATAGGTTGAAATGACCGGTCGTCCCAAAGCCAATGATTCCATAATCACGACAGGTAGACCTTCGGCAAAACTTGGCAGCAACAAGGCACGGGATTTGACAACCCTATCTCGCACATCTGAATTAACTTTCCAACCATGCAGTTGCACCATATTGCGGACATCGTATTTATCAATGGCGGCTTCAAGCCCTGACCTTGATTCACCATCACCAATAAAGTGAACTTTCATGTTTGGAAATTCCGGCTTTAGCTGCGCCAATGCTTGCGGAATTAGCAACTGGCCTTTTTGTGGGCATAACCGGCCTACACAAATAAGGTCTTGGTTGCTTCCCTCAAAATGATAACTTGGGATGAATTCATTAATTTTTAACCCGCAGTGGACAATGATAATTTTATCCCAGTAATCATAGCTACTAAACCGAACTAATTGCACACGGCAATAATTTGAAATTGCAACGACAAATTTGGCATGGTGAATTTTAAGTCCCATGCTAATCAAGGTAGGATCAACAAACTCATCCGGCCCGTGTGCTGTAAAGCTGTAGCTAACGCCGCCCATCGCCTGCGCCAGCATGGCGACCGTCGTGGCGTTGGTCGAAAAATGCACATGCACATGTTCGATACCATCGCGCTTAGTTTGTTGATAAAAATAAGTCGCTTCCAGCAAATAGGCAAATTGCTTAATAGAAATTCCTCCGGCATTTTTACAAACCTTTCGCCACAACATAAAGCTACTTAAGAAACCTGGCAAATTCGCCAACAACACCCCAAAAAACGCCGAAAACAAACTTTTAATATTGTTGGTTAACAGATAGTGGGTTCGATCCTGTTCGGCAATATCCAGCGGGTCTACCAAGGCTTCATCCCAGTGCCGAACGGCATAACGCTTGATTTCTAAACCCAAGTCCTCAAGACTTTCCATTTCACGACGTATAAATGTCGTGCTGGTCATCGGGTAAGAGTTCATTAAATAACCGATTTTCAAATCAGCGTCCTCAGCGGGTAAATAGTTATCGGGGTTGTTTACAATTGTTTTGCTTGGTCGATGACTTGTAACACTTGGGTGGACAAGCGAAGCGGCATGATCTCACTTTCCAGTTTTTGCGCCCGAAATAATTCACAGAAATGATTCAGTACCGGCAGATATTGATTGGCACCCCATGAGTGGTATTCATTTGATAGGCCGTTTTTCAAGCTGTTGATACGCCTTAGCACCGGCAATTGCCGTAAGCGTTGTTTAAAACTCACCAATGTCCCTGCGGCATCAAATGATGAGACTTTATCATCAGGAAGGATACGGCGCACTGCCACAGCTTCTGCGCCGATAACGGGCGGTTCCAGACTAATCGATCCGCCAACACACGATAAAACCGCTCTGTTTTGTAACAGCGCATTAATCGACACCGCCAATTGGCTGTAGCAGCCGTTGTCATGGGAAATCGCCAAGAAAGCCTCTGTATCAACGCCGTTGGCTGTCACATTCAGGTTGCCAGACACTTTTTTGGCTGAGCCAAATAACTTCAGCGCCAAAGCAATGGGATAAACGCCCCGGTCAAGCAACACACCACTGCCAGGAACTGGCGAGAAAAGCCTAGGGTAGGCTTGCTGACTGACGGGGTAGCCAAAGTCAGTATATAAATGCAAGGGCGCGCCAACTGCTCGCGCTTCAGACATTTCAAACAAGCGTTTATAAGCAGGCAGAAAAAGCGTCCACATGGCTTCCATGCACAATTTACCGGAACGTGCCGCTGCCGCTTCAATTTGTTCGCTCTCGGCTGCAGAAATCGCGATTGGCTTTTCACACAACACCGCTTTACCGGCAGTTAACGCTTGTATGGTCGTTTGGGCATGACTTTCTGTTGCGTTGGCAATATAAACAGCATCTATTTCCGAATCTGCCAACAAATCCTTTATTTGATTGTAAGCCTTTGGGATAGCGAAATGTTTGCTACAAGCTTCAGCTCGACCAGCCGATTCGCTGGCTACGGCAACAACTTTTGCCCCGGAAAGTTTGCCAAATGCGACAGCCATCGTCGCGGCCATTCGTCCTGACCCTATAATGCCAAACTTAATCTCACTCATATTGCTTGTTTTCTCATCTAAAAGTAGTTGATCCGTAAAAAAACTGATGCTGCGTACAGTCTAGTAGATTAGAGGCTAAATGTAGGGATTTCATGAGCTTTATTAAATTTTCCTAACACTTTTCGGTCAATGTTAAAACATTTTAAATACTTTCATTTTTGAGTTCAGACGGCACACGCCAGCTTAACAATTTCAGTGATTCTTGTGTAAGCTGGCATTACCTTACCGCCGCAACAACAACCCTTTCCAGTTATTTGACAACGTCTCCTACCAAAATAAACATTGGTTTTAAAGATCACACTTTATGATAAATGTCCGCGCCTTCTTCAAGAAATTGCTTGGATTTCTCTGCCATTCCTAAAGCCAAGGCTTCTTGCTCGTCTTTAATACCTTTTTCTTCGGCATAATTGCGGACATCCTGGCTGATTTTCATCGAGCAGAAATGTGGCCCGCACATGGAGCAAAAATGCGCGATTTTGGCCGAATCTTTTGGCAAAGTTTCATCATGAAATTCCCGCGCTTTTTCAGGATCAAGGCCAATGTTGAATTGATCTTCCCAGCGGAATTCAAACCGCGCCTTCGACATGGCATTATCACGCGCTTGGGCACCGGGATGGCCTTTTGCGAGATCGGCGGCATGAGCAGCAATTTTATAGGTGACAATACCTTCGCGCACGTCTTGCTTGTTCGGCAAGCCCAGATGTTCTTTTTGGGTCACATAACATAACATCGCACAGCCGTACCAGCCGATGTTAGCCGCGCCGATAGCGGAAGTAATATGGTCGTAACCGGGCGCGATGTCGGTGGTTAGTGGGCCTAAGGTATAAAATGGGGCTTCGCCGCATTCTTCCAATTGCTTGTCCATGTTGACCTTAATCATGTGCAATGGCACATGACCTGGCCCTTCAATCATGGTTTGCACATCGTGCTTCCAGGCGATTTTAGTGAGTTCGCCCAGGGTTTCCAATTCGCCAAATTGCGCTGCATCATTGGCATCGTAAATTGAGCCAGGACGTAAGCCGTCACCTAAGGAAAAAGAAACATCATAGGCTTTCATGATGTCGCAGATTTCTTCAAAATGCGTGTATAAAAAGCTCTCGGTATGGTGCGCCAAACACCATTTCGCCATGATGGAACCGCCACGGGACACAATGCCAGTCATGCGTTTAGCCGTAAGAGGAACATGATGCAAACGAACGCCAGCATGGATGGTGAAATAATCGACACCTTGCTCAGCTTGCTCAATTAATGTATCGCGGTAGATTTCCCAAGTCAGTTCTTCGGCTTTGCCGTTTACTTTTTCCAGTGCCTGATAAATAGGCACGGTGCCAATTGGCACAGGCGAATTACGTAAGATCCATTCCCGGGTTTCGTGGATATTTTTTCCGGTTGATAAATCCATAATGGTGTCGCCGCCCCAACGGATACCCCAGAGCATTTTTTCCACTTCTTCATCAATTGACGAAGTAACCGCAGAGTTGCCTAAATTGCCATTGATCTTCACCAGGAAGTTGCGGCCAATAATCATCGGCTCCAATTCTGGATGGTTGATATTGGCGGGAATAATTGCCCGTCCTCTAGCCACTTCATCACGCACGAATTCAGGCGTAATAGAAGATTGAATTGACGCGCCGAAAGAATCACCGGGATGCTGGTCTTTCCACAAATCGCGCATTTGCTCCATATTCTGGTTTTCGCGGATGGCGATAAATTCCATTTCCGGGGTAATGATGCCTTTTTTAGCATAGTGCATCTGCGATACGTTTGCCCCGGCTTTAGCGCGGCGCGGCCTGCGGATATGTTCAAAACGAAGGTTTGCAGTAGCAGGATCGACCATACGCTGGAGACCAAATTCAGAACTTGGCCCAGATAATTCTTCCGTATCATTACGTCCCAAAATCCACCCAGACCGCACAGAACCCAGGCCTTTTTTTAAATCTACAGCTACATTGGGATCTGTATACACCCCAGATGTATCATAGACATACAGTGGTGGATTTTTTTCTGTACCAAAATGGGCAGGCGTATCGGATAAAGTTATTTTCCGCATCGGCACTTGGATGTCAGGGCGGCTGCCTTGGACATAGATTTTTACCGATGCCGGATACGAATCGATTTTTACAGGGGTAGCAACGGCAGTAACCGGCTCTTTAATAACAGCGCTCATGTTTATCTCCAATATCAAAATAACAAGGCGCGGGAAATAGGGGCTTTCCTACGCCGGTATTAACCGGACTCAGGTTCAAAGGGTATTTCTCAGCCCTGATATATCTCAAAGATAAACCAAAGCACCCCTAGCCATTACGGATTTGTCTACGTTAAAGTAAATAATTTAAAATTGCAACTATAAAGGCGAGGCAAAAATTTACATGCCGCTGTGGTTAATATTAACCCTTAGCATCATAAAAAATGCCACGCTCCAATTTAAGGGGTCAAGCCCTGACCTACCACAATAACTTTAAGTGCATTGGTGCCGCCCTTGACTCCTGTCAAGTCGCCTTTGGTGATGATGAATTTATCACCGTCTTTTGCTAAATTCCATTTTCTCAGCTCTTTAACGACGCTTCGGTTAACTTCAGCATGGTCTTGCTTCTCATCAATGCGGAAAAACATAGGAAATACGCCGCGAAATAAGGTGGCCTTACCAAGCGTATCTTCAGAACTGCTCAAAGCAAAAATCGGGATGCCTGAGCTGATTCTTGACATCCATAACGGAGTTGAACCCGATTCTGTCAACGATACAATGCCTCTGATTTTTGTATGGTTAGCCATATACATGGCGGACATCGCGATGGCTTCATCATCACGCTCAAACTGGATATTGACACGATGATCCGAAACGCGAACACTGGGCTGCTTTTCAGCTTCCATACAGATCCGATTCATGGCTTCTACCGCTTTAATCGGATGTTTTCCAGAGGCGGTTTCTGCCGACAACATGATCGCATCTGTCCCATCGTAGACGGCATTGGCAACGTCAAACACCTCAGCCCGCGTCGGAATTGGGTTATCAATCATTGACTCCATCATCTGCGTCGCAGTAATGGCGACACGGTTGAGTTCACGGGTACGTTTGATGAGAAGTTTTTGCACGGCAGGCAAGTTAGCATCGCCAATTTCAACGCCTAAATCGCCGCGCGCAACCATCACCGCATCTGAAGCCAAGATGATTTGATCCATCACATCTGGCACGATGGCTTCAGCACGTTCAACTTTGGAAACGATACCCGCATGACAACCTTCAGCCTCCAGTAACCGACGCGCCTCATGAAGATCTTCAGCAGTCCGTGGAAAAGAGATTGCCACATAATCACACTTCATGAGTGCTATAGTTTTGATGTCTTCCTTATCCTTTTCAGTTAATGCTGCCGCAGATAGTCCGCCACCCAAAAGGTTGATACCTTTATTGTTGGACAGATCGCCACCCACCGCTACGGTACAGTTAACACGCATGTTTTCTACGTTGACAACATCCAATACGATACGGCCATCATCCAGCAATAAACGGCTTCCGGGTCTGACTTCTAAAGCCAAAGGTTCGTAGGTAATGCCGACTTGGGTATTATCACCTGCTAACGGGTCAAGATTAATGTCGAGCGCGAAATCCTGCCCTTCATTTAAAAAAACCTTGGTGTCTTTAAAACGGGCAATACGGATTTTTGGGCCTTGGAGATCAGCAAGGATACCGACGCGACGACCGATTTTCTGGCTGAGATCGCGGATCATCGAGGCTCTGTCGATGTGATCTTGAGCCGAACCATGGGAGAAATTCATGCGTACAACATCAACGCCCGCTTTAATCAAGTCTTCCAATACGCCAGGTTTATCCGTCGCAGGGCCAAGTGTCGCTAAAATTTTGGTTCGTCTTAACATTTAGATGTTTACGTAGATTCAGTGGGTTTGTTATTTGGCGTTAATCAGGGCAACTGTGGTATCTAACATTCGGTTAGAGAAACCCCATTCATTGTCATACCAGGACAGTACTTTAACGAAATCGCCGTTTACGACTTTGGTTAATGCCGCATCATAGATAGATGATGCTGGATTGTGATTGAAATCGACTGAAACCAGCGGCTTTTCATTGACATCCAGGATACCTTTCAAAAAGCCGGTTGATGCTGCTTTCAAGACTTGGTCAATTTCTTCTTTCGTGGTGTTTCTAGATGCTTTGAAAGCCAAATCTACGACAGAAACATTGATGGTCGGAACGCGCATGGCGAAACCATCCAGCTTTCCAGCAAGTTCAGGCAGCACCAAGCCAACCGCAGCGGCAGCGCCGGTTTTGGTTGGAATCATGGATTGCGTAGCAGAACGGGCACGGTGCAAATCGCTGTGATATACGTCGGTCAGCACTTGGTCGTTGGTGTACGAATGAATGGTCGTCATCAAGCCATGCTCGACACCGATGACATCATTCAATGCCTTAACAATCGGTGCTAAACAGTTTGTGGTGCACGATGCGTTAGAAATAACAGTATCAGATGCTTTAAGCGTGCCGTGGTTAACACCAAACACGATAGTGCCATCGACATCACTGCCGCCAGGTGCGGAGATAATGACTTTTTTTGCACCTGCCGCAATGTGGGCTGATGCTTTTGCCTTGCTTGTAAATAGGCCAGTACATTCATGGACAACATCAATACCCAGTTCGCCCCAAGGCAATTTGGCAGGATCACGTTCTGAGAAAACCTTAATTTTATCGCCATTGATAACAATGCAATCACCGTCAACTTTTACTTCAAAAGGAAACTTGCCATGCACTGAATCATACTGAGTCAAATGGGCATTGGTATTGGTGTCGCCCAAATCGTTGACAGCGACGATTTGAATTTCTTTGTTACGACCTGACTCGTAAAGTGCGCGGATAATATTACGACCAATACGGCCATAACCGTTAATGGCAACTTTAATAGGCATTGAGACTCTCCAGAATGGTTATTGACGGGGAATTACAGAAATTTCCCTGTTTCGGTAAATCGTTTCATTATACAAAAAAAGGCGATTTGCGTCTATGCACAAAATGCCTTTGTCAATAGATAAAATAGCTGAGCCCTATTGACCAAGACCGGCTGAATTTAACTTTAAGCTAACAACCCTTATTGACACTTATCTTACCTAGCTCATTTAAAGCCACCCTCGCTGTATGAATGGCATTTTTTACGGTTTCTGGAGCGGTACCACCAAGGTGCTTACGTGCAGCGACAGAACCTTCCAAGGTTAATATACTGTAGATATCCTCTGTTATTAGCGGCGAAAGTTGCTGCAATTCCAGAAGCGGCAAATCCGCAAGATCGCACTGACTATCCAGACCTAAGCGCACAGCTTTCCCTACAATCTCATGGGCATCACGAAATGCCAACCCTTTACGCACCAGATAATCGGCAAGATCGGTTGCAGTTGCAAAGCCGCGTTTAGCGGAAAGATACATATTTTCTTTCTTGGCTTTTATGTGCGGCACCATATCGGCATACGCACGTAAACAGTTGATTAAGGTATCTACTGTATCGAACAAAGGTTCTTTATCTTCCTGATTGTCTTTGTTATAAGCCAAAGGCTGGCTTTTCATCAACATGAGCAAGGCAATCAAGTGACCTGTCACCCGACCCGATTTGCCCCGCACCAACTCAGGCACATCGGGATTTTTCTTTTGCGGCATGATGGACGAACCGGTACAAAAAGCATCGGGCATGTCGATGAAGTCGAACTGGGCACTTGCCCATAAGATCAATTCTTCGGAAAAACGCGACAGGTGCATCATGACCAGGCTGGCCGTTGCCGTAAATTCAATGGCAAAATCACGGTCACTTACCGAATCCAATGAATTTGCCGAAGGCCTACTAAAGCCCAGCAAATCGGATGTTAACTGACGGTCGATAGGATAACTGGTACCCGCCAATGCAGCGGCACCTAATGGCATGACGTTAATCCGTTTGAGACAATCTTGCAAGCGCTCATAATCCCTGCTCAGCATCTCAAACCAGGCCATCAAATGGTGACCGAAGGTAATAGGTTGGGCCACCTGCAAGTGCGTAAAACCCGGCATTATGGTATCAAAATGCTGTTCGGCCAAGTCCAGGATAGCGGTTTGAAGACGGTGCAATTGCACATCAATATGCTTGATTTCATTGCGAAGATACAGCCGAATATCGGTAGCAACCTGGTCGTTTCGTGATCGGCCTGTGTGCAACTTTTTCCCCGCCACACCGATAAGATCGGTCAACCGGGCTTCGATATTCATATGTACATCTTCTTGCTTAATCGACCAAACAAACTCACCACGCGCTATCTCACCAGCTATCTGACCGAGACCACCCTTAATTGCATCAAGCTCAGTTGCGGTCAAAATGCCAATCGACTTTAACATGGTGGCATGGGCAATGGAGCCTTGAATATCCTGCGCCGCCATACGCTGGTCAAAATTGACGGACGCGGTAAACTCTTCAACAAAAGCATCGGTAGCTTCTGCAAAACGGGCACTGGATAGTTTTTCGGAGTTAACGGTGGTCATTTTAAATAAGCGAATTACTGTGTCTGGGTCTTTAAGGGCTAACGTTTTACGATCATAAAACTGGACTTACCTCTATTCAAATAGTTTATTTTTTGGCAAGGAGGGGAACGCAATGGTTGTATGAAGGCATTCTTCACTGGAAAAAAAACTCGTCACCACCATCACTTTCAGTAGGCAGAGGATCGCCAGGAATTACTTTTTCCTCCATCGCCCACTCACCCAAGTCAATTAACTTACAGCGCTCACAGCAGAAAGGTCGGAACAGATTTTCCGTAGTCCATTGCACATCGCGTTTACAGTTGGGGCATTTGACGGTGAACGGAGGAGAGGTTTCAGTCATTAAAACAAACAGCGGGTTAGGAAAAAATGTATGTCTTCAGGACTCTGTGTAGGCCGTTGTTCGTCCGCAGAAGGCACCATAAATCTTATAGTACAACGATGTTTGCCGCCACTTATTTCAGCAAAACAAGGCAGCGTGTTGTCAATACTGACCTTGATGAGCTGATACGGCAGGTTTTTGTCCAAGGCAATTTGGAAAAAACCGGCTTGGGCGACTTCTTCACTGGGCGCATTACTGTTGCGGATAAAATCCAGGATAAGGGTAATCGCAGTCCGAATCTCGTTGAACGGGCTACTCCAGTGTTCAAGATCCTTTAACCGTACGGCCTCATCCTGTTCCAACCAAAAATGAAATTCCGGCAGGTCGAACGAACAGGTACCACCCGGAATGGAACTGCGCTGGGCAATACTTTGAAACAGATCGCTCTCCATAATTTCAATGCCTATTTTACCACTGGTCGCGTACAGTTTCTTGCTGGTTTCCGACAGTTTTTTTAGGATGGCATCCAGTTGTGACGTATCAACATTGTCGATATTGGCATATTTATTCAGTACCTTAGCGTGGCGATCCAGCTCTTTCAGGATTTCCGACTTGAGGTCATTGCGCCTGAAAATCGACATGATGTCGAGCAGGACATTGATAGCCGCACGTTTGTCAGGTATTGTCGTACCCGATGAAAAATGGCTGAATTCCTGAAAAAGCTGCTCAAGCCTGATAAAGACCCGAATCCGTTCGTTCAATGGAAATTCGTAGGTAGTTTGGTTTTTCACAAGCGTAATTGTCCTAATTTGCTACCAAAGATGCGCTGATTGAAAGGTAACGGGTATGCAGTTTTTTGACATCTTCGGCAAGGTCGATACCCGATTCAGAATTATCGATAACATCATGGGCATGGTTTATCCTGAACTCTCTGTTTACCTGACTTTCAATTATAGACTGAATCCTCGCCTTATCTAAACCATCCCTGCGTTCAACCCGTTCAATTTGCATAGCGACAGGGCAGTCAATTACCAAAATGCGGTCAACAAAATGGGCCATTTGTGTTTCAAACAACAACGGGATGCTGGCGATGCAATAAGGTGCTGCCAAGCGATCTATCTTTTGTTGCATTACCGTGTAAACCAATGGATGCAGAATTGATTCAAGCCTTTGTTTTTGCATAGGATCAGAAAATACCAAGTCGCGCATCATTGCCCTGTTCAAAGTTCCATCTGAATTGAGGACTTGATCGCCAAATAGCTTGCTTATTTCTGTTAAAGCGGGCTGTCCGGGTTTAACTAGCTGATGAGCTATCTCGTCAGCATCAATGATAGGGATATTCAATTCAAAAAATAATGCGCTGACAGTGGATTTACCGCAACCTATACCGCCCGTCAGTCCCACTTTCAGCACCCGCTTACAACCCTGTCATGTTCAAATAGTGTTGGTTAATATCTTGCCCCCACAGCAATGCAATCCAACCCGCCGCCGCTAAATAAGGCCCGAAAGGAATGGGTATATTGCGGTCACGCCGAAAAAACACAACCATAAAAACCCCAATTATCGCGCCAACAAAGGATGACAGTAAAATAATAACGGGTAACGACTGCCAACCTAACCATGCTCCAAACAAGGCCAGCAATTTGAAATCGCCGTAACCCATACCTTCTTTGCCGGTCGCCAATTTGAATAACTGAAACACACTCCACAGCACCAAGTAGCCGGCTATTGCGCCAATAATACTGTCGTGACTGTCAGAATATAGCCCAAACAAGCTCAACAACAGCCCTAACCATAGCACTGGTAACGTAATGGAATCGGGCAATAATTGATGGTCGATATCTATGAAACTCAAAGCAATCAATGACCATGTTAGCAATAAAGCAAAGCCCGTTTGTGGCGTAAAGCCAAAATGCACGGCGACCGCCACCGACATGAGTGCCGTAAGGGCTTCTATGATCGGGTAACGTAGGGAAATCGGCTTAGCGCAATTGGCACATTTACCCTTTAAAAACAGGTAGCTGATGACCGGAATATTCTGGTGGGGTTTAATGGGTGTATTACAGCCAGGACATCGGGATAATGGCAGTACCAAATTAAAAGGTTCTGTCGATGACTGTTGTTCTGGAGGTAACTCCAAATATTCGGTACATTCCTGCCGCCAATTTTGTTGCATCATGACCGGCAGACGATAAATAACCACATTCAGGAAGCTGCCCACCAGCAACCCGCACACGCCGACCAATGTATAAAAAAGTGCGGGCGAGTTAATGAGCGTGTCGAATAATTCCATCAGCAAAATGTATGTTGTAAGCGATTTGTTATAGGTAAAGCATCACTGCCGTTTAGTTAAGCGCTTCCCAGCCCTCTCATCCGTCAGCTGAGCGGAACCGAAGGCAACAATTCGCTTCGACTCCGCTCAGCGAACATCTTAACTTAATGGCAGTGAGGTAGGTAAAGCATGAGACAGCAAAACGGAACGCACCTTAAATTGCCGAACCCATCTTGAAAATCGGCAGATACATGGCAACAATTAAACCACCAACCAAAATACCCAGGATAACCATAATGATAGGCTCCATTAAGCTGCTCAGATTATCAACCAAATTGTCCACTTCTTCCTCATAAAAATCGGCTACTTTGGCTAACATAGCATCAATAGAACCGGACTCTTCGCCGATGGCGATCATTTGTTGCACCATATGCGGAAATAGTTGCGCTTGCGCCATAGCAAATTGTAGCCGCTGGCCGGTCGCAACTTCTTCGCGCATTTTCATCACCGCTTCTGAATAAATAATATTACCGCAAGCACCGGCAACCGATTCCAGAGCATCAACCAAAGGCACACCGGCTGCCGACATGGTCGATAAGGTGCGCGAAAACCGGGCAATGGCAGATTTATTCATAATCAAACCGACCACAGGCATTTTTAATAACGTCCGGTCAAGAAAATGATTAAATGGCCTGGAACGCTTTTTAAAATAGCCGAACGTATAAACAACAGCAACCACAATGCCGATCACAATCCACCAGTACTCCTGCATCCATTCAGACATGGCGACCACCATCTTGGTAAACGCAGGCAAGTCGGCACCAAAACTCTTAAACAAATCTGAAAACACCGGCACCACAAAAATCAACAAGATCGCAGTCACAATAAAAGCCACCACCACCACCGCAATCGGGTAGGTCAGGGCTTTTTTGATCTTTTTCTTCATTGATTCGGTTTTTTCTTTGTAGGTGGCAATTTTATCCAGCAAGGTTTCCAGCACCCCCGCATGTTCGCCAGCCTCAACCAGATTGCAGAACAGCTCATCGAAATAAACAGGTCTTTTATTCAAAGCCTCAGCAAGGGTATCGCCGCCCTCTATGTCGGTTTTAACATTTAACAATAATTCCTGCATGCTGGGATTGTCATGGCCTTTTCCAACAATATCAAACGATTGCACGAGCGGCACACCCGCTTTCAGCATAGTCGCGAGCTGCCTGGAAAAAACCGCAATATCTCCGGGTGTAATGGCTTTTGCCGATTTTTTAAACAACGGCTTCGGCTTAAGTTTTATTTTGGTTACCCGATAACCTTGCCGCCGCAATTCGGCTTTCGCAATGATTTCACTTTTGGCCGGAAACACACCTTTGCTGACCTTGCCGTTCTTGTCTTTGCCTTGCCAGAGAAATTCCAGTTGATCGATTTGTTCTGCCATTGTTATTCCTTGGTGACTCTATCAATTTCTTCGATACTGGTAACACCCAGCCGAACTTTATTTAAACCCGATGCCCGTAGATCATTGATACCTTCGGAAGCGGCCTGTTCAGCCAATTGCATGGCGTTACCGCCCAGAAGAATCAGGGCACGCATTTTTTCGCTCAGGGTCATAACCTGGTAAATCCCGACCCGGCCTTTATAGCCATTGGTACACAGGTCACAACCCACCGCCTTATATAGCTTCAAATCCTTTAACTCATCCTGCTTGAACCCTATGGATAACAGCACATTATCGGGAAATGTGACACTGGTTTTACAGTGTTCACATAAGCGCCGAGCCAAACGCTGAGCCATTATTAAATTCACCGCAGAAACGATGTTAAACGGCTCAATACCCATCTGCATCAGCCGATTTAAGGTTTGCGGGGCATCGTTGGTGTGCAATGTCGATAATACCAAGTGACCTGTTTGCGCGGCTTTAACAGCAATCTCAGCGGTTTCCAAGTCTCGTATCTCACCGACCATGATAATGTCCGGATCCTGCCGTAAAAACGCCCGCAACGCATTGGCAAAAGACAAGCCCGATTTAACATTGACGTTGACCTGATTAATGCCCTCAACGGTAATTTCCACCGGATCTTCTGCCGTGGAGATATTGCGCTCCATGCTATTTAAGATATTTAAACCGGTATATAAGCTCACGGTTTTACCACTACCTGTCGGCCCGGTCACTAACACCATGCCGTAAGGTTTGTGTATGGCATCAAGAAATAATTTTTGCTGGTCGGGTTCAAAGCCCAATTTTTCGATACCCAACTGCGCGCTGGTGGGATCTAAAATACGCAGCACCACTTTTTCGCCAAATAAAGTTGGACAGGTGTTGACCCGAAAATCTATCGCCCGGGTTTTGGACAAAATCATCTTGATCCGACCATCTTGCGGAACCCGACGCTCTGCAATGTCCATTTTGGACATAACCTTAAGCCTGGAGATAATACGGTTGGAAATGTTTGCCGGTGGGCTGGCGACCTGATGCAGGATACCGTCTGACCGGTAGCGGATGCGGAAATTTTTTTCGTAGGGTTCAAGATGAATATCAGATGCGCCTTTTTTGATGGCATCCAAAAGAATCTTATTAACAAACCTGACAATCGGAGCATCGTCAATATCGGCATTGACATCGTTTTTCCCCGCATCTTCATCCTCGCCCCCGCCTAAGCTGAGGTTATCGAGATCGGCATCCAGCATATCGGCCATCGTTGAATCGACTGCTTCCAAAGCAGAATCTATGGCCTTGATTAATTTATTTTCCTCGACCAGGATGGTTTCAAGATTAAGCAAACTTTGAAATTTAATATCATCAAAGCCTTGTGTAGAAGTCGGGTCGGATATGCCAATAAACAAGGTTTTGCCTCGTTTCATAAGTGGCAAAACACCGTGTTTGCGTATCAGATTCTCTTTAATCAGCTTAATCGGCAAGCTACGCAGGTCGATAGCATCAAGATCCAGGAAGGGTATGCCAAATTCAACAGAGGCCTTTGCGGCAATGGTTTTACTATCAACAACCTTATTGGCGACTAAATAGCTTATTAACGAAAGTTTTTTGTTTTGTGCTTCCTGGATACAGGTTTTAGCATCCTTCTCAGTTATCAGGCCTTCTTGTATGAGACATTTTGCAAGCCCACTGTATTGAAAATCTGATGTTGCTGTAGCCATTTAGATAAGGTTTCTACAAAAGTATCTTAAGTATTAGAAATATAGATGAAAGGTGGCAAAGGTTCAAGGCTTATTCGGCAATCCGGAACGCTACCAGCGAAACGATAATTAGCTGAGGCCAGCCAAAATCATTCAACTGTTTGGCACTTGCGCAATAAAAATAGCCCTTTTCGGAGCGGGGAGTCCTTCGCAGGTCAGTAGGGGATTGTCAGGATGAAGATAATCTTCTAACGAGTTAAATGTCATCCAGTCGGTGCTTCTTTGTTCGGCAATCGTGGTTGCCGTAACATCGACCAGCCTTATATCTGAAAATCCGCATCGGCTTAACCAAGCTATCAAAGTCGGGCAGCTCGGTAAAAACCAGACATTTCGCATTTTGGCATAGCGATCTTCAGGCACCAATGTTTCACCTAAACCGCCATCAATCACTAAGGTTTCCAAAACCAGCTCCCCGCCGGGCACAAGGGCTTCCCTCAATTCCAGAAGATGATCAATAGGCGAACGCCGATGATAAAGCACGCCCATGGAAAATACGGTATCAAATGCTTTCAAGCCAAAGGGAAGGTCTTCTATACCAAGAGGTAGAACAAATACCGATAACGTGTTTCCATACAGTTTTCTGATTAACTGGAATTGCATGACATTCAGCAGCATGGGATCTATACCGACCACCAACTTGGCTCCAGCACCCAACATACGCCAGCAATAATAGCCATTACCACAACCGACATCCAAAACCCGGCGATATTTAAGGGGTGAGATGTGCTGTTCAAGCCGACGCCATTTCCAGTCTGACCGCCATTCGGCATCTATTTTAAAGCCGAACAATTCAAAAGGGCCTTTCCGCCAAGGATGCAGGCTTTTTAACTGGGCTTCAAGTTGGTATCTTGCTTGCTCCGTTAACTCATCTTGACTACCAATTTGCACTGCATCTTTATTAAGAATCAGGTGGTTAGTGGCTATTTCTGGTAGGTTTGCAATTAATTGCTGCCACGCTATTAAGGTGCCATGACGGTTTGGATCAAAGGCCGCACTGATTTGTTGCGGCAAATGCTCTGCCCAAACCTCGGCTTTTGTACCTTTAAGCGCTTGATATAAGGGCGAGTAATCAATCACTTCAGGACAATAATCGAGGCAAAATTAAAGTATTGAAACCACACTTCAGCACTACTGAAGCCAGCCTGGCGTAAGCGTTGCTGATGCTGGGTTAGTGTTTCTGGAATCAACACGTTTTCCAATGCGGTTCTTTTTTGGCTGATTTCCAGGTCGCTATAGCCACTGGCTTTTTTAAACAGATGGTGCATCTCCGTATGCAGTTGGTTTTGCCGGTCATCCGCAAATTTGAGTTTTTCTGAAAGGATCAGTATGCCACCTGGCAACAGGGCAGCATGAATTTTTTTCAAGAATAACAAACGGTCTTCGATAGGAATAAACTGCAAGGTAAAGTTCAACACAATCACTGAGGCGTTCCCGAGGGTTATATTTCGTATGTCTTCGCACAACACATCAACAGGAATCGCCGCCGGAAATTGCCCCAGCTTTTTTTTAAAACCTATTACCATGTCGGCTGAGTTGTCGACGGCTATGACACGACAACCTTCAACCTCTATCTGCTGACACATCGACATCGCCGCTGCGCCCAGGGAACAACCCAAATCATAACAACGGCTATGTGGCTGCGCGTAGTGTTTGGCTAATAAACCGATTGCAGCAATGATGGTATCGTAGCCCGGTATAGAGCGTTGAACCATATCAGGAAATACGCGGACAACATGCTTGTCGAACGTAAATGCGCCAATCTCACCAAGAGGTTTAGCGTAAATTGAATCTTTGGACGTAGCCACGACAAATTTGCTTTAAAACGGTGGTTTATGAAGGGTATCGAAAACCTAATAATCGATTTAGGCGGTAAGCAAGGACGTTAAACTTATGGCGGCTATCCCTTCTGAACCAAGAAGGGATAGCTCTATACGATTCAGGAGTTTTTAGCAGCCAATGCTTCGGCATTGCGTTTGCTTAAGCCCTGGATAACCGCGGCCAATGAGCCTTTGGTTTTGACTTCATTACTGAATGTTGAGCGGTAGTTGGTTACCAAACTGACACCTTCGATCATGATGTCATAAGCCTTCCAGTCACCATTCCTCAAAAACATGCGGTAGTTTACGCTAATGGGCTGAAGACCTGGTTGTAGCACTTCGGTCTTGACAACGACCTTGTCAGCGCCGCTTGCCATTTCCAGCGGCAAAAAACGGACTGTCCAATCTTTAAATTCCACAAACGCACGGGAATATGTCCGCACCAATAAGGTCTTAAACTCTTTTTTGAAGCCAATTTGCTCGTCGCTGCTGGCGGCTTTCCATAATTTACCCAAAACCAACTCGGAAATTTTGTCAAAATCGGTATGAGGGTAAATAGTTTGATCAACAAAGCTGGCGACTTCAGCAAAATTTTGGCTAAATGCTTTATCCTGCAAGCGGTGTTGTAACTTGTCTGATGCTTCTTGAATGGCCTTTTGCGGTGCCAATAAATCGGCTGCATTTACGCTCGCCGTCAATAACATCGAGACTATCAAGATGAGTAAGCCAAATATATTATGTTGTTTTGTTTTCATAAAAACCTCTAAAATCAAGCCAACGTGGTCGTTATAACGACACGACATGAGCTGTTGAAAATGGTGAATAAGCAGATTATTGTTTGCCGATTTGTTAAATCAACACGAAAGTCAGCTTGGCAAAAAGCCAACTTCATAAACCAAGAGTATCGATAACATGTCTTATAGTAACATTAATTTTCCTTCAATACGCATGAGAAGGATGCGTTTCGATGATTTTTCCCGTCGATTAATGCGTGAAAATCAACTGAGTACCGACGACTTAATATATCCCGTGTTTGTTACTGAGGGCTTAAACCGAAGGGAACCGGTGTCTTCTATGCCGGATGTGGAACGGCTGTCGCTGGATTTGTTACTGGCTGAAGCACGAGACATATACGCACTTGGCATTCCCGCGATTGCGATATTCCCCGTTATCGAGGCAGATAAGAAATCGAACGACGCCAAGGAAGCCTACAACCCTGATGGCTTGGTGCAACGCACTGTCAGATCCTTGAAAAAGGAATTGCCCGAATTGGGGATCATAACCGATGTAGCGCTGGATCCTTTCACATTGCATGGTCAGGATGGCTTAATCAACGATAACGGTTATGTCATGAATGACGAAACCAACGAGGTGCTGGTTCGGCAGGCACTTTCTCATGCGGCTGCGGGCGTGGATATTGTCGCGCCTTCGGACATGATGGATGGTCGGATTGGCCTTATCCGGCAAGCATTGGAGGCAAACGGCCATATCAATACCCGAATTCTTGCTTATTCAGCTAAATATGCATCCAGTTTTTATGGGCCATTTCGGGATGCTGTAGGCTCTTCGGGCAATTTAGGCAGTGGCAATAAATACAGCTATCAAATGGATCCTGCCAATTCTGATGAGGCTTTACGGGAAATTCAGCTCGATTTACAGGAAGGTGCCGATATGGTCATGATTAAGCCCGGAATGCCTTATCTTGACATTATTCGCCGCGTCAAAGACAGTTACGGCGTGCCGACTTTTGCTTATCAGGTCAGTGGTGAATATGCTATGATTAAAGCCGCTGCCAGGAATGGCTGGCTAGACGAAAAATCAGTTGTTTTAGAATCGCTGTTAGCTTTCAAACGTGCCGGCAGTAATGCAATCCTGACTTACTTTGCAAAATCGGCAGCGCGATGGCTGCACGAGTGATGCACATTCAGCATCATACTATTCAACGCACTGTCTCATTGCAGGGAATGTCAAACATCAATAATAAATAACGACAAGAGAGGATTGCTATGGAATTAGTTACAACAACTGCAGGTTATGAAATGCTGCTCCGTTGGGGGCACTTGTTGGCCGGTGTCACCTGGATCGGTTTGCTCTACTATTTTAACCTTGTTCAAGGTGAATATTTCAAAGAAGCGGATGCCGCCGCAAAATCGGATGCCATCCAAAAATTGGTGCCGCGTGCTTTATGGTGGTTTCGTTGGGGTGCGGCAGTCACCTTGGTAACTGGCCTTGGCATTATGGGTTTACGTGGTGGCGGCCAATCACTGGATATTTATATCGGCGCACTTTTAGGAATCATTATGTTCACGAATGTGTGGATGATTATCTGGCCCAACCAGAAGATAGTGATAGCATCGGCAACACAAGCCGCCAATGGCGGACAGGCTTTGCCGGAAGCAGCGGGCGCATTGGCAACAGCCGGCTTGGCATCACGGACTAATGCCTTGTTTTCGGTGCCTATGTTGTACTTTATGGGCGCTTCATCGCACTTCCCACACGGCTTTAATGTCTTTGCGTTTCTATTGTCAGCGATCATCATCCTGGTTTTAGAATACAACGGCGCTTACCCCGTGTTAAAAAATATCAGTTTCCTGAGCAAATTGCCACCCGGCGGAAAAATGGGGCCTTATACCAGTGTTAAAGGCGTAATCCATTGCGGTTTGGGGTTAACAGTCTTGTTATTTTGTATCGTTCATTTTATAAAGTAACCGTTGACCGGTTCCTGAAAAAATAGCCGCCCACTGCGGCTATTTTTTTGTGGTATTTTCAGGGATATCTATAAAATGTGATTTATTGTGAACTGAGCTTTTTGATGTTCCATTTCTTAAGACAGGCAATCATGACCCATAAAGACCGCTATGCCGTATTCGGCTACCCAATAAAACACAGTAAATCGCCACAAATCCATCAGCTTTTTGCGGCGCAGACCGGGCAAGCCATGGAATACACCGCGCAGGAAGTCTCTGCCGAACAATTCGAGCAATCAGTTAGGACGTTTTTTGCCGAAGGTAAGGGATTAAACTGCACCTTGCCCTTAAAAGAACTTGCATGGGCATTGGCTGACCGAAAAACCCAACGCGCCAACCTAAGTAAAGCCGTTAACACACTTATTTTACAAGAAGATAACAAACTATTGGGCGACAACACTGACGGTTGTGGGCTTATTGCTGATTTAACCATCAACCACAACATATCTCTGGCAAAATCCCGGCTATTAATTTTAGGTGCTGGTGGTGCCAGTCGAGGCATTATCGCGCCCATTCTTGACCAATTGCCTGACCAGTTTGTGATTGCTAATCGCACAGTGGATAAAGCAACAGCCTTGGCGAAAGAATTTCACGATTTAGGAAACATTGAAGGCCGTGGTTTTAGCGATCTAAAAAACCAGCAGTTCGATTTAATCATTAATGCAACATCGGCCAGCTTGAGCAATGAATTGCCACCACTTGATAATGGCTTATTGGCTGATGGCGGCATCTGTTACGACTTGGCTTACGGCAATCAACCCACCGCATTTGTGCGTTGGGGAATAGCACACAACGCTAGAAAAAGCCTGGATGGATTGGGTATGTTAGTTGAGCAAGCCGCAGAAGCATTTTTCTTATGGCGGAGGATCCGTCCACAAACACAGCCAGTTATTGCTTTATTGGATGCCGGACGCAGCTTGGCAAAAAATTAACGAGAGCTATAAAAAATCTTTTCTCTCTGGGCGAAAGCATAGCGATGTAGGTAGATTTTTCATTGTCCCTTAAGCAAAAAAAGTTTTTTGAATTTTTGGAAACTTTTTGGTCATACCTTGTAGCTCACAACTATAGGGATCTCCCATGGCAAACCTTACTTTTTTAGGCGCTACCGGCCAAGTGACCGGTTCATGTTATTTGGTAGAAACAAATACCCATCGAATATTGTTGGACTGTGGGTTATTTCAAGGCTCCAAAGCAACAGAAAAACAGAACGAAGCCAATTTTCCTTTCGATCCAGCTAGCATTGATGCCGTTGTCCTGTCCCATGCTCATCTTGACCATTGTGGCAGACTGCCAAAGCTGGTCAAAGAGGGGTTTAATGGCTCCGTGTTCCTTACTACTGCCAGTTATCCCTTGCTCGACCTGATGCTCAGGGACGCAGCGCACTTGCAGCTTAAAGATACCGAATGGGAAAACAAGCGCAGGGAACGGGCTGGGAAAGAGCTACTTGAGCCTTTGTATGAACTCAAAGATGTTGAGGCATTGCTAAAGCTCAGAAAGCCCGTTGCTTATGGCAAGAAGACACAAATATTGTCTGACATTGAAGTCACTTTTCATGAAGCTGGGCATATCCTCGGCTCATCGATAGTCGAACTGACGATCAAAGACCAAGAAAAAATCAAGACGCTAGTTTTTTCTGGCGACTTAGGTAACCCGAAATCACCTTTGTTACGGGATGCGGAAATTATTACCCAAGCCGATGTGCTGTTGCTGGAGTCCACCTATGGGGATAGGGATCATAAACCCTTGGAAAACACGTTGGTTGAACTAAGGGAGACGCTAGCAGAAGCGGCGGCAACGTGCGGCAATGTCATCATCCCTGCATTTGCAGTTGGGCGCTCGCAAGACCTGGTTTATTGGTTGGGTAAATTACAACGGCAAGGTGGCCTGCCGCAGCGGCAGATTTTTTTGGATAGCCCTATGGCGATCAGCGCCAGTAAAATCTACGCCGAACATAGCCATTTATTTAACAGCGACGACCCAGAATTCATCAAGATTGCCCCTAAAGGCTGGCAACATTGGTTGCAAGGTTTGATTTATTCAGAAACAGCCGAGCAGTCAATGGCAATCAACCGGATTGCCGGTGGAGCCATTATAATTGCGGGTAGCGGCATGTGTAACGGTGGACGAATCCGACACCACCTTAAGTATAATCTCTGGCGGCACAACGCCCATGTCGTCATCGCCGGATATCAGGCAGAAGGCACCTTAGGCCGGATTCTGGTGGATGGCAAGAAGAAATTCTTGAAGATTTTAGGCTCGGAAGTCAATGTTTCTGCAAAAATTCACACGCTGGGCGCGTTAAGCGCCCATGCCGACCAAAGCCAGTTACTACAATGGGCAAGCCATTTTAATGCTCCCAAACCCAGGCTTTTTCTTGTCCATGGCGAAAAAACTGCCTCCTTATCCTTACAGACGTGCTTTAAACGCAGGGATTGGGCGGCACAAATACCGGGTGTTGGGGAACGGATTGCTTTTTAGGAAAGAAGCCAGTTATCGCATTGAAAAATTAACAACAATTTACCTATCCACAAAACAGAAAATTCAATTTAAAGTTTTTATTGGCTAAAAAGAAAAATGTTCAAGGACTTTGCAGCACTTAATTTTAGCGTACAGAGGAGATAAGGGCTTGCCCATAAAAGAAGTCACTAGATATGGCACTCAGCTTTTGTGAGCGAACAACTATAAAAATGTGGCAATATTCGTCGCTCAGTTGCGAACAAATAGTTTTGGATTTGAACAACTCATGCGCTCTCAAGATATTTGTTCTTCAGTTCCACATAATGGCGGCTGGAATATTCCAAAAATTCGCGCTCAGAATCTTTTAATGCCCTAACTGCTTTTGCAGGTGAACCAACGTACAAATGCCCACTTTCGAGCCTTTTGCCGGCGGGAACCAATGCCCCGGCACCCAGCATTACGTAATCTTCTATGACTGCATCGTCCATGATGATTGCGCCCATACCGATTAAGCAATAGTCACCAATCGTACACGCATGGACAATCGCCCTGTGCCCTATTGTGACACCTTTACCGATGGTCAATGGGTAGCCCCGATCAGTGAACTTGCCGTAATGGGTGACATGCAACACAGAACCATCCTGGACATTGGTATCGTCGCCGATAGCAATGCTTTCGACATCGCCACGGATGACAGTTGTCGGCCAGATGGAGACATTATCGCCAATCGTAACATCACCTATTACAACAGCACTGTCATCAATGTAAACGGAATTGCCAATTTTTGGCAGAGTATTGTTGAATTTTCGAATGCTCATGCTATTTGGCTTAAATAACGATAACTACCGAATTCGGGCTGGCATATTTTTGCCCGCAACACTTAAGGAGCTCATTTAACAGCGATAGCCGGATTGCCGCTTGGGCATAGGCTTAGTGTAAAAAGCGAGTTCTGGCAGGCGATAACCTGCCAGAACTATCAACCAAACTTATTTGGCTGGGGCAACCGCTGCTGCTGCCGCATCTTTAGCTGCAGCAGCAGCGTCTTTAACGGCTTCGACAGGTTTAGCCGCACTTTCCGCTACAGCAGCGCCAGCATCCTTTGCCGTGTCAACAGCACCGGCAGCCGCGTCCTTGGCGGCATCCACAGCATTACCCGTAACGGCTGCCGCACCTTCAACAGCTGCAGCGCCCGCATCTTTCGCGCCTTCAACCGCCGCAGCACCAGCGTCTTTTGCACCTTCAACCGCCGCAGTTCCTGCGCTGGCAGCCGCATCGGCGGCATTCGCTGCGCCTTCAGAGGCGGCGGCACCCGCATCCTTTGCGCCCTCAACTACTGCCGCTCCAGCATTGGCCGCACCTTCAGCAGCCGCAGCACCAGCATCTTTAGCGTTTTCAACAGCCGCTGCCGCACTTTTTGCGGCATCGGAAGATGCCTCGGCGGCTTTACTGGTCGCCGCTTGCTCGGCTGAACGCTGAGAACCTTCCTCACAGCCTGCCAATAAAGCAATACTTATCAAACTTGTTGCAATAATTTCTTTTGTTTTCATGTTTAAATTCCTGATGTTGGGTTACAAACGTATCGCGTGTTACCTGAAGACTAAGTAGGTAATATCTAAATAGTAGCACATGGAAAATAGGCCTTGTCAAAAAATTGAGCCTGTTTCTGCAAGATTACCTGATGATTTTAACTAAATAATATGCAGCAAATATCAGGATATTTTCTATCATATTGATTATTTAATAAAAATAGGTTTCATGTTTTAGCCTTTTTAAGATTGTATAAAACAATCGCGAAAACAGTCAGGCTGGGCAGCAGTGCCATCAACGGCGGATTGAGGTTGTAAATTAAGCCCATGTGGTTGACGATTTTATCGAAAATATTGAAGCCGATCCCAATGGTTACGCCAATCATGATTCTGGCACCGACACTGACACCACGATGGATGCCGATTACAAAAGGTGCCGAAACCAACAGCATGACAAAAGTAGTCAACGGGCTTACGGCACGCCCCCAAAATGCAGCTTCATAACTATGGGATTTTTGATGGTTGTCTTTTAAGAAACCAACATACATAGCGAGATCATACAAGGACAAATTATTGGGGTTAACCACAACAATTTTTAACAAATTGGGGGCAATTGATGATTCCCAGATTTGCTCATGCAGTTGAGTTACCTTAATTTGCTCGATAGAAATGATTGATTTTTTGATATTTTCCAGTTGCCAGGTTTTTTTACCTTGATAGGTAGCTTTATCGGCATGAACGGTCTCGTACAAGCGGTTTTTGTCATCCAGTTTATACATGCTTATATCGGATAATTTGCCATCATCTTCCACTTGCCTGACATTGACATAACTTGATCCTTCCCGTAGCCAAAGGCCATAGCTGGAATTCAGGACGACCTTATCATTCACTGCGGTCATTTTAATTTTTTGCCCCAGCCGTTCCCCTAGTGGCGCGATAAATTCACCGATCAGCAATGCCAAGGTAACAAGAACAAGCCCTGCCAACATCACAGCCTTAATAATGCCTAGCACCGACAAGCCTGATGCCTGCATGGCAATCAGTTCGCGATTATTGCCCATAGAGCCCAGTACAAACAAGCTGCCAATCAATGCCGATGCCGGGATGAGTTCATAAATGACGGTAGGTGAAGTTAACGCAACAAACTGAACTATCTGTTTTAGACCGTAATGGCCTTTGCCTAAATCTTTCAGTTCATCACTAAACGTAAATAAATTGTACAGTGTCAATAACACCAATAGCGCGATTAGCGCGCCTTTCAGCACTTCCTTGGCGATATAAAACGACAACACATTCATATCGAAAACCTGCTTCTTAAACTATTGATTAACCAGCGTAAACCATACCATCTTACTAAAAGAGACAAGCCGATTAAAATCAGGAGTACATTTGCCCACAGCATACCCGGCCAAGGCCGGATAGAACCTTTAACAACCCAGCTTTGGACGACCCCGGAAAAATTTCCATAGCTGAAATAAATTAAAAACCCCAGGGCAATGCTGCCAAATATGCCGCCCCGAGGTGAAATTTTTGCCAAAGGTACGGCAAGAAAACTGAGCAGCAAAATAGCCAACGGTGTGGCAATGCGATCCTGTAATTCCGCGATGTCGCCCGGCACGGCCGATTTGACCAGCACTTCGCTTGGTATTGCGCGTGGCGATAACCACGTTGAAACCGCCCTTTCTTCTACTTTGAAGGCATACTCATGGAATTCCTCAATGAGATAATTGTAATCGCCGGGATGTCCCTGCACCCGTTGGCCATCTTCAAAAACCATATAAAGCCCACCGGGTAGCTCTTCAAAATGACCCTGTTCCGCACTGATAATACTCAATTTATTTTTCTGTCTGCTCTGGACAAAAACAGAATGCATTTTCTTATCTGGCGTAATATTCTCGACATAAAAAACCAGATCGCCACGGCTATAGGCACTGAATTTTCCTGCCGCTATGCCGCGAATATCGGAAGATTTCTCATCCTGGTGCATAATTTTCTCAATCCTGTTTTCCGCCCAAGGCGCAACATAGATGGACAAGCCAAACGCAATAATGCTTAAAGGAAACACTATCAAAAATACCGCCCTGTACAGGGTTCCAGCACCGCCTCCGGCAGCTGCAATAGCCGACATTTCCTGGTCTTTGTAAAGCCGCCCCAATACCATCAACAAAGCCATAAAGGTTGCGGCGGGTAATAACGATATACTCGACGTGACTGTTTTTAAGCTCAGGATAGTCATCAAAGTATCATTGGAAACTTGCCCTTCCACGGCTTTGTCGAGAATCCTGATAAATTTTCGACTGACGATAATAGTGACAATCACCAGCCACACTGACAACAGGGTCTTTAGCAAATCCAGGGCAATCATTTTGTCCAACACCCTGACAAATGGACGACCTGCCGTTTTGCGCCAATGTGCTTCCAAGCCACTCTCCTAATAAAATAACGATTATGTTGTATAATTAAGCAACTAACAAACTGATTTGAGCAATCAGACTTTCCTATTTGAAACTTAATCTAATTTAAAAGCATGCAAAATAAGATGGATTATTCTATAGAAACCAGGCCCATAGAAATACTGTCATGTGATTGTATTATCATCGGTGTGTACCAAAATCAGCAACTGATTCCTTCCGGTACAGCCCTGTCCGATAATTTGCAAAAACTAACTACCAAAGTTTTTAAACGTGGTGATTTGAGCGGAAAAATTGGCGAAACCGTCATGCTGAATGTTGTTCCCGGTAGTGGTGTAGAGCGCTTGTTACTGGTGGGCTTGGGTGAAAATAAACCCTTGTCGGCAAAAAATTACCGAAAAATTCTGGCAGCGGCAATCGCCAATCTGAAAAAACCGGCTATTAAATCAGTCGCTTGTAGCTTAACTGACATTGCTGTCGAGAATTGTAATCTAGCTTGGAAGGTACGTCAGATTGTTGAGGTGTTTAATGATGCCGTTTACCAATTTACTGCGCTCAAATCCGACAAAGAAACCGAAAGCAAACTACAGCATGTCACCATCGCCGTTGCAGAAAGCGATCTAGGTGAAGCAAAACAAGGCTTGGTACAAGGCATTGCGATTGCAGAAGGCGTTAACTTCGCCAAACAGCTTGCCGACTTGCCGGGCAATATCTGCACGCCCACCTACCTTGCCGAACAAGCGGCTGAACTCACTAAAAATTACCTGGAAATAAGTGTGCATGTGTTGGAAGAATCCGACATGACGACACTGGGCATGGGATCTTTTCTGTCGGTCTCCAGAGGAAGCCGGCAACCGGCAAAATTGATTGTCATGGAATATCAAGGTGACGAGATCAGAGCGAAACCGGTCGTTCTGGTCGGCAAAGGCCTGACCTTCGATTCGGGCGGCATTTCCTTAAAGCCCGGTCTCGGCATGGACGAAATGAAATACGACATGTGCGGCGGCGCAGCCGTGATGGGTGCTTTACTGGCCGCCGCAAAAATGCAGTTACCGATAAACATTGTCGGCTTGATCCCTTCATCGGAAAACATGCCCGATGGCGATGCCAATAAACCAGGCGATATCGTTACCAGCATGTCCGGCAAAACCATAGAAGTCTTAAACACCGATGCCGAAGGTCGCTTAATACTGTGTGATACCTTGACGTACGCAGAAAAATTCCATCCTGACATCGTTATTGACCTCGCAACTTTGACAGGCGCATGCCTAGTGGCGCTAGGCCGTGTGCCAAGCGGTTTACTGGGCAATGATGATGACTTGTGCAATGCCTTGATCAAAGCGGGCGAAGCGGCTTGTGACAGTGTTTGGCGCTTACCGTTATGGGAAGAATATCAAGAGCAACTCAAATCCAACTTTGCTGACCTTGCCAACATTGGCGGCAAAGACGCAGGCACCATAACCGCCGCGTGTTTCCTCTCCCATTTCACCAAAAACTACCGTTGGGCACATCTGGATATTGCGGGTACAGCTTGGCGAAGTGGACAAAATAAAGGTGCTACAGGTCGGCCTGTGCCGCTTTTAAGTCAATATCTCATTGATCGAGTTAACGAAAAGCATTGAGGTTTTAAATTTTCAGTGCCTGACATCACATTTTACGTTTTACCCTCAGAATCGACCGCCGAACGCTACCAGTTTACCTGTAAACTGGTAGAGAAAGCCTATCGTAGCGGTGTTTATGTCTACGTACTGACTGACTCACTCGAACAAAGCAAATTGCTCGATGACCTGCTCTGGACTTTCAGGCCAGGTAGCTTTATTCCCCATCAACTCTACACCGACAACGTGCCCGCCATTGAAAATACCGTCCTAATCGGCGCAAGTAATCCGCCACCGCAATGGTCGCAAGCCATTATTAACCTGTCCTCCCAATGCCCGCCCAATTTCCAGCAAGCCGAACGCATCCTTGAGATATTGGATAACAGCGAAGAAACCAAAACACTAGGAAGAAATCGCTATCGCCATTATCAACAAGCCGGATTTGAAATTGCGACAGAGAAAATGTGATTAATTGTAGGGTTTCCAGATTTTATTTACATCGTAAAAAATATACGTTATAAAGTAACCGCCTAGATTCAGCGGCAAAATCATAACCAATTGATCACAAATAGCTTTACTCTATGCCAACAGCACCTAGCATTACTTACAGTATCTAGGAAAATACTGTAAGTTAACATCCATAAACATCCCCGACTTACCTTGCTGGATAGAAAAAAACCTGACGTTTCTTACACACGCCAACAAACTTATCTTAAAACACGATGACCAGCCGCCATGCCTTAATTGTAGGAATAAACCAATACCCAAATGCCCAATCACTACGCACGCCTGCATGCGATGCCGAAGCCATGGCGCAAATATAGGCGCAACAAGGCGGGTTTAAGATTACCCGGTTACCGGAAGGGGTAAAAAGACAAGCAGAGGGTTCAGGTTGATGAAACTGCCCCTGTTAACGTCAGTCAACTGGAAGAGGCCTTGATCCAGTTGTTCAATCCGGGTGGTAACCAGCATCCTGATGTTGCCTTGTTCTATTTTTCTGGGTATGGCTTGCGAAAACAAAAAGGCATTGATGAAAACCACCTGGCAACCAGGACAATGCGTGGGGATTGAACTTAAGCTGGCTCAAGCAACTTCTGCAAAAAAGCCCGGTCAAGACCCAAATCGTCTTGCTGGATTGTTGCTACAGTGGCGGCATCATCGACTTTAACGCAGCAGCCCCCGACGAAGGCAACGCCCTGTAACCGCCTGTTTATTGCCGCATGTCGGGCGTTTGACTTTGCTTACGACACCGTGGCGGGCAATCATGGGGAGTTAACCAAAGCCTTGCTGGAAGGTTTAGATTGTAGCCATCGGGATGAGGTCACCGCTGCTCACCTTATCAACACTATCCAAGAAAAATTAACCGCCACCACCCAAGAACCCCTTGTGTTCAGCTCTGGCGGCAAAATCAGCTTAACCTTTAACCGGGAGTACCCCAAACACCTAGCCCCGCCCGGAACAAAAATGTCCGTACAAAGGCTTGGCTTATTTTGATTTCAACAAAGCTGATGCCGATAATTTTTATGGCCGTGGCCGCTTAACGGATGATTGTTTGGCGCATATTCGCCAACATAACTTTTTGGCTCTATTAGGTGCCTCCGGCAGCGGCAAATCCTCGTTGATACGGGCTGGGTTATTGTACTCATTACAATCGGGAGGAAAAATAGCGGGTAGCGAACACTGGCGGCAATACCTTATTACCCCGACTGACAACCCATTACAACGCTTGGCACGCCTTTGTTGATACAACAACCGCCCACGCTGAGCAAGCCAAGCAATTCAGCACCGCCTTGGCGTTGCTCAAAAATGATGGCGCGGCAGGCTTGCAAAGCTTGGTAGTCACAACCAAGGCTGAAAAAGTCGTCCTGTTTATTGACCAATTTGAAGAACTGTTCACCCTTTGCCGGGACGACAGTGAACGCCAGCACTTTTTTGCGTGTGTCGTCCCGCTTGCCTCAAGCCTGTTGCCCCAAAAACTGTGCTTGATTATTACCCTGCGTGCCGATTTTATAGGCAACTGTGCCGAACAAGATTACCTCGGCCTGCACGAGCTCATCCAGCAGAACTTAATCCTGGTGCCCCCTTACAAAGCCGCCATCATTAAACCGGCAGAACGCTTAGGCGTAAGCATAGAACCCGAACTTGTTGACCAACTCGTTAACGATGCCAACAGCCAAGACAAAGGCTTTATGTCCTTATTGCAAGAGGTATTGGCGCAACTTTGGCAACGCGGCTTTACCTTAAAACACTATGCCGCCTTACATGGCTTGCATGGAGCGCTGGAACAACGGGCGGATGAGCTTTACCGCGCCTTGCCAGACGAAGAACAATCGGCCGCCCAAGCCATCTTCTTAAGCCGGGTGCATTTGGGTCAAGGCAGCCAGAATACCCGGCAACGCGCCAATAAAACCCAGCTTGTCAGCCAACGCCATCCCTTCGCCTTAATCGACGCCTTAATCGACGCCTTAATCGACGCCTTGGGCTATTATCAGGACGCTTTAAAAATCAGTCAACAACAGGTACAACAAGACCCCAATAACGCCGAGGCGCAACGGGATGTGTCGGTAAGTGATGACAGATTAGGCAACATCCACTTGCAACTCAACCAAACCCAACTGCCCTGGGCTATTACCAAGACAGTTTAAAAATCAGACAACAACTGGCACAACAAGACCCCAAGAATGCCGAGGCGCAACGGGATGTATCGGTAAGTTTTGACAAATTAGGCAACATCCACTTGCAACTCAACCAAACCCAACTGCCCTGGGCTATTACCAGAAGGCTTTAAAAATCAGACAACAACGGGCTACACAAGACCCCAAGAATACCGAGACGCAAGCGGATTTGGCTTATGTACAAAATAGAATTAAGTCTATGACAAGCAAGAAAAAAACGGTAAAGGTATTGGCAATTAATTTTTTATTTTCCGTTACCCAAACGGTAGTGGGAAAGCTGTGACTCGATATAGGGCAGAGTAACAAACCTTTTATGCCCCAGAGGGTAAGGTTTGTTGCTCCAAAATACACGCGAATAACCGGTTATGAGGCCGACAATTTCAAGTCCGTAGATACCCCCGCCCATGTGAACGCATTCACTTAAATGTGAATGCGGTTTTGTATGCTTACCTCAACCAAACAGAAAACCGGTTTTTTACCGGGTTTGGTTAAACCGCTGACCTGTTAATGGGTCGGACTATATGTTTAATTTTATTGAGGATTTAAAAATGAAAAAGCAATTTTTAACTACCAGCATGGTTGTCACTTTGTCTGCATTGATGCTAACACCTGCATTTGCTGCGCCCGGTGAGCCGGTGATTACCGGATCAACCATTACCAGCTCAGTCAGTATGGCAAACATCAACAATGAATCCAACCAGGGCACTGCTTCAGGGGGTAAAGCGTCTGTCGGCTGGGGGCCATTTAGTTTTGGCGGTAAGGCCAGCAAGTCCAAAACCGAACAAGTTGCGGTGATCAACGCGGTGATCAACGCGGGTATCACCCGGATTCATTCCGGCCAAGTGACGGGTTCGACTATCACTAATGCTGTCAATATGGCGAATGTCAGCAATAAGGGTGGCATTGTGAATGCCGGGGTGGTTGAAATCGGCGTTCCTGCCCAATAAGGCTAGCATTTTTGCCATTTCTACCGTGTCGGGCGAGTGGTCGCCCGGCATTTTTTAGGAGGTTACGTGTAAGAAATCTCAGGGTTGTTTACAGATGGGTTGATTAAAATATTGATAAAGTATTTCATAAGGTGTTGAGTTGTTCAAACCCTTATGGGGCTTAACGGTATTGTAGAAGTTGATAAAGCGGCCT
>JABFQX010000065.1 GCA_013141505.1 Methyloglobulus sp.
GCTTCTTCCTGAACTTGAAGAGGGAGCGGGTGTGGCTGCGCGAATATGCCAATCAACTGGAGGCCACTAAAGATGTGACAGGCTATATTGTGGGCTTTTGTAACAGCGCCAGGCGACATCCTGCCTTAGGAAATGTCGCACCCTTGGTTTATGAACAGCAATTTGCAGCAAAAGAACCGATTGATGTGTCCGAAATTATTTGACCACCACAAAATTCCCAGCAATTCAGGGACGGTATCGCGCCAGACATGCCGGACATTATCGCAAAGCTCAAGGAGATGGCTTTCGATGGCGACACGACGGCGGCAAAGTTGCTGCTTGATAGGTCTTATCCAAGCATCAAGCCGTACAGCTTGCCAGTAACAGTTGACACTGGCGCAAACCTCAACGACACCGCCAAAAACTTGATAACAGCGGCCACGTCTGGCAACCTTGCCCCGGACGTGGCGGCGATGCTCACCAATGCGATAACCGGGCTTGCCAAGCTCACCGAACTGGAAGAATTAAGCCAACGTATCGCCAGACTAGAAGATAAGAAATGCCACCGCTACAACAAATCAAAGCCCGGTTAACCAGCCTAAAGATAGGCGCAAGAACGACCATTGGCTGTATCGAGCTACTGGACGGCGAAACCAAGGAAGAAGCCCTTGGCCGTGTTTACCCTAACGAGATGGCACGGCCAGTGACGGTTATCTGCATTCGTGAGGAGATCATCGACCCACCGTGCGAGGCAAGCCATGACCGAATCCATTAATGGCCTGAAACAACGCCTTGAAACCTTGGAGATAGCCTTGCAACCGCAGCACGGCGTTATATTCAGGGATGATGGCGAATCCGACGAGGAAGCCATAGCGCGAACCTACCCCGACACGGGGCAGGCAGGCCAAAAACCGTCACTATCCTAAACCCCAATGACCGGCATTTGTGATCTGGTTCCTTGAAACGTGCCGATGGGGGACACCTACCGACATTCAAACCCCGAGCTATAAAAAGACGGGATTTCTGGGCATTCATACCCCGCTGGCAAGCCATTGTTCCGCCATAAGAAACTAACTGTTTCTTTAAAGAAAACAATAGGCCGGTTAGTTAGGAAATCACCCAAAATAACCCCGAATTCACACACACTGTAACCCCCGCGTAACCCCGGACAATAAAAAAGCCCTTCGATTTCTCGTAAGAGATTGATTTATATGGAGCTGGTGATGGGACTCGAACCAGCGACCGGCTGATTACAAATTAGCAACCCTCGTGTTTTACCCACCTTTACCCACTTTTAATAAGCACTATTACGTGTTGTAATACAATAGTTTATTGTTATAATAAGTCAGACGGTCTTTGAACGACCTTGAAGTAATTTGCCTATTATACGCCTATTAATTGCCTGTTAACTTTCAGGCAAGGGGGGAACATGAAGAAACGCGAGAAACTCAACAAGACTTTTGTTGATGCCATACCTTATTCCGATAAGGGGCAGGTGTTTTATTGGGACGCTGACCTTTTAGGTTTTGGGCTTTATGCAGGCACTCAATCTAAATCATGGTTTGTCGAAAAGCGTATCAACAACAAGACCAAGCGCGTATCACTGGGCAAATACCCAACATTGACGGCGGCACAAGCCAGAGCCGAAGCCATGACGAAGCTAAACAAAATGGCTGGCGGCATTGACCCGACAAAAGAAAAGCGCGAAAACAAGGTTAAATCCGTCACCCTTGGCGAAGTGTTTGCCGAGTTCCTCAAGTCCAGGACGTTGAAACCCAAGACCGTAAGGGATTACACGGGGGTTATGGGCAACATTTACCCGGACTGGCAAAAACTGCCCATTATCGACATATCACGAGATGCCGTGGAACGCCGCCACAAGAAAGTAGGCGCGGAGCGCGGCCCCGCTTACGCAAACCTGGGTGCGCGTACTTTACGTAGCGTGTTGAACTATGCCAGCGCCAAGTATGAGACGGGCAAAGGCTTGTCGATCCTGCCAGAGAACCCGATCAAGCGGATCAGCCAAACCCGCAGTTGGTACAAGGTTGCAAGACGCACAGGCCACTTTAAAGCCCACCAATTACAGGCATGGTTCGATGCCGTGCTGGCTATCGACAACCCCACTATCAGGGATTACCTGCAATTTGTCTTAATGACGGGTTGCCGCAAGGCCGAAGCCGCCAAATTGCAGTGGGCAGACGTTGACTCGGTAGACCGTAGCTATGTATTGCGTGATCCGAAAAACGGTAGACCCATGCAACTGCCCTTGTCCGATTACTTGGCGGACATGCTTATAAACCGCAAGGCAAACTGCGCCAGTATCTTCGTATTCCCCGGCGATGGCGTTAGCGGACACTTGCAAGAACCCAAGCGGCAAATAGCCAAGGTTATCGCGCAAACGGAGATGACATTCACCCTGCACGACCTACGGCGGACATTTGTCACCATAGCGGAATCGTTGGACATTTCGGCTTATTCGGTAAAGGCATTGGTGAATCATAAGCAAGGCGACGATGTGACATCAGGCTATATACAGCTTAATGTCGAACGGCTAAGGCAACCCATGCAGACCATCACCGACTTTATGCTGAAATCGGCGGGCATAAAACAGCCGGACGTTATCCCATTCAACGCCGCCAAAAAGAAAGCATGACTTGTCCTTCGAACCTGATACGACCTATTTCGATTACCTGCAATCCACCTAACGGCATGGCACATAAACGGAGTGCTTAATGGATGAATACATTCCTTACCTAAAAGCCAAGCAGATTTTAACTGCCCGATTAGGGGCAAGCCCAGATGAGATAGCATCTTGGGTAGCTTTCGGCGGGTTAAACGCCTATGAGAAACATGGTAATCGGTTGCAGCCGTTCAGTTATCAGAACCCTAAACACTATGGCGACGGCAACTATATCAGGTTGCTGCTTGGGCTTTATTTCTTAATTAATGAAGTGGGGCGGTTTGAGCCTACGAAACGGTATATTGCAAGGGCGGCATTAATAGATAGATGGCAAAGGCGTTATCCTGACGTAGACACGATAGATTTTATTGTGCAACAAAGACAGCTTCCTGAATTCCATCCCATTGCCGGGTTTGCTGACGTTGGCGACGGTGGAAAATGGGCGCAGGGCATGTTTGATATGGCTGATGTTGAGAGGATCGAGTCAGAGAGTCCCCCCGCAAGTGTTGAACCTGAAAAACCAGGGCGATTAGACGAAACCAAGAGTGAAATTGATCCCAATTTGTCCAAGCTGGGAAAGCAACAACAAGCTATTTTGTTGGTTATTGCCATAAAGGGATTTGACCCAATGAAAATACCTGACGGTGAAAAAGGAACTATCAGGGCAATCTGTGAGGGCGAGTACCCTAAAATTTTCGATGGCAACACATCTTTTGATAGAGCTTGGGATGAAGGAAAGAATGCAAAACCACCGCTTTGGAGGATGGAGCATCATGAAAGTTATGCAAGACGTGGCAAGAAATAATTATTAAAAACAAAGGTTTAAAAAAACACCCACGAACCCACACTAACACCCACTTCGTACACCTACACTCACGTAATTCAGAATTATTCCAAGCCTTGCAGACAAGGTGGTTATATCTAAAACCAATTGAGGAATAATTAATGACGATCCAAGAGACCCGCGCCAAAACCCTTATTGATTTTTACGCTTCACCCGATGCGTCTTTGCACGGACAGTCCGTTATTGCCGCCGTTAGGGGATGTTCCGAAGCATTGCTCGAACGTGAGCGGTGGAATGGCACTGGCATCCAGTTTCTAAAAATTGGTAGGGCTGTGAGCTACAGGAAAAGTGATGTCCTGAACTGGATCAACCAACACCAGCCGCAGCAATCGACCAGCGAAACCAAAAGCGTTGCCGCATAAAAAAGCCCCGTAACCTATCGACTGAGGCCGGGCATTTTGCAATCAATCCACCAATACAAGCAGGGTTGTTGTAACTCATTGGCGGCATGGTTGCACTCCGGTCAAGGATTTTGCCATGACCAAAAAACTTTTATCAACCAACGCAGGCCACCAACGCGAGCGCATATTGGCGTGGCTGTTGACCGCGCCACTCACCACACTGGAAGCGCGGCAAAAACTGGACGTGCTTCACCCCGCTGCAAGGGTAATGGAGCTTCAGCAAGCCGGAAAAAGCATCCATACCTACTGGACCACCGTAGAAACGCCGCTGGGAAAGCACCGGATAGCTGAATATGTTCTGCTGAGCGGTGGCAACCATGAGTAGCATAAGCGACGCTGTAAACGGCTTTCAGGCCGCCATGCTAAACCACGGCATAACGCCGCCTGATCCTATCATTGGTGATTCTGCCCTGCACCGATTCTTCGTTGAAGGCGACCGGAAAGGCTCGTTAAACGGCGCCTATATCTTGCATTGCGACAACAAGCCTTCGGGCTGGGCAATGTCCTACAAAGCAGGCGTAAGTTTCACATGGACGCTATCGGGCAAGAATGAGCCATTGACCGCCGCCATGCGTAAGCAGATCGACTATGCCAAAGAAGTGAGGCAACAAGAACAGGCGAAAGCCCACCAAGCAGCAGCACTCAAAGCCCGCTGGATATGGGCGCAAGCCACGATCATAGCTTGGCTTAAAACCGAAGCAAGGCAACACCTATACTTGATAACGAAGCGTGTTAAACCCCACGGGGCAAGGCTTTACGGTACGGCATTGGTGATCCCATTGATGGATGAAACGGGTGCAATCGTTAACCTTCAATTCATCAATGTAGACGGTAATAAACGGTTCTTATCCGGTGGAAAGAAAAAGGGCTGCTATTCCACCATTGGCAAACCCACCGAAACGATACTTGTTTGTGAGGGCTTTGCGACAGGCAGAAGCATTCACGAAACCACCGGGCATTATGTGATCGTGGCAATGGACGCTGGCAACCTTGAACCCGTGGCAAAGGTAATCCGGGGGAAACACCCAAACGGCAAAATCATCATCTGTGCCGATAATGACCCTATCGGAATCGAAAAAGCGACTATCGCAGCGTTTTTCTGTAATGGGCTGTTTATCTCGCCACCTAATGAAGGAATGGACTTTAACGATTACATTAATGCTGGCGGGGTGGTTTATGGATAACGTCGTTGAACTGTCCAAAGCCGAAAAGCCCAAGCAACCCAGCAATAAGCCAGAAAAGCCGCTTGTGGTTGCCACCCTTGGTGACCTGCTCGCACACCCATTTCCGCAGCGCGAACCCGTGTTAAGCCCCGTTTTCAATCTGGCGAGCCTGAACATGGTTTTTTCGGCGCGTGGCGTTGGCAAGACCCACGCCGCATTAGGCATTGCCTATGCCGCAGCGACGGGCAGCAGTTTCTGGACGTGGACGGCAACCAGGCCGTTCAAGACCTTGTACATCGACGGGGAAATGCCGGGGGAATCATTGCAAACACGGCTGGCCGAAATCGTTAGGGCGACCGACAACGAGCCGCCGGTGGGTTGTTTCAGTATTCTAACAATCGACCTCAACGAGGGCATGATGCCCGATCTATCGACGCTTAACGGGCAAATCGCCATAGAGCCGTATTGCCAAGGTGCGGAACTAATCATCGTTGATAACTTGTCGTGCCTGTGCCGCTCAGGGCGTGAAAATGAGGCGGAATCATGGTTGTCTATCGGCGAATGGGCAATGCGGATGAGGAGTGCGGGTAAATGTGTAATATTCATCCACCATGCCGGAAAAAACGGCGAGCAGCGCGGCACGAGTAAGCGCGAGGATATTTTGGATGTCGCTATCGAACTTAAAAGGCCGACCGACTATGACCCCGCAGAAGGGGCAAGGTTTATCGTTAAGTACAGCAAGGCGCGGCATCTGACGGGCAATGATGCCCAGTCGTTTGAGGCGATGCTGCAAACCATTGGCGGCAAGCAGGTATGGACGACGAAGCCTATGACTGAATCGACATACGATCAGGTCATTGAATTCCACGGGCTGGGTATGGGCGTAACCGATATAGCAAACGAGTTGGCGGTTAATAAATCAACCGTTAGCCGCGCCATAAAAAAAGCCATCGAAGAAGGGGCAATCCTGCCAAAGTCTAACGTCGTTTCGATAAAGAATCGCACCCAAAACACACCCAAACGCAAGGACATCGACAATGAATAATAACGAATTTGTTGCGTGTTGCATCCCCTTAGCGGCGCAACACGCAACAAATGATTGTTTTAGTGCAACCAACGAGCGCAACACTGGCGCAACAAAAAGCCTGAAAGCCTTAGCTGTAATGGTTTTAGACCGCAACACACAACGCAACAACAGCGCAATGGACACCCCAAAAACCACGCAACAAATGGACGAAAAAAACAGTGCTTTTGTTGCGCGTAGTTGCGCGTAGTTGCGCGGGTTTAGGTGAAGAAAATACCGTCAAAAAAGCCGCTGAGTGCGTTGCCAAAAACCTACAAGCCGAAGCCTATCCGCGCCAAATAATATGCTACACGCCGATGGGCAATCCCGTTAAGGTCATGGCGACCGATGCCGATCATGAAGCCTTCCTATTAAAGATGAACCCCCAACCAACGGAGCAAGCACCATGCTAGACGCACTCATTAGTGGTAAATTGATTAAAGACACCGAACTCAAGACCAGCCAGAACGGCAAGCCGTACAGCAATTTCCTGCTCTCTGTGGGCATTAACGAACCTGAGAACATCGTCGTCTCTGGCATTGCTTTTGGAGTCCATGCCGAACGGATCGCCAAGTTAAGCAAAGGCGATGCTTTGGCGGTGATTGGCGCGTTGAAGCCGACCGAATGGCAGGACAAGGCCACCCATGAGGACAGGCACGGGTTGTCGGTGACGGTGGCCGATGTGCTGAGCGTTTACGACATCAAAAAGCGGAGGAAACCAACAGAACCGGACGGCAAGCCCAATCACCCCCCTTACGGCAATCCGCCGCCTTATGACGACGAACTGCCCATTTAGTACAATCAACCCTTTAGGAGATTCAAATGTTCAAAACTTGCATGACACAGCTAAACACAACCGGCTTTTTGGTTATTGAGCCAAACTACCTGGGCGAACTTTTGCAGCGCGAAAACATGACCGCGAGCCAGGTTTTGCCGGGTATCGCTCCATTAAACCCGGTTTTGGCGGCACTAAAAGGGCTGGAGTCATTTTTTTGTTTGTTGGATGGGCGGAAAGGCCAGATATTCACTTATTCTGATGAATTGTTGGTTGACAGGGTGTTTACGGTCTCTGGGCGGAAATTGCTCATTGGCGAAGGGCTTGGCCTTGATGCAACGGCGGTGTTAAAGCTGACTGCCGCAGAATGGCTCGCACACCCTTTGTACCCGCAAAGCCTCGATTGCGAACGCGCCAAAGCACTGGAGGAAGACCATGCAAGGCGTGTCGCGGCACGGGAAGCGGCGCGGCTGGAGGCCGAAAATGCAGCATCCTAAGCCTAAGCTGACGGTCGTTGACGGCAAGGCGAGGCTGGAGGGTGGGAAGGAGGCCGCCATAGCCTTTATGGGGTCGCTTAACATCACGGAGCTTGACTTCGCAAACGGCTTGCTTAACCAGTTGGTCGCGCTCGGTGCGGTGGACGGCAAACCCAATGCGATGAACACTAACTTCCTGTTGGCGACGATACGGGGCTTTGAGCCAAAAGACCAGTTAGAAGTCATGCTGGCTTCACAAATGACGGCCATACATAACGCCATTATGCTACTAAACAAGCAGTTATTGACTGTCTCGACCACTTTGGAGCAGGAATCGGCCATCAATTCGTTGGCGAAACTTAATCGAACCTTCACCGCGCAGGTTGAAGCCATAAAACGCTACCGCAGCACCAACGAGCAAAAGATCACCGTCCAGCACATCAACGTCAATGAGGGTGGGCAGGCGGTTATCGGCACTATCGAGAGGGGCAGCACACAAAAACCGGAGGAATCTCATGGCAGTATCACACATGAACCAAGCCAAGCGTTGCCATGCAACATCCAAGCGGACAAAATTACCCTGCCAAGCGGCGGCGGTTAAGGGCTGGAACGTCTGCCAGCATCACGGCGCAGGGGCGGGTAGGCCGAAGACCCATGGCTTGAAAAGCAAGGGGACATTAGCCAGAAAGAAGGGGATGAGGGCGTTGTTGGCATCTGCCAAGGGCTTGCTGGAGTCGATTTAACCCCGGGCTAGGTGAAAACCGGACACAACACGAGGACAGGCATTGTTGTGTTTCAGAAGGGATGGCTTGGCGGGATAATTGATGATCTTATGCGACACCAATATACTGATCGAGTTTTACAAGGGCAATACCGCAACCACACAACCCCTGAAACCTGTTGGGCAAAATAATAGAGAAAAAACATGATGACTTTAGAGCTTGATGACGAAACCACGAACCTTTTAAAACGGCTAGTGGAGGAAGAGCATATCGACGCGGCACAGGTTGTGAAAAATGCCCTGGCCGAACATGCAAACACCATGAACGCAAGAGTCACGTTAATGACTGATTATGCCGGAGTGCTGGCAAAGTCACCTTCATTCCAAGGCGACCCGCTCGAAATCCAGAAGGCCATGCGTGATGAGTGGAATTAAATAGCTGACTAATTATATTTTTGCCTCCAATATCAACAACTAGTTTCCAGAAACTTTAACCGAAAGGAATCCCAATATGACCGACCCGAACGCACCCGCCTACCCCTTAAATCTTAACGATGTGACGGAAACCGGCCTGACCAAGCGTGAATATTTTGCAGGCTTGGTTTTTCAGGGGCTGTTGTCAGACCCAAACGTGGAAAAAATCCCCATCGCAGCAAAAGCCGCAGTTGAATACGCAGATTTCCTGATTGAAGCATTGAATGAGGGGGCGGAATGACAAGCAGACGGGCAATCAATAGGCCAATCGACCGATAAAAATAGCCGCTAACCATGCGGCTTTTTTGTGTCCGATGGCAGCCTGTTTTGATGGTTATATTTCTGAAATGCCTATTATGAGCCTATTAATTTGCCAATAGACAATAAAAAAGCCCTTCGATTTCTCGTAAGGGCTTGATTTTTATGGAGCTGGTGATGGGACTCGAACCCGCGACCGGCTGATTACAAATCAGCTGCTCTACCAACTGAGCTACACCAGCTTATCCAGCCATTATACATGATATTTTTCATTATTACAGTTTTCTAAAAATAAATTATGGAGTTTGGGTACCTTAACGCATTTTTGTTTCCAGGGCGCTTTCAAACCATCTACTGAAAAGTGTTGCTCATAACTTGACAAAACCCGTGGTGCATTTAGGGGCTAAAAAATAAGTTGCTCATTTTCACGGAGTGAATATCACTAAAGTTATGCCCAAAAACATATAAGCGCGCCACTATTTTTCGCCGCTAAAATCGGATGGATCCCATTTTAGCTTTCGCAAAAAATAGTGGCGCGCTTATTGCTTTTCATAAACCAAGGGTGCGACATTTCCCAAGGCAGGATGTCGTCTGGCGCTGTTATAAAAGCCCACAATATAGCCTGTCACATCTTTAGTGGCCTCCAGTTGATTGGCATATTCGCGCAGCCACACCCGCTCCCTCTTCAAGTTCAGGAAGAAGCGTTCCATCACGGCGT
>JABFQX010000014.1 GCA_013141505.1 Methyloglobulus sp.
TTACCATCCAACGAAACTGCGGCAATAAAGGATGCCTTATTTTCACAACCCCGGCCTGCCGCCGCCTTTATGCCCTGTGGGTACAAATAGGCATCGTCAACGTGGACGTGTCCGCCCAGGGGGGGGGGCACCGGTCTTCGCGTCCGGCCATGGCCACCATGGGTTTGTGGTGCATGGGTCAAGCCGTCGGGTAATTGATGCCCAGGTGTCGTTTCAACGCCAGGGCTGGTAGCCCGCGGCCTTGGCCTGACCGGCCAAGTATGTCGCCAAAAACCACGTGGTGAGCGGCAGCTTGGTTTTTTGAAAGGGCGTACCGGCGAGCAGCGGGGCTTGATGCCGACACGCCTTACATTGATAGGCATTGTTAAATAAATATAGCTTTTCCGTTATTCCAATAGGCCATGAACAGCTTGACCGAGCATTCAAGCATGTCTTGGCTTTTACTGTAACATTTGGTTTTCCGTTTCAACCTTGCCAAGCCGTGCCGCAACAGGCTGTTGTAGACTTCGACGGTGTAAGTCTCTGCCCTTTGTGCCCTGATGGTATTGGATTGCGTATGCAACGAGGTGGATACGAAATGTTCGTAAGGTTGCCAGTACCCAGAGGGCATAAATAATCCGTCATCACAGCTTCGATTCCAGGTCGCTCAATGGGCTACCCAGAGCCTCCTCCCCGTTTCCACGTCGCGGGAACCCACAGCGCAACCGAGGAACGGTTTCCCGTGTCGATCAATAGCCGTCCACTTGTAACCTAAAGGTCATAAATGTCCTGTGGGGTAGGGGGCAGCGGTAATTTTTTAACAATACCTAAAATTCTTGTCATTCCAGCCATTCAATGATGTGGTCCTCGAAATCGTCGGCTTCGGATTCCGGAATTGCAAAACTTCTGATTGAAACGCCAGCATCCGCCACGCTGTTATCGTCACCGGAAATGAGGGGATGCCATTGCGGAAGCTCTTGGCCTTCGGCAACCAGACGATAAGTGCAAGTGGCAGGCAACCAAGTGAATTCGGACACTTCATGCTGCCTCAAATCAAGGCATTCCGGCACTAAGCGGGTACGCGCTGAATAGTTTGAGCACCGGCAAGTCTTCAGGTTAAGCAGGCGACAGGCAACATTGGTGTAATAAACCTCGTCAGTATCTTCGTCCTCAAGTTTATGCAGGCAACATTTGCCGCAACCGTCGCACAATGATTCCCACTCTGCATGGGTCATTTCAGCCAGGGTTTTTGTTTTCCAGAAACTCATCGTGTTATTAAAGTGTTACTCATCGACCAGTTGCTCTGCACGGTAATGGCCTTGCTGCTGTCCTAGTGTGTCGGTTAACCAAGGCAACACTTTTTGCATGTCGGCGAGCAATGTCCACGGTGGATTGATGGCGATCATGCCACAGGCGGTCATCCCGAAGTCATCGTTATCAGGCTGAATGCCAAGTTCAAATAACTGGATATTGCGTATGCCGCTGGCGCGCAGGGCACGTTCCATATATTGATTACGCTTTCTGGCAACGACAGGATACCAAAGTAAATAGCAACCCGTGGCAAAGCGTTTATGCATTTCCTTCAACGTATCAACCACATCGTGATAGTCGGTTTTCATCTCATAAGAAGGGTCGATCAATATCAGCCCCCTATTTTCTTTTGGCGGCAGCAAGCCAAAACTGTCTTTTAAGCCATCGGCGCGAAAAGTTTTACTGCGTTTGTCCCTTTTAACCGCATCTTCTAAACGCCGTGCTTCCGCAGTATGCAGTTCGTAAAGAAAAAGACGGTCTTTGGTCGTTAATAATTGCGCGGCAATTAACGGTGACCCGGGATAGTGGCTTAATTGGGACGTATGGTTAAACTGCTTTACCAACTGGACATAATCGTCCACACTTTTGGGTAAATCATCACGTTCCCATAATGCCCCAATACCGCCAATAAATTCCTGATTTTTCTGCGCTTCGCTGCCGTCCAAGCGATAGTCGCCTTGTCCGGCATGGGTGTCAATGTAGCAAATTGGTTTGTCTTTTTGCTTGAGATAAGCCAATACCTGAACCAATACCACATGTTTGAGGACATCGGCATAATTTCCGGCATGGTAGGCGTGCTGGTAACTTAACATGAGTTTTGATGAATGATTAAAACAGCTTATCGACAATGGTCATGCCGATTTCAAAGGTAATCAGGCCGATGATAATCCATTCCAGCGTCAACGAATGTCGGTGCTTTTGCTCATCGGCGAGCATTTCAAACAGTTCGTGGATGGTTTCCAGTTTCTTGGCGAGCACGTCGGTGCGTGGGGCAACTTCAAGGTATTTTGCGGCGATGGTGTAATAGGTTTCGTATTCAGGGTATTCCCAAAAGAAATCCGGCTTATCCAGCAAATCGTAATTCAAAATAATGTCGCTTTTGGTCAAGAACAATTGCCCGCGGATTTTGGCTATCTCATGGCGACCTAATTTAATGGTGCCATTTTGGGCAAGCGATTTAGGGATATAACTGGTATTGTTGATGGTGGTGATGGCATTAGTTTCAAAAGATGCCAGTTTAATAGATTGTGCCATGCCCTGCGACAAGGAAAACAGCACAATAGGATCGGAAGAATCAATCTCGATATGATCCTCAACAATCTTTGTTTGTGGGCAATCGAGGGCGAAGGTGAAGTTATCTTCTTCGACGGTAGTCAGCGGGTTGTCGGTATGGTCAAACAACAGGTGATGAATTTTCTGTTGCTGTTCCGGGGTGATATTCCAATGCACCACCGCGCCGTAGGCAAAAACTACCGACCAAGCCTCACTTTCCTCGATGAATAAAGCGCCCTTGATGATTCGGATCAGGCTGGTTTCCGACAGGATTTTCGCCAGCGTGCTTATATCAAAGCTCTGCGCTAAACAATAGGCTACACAGCGTTTGCTTGTTTGGGTTTCGGACATGGTGGGTGTTTGCTGGGTTCAGGCTGCAAGTTAATTCTCGGATATTTTCAGCAACCAACCGTCTTCTTCCCGACATGAAGACACTTTGGAATCAATTTTCACATCGATACGCGCCGCTGTACTGTGTAACGAAGTGGGGATTTTGCCTTTGATAATATAGTAAGGATCTTTAAATTCACTTACTATTTCAACGGGTTGTCTTTTAACTTCTACGGATATCTGTTCGGGATCATCAATATTGGAAACCACAAAAGAAAATTCTGCGCCTGGAGCAACGGTGGATAAATGCGCCGGCAGCATCTTGCTCACTTGAGGGCGAACGCATTCTGCACCACCCATTGCTGGGCTACTGCCACCTCGATGGGCACTGTGGTTCATCCCGGCTTGGGCATTAAGCGTAGTCACTGCAAATAAGGCAGTCGCTGCGGTCATTCTATTCATCGGGTTACTCCTTCGGTTACAGTTATCGAAATACACTATTCACTGAATTATACCTGTTAATCGAGTGCGCTCAGTACTTATGATTTTAGTCGCGATAAATAAACCACGTACCTTGCTGCCGTTGTACGGGGCAGATAATTTAGGTGTGTTGAACGCCTATCTGCTTGAGAAAAGGTATAGGCAAGGGGTTATATATGCTGAGAACAGTGTCGTTAAGTTAAGTTATTAGATAATGGTAACGGTGGAATGCAAAGCTCGCTTTGCTCGTGGCGGACAAAAGCAAAGCGAGCTTTATACTCCAGTGCTGGCTTAACTGGCGTAGGAGTGAACTACCGTAAAACACAGGCATAAATAAGGATATTTATGCCGCAAACGGTAATACCTATCAGCAAATGCTAAAGTGACAATTGCTGTAGGGTAAGTAGAGATCGAGCAGTCAGGTAATATTGAAGGTTGAGTTACCAGTTGTTTGGCCGCTCAACCTTTTTCTTTTGTGTGAGGCTTTTCTGGAGGTAATCGACGTTATAAACTAAACGCGCGTCTTATATCTTGACCGGCATTGCGGATATTCAAGCTGTAATTAGGTGGCCGCGGTCACAGTACATTGGCATAATCCTGTTCTAGTTGACGGAAATTCATCGAACTCATAAACCGGCTGAAACTCATCCAGGCCGACAAGCCCATCAAGTCAGTAAATTGCGGCGGCAAAAAACGCGGCGCGATGACTGTGCCGTCGTCAACCAAATCGACTAATACCTTCATATCTTCAATCGTGGTCTTGCCGCAGAACAATAACGGAATGCGATCCGGCTTGCCTTTGCTGACTGCCAGACGCATAAAGTTATAGGTCAATACGAAACCTTTGATATAGGTCAGGTCTTTGGTGAACGGTAAGCCATCCGGTGTGCTGCCCCGAAAAACACGGCTGCTGATGGTGTAGCTTTCTTCTTTATCTAAGCCCTTAGCAAGAAAAAAATTAAATATCTCAATAAAATTAGCGCCTTCTTCCGCCAGCGTGATCGCGCGAACCCTGTTGATTAAGCGCATGAGCCGGTTTGGTGTGGAACTGAAGGTTAATATTTCCATTAACACTGCCAAGCCTTCCTGAGTAACGGTTGCTGACGGCGGCCCTTTGCCGAGGAATGTGCAATAAGGCTGCGCCAAACCATTCAACGTCGTGCCTAGGTGTACCCAGATTTCATGGACTTCAAGCACCCGCAAATCGCGCATGTTGAACAATGCATCCGCACGTAGCTTGATGTAATCGGTTCCGGCGGCGGCATCGGCGACAATACCGTCACTGATCATGGCTCTGAGGCCATTGCCTGGCAATACCGCTTCTATTTTTTCATTAAGAATGCTGACTGCTTCTTTTGCAGTAATGGTTTTGGGTTCTTCGGTAAGAAAATCAAGTTTCAGTAATTGCGCCAAGGTCTCTTCCATCATACTGCCCAACCCGGCAATCGTCGGGTCGCCGACATGGAAGACATCTTGTGATGAGCCATACAGTTCTTGGGAGATGTTGGCAAAGGTGGTTCCCCCCCTAGCTTCAAGCATTGTCACTACATCTTGGTATTCCCGGCAAATCCGACGCATGATGACGCTGAGCGGATTAAGTTGGCCGAGTTTGCGGACTAAATCGCGTTCGATTTGATAAAATTCTTGTTTTTTATCCTCAGGATTAAACCCTAAAGCCCTATTTTGATAATATTCTGGGGTAATTTCTGGTAGTTTTTTGCAGTTTCCGGCAAAAAAAGCCTGTTTGATATTGTCTTCCCATTTGATAGCATCAAGAATACGGATAGGTTGCTGAGCAGTCACAATCCGGTCAGAAAGTGCTTTGACTTCGGTCAGATAGGCTGAGCTGGGGGTGTTGTTATTCATTGATAATTAATAGTTAGCAGGGTTTGCGTTCAATCTTTATATCAGTATAGCAACAGGGTTTGTAGCCATTAGGAAATCAGTGCAAATCTATGTCAGTTGTGTGATTAAACAGTAACTCATGATTGTTCTGCAACTGATTAATTCAGCGATGGTCATGAGAGCATGAAGATAATGCTGTTATCTAAGGTATTTCAAAAATGCCGTGGTTAAACTTTTAATTGAGTCTGCATAAAAGCATTGCTATATTTAGATAACCCGCTATAATTGGCGGTCTTAATCGCGGGGTGGAGCAGCTTGGTAGCTCGTCGGGCTCATAACCCGAAGGTCGTAGGTTCAAATCCTGCCCCCGCTACCAGTTTTATAGGAAGCCCCATCATGGGGTTTTTTATTTTGGGGCTTCGGATTGGGAGGCCACCAGTTGAGATGTTAATGGAAGAGCCGCTGGCTCTTTTTTTATGTGCAAAATTTAATGAGAACACAATGAAACAGCCGCCTGTACATTTGGTGAATTTAATAGAACCGATTGTCGAGGGTTTAGGGTATGAATGCGTCGGTATAGAATATAACCCGCACCCAAGGCACGGATTACTGAGAGTTTATATCGACAGCGCCAATGGCATTTTGGTTGATGACTGTTCTAAAGTTAGCCATCAAATTAGTGGCGTACTCGATGTTGAAGATCCTATTCCGGGTAACTATCAGCTAGAAGTGTCTTCACCCGGTACGGAGCGGCCATTTTTTCACCTACACCAGTTTGAAAAATTTATTGGCAGCACAGTACTGGTCAATTTGTACCAGGCTATCGCGGGTCGGAAAAAAATTACCGGTGTAATCGAAAAGGTTGTCGATAACATCATCACGCTACGTGAAGCGGATCAGATTTTTGAGGTTTCTTACGAGGCGATGAGCAAAGCCCGTATGGTGCCTGAATATTTAATAGATAAAGGAGGTCGCAATGGCAAATAAAGAAATTTTATTGGTAGCAGAAGTATTTTCTAACGAAAAAGACATTGACAAGGAAATTGTCTTTGAAGCGATTGAGTCAGCGTTAGAAGCGGCTACTATCAAACGCCATACCAACCTAATAAAAGTCCGCGTTATCGTGGACAGAAAAACTGGGGATTACAATACCTATCGGGAATGGGACGTTGTTGATGTCAATCCAGAAGTTGATGGCGATGTTGAATTTCCTTCCTCACAAATATTGTTGGAAGTGGCACGTATGGATGATCCCAATATTCAAATTGGCGATGTCGTCCGCGAAGAAATCGAATCGGTTGATTTTGGCCGTATTGCCGCCCAAACCGCTAAGCAGGTCATTATCCACAAAGTACGGGAAGCGGAACGCAAAAAAATAGTTGAGGCTTACCAAAACCGGGTTGGCGAATTGATCACCGGTATTGTCAAACGTATCGAAAAAGGTAATGTGTATCTGGATCTGGGCGGTCATGTCGAAGCCCTAATAGCCAAAGAAGATACCATCCCCAGGGAAGCGATCCGTAATGGTGACAGGATTCGTGGCTATCTTAAAGATGTACGCTCAGAACCCCGTGGTCCGCAATTGTTCATTAGCCGCACCGCGCCGGAATTGCTCATCGCCTTATTTCGTCTGGAGGTGCCTGAAGTCAACGAAGGCCTTATTTCGATTATGGGTGCGGCACGCGATCCCGGTTCCAGGGCAAAGATAGCCGTGAAAAGTAATGATCCCCGATTGGATCCGGTAGGTGCTTGCGTTGGTATGCGTGGTTCAAGGGTGCAGTCAGTGACCAATGAAATCGCCGGTGAGCGGGTTGACATAATTCTATGGAACCCCAGTGAAGCCCAGTTTGTAATCAATGCCATGGCACCTGCGGAGATCCAGTCGATTGTTGTCGATGAAGATAAGCACAGTATGGATTTGGCGGTCAGCTCGGAAAATCTATCCCAAGCAATTGGTCGTGGTGGGCAGAACGTGCGTTTAGCCACGCAGCTGACGGGTTGGGAACTCAATGTACTTGATGCTACCAAAGCGGAAGAAAAAAGCGATGCTGAAGATGCAAAAATTAAACAGCTATTTGTTGACCAACTCGATGTTGACGAAGATATTGCTATTATTCTGGTAGAGGAAGGTTTCAATACCGTTGAAGAAATTGCTTATGTACCTGTTAGCGAGATGCTCGCCATCGAAGGCTTTGATGAGACGCTGGTCAATGAACTAAGAAGTCGTGCCAAAGATGCATTGCTGATTAGAGCGCTTACTGACGAAGAAAAAATTGAATCAGCGGAACCTTCTGAAGATTTACTCGAAATGGAAGGTATGGATAAAGAATTAGCCCATGAAATGGCCGGTCAAGGCATCATTACAATGGAAGATCTGGCAGAGCAATCGATTGATGATTTGCTTGGTTTTAAAGAAATGACCGAAGAACGCGCAGGGCAATTGATTATGAAAGCCCGCGAACCCTGGTTTGCTGAAGCGTCAGGCGAATAAATAAGGAGCAGCATATGAGCGATAAAACAGTACTTGAATTAGCTGGCTTTGTAAAAACGCCAGTGGAGAAACTGGTTGAGCAACTTAAGGAAGCCGGTATCACCGCGACAGCGGCTGATGATGTGGTCAGTGATGATGACCAGATGAAATTACTTGCTCACTTACGTAGTCGGCACGGCAAGCAAACCGAGGAGACCGAGAGTACGCCAAGACGGGTCACGCTGGAACGCAGAAAAGTCACCGAAATACGGCAAGCCAGTGTGCCAGGTAGCAGCGCCAAGACCATTCAGGTTGAAGTCCGCAAAAAGAAAACTTATGTCAATGTCAAACATTTGGAGGAGGCGGAGCCAGTCGTTCCCGAAACACCTGAGATTATTGAACCCGTTGTCAGTGTTGAAGTCGTTGCAGAAGCGGAAACGCATCCGGTTAGTCAAGAAGCTCCAAGCACGGCAGCTCAGGAAAATCCACCAATAGCTGAACCATCTAAAGTAGAGTCTGGGCTGGAAAAGCCAGCGGTAGAAGCCAAAGAAGTTGTGGCGGAACCTGTTGATGCCGACAACGATGATGATAGCGTACTGATAAAAAACGATAAAAAAGTTAAAACTGACAAAATTGTAAAGCTCAAAGAAGTCGAAGAACCCAAAAAGAAGGTGGACGAAAAAGAACGCCGTTTGGAAGAATCCATCAAGAAAAATGCTGAGCGTGTCAAACAACAGGCCGCCGGTAAAAAGGAAACATTGCACCGAAGCAAAACCGATGAAGAGGGGCGTAATACCAACTGGGCAAATCGCAAAAATAAAAAGAAAAATAGCCGGTCACCAGATCGTTCTTCCAATCAATCCGATGGTAAGCATCAATTTGAAATGCCAGTCACCCCGGTCATTAGGGAAGTGACCATACCGGAGATGATTATCGTCTCCGATCTGGCGCAAAAAATGAGCGTTAAGGCGGCCTTGGTCATCAAGCAGTTGATGAAGTTAGGCATCATGGCAACCATCAACCAGAGCATCGATCAGGAAACTGCGGTCATTCTGGTCGAAGAAATGGGTCACAAAGCCGTTATGCAGAATGAAGACGACTTTGAGCAAGAGCTTCTCGCAGAAGCGCAACAAGAAGACAATCGTATTCCTGTGCCGAGGGCGCCGATTGTAACTATCATGGGTCACGTCGATCACGGTAAAACCTCGTTGCTGGATTATATTCGTAAAACCCGGGTTGCCGCTGGCGAAGCCGGTGGTATTACCCAGCATATTGGAGCGTATCAAGTTAAAACTGATCACGGTTCAGTGACGTTTCTTGATACGCCTGGTCACGCCGCCTTTACTGCGATGCGCGCCCGTGGTGCCGATGTCACTGACGTTGTTATCGTCGTGGTCGCAGCTGATGATGGTGTAATGCCGCAAACCAAAGAAGCTGTTGAACATGCCAGGGCAGCCAATGTGCCGATCATTGTTGCCTTGAACAAAATCGACAAAGCCGATGCAAACCCTGACAAAGTCATGCAAGAACTGTCAAACATCAACGTCGTTCCCGAAGAATGGGGCGGTGATGTCCAGTTCTTAAAGATTTCCGCAAAAACAGGGGAAGGCATTGATGAGCTTATCGAATCCCTTATCGTACAGACAGAAATTCTGGAGTTAAAAGCGCCTAAAGAAGGTGCGGCATCCGGTATCGTCATTGAGTCCAGGCTGGATAAAGGCCGTGGTGCAGTGGCGACCGTGCTGATCCAAAAGGGTACACTGGAAAGCGGTCAAATGGTTTTATGCGGTCATGAATTTGGTCGGGTTCGGGCCATGTTCAATGAAAATGGTAAAACCATTAAAGAAGCCGGGCCTTGTGAACCGGTCGAAATTCTGGGTTTGTCGGGAACGCCCAATGCTGGTGATGAATTCTTGGTGGTACAAAACGAACGCGTTGCCAAAGACTTGGCGAAACATCGCGAAGACCGCAAGCGTTTCACCAAACATGCCGCCCAATCAGCATCAAAACTAGATGAAGTTTTCTCAAGGATGACTGCCGGTGAACTTGCCAGTGTCAATCTGGTGCTTAAAACTGACGTTCAAGGCAGTTTAGAAGCCTTGCGTGGCGCATTGATTGACTTGTCTAACGAAGAAGTGGAAGTTAAGGTTGTCTTTGGCGGCGTGGGTGGTATCAATGAGGGTGATGTCAATTTGGCAATGGCTTCCGGGGCAATCTTGATGGGCTTCAATGTCAGAGCCGATGCGACAGCCAGACGCTTAATAGAGGAAAAAGGTATTGACCTGCATTATTACAGCATCATTTACGAAGCTATTGATGAGGTCAAAAAATCCATTAGTGGTATGTTGGCACCTGAAATTAGGGAACAGATTGTTGGGCTTGCCGAAGTGCGTGACGTGTTCAAGTCACCTAAATTTGGCGCGATTGCTGGTTGTATGGTTGTTGATGGACATGTCAAACGCAACCTGCCGATCCGTGTATTGCGCGAAAACGTGGTGATTTACGAAGGCCAGTTGGAATCCTTACGACGCTTCAAAGATGATGCTGCAGAAGTCAAGATGGGCATGGAATGCGGTATCGGGGTAAAAAATTACAACGATGTCAGGGTTGGCGATCAAATTGAAGTCTTTGAGCGCACCGAAATTAAAAGGGTTTTATAAACCATATGCCCAGAGAATTTGGCCGTAGCGACCGGGTTTCATCGCAAATACAAAAAGAACTCGCGTTAATTCTGCAACGCGAGGTTGACGACCCTCGCTTGGGTTTTATTACCATTAATGAAGTCGTCACCAGTAAGGATCTGGCGGCGGCGAAAATCTATTTCACCGTGCTAAATACGGATGAGCCGGGCAAGCGTAATCATGTTAAATGGCTGAACGAGATGGCGCCGATGATAAGGCATCTGCTGGCGAAAAAAATGCGTTTGCGACATATTTCCGAATTGCGCTTTCATTATGATGATTCGTTTGATACCGGAATGCGGGTTGCTGAACTTCTGAGCGACCTGAACAAAGATACGCCGAGTGAACGAGACGAACATGACAAGTCATGACAGCACATTCGGCCAAGCGTAATGTTCATGGCATATTGCTGCTGGATAAACGCTTGGGAGTTTCATCAAACCGGGCATTGCAGGAAGTAAAACGGCTATACAATGCTAAAAAAGCCGGGCACACAGGTAGCCTTGACCCTTTGGCTACAGGTTTGTTGCCTATTTGCTTTGGCGAGGCGACCAAAGTTTCTGGGATGATGCTGGATGATAATAAGCGTTACCAAGTCACTGTCCAGTTGGGTATTAAAACGGATACTGGCGATTTGGAGGGTAGCATTATTGAAACTAAGCCAGTTCCCGAGTTTTCGGAAAAAAGCATCAAAGTTATCCTGAATAAATTTACCGGTGCAATCGATCAGGTTCCGCCCATGTATTCAGCCTTGAAATACAACGGCAAAAAGTTGTATGAACTGGCGAGGGCCGGTACGACCGTCGAACGCAAAGCCAGGCACATTACAATATTTGAGCTAAAGCTATTGGCTGTTGAGAAAGACAGTTTAGAACTGGAAGTGTACTGCTCAAAAGGGACGTATATTCGATCATTGGCCGAAGATATAGGTGAAGAACTGGGTTGCGGTGCGACGGTGAAGACGTTACGTAGATTGCAAGCAGGTCAGTTCCATATCGAGCAGTCGTACTCGCTGGAACAGTTACGGGATCTGGATATTCAGCAGCTACAGTCAGCCCTTATTAAGGTTGATGTGCCATTACAAACGTTACCGGCTGTGTATTTAGATGATCATCAAGCACTAAATATTCAACAAGGGCAGCTTATAAACCGCTCTGAAAGCCTGAATGGAGCTGTCCGTATGTACCACGGAGCCACGTTTTTAGGCTTGGGAGAAATGCGTTTGGATGGTAAACTAGCCCCAAAAAAAATATTCAACATGAACGAATAGTCGGTGATTAATAACACCTACTACCGGCGGCTTCTACACCCTATCGTGGAAACCGTTTTACTGGTCAAGCTCCCGCAGGGAGTGAGGCTATTTTTTTATTAATCTTAATAGGGATTATAGTTAATGTCATTTAGTACAGAACAAAAGAAAGCCGTTGTCGAAGCCTATCGTTTATCAGAAACCGACACCGGCTCACCAGAAGTGCAAGTTGCGTTATTGACAGCACATATTTTGCAGTTAACCCCGCATTTTGCTGAACACAAAAAAGATAACCATTCCCGTCGTGGTTTGTTACGCATGGTCAATCAACGTCGTAAGCTGCTGGATTACCTTAAAAATAAAGATATTAATCGTTATCGCTCACTGATTGAGCGTCTTGGCCTACGTAAATAAATTATTTCCCGGAACGGTTTGGCTTTCAATCAACTACTTGCCTAACAACACGTTGATTTATCAAATAGTCAGGCCGTTTTCCATCACTGTTGTTAAGTGACTCATTAATTAATCGTTAACATATTAGGAATCTTATAGTGAATCCAGTCAGGAAACAATTCCAGTACGGCAACCGGCTCGTTACCCTAGAAACAGGTGAAATAGCCCGTCAAGCTGATGGTGCGGTCATCATTGATGTAGAAGGCACAACCCTGCTGGTGACTGTTGTCGGTAAAAAACAACCTAGCGGCGGTGATTTTTTCCCGCTCACCGTCAACTACATGGAAAAAGCCTACGCAGCAGGTAAAATTCCCGGTGGGTTTTTCAAACGTGAAGGTCGCCCAAGTGAGCAGGAAACACTCATTTCCCGTTTGATTGACAGGCCGATTCGCCCGCTTTTCCCGGAAGGTTACACCAACGAAACCCAGATAGTCGCGACAGTGATGTCCTTGAATCCTGATGTCGATACAGAAGTACCCGCATTATTAGGTGCTTCTGCTGCTCTAGCCGTATCTGGATTGCCATTCAATGGCCCAATCGGTGCGGCTTGTGTTGGCTACAAAGACGGATCCTATCTGCTTAATCCTTCGCCCGGTGAGATCAAAGAATCCCAATTAAATCTGGTTGTTGCAGGTACCGCCCAAGCGGTGCTGATGGTTGAATCGGAAGCCGCTGGCTTGTCAGAAGACATCATGCTGGGATCAGTCCTGTTCGGTCATGAGCAAATGCAGACTGCGATTAACGCAATCAATGATTTCGCTAAAGCCGCTGGTACAGGCAAAATTGAATGGACTGCCAATGATACGAATGCTGAGCTCGAAAAATTGGTTGCCAGCCACATTGAAGCCGATGTCAAAGCCGCCTACCAGATACCTGAAAAATTAATTAGGCAAGACAAGCTAAGCGAAATCAGAAAAGCAGTCGTTGAACAGTTGACCGCAACCGGTGACCATACCGAAGCCGCTATTCGTCACATCATCGAAAACCTTGAGTATAAAATCGTCCGTAGTGCCATACTCAATGAAAACAAACGTATTGATGGTCGCGCTCTGGACAAAATCAGGCCAATTTCCATTCGCACAGGTGTCCTACCCAGGACGCATGGTTCTGCCTTGTTTACCCGGGGCGAAACACAAGCCTTGGTCGTTGCAACTTTAGGTACGCAGCGTGATGCACAAATTATTGATGCCCTGAAAGGAGAATATAAGGAACCTTTCATGCTGCACTACAACTTTCCTCCGTACAGCGTGGGTGAAACCGGCATGGTCGGTTCGCCAAAGCGCCGGGAAATTGGGCATGGCCGGTTAGCCAAGCGCGGGGTGATAGCGGTATTACCGGATATGGAAGAATTTCCGTATGTGTTGCGCGTGGTATCGGAAATTACTGAATCCAATGGTTCTAGTTCAATGGCATCAGTGTGTGGTAGCAGTCTTGCCCTCATGGATGCAGGCGTACCTATCAAAACCCCAGTCGCAGGTATTGCGATGGGATTGATCAAAGAAGGTGACAATTTTGCTGTTTTGTCCGACATTATGGGCGATGAAGACCACCTCGGCGATATGGATTTTAAGGTTGCCGGTTCTGTAGATGGTATTACTGCTCTGCAAATGGACATTAAAATCGACGGCATTACTGCAGAAATTATGAAAACTGCGTTGGCGCAAGCCAAAACAGGCCGTTTGCACATTCTGGGTGAAATGAATAAGGCTTTAGCCGCAAGCCGCGACCAAATGTCAGATTTCGCGCCACGCATCATTACCTTCAAAATCGACCCTGCTAAAATTCGCGAAGTCATTGGTAAAGGCGGCGCGACTATTCGTGGCATTACTGAACAAACTGGGGCCAGCGTTGACTTGACCGACGATGGTGTAGTCAAAATTGCCTCTGTGGATAAAGCGGCTGGTGAAGAGGCTCGGCGCTTGATTGAAGAAATCACCGAAGAAGTTGAAGTCGGTAAAATTTACGAAGGGAAGGTCGCAAGGCTGATGGACTTTGGCGCGTTCGTCACTATCCTTCCTGGCAAAGACGGTTTGGTGCATATCTCACAAATCTCTGATGACCATGTCGATAAAGTCAGCGACAAACTCACCGAGGGTGACGTGGTCAAAGTTAAAGTCTTGGAAATCGACCGCCAAGGTCGGGTCAGGTTAAGTATGAAAGAAGTCGAAAAGGAATAAATTCAGCTTTATTTATATTACGAAGAGGGCCGTCAGGCCCTTTTTTGTTGCTTCCATCAAAGATATGGCTTAAAGACTGTTTTAAAGCGGCCAGATAATAACTGCAGTCCGTAACCGATTCTTGCCAAAACAGGACATCCTGTCGAAATCTTCCCGCGCGATGGGGATAAATTGGCAATCGATCTCACTTTGGCGACGGTCATCGGGGTCGGAATCATGCATATATAAACAATCATCATCAAATCCGCTCATCACAACCCAATGTGGCGCTTTTTTGCGATCCAGCAAAAAAGTGCTTATTAAAATCACCGGGATAGCGCCTTTTTGGAAGGCGATAATCAGTTCATTCTGGGTGATATTCGTATAATGGACTGGGATTTTTTGTTCTGTCGCCTGACGCTTGAAGCCGCTATCGACCAGATCAACAATCTGTTTTTTTTCCTCATTACGCACCCCGTCTATAAACAGTGTACCCGTTTGGTTGATCCAAACTGCTACATCAAAATGCCGTCGTTTGGCTGCCAGTGCCAAGCCCACCGGATGACAACCACCGTGTCCCGAAGTCATAAAAATCGTCGTGGCTTCCCGCCAGATGTTGATTTCTTCTTCCTGCGAGGGTTGATAGGCTCGGTTGAGTGCGTGCATCGCCATCATCAACGCGGCAGGGCCGCAGGTAAAGTGCGTGGTTTGTCGCAACCAATGAACCGAACGGTGCTGTAGGGTGTCGCTGTAGTGTCGAATTCGTTTTTGATAGCGCAACGCGTCTTTGTGATCCTGATAATAATCCCGATAGATACCGAATTTTTGAAAGCCCAGCGATTCATAAAGTTTTATTGCCGGGATGTTATCGACGCTGACTTCAAGGCGTAAGTACAATCTGCCGTCCTCGTCGGCGGCTTGTTCGCCAGCACTAATCAGTTGCTTGGCTATGCCAGTGCCCCGGTGTTGTTGGGCAACAGCTAGCGAATAAATTCGCGCCAGGCGGGTACCGGGATGATAAATAATCAGGATGTAGGCGGCGATTGCGTTGTTTATATCCGCTACCAGCAAGGCGCGGTGTTCCGTGCTGATCCAGTGGCGAAAACTGCGACGGCTTAATTTGTCTGTCGTAAAACTGGCATTTTCCAGTACGACTAAACCTTCAAGATCGTTGGTCTGGGCAGGGCGGATGTGGATGTTGTTGGTGTCACTCAAACGGATAATCCTCGCAACGCTTGAGCAATGACTTGTCTGGCGCGGAACAAGACCATCACTTTCCAGGCATCATCATTAGGGCAAAAATGTTGGTACATGTTTTTGCTGTGTTCCAATCGAGCCGAATCATTGTCTTGCTGTGCCCAGAGTTGATGGTCTTGCAACAACACATCAAACAGCTGGTCGGTGGGATAAGTGCCGAACTCCAAGGTGACAAAGCAACTGTGGTCAGTCATGATGCCATGCCAGAGATAATCCATTAACCCGGTTTTAGGGACTGATGTAGATGTGCCAAGTGCCGGCAAAGTTACGCTTTCGCCATACCAAGCATGGGCAACTTGTGTGCCGGGGCTGGTTGGCTGATGATCGCAAATAATTTCTCCATAACCGTAAGGGCCTAAGCCGCTGTGCAGGTCGATGACCGCCAAATCCCGTTTATGCAAGGCATAATGCCGCATAACAGTTTCAGTGACTAGCCTGCCATGCGCTGGCAATGTGCCGCCATAAAAAGGCCCAGTCTGATCAGTATATTGCCCGCCACTGATCGCAATCTCAAGGGCAGGGCGGTCATGTTTGAGTTCAAACTCAGAAAAGGCAGCTAGCCTTTGTGCCTTATCGGATGACAACAAGGCATTTTTTAAAGACTCATAACCGCAGTTCTCCGGCAAGGGCAGGGAGAAGTCAATGCCATTACGGTTCAGGTCAACGCCATTAGCATCGCAGCGGCGCAGCCAGGCATAACCCCAAGGCGTTAAGGCATGGATGAACAATATCGCAGTATCGGCGGGTAAGGTCAGATGGCCTGTGGCAATCAAGGCCAAGTGGTCGATTTGTATCGCGCTGCCGACAAAACCTTCAACACCGTGCGTGCCGCTCAACATTACCAAAACTCTGCGGGCATTTTCAGCACCCAGCCAAATACTGTCTGTGCACAAAGCTTGCCCATCAGGGGTATTGCCAGGACATGGATAGCGATGATGATGTGCTTTCGTAAGCAAAGGCAGTTGTGCCAACACCTGTTGTCTGGCTGAAGCGTAACTATCCGGGAAAACGCCCGGATCAATCTGTGGATAGGTTAAGTAAGATGGCATAGGCTTTAATATACCACGCATTTTACGAGTCTATTGCAGTCAGGATCCATAAAGAAAATGTAACTCCCCATCAGCCGGACGGAGCATGTTGCCCTGTTCGCAAGGTTTCAACATGGCATAAAACCATCCATCGGCAAAACGTGAGTGGCGGACGCCACGCGTTCGGCTCATGACTTTTTCAACAACCTGCGAGGGTACTTGTACCCTAATGCCGTTGAGTTATACCAAAATCCCAATAAGAATCCCCTCATACCAGCCTTCTCCCTCTGGAGAAGGTTTCAATGAGTACTTATTGGGATTGGTATTAAGGGGGAATGTTGTCATTTCGACCAGCGGGAGAAATCTCAAGCGCAAAAATATTCCTCAGTTGCGTTGCTTCTTCGGAATGACAAGATCACCATTTCGCCTTGTGCCTTATTTAAAACCCAACACTCCAGGTAAAGTTAAGCGCGTAGTCGCGATCGAGCTGGTAGCCGTTGTAGTCGGTGTGGATGGGTTGCAGCCACTCGAACTTGAGGGTGTTGCCTTGGAGTGCGCCGCTGGGGATAGTAACGTTGATGCCAAGGCCGAGATCGACAAACTGGCCGCCGTAGTTGCCGGGGAAGTCAAAGGGGCCGATGTGTTGGGGGACGAAGGGCACCATTTGGTAGGTGTTGGTGTCGAGGACTGTCTGCTGGCTCGGGCGCAGCAAGCCGTGTATCCGGTCTTGCCATGTATACACGCCGCGCACCGTGGTGGCCAGCCAGTTCGTCCAGTGGTAGCCGCCCCAAACGCTACCTTGGAAGATGTCGCCGAGGCGATAGCCGGATTTGTTCTTGCCTTCCAGCCGAACCGTGGCGTTGGCTTGTGCGCCCCATAAGAAATTATCATAGTCGCCGGTATAGGTTATCGCCGGTTTAAAATCCCAAGTGCCGCTGCCCAGTTGCATGCCGTAATGGATGCGTTGGTCGTCAACAGGCGTGGTTGCCGTTTTTCGCAATACAATATCGACATCGCCGGTCGGCGCGGTGCCGCCGATGCTAACCGTCAAATGATGGTTAGGATGGTCGAAGGCCTTAATCAAAGCATAGGCACCAAAGTCGCCAATGCCACCCGTTTGGTGGGCGTGAATCGTGCTGTGTCCACCGTGTCCGGCACTATCGGTAAATTGGAAGTTTTCATTCGCTGTCATCTTCATTTCCATGTCCATCCACTGCGGCATCAGCATCAGGGTCAGCCAGTCGGCGGGGGCGTACATCAAGTCCAGCATGTGCATGCTCATCGCCATAAATTTGGGCGTGACGGCGCATTCCTTGTCGATGCAGCCGTTGGTGTTGACCGCATCCAATCCGACCGGTTGGCTGCCCAGCAGCATATCGCCCGACTGCTCGTTGCGCATAAAGCGGTAACCCGCCATGAAATCCCCGGCTTTGGGCAAAGTGTGGTCAAAAATCACGCCAGCGGGGGAATTGCTGTGATGATGGTGATTGCCATGCCCGTCATGGCTATCGCCCCTCGAATTCAATGCCCCTAGGTTAACCTTGAGCGCGGCATTCGCCACCCAGTAGTCGTAATCGGCAAACGCCTGTTCACCGCTCCCACCGATCTTCAAGCTACCTTGGTGGGTGTAGTACTCAAAGCCAGTTTCCAGGCTGACACCCTTACTGAATTGCTTGGCTACGGTCAGCCCGCCCGACAAGGTTCCGAAACCGGACAGGCGTTGGTCACTGGAGTAATGATTGGGTAAAGTATATGCATTTTGGTCTCCAACCACGACCCTAATTGCATCAGTAAAAATGCCGGTGGTGTAAAAATCAGCCGCAGACTGGGAGTAGTAGCGTACGCGTGGTGTAACAGTCCAACCTGCTCCCAAAGGCTGCACCCAGTCGGCATCGAAAGTGTGTGCCTGGATGCCCCAGTCGTCGTGGGCAAAGTGATAATTGAAATGCAAGGCGGCATCCAGTGGTTCTATAAAGTGGTCATAGCCAAAATGCCAGTTAAACTGGTTGCGTTCATTTGGACGCACCTCAAGAAACGCAATTGAATTAGGATTGGCCTCAAGTAGCTCAGTCCCAGGTACTGGCTGCATTTCATAAACATAAACTAGCTTGTAGGGATTGGCAAGATAGCCGCTGCTTCGGGTATAAGTCATATCCAAGGAGGCCAGTGAGTTTTTGTCCAGTAATTGGGTTAACCCCAATTGTGCGCCCCAATCCTGACGATTGCCACGTAGAACTGCGCCGGTCTGTTGCAATTGACCGTATTGGTCTTTGACATAAGTAGTGTTGATATAACCGGAGGGCGCTATCGGTGTTATAGGTATCTCTACATTGCCAACAATATTTCCGTTGTTGTCTAATATGTTCTTAAACGCCGTATTTTTGTAGATATCTGTGTTCATAAAAGACAGGGCATCCGGATCCAATGTGGCAAACGTGTCACTGTTGGTGTAGCTGACACCCCAGTTCAATGTGGTTTGTTTCTGGTTGAAATCAAAGCTTCCGCCCAAGTTGCCAAACCGCGATTCATAATCGTTCTCCACCGAAATGCCGCCCCCGACGGACATGGCCGCCTCGTCCCATTGATAACTCAACTTGAAATCGCCTTGTTTACGGGTTTCCGGGGACGCATAAGACAAAACATGGGTCATCCGGTTGCTCTGCGTGCCGGGACTAAGCTCGTTAGTTAAATTATTCAATAGTGGCCAATAAAAATTTCCTTTTTTATCTTGTAATAAAGAATGATCATTAACGCTAATGTTTGCATAAGGCGAGGCTCCCGTGACGGTACCAATACGAAGCCCCGTTTCTGGTTTTTTTTGGTAGCGCGGAGCGTTTGCTGGGGCAACTGATGGTGCCGTACCAATAGGCGTTGCACCTGACCACGTATCCTGGAGGTAGTTGAAGGCGAATTTGACGCGGTCGGTCAGGTTAACACGCGCCGAGCCGTGAATGCTATCTACCTCAATGGGGTTTAAATTTTGCGGAAGTTTGCCCACAACGGAGGATGTAAGGTAATTAGCATCATGATCTATCAAGCCATAAATATCCCGCTTGCCTTCCTGGTAGTGGCTGTATTGGAAATCCACGCTGTCTTCTTCGGCTGCGTAGGCGGTAGTTTGCAGTAAGCCGGGCAAGACCAAAGCCGCAGTGGTTAATGCCGATAATGATGTTTGGGTGCGGTTCAGTCGCTGTGTTTTTTTTTGGTTGTTGTCGGTCATTTCTTCCCCTTAAATGATATTGCTTTATTGTCGGGCAATAATCTAAATTCTTGGTTTCGTAGTTGTAGACTTCGGATTTTTCCATTTTCCCTTCGACAAGCTCAGGACGAACGGAAAAATCCTTAACTAAATTGCAGTGAGTTACAAGGGTATGCATCGCGTACCTTTTTTCTAAGATTTGGTATGCGCCGCATACCAAATCTTAGAGTCAACCCCAAAACCCGCCCTGGCATGAGCCAAGGCGGGTTTAATGTTAAGCGTTGCGCTTATTGGTTTTGGATGTAACCCACGAGTGAAGATTGCTGATGTGTTATATCGCCTTTAAACACTTCGCAATGATGATTCAGCGAATAGTCCTCTGTGCCTGCAACAGCCGCATCCTTAGATACTGCAATGCAGTAATAATTATTTGGAGAGACTTGACTGACGCTGATATAGGTTCTGGTGCTCCATGCACCGCTGTCATTGCCGGTTGTTTGTCCCGCCGTCCAAGGCGCAGCTAGATTAGTGGGCGCCGCTGGCGATGCAAAAGCTGGGCAACTGGCCGCAACAGCGGTTGTACCGGTGGCTTTCGCTATTTGCACCTTTATCTTAGCCGCAGCATTGATAGTCGCTCCATCTTGTGCAGATACAGACCCAACAGTTATGCCTGGTTGGGCTGAACATTTAAACAGGATGACATCCCGTGCAGTAGTGGAAGTACCCAAAGTTCCCAATAAGTTGTTATGTGCATACACCGAACTTGATGCCACGGCAAGCAAAAGCGTTGCAATGTTGATGATTTTGAAAGACATTACTTTTTCTCCTAATTACTGGTCAATTGAAAGATCGATATCTGCTTCATCTGAAGGGCCAAAGATATCGTTACCCAACAACTCAGGCGTTCTACCATTTGGTGTCACTTGTGCAGTTCCGGTTTCTTCGCCATCTGCATTTAAGCAGTGGAAAATAATGCCGTAGTTTTGCGCCAGGGGATGCAAGTTGGTTTTGTCTACCAAGATATTGTAGTCACCGTTGGCATTGCCAGCATCCGCTGCGGCATTAGGCGCACCAGTTTGCAATTGTGGTTGCAAAACCGCAAAGCCAGAAGTAGGGGTTGAACCAACAGCGGCCTCACAAGTGCCTTCCGCAGTCTCAGAGCCGGTATCGATTTGATCGCCAGTTCTAAAGGACATATCAGACACGATAGGCGACGGTGCGTAGCCTTCCCGTGAAATTTGCACCCGTACGCCAAAGTGCTTGTCTTTAACACTTTGTTTTTGTACGGCGGCTTCGATGCGGTCGGCATCGCCATTGACACCATCGTTAAAGCATTGCACCCGGTACAGATCATGGGTATTGGTGGCACTGCCCAATTGCAAGGGTTGTGCGCCAGCTGAGTTGAAGCAATGCGCGGATGCCGCGCCGGAAAATCCTGCTGCAAGCAACAATACTGAAGAGGCCAAAGCGGTTTTTTTGAAAATTATACTCATGTTAGAATCTCCTGGGCTTGTTAAGCCTGGTTAGTTAAATAAGAAGTGCCTAGCACTGTGTCCTTTATGCAGTGTGTCGGCGTGGTTACAAGCAGGTGAAATGGGGTTGTGTGTAGTTTCACCTGCCCGTGTTGCCAAGGTTTTTTGTGGAAAGCCTTGGCGAAGCGAGTTCCTTTCCGCTTGTTCGGTATGCCTGTACGCTTGCCAGTTGTGTGCTGGCGTACAGGGTTTTTATGTCTATCCGGGTAGTTATTGCTCTGTTCATAGGGTTATTCGGTTTCATTGCCAACCAACGCATCAGCTTGGTTGCTTAATAGCTTGACTGCAGTTGCTTCATCAAGTGTGCCCGTCTGCTGGAGTGCGGCGATGTGTCTAATGGTTTCAGTATTTGGTATGTTGTCTGCATCATCCAGGCGATTTAATTTGGCATGGGCGAGTTCATCCAGTAAATCTTCTTCGCCACGCTGGGTTATCGCCGCTGCGGCTTGTGCCCTGACGTTGGCATCTTCATCGCGTAAAGCTAAACGTAGGCTCTCTTTGACTTCGGGGTCATCTTTGGTACCGGATAAGCCCAGGTTGTAAATGGCTGAGGCACGTTGTTGGGCATCTTTAGCGCCAGCGTCTTTTAAGGTGGCTTGAAGTCGTATCCTGTTTTGGTCAGAAATGTTGGTTTGTTCTGGTGTTGGTGTAGTGGTGCCGATAGCGGTATCCGAAGCACTGGTAGTTTTAATAGGGCTATTCGTGGGCAATAACCAAAGTTCGGTAAGTTGATGGCTGTGCTTTGCTGCTATCGCTTTGGCAGTTTTATTGGACAGCCTCGCCGCCAGATCAACCTGCGAACCTAGTAGACATTCCACCAATATTTTTACACTTTCAGCGACACAAATGGTTGTAATGGGCTGTGTAGGTAAGGTTGAGTGATGAATCCGTACCCCAGTTTTACTGGCGATTGTTTGAAGGATTTGTGCTAAGGTTGCTTGATGGGTTTCCAGACGGATAGCGTTAGGCGTTTGTTTAGCTTGCGTTAGCCATATGCTGGGGGGCTGGCCGCTAAGTGGGGCATGACGCAATTGTTCCGCGCTGATGGATATAACAGGTACGCACAGCAACAGGAAAGCAAAACATAACGCCTGAAAAGCACTCATTATTGATAGCCTTAGTCAGTTATTAGTGGCAGTCAAAAACTAAACCTTTGTCAGGTTTATTTACTGATGGGTAAAGGATTTTTTGCTCACCATTAACAACGCTATCTTTCACGACAAGCATCGGGAGCCATGTTGTAACGGGATATTTGAATGTGTTAACCATAAAGCTATTCTATTATTTACGTGGCTCATAAAAACTTTTCAACCTAGCGGCTTCAAAAAGTGCGAACCATAGAAAAAACTATGGACTAGGCACTTGGTAAATGTCACCTTCGCTATGGTTGATTTGGATGAACGAGAGCTTTCGTTTTAAATAAACGCAATAAATATGCCAATAAATGCGGTTGTTTTTTGGAGTGGTTTATTTGGTGGGAGACCCTCTGGTTGGCTATATAAATATATTAATGTGTTGATAGACAACGTATTTAATGATTTTTTCAGCTTATATTAGGCTTATATTGATAATGTTAAAATTTAAGGCAATGTGGGGTTTTTGGGGTTAAAAACGTGGTGGGTTTTAAAACTGGGTGATATGCCCCACTTTTCTGAATTGTTTGTGTCCCTGAAATCCAGATACAGTGGCGCTTCAGAAAGAGGGTGGGGGATATGACCCAGTTTTATGAAAAAAGTGGGGCATATCACCCACTTTTTCGAAGGGAACTTTTTGTGTGCAACGAGCTAGTTTGTTTATTCCACTAACTTTACCTTAACCAAACCCAACTTTTTACTCTGCTCATCATTCCAACCGATGATAATGCCATTATTGGTTTTTACCATACGTGGCCCAGGCCATTTGTATGTGCCGTCATTAGTTAGCCTATGCACCGTAGTGCGATGCTCGATCCGGCCATCGGCATACACTCTTGCCAATTTGATTGCGCTACCCTTGGTATCGATGCCTGTCCAAACCAGTAATGCCGACTGTGGGCTTTCCAGGGCGATGCCGCTAACGCCGGTCGCATTATCCAATTCAACATCAATCGGGACTGCGAAGTGGTCGCTGTTATCTTGAGAAAATGCGGTGCGGACGATTAGCCTATTGTGTATCAGTGTCGTCCAAGCAACTGCTACGGTATTTTGCAGTACGGCTACAACGGGGCCGCTAGACGGACAGCCATCGAATTCCCAGTGGTCGTTATGAATAATATGGGGAGTGTTGAGCCTATCTTGACCTATCCGCATAATTGCCGGGTCTCGAATATTGACAGGCAGAAGGCCACGATATGCCAAAAAGCCATCTTCTGCGTGGATAGCCAGGGCAGGTGGGCAGCAGCCGCAAAATTCCTTAACAGCGGGCATGCTTTTGACTTGACTATTGTCTGCGGAAATTAGGGCAACAGTCAGGGATGAAGCGGGTTCGCTATGGGTTATTTCTTTTGGGCTACCGGGCGAGTTTGGCTGAGTAACTGGCATATCTATCCAGGCCGTAAGCAGAGATCCATTTGCAAATGCTGCCAGGGCTGGAAGCGTTTTACCCGACGTTTGTTTTTCCTGATTGACCTTAAGTGGTGTGTTCCAGCGATTATTGGAACTGTCGGTTGTCGATGTGTAAATTCCTTGCACTTCGCCGCCTGCTTGGTAAGGTTTGGACGCCATCCACATCGCCGCTAAGTGGTCATTACCGATAGGTGCGAATTCGGCATCCACTATGTTAGGCATCGTGCTTACCGTAATAGGGGGTGACCAGCTATCATTTTCCCATGCTGAAATCTGGAGATTGCCTTTCGTACCAGGCAGATTTTCCCACCAGGCCACCATTACCTTGCCATCAGGAAATGCAACCAACCTTTGTTCAGTAGCGGTATTGGGAACGGGGCTAATGATTGGGGCGGAAATAAACGGGGCTTGTGAATCTATCCTTAATGTCTGGGTGGTATATTCTGCACAGCCATTTGCGAAAAGCGTAAGCGCTGTCAACAACGCGGTTTTCAATAGGCGTGAAATTGAATTTAATACGTAGATTATATGGTATTTATTGATCATATTGATCCGGCCTTTTAAAGTTTGAAATCGGTATTTCACCCCTTCGGCTCCGCTCAGGGAATGCTACGGTTTCGTTCCCTGAGCGGAGCCGAAGGGAAATTAAAACTTCATAAGGCCGAAAATAAATAAGATTTGAGGGCGGCATCGGTGATAGATCTTCCGACAAGGCAATGATTAGAGCAAAAGAAACTTGTGCGGGCAACAAATAAATGAAAATATCTGGGCAGTGATTTACTGAATCGGGGTGATGCGAACCCTGAACAATAACAGTTTTCTTATGTTGCATGGGCTTAGATATTGCTCGTATATTTCAAAGGTCACAAAACGTTTGCAGCGTTGCAGTTATATAAACTGTAGCTAAACTATCTGGGGAGTTTCTAAACTGGATTCAGTTTGAAGATACTCTAAAAAAGTTTCGGTAGGCTAGGTATTTGGCCAATACATCTTGTGTTTCCCATATAATGGAATTCGAGGTCGTGGCGAATGAAGCTGAGGCCACTAGAACTTAACGTGGCGTAAGATCAGAAACCAGCATTACTAACCAATTTCTTAAAGGAACAATTACTCTATGGCACGGACTCTTTTGGTTGTGGATTCTCTCGAGGACTGGAGTCCGTATTATCCGAGCGATCAAGTCATCACTTTTGAGACCTATCTGGCTACGGAAAAGGAAGATTCCGAGCATCGTGTGCGCGTTATCAATCTGTGCAGCAGTTATTCTTATTTATCGGACGGCTACTATTGTTCCTTGCTGGCAGAAGCGCGGGGGCATCATGTTATTCCTTCCGTTAAGGTTTTGAATGACATAGGCAAAAAATCCTTGTATCAGCTCCAGATTGAAGATTTATCCGACACTTTGACGCGTGTCCTTAAAGGACAAAACAAAAAAAATGAAATCAAACTGTTAAGTTATTTTGGCACGACCCAAAATCCTGACTTTGAAGATTTGGCAAGACTGTTGTTTGAGCGGTTTTCCTGCCCAATCATGGCAATTACCTTAAGGTTTGAACAGCAATGGGAGATTACTGATTTACAAGCAGTATCCTACCGCAACCTTGATGAGGAAAATGAATCCCTGTTTGCCAGCGCCTTGGATAAGTTCAGCAAAAAAGTCTGGCGCAAAGGCCGCACCCGCAAGGTTGCCCGGTATGATTTGGCTATCCTGGTAAATCCTGCGGAAGCCTTGCCGCCGAGTAATCGGGGGGCGTTGAAAAAATTCATCAGCATTGGCAGGGAGTTGGGGATAGAAATTGAGTTGATCACCCAACAGCATTATGCCCGCTTACCTGAGTTTGATGGCTTGTTTATCCGCGAAACGACGGCGATTGACCATCATACTTACCGGTTTGCCAAAAAGGCGGAGGCGGAAGGTTTGGTTGTGATTGATGATCCGACCTCTATTCTTCGCTGTACCAATAAGGTGTATTTAGCGGATTTGTTTCGTACGCATCGAGTACCTTCGCCCAAGACCTGGATATTGCACAAAGGTAATAGCCAACATCTGGATCAGTTGGAGGCTAAAGCCGGTTTTCCGGTGGTCATCAAAATTCCTGATGGATCATTCTCGAAAGGCATTGTCAAAGTCCAAAATAGGGCGGAACTGGACAGCAAGGTTGCGGAGTTATTTAAGCAATCGGCGTTGTTGTTGGCTCAGGAATTTCTTTATACCGATTTTGACTGGCGTATTGGCGTGTTCAACAATAAGGCGTTATATGCCTGCCGGTATTATATGGTTAAAAATCATTGGCAGATTTACCGTCACGGCGAAAAACGTACCGATAGCGGTCATTTTGAAACCATGCCGACCTTCGAAGCGCCCAAAAGTGTGTTGGATGCCGCGTTAAAAGCCAGCCAAACGATAGGTAATGGGCTTTATGGTGTCGATGTAAAGGAAAAAGATGGCAAAGGTTATGTGATAGAGGTGAACGATAACCCAAATATTGATCGTGGTATTGAAGATAAATATTTGGGTGACGAACTCTATCGCCAGATAATGGTGGAGATGTTGCGGCGCATGGAAAACAACAGTAAAGGCATTTGAGTTTTATGTTTGTTTAAGCAATACTTTCAGCAACCCTGTCCGGGAAAAATCCGTCTAGTTGGAACAGATCACGGAATTCTTGTTGAAGATCGCGTTGCAACCACTGTTTAAAGTTTTCGTGGTTTCTAAGTTCTTTGGGCAGAAGCACCGATGCGACAAACTTTTCACCGTCCACCCCATTTTGGATTTCACTGAAGGTAAAGACTTCATGCGCGTTCCACAGTGAAGTTTGATCAATCGTACTGCGGAGCGCATGGGCACCGGCCATAAGCTGGCTCCAAATCTCGGCGAGTCCTTCCCAGAGTTCAGGGTTTTTGCGGGCGCGGTCATGAGCGATCGTGAGCAATGCGGCGGCATAAAAATAAAACCAACGACGGCTTTCTATTTCGTCATGGAGCGTATCACCCTGATGTTCAGCATGAGTATTCAAGACAAATTCAACCAAACCATCCATTGATGCGGGATATTTTTTGGATTTAAGCATCGCTTTGTGGAAATTTGCATACCGGAACGGCAGATTTTCCATAGCAACGAGGAAAAGTGCAGAAACCACAGGCTTGTTTTTCGAGAACAGCGTACCGATGTATTCGAACAATTCATGGTCGTTTAGCACCGAAGCCAGCGGGTAACTGTAAGTTGTCTTTGATACTGGCAAGACAGCCGAATTTTTTTTGAAAAAATTTATCATTACCGAAAGCCCTTATTTAATATGAGTGCCAATAAGCCAATATTCATGCGAATATGATTTATAAATTTATTAGATTAAATATAAGTATATATTTTTTATAACGTAATTGAAAAAGATCATAATTGCTGAGAATTGGTGTTAACCAAAAAAACAAGTCCCAACACGGGTATTATGTGCCGTATATTACTTATTTTATCTTAAGATAATCTTATTATAGGTTTCGTTTACGCATTATTTAAAGCAAAAAAAGTAAGCGCAACTTGAAAAAATAAGAATATTGACTAGGCTAAATGCAGAAAATACCGAAGCTAAAATAATTAATTTTGCTGTTTTCTAATTGGTTTAAACAATTAGCATTATGGAAGATTCATATGAACGCAAACACCCATTATCAAACAATTCTTGGATCGGATGGAAAGCCTGCTTTTGTCGTCATGCCGTATTCCGATTTTATTAATTTACCGGATGCTGAACAAACTTTGAGTATTACGGCTCAGAAATTAATCGGCAGACGTAAAATGGCTGAAGTTGGCCTGTTACAGGCATGGCGGGAGCATTTGATGTTGACGCAAACTGAGGTGGCGGCGCGGATGGGTATATCTCAAGCAGGATATGCCCAGATTGAAGCAGCAAAGCGCCCTCGGCGGGTCACCTTGCAAAAGGTAGCGAAAGCGTTAGGTATAACTTTGGATCAAATGGGTTATTGACACTAAATAAATGATTTTTTATATTAAATCGTCATTTTCAAAGTCATAGGCTGCTTTTTTTTCAAGTAAAAGAACAGCAAAAGTAAAGGCCAGAATTGTCAAAATAGTTTCCATTTCCTCGTCCTCGGATATTTTGGATTGTGGTTAATTGTGTCCGATAGTGTAAGCCATCGATCTTATGGAAATCTTATGTTGTCGTTTTCAGTGCCAAGTATTTTTCAAAGTGGTCACAAGACTGGCTTGGTCTTGTGTTTGGATTTTCCAAATATAGGAGGATACCGAGCGGTAGGCGTGCAATTTAGTGCCGTTCCTGATGTGAGGGTTTAATGGATATGCTTTTAGTGTAAAACCACATTTGATAGACGCTAATCACGACCTGCAACCCCATGGAAAGCCCCATCAATGCTCCGCTGGCTATAACCAGATAGGCGAAAGATGGGATGGATTTAGTCACAAACCATGACATAACATCCAGAAGCATACCGGCGAAGGGAATGACCACGGCAATTCGTTTGATATAAATATTCATATCGTATAGCAAGAATATTTTGCCGACAAAGAACAAAATAAAAGCGATGCCGAATAAGTGAATATGCGATACCCGAATTAAAAACGGGATTGTTGCGCCGCCTGCATGGGCAACGATTGATACCCCTTTGTAATTGGTTAAATCAGGTAGAGATGGGTTAATTGACGGAGAATGCCAACCTATACAATCGCGATTTAATATGGGCGCTATATTTTCTTCGTAAGGCTTCTCATGGGCACCAGCATGTATCCACGCCAAGATAACGTCTTTATCGCTTTTGAATTTCAGGTTGGGTTCCATAATGCCTTGAATCGCTGTACCCAACCGGGTTTGCGTATTTGAACCATGATAGCTAATCTCAATATCTTCCAGAGAGAGCCCCGCTTTACCATCCAAGCCTTGATGGGTGTAATACAGGTTTGCCAACGCGGCCAAATAGCCTAGGCCTATCGTGAGCAAAAATACAGTGTTTAAGATTCGTTCGCTAACCGAAATATCCTTAAAGCGCCTAAATGGTTCTGCACGCCGTTCAACACCTGAACGTCTGTCTTGAGAAGATTCACCCATTATTAATTGCCTTTTTAGTAGATTGCATCAGAGTGAAATGCCCATTTTTAATGGGGAATCAATCGCATGATATAGTTTTCAAAACGGTTATAACGGCCTTGCGGCATATTTTCGAGAAGTCACGTTCCGCTAAATAAATACGGAACGCGGTGGGTAATTAAAATTAAAAAGCCAACCAAGCCGTTAAGCATGAAGGTGTTGTTGTCCTGAGCCGCTGTACTGGTGCCATTCGCTTGACTATAGCCGATATACTGCAAACTGGCGCGTACAACATTAGGCTGATCTTTATTGGTGTTAGTAAATGACTCGGTGATCATGGCACTGATAGGTGGTAATTTGGGGAAACTTGTGCTTTCGCCCATCGTATAACCGGCCAATTTTAAATTCCGGACGTAGGGAGTCCCAAAGATTGGGTATGGCATTGGCTGCATGATGCACCGGTCTGGCGGGCAAAACTCGGCATGGCTTGAGTGCCAGGGTGGCTAATAAAATGATAAAAGTGATCGCTATGAGTAAAAGCGAGTGAAAGTCTGAAATATTGGCTCTTTTTAACTGTGTGTGCATCTGGGGTCGCCTAGGTTAAAAATTGCGTTGAATGGTTTTTATCCAAGTTTGCATCAATGATACGGCTATTTAATTTGCTTGAGCGCTAAAAATGGGCTTTCAAATTATAAGTTTTGTATAGATAAGTTTTTTAGCCTAAAAGCTTGTTCGTGGCTGTCCTTCTAATATTAGTTGTAAGAAATCTCAGGGTTGTTTACAGATTGGTTGATTAAAATATTGATAAAGTATTTGATAAGGTGTTGCGTTATTCAAACCCTTATGGGGTTTGACGGTATTGTAGAAGTTGATAAAGCGGCCTAATTGAAGGCGTCTGTCTTGATTGTCTTTAAAAGTTTGCTGACGATGCCACATCTCCATCAGGGTAGGGATCACGCGCTCGGCTTTGCCGTTGGTTTGGGGTCGGTTGACTTTGGTGAACTTTTGGCCGATGCCTTGCTGCTTGCAGGCTTTGACGAAGGCATGATTGTCGGTGCCCTTATACTCCTTGCCATTGTCGGAGTAAGCGTAATCGATCTGGTAAGGGCATTGGGCGATGACGTTATCCACCAAGAATTGGGCGGCGCTGCCTTGGGTCTTGTCCGGCAGGATGTCGGCGTACAGCTCCCTGGAGAAGTCGTCGATTACCCACAGGGCACAAGGGCGACGAACAGGTATTCCCTGGGCTGCGTGGGTGTTTGGCCTTTGAGCAATGGCAGGCGTTTAGTTAAGCGCGCCACTATTTTTCGCGAAAGCTAAAATGGGATCCATCCGATTTTAGCGGCGAAAAATCACGTGGCGATTAATGCCTTCGGCTGCCCGCGTTCGTCCTCGGTTCGTCACGATGCACAACTCCCCTTCGGTACGCTGTGCATCACGACTGCCCAAATGACTTGACGCCGTGTCGGATGGCCTTGCATGTTGACTACGCTTCCGCTCGCGCTCCAACTCCGTCAACACGCCCGACCCCTACGGCTACGCGGGGGTCGTCGAAATGAACCAGTTCGCCAGGATACGACTTATTATACCGTCTGGCCTCGCGTTTCAACCGACCTTGGATCACTTGTTCGACCTTGGCCAGCCGTTTCAGGCCATACTGGATCGTCTTGAAGCGCTGGTTGGTGCTGTCGCGGGGGACAAACTCCTGCAATCTGGCGCGTTTGAGGACGTTATAAATCGTCGGCCGGCTTACCCTGAAATGTTCTGCCAGTTGAGTCACTTTCCAGCAACGGGTTTGGTAAAGCCGCCAGACCTCTTGACGGTCTAACGGGGTTAAGCGGATTCGTTTGTGCATGTTCATTTACAGTATTCTCCTGAATACTGTAAACAACGCTAGAGATTCTTACATATTAGTTGATGTTTTTTTAATGCAGTGGTTAATTGCAAAATAACTGTAAAAAGTTCAGTGGGGGAATAAATAAAACGAGCGGGATTCTGATGGTATTCCTGAGTAGGCTAGTTGAAGCCATGTTAGCAGTAGGTAATTGTGCGTATTGTTAATATATTTTGATGCGTTAAAGTAGCGCAAGAAATAAATCTTGTTGGTTGGCGGCGTAAGCTGGATGCTTAAACGATACAAACACTCGACGTGCTTTGCACTATAATTGTCCATCTAATTTGATTAAAAATTCTAACCAATTGATTATTTTTGAAAATGTCGAAATCTGACGAAAAGAGATGAAGAAAATTTTAAGCGTCAACAATTATCATTATCGCCGGGGTGGTTCCGATGTCGTCTATTTGGAACATGCCGAATTGATGGAAAGCCAAGGCTGGAGCAACGCTTTTTTCTCAATGCATCATCCTCAAAACATAGCCACTCCTTGGTCTGAGTATTTTGTTGATGAGCTTGAGTTTGGTCATGCTTATTCGTTGCTGGAAAAAATCTCAATGGCATCGAAGGTTGTGTACTCGTTTGAGGCACAGAGAAAACTGCAAAGCTTGATAGAAAACTTTAAACCTGATGTGGCACATTTGCATTGCATTTATCACCATCTTTCCCCTGCCATCATTCCTGTGTTGAAAGAGGCGGGAATCGCGACAGTCATGACCGCACATGATCTTAAAATAGCCTGTCCGGCCTATAAAATGCTTAACTCCGGTGGCATTTGTGAGCGTTGCAATCATGGCAGTATATTGAATGTAGTCAAGCACCGTTGTGTCAGGGATTCTTTGTCCGCCAGCCTTATTGTGGCGGTTGAGAGTGGTCTCCATCGTTACCTGAATACGTATCAAAAATATCTTGACCGGGTAGCGGTACCCAGCCGATTTTTTCTGGAAAAATTTGTCGAATGGGGCTGGCCTCGAGAGAAACTGGCCTATGTCCCCAATTATGTCGATTCTAGCAAATTTGAGCCTTCATACGAACCTGGACAGTATTTTCTGTATTTTGGTAGGCTAGCGCCCGAAAAGGGAGTGGTTACTTTAATACGTGCCGCCGCCAAAGCCGGTGTGAAGTTAAAAATTGTTGGCACGGGGCCTGTCGAAGCAGAACTCAAGGAGATTGCTACTCAAAATCCTGGTGACATCGAGTTTTTAGGGTATCGCACCGGCTCTGAGTTACATGATTTAGTCAGAGGCGCACGGGCAGTTGTGCTGCCGTCGGAGTGGTATGAGAACGCGCCTATGAGCGTGCTGGAAAGTTATTCGTTAGGCAAACCGGTGATCGGTGCAAATATTGGCGGGATTCCTGAGATGGTTGTTGCCGGCGAGACAGGTTGGGTTTTTGAAAGTCAAAACGTCGACAGTCTGGCCGACTGTTTGCTGGCCTGCAATGCTATGGATGCTAAATCGCTCAGCAAAATCGGCAAGGCAAGTCGGGAATTTGTAGATAAAAACTTTAATAAACAGCGTTATGTGGAATCAATATTAGAACTTTATTCCGAGTTAGGAGTTAAAAATTAGCCGATGAAAACATTAAGAATTTTAGGGACTCGAGGTATACCGGCAGCACATGGTGGTTTTGAGACATTCGCCGAACACTTGGCTATTTATCTCGCCAAAAAAGACTGGAAAGTGACGGTTTATTGCCAGGAAGATGGCAATGGCGAGATATTTGAAGATGAATGGCGCGGTATCAGACGCGTTCGCATACCCGTATCGGTTGCTGCGTCAGGTGGAACAATTATTTTCGACTGGAAATCCACAATACATGCGGCAGGTGAAAAAGGTTTAGTATTGACACTAGGCTATAACACGGCGATATTTTGCCTGATATATCGCTTGGCAGGCGTTAAAAACCTGATCAATATGGATGGTATTGAGTGGCAGCGGCAAAAATGGGGGATTGTTGCCAAGACCTGGTTTTATTTAAATGAGTGGGTTGGCGGCTGGCTTGGCAATCAGTTGGTGGCGGATCATCCTGAAATCAAAAAACACTTGTCCACTCGGGTAAGGCCTGAAAAAGTGACGATGATTCCGTATGGCGCGGATCGAATCGAGCAAGCTGACGCAAGTGTGTTACAAAATTATGGGCTTGTCGCCAATGGCTATGCCATATTGATTGCCCGTGCAGAACCCGAAAATTCGATTCTTGAGGTAGTAAGTGCGTGGTCAAGCAAGCGGCGCGGGGTCAAATTGGTCGTGCTTGGCAACTATTCGCCTGACCACGACTATCAACAAGAAGTTAAACAAGCCGGGTCAGACGAAGTTATATTTCCTGGCGCGATTTATGACAAAGAAGTTGTTGGGGCGTTACGGTTTTTTTCGCGGTTTTATATCAATGGTCATCAAGTTGGCGGTACCAATCCGTCTTTGGTAGAAGCATTGGGTGCGGGTAATGCGGTGCTTGCCCATGATAACCGCTTTAACCGATGGGTAGCAGGGCAGGGCGCCTGCTATTTCAAGGATAAAGAGGATTGTATCAAGGTATTGGATTCAATTCTGGCAGATGAAAGTAAACTGTCCGACATGCGGGAAGCCAGCATCAAACAATATTTTGAGTTGTTCACTTGGGATCATGTCTTGAGTGATTATGAGAAAATGCTCCTGGAATGGTTATAAGCTAAGCCTGATAAAAATCATAAATGCCAGGCTGTTATAGTTTGGCATAATTGCTTACTGTAAGTTACAACAAGCTTACGTTTAAAAGCCATTTTTAGATTCATGATTAGTGCGGAGATGTCTGAGTTTGGGTTTTTACTCAACACTCGGCATTCCTGCTCTTGATTCCAGCCACTCCTGTAAGAAATCGAGAAATTTCCTGACCTTTGCCGATAAATATTTTCTATGGGGGTAAACGGCATGGATCTCCAAAGGCGGTAACGCGTAATTCGCCAACACAACATTCAGCGCACCTTTTTCAATGTCGCTGCCTACGATATAGATAGGTAACATCACTAATCCCAATCCGTTTAAAGCCGCCAGACGAATTGAATGGGCGGCATTCGCTTGCATACGCCCGGAAACATTGATAGTAATCAGGCCTGATTCAGTCCGAAATTGCCATTTATGACGCGGTGAAATAGCCCAGTTAACCAGGCAACTGTGCTTTACTAGGTCATCCGGTGTTTGCGGGATGCCATGTTTTGCCAAATATTCCGGCGACGCACACACCACCAAGGGTGAGGTCGCTAGCTTTTTTGCGACCATGCTGGTGTCGTCCAATGCGCCCAAAAAGATGGCAATGTCTATCCCCTCATCTATCAAATCGCCTGGGCTGCTTTGTAAAACGACATCAATTTTCAGGTCGTCATGTATTTTCAAAAACTCAACTGCAGCGCGTGTGATGTGGGTTGCGCCAATGACAGGTGGGGCGCTTATTTTTAAAATGCCTTTGGGTTCGGTTTGCAAATGGGTGATGGATGCTTCCATTTCTTCAATATCCAGCAAAACCTGCTGGCAACGTTCAAGATAAGAAGCGCCGACATCGGTCAAATTAAGGCTGCGAGTGGTACGGTTAAACAATCTTGATCCTAATGCGCCTTCAAGCTGCATGATATGCTTGGTTGCCATTGCCCGTGACATGCCCAAGTCCCTGGCACCACCCGCGAAACTTCCGGCTCTCGCCACACGTACAAAAACCGTCATGCTGGTTATTTTATCCATTTGTAAGTCCTACGTAATTGGATCAAGTAATATAAAAAATATGGAATCAAGCGTTATAAAGAAAGTGCATAAATTAGCTGACTTTCTCTAAATACAGTACCAGCAGTTGCACACTTCGTTGGCCCCTGAATTCATTGACATCTAACTTATATGCTGCGTTACACACCCTTAAACCCAGCCATTGCTCAGGTTTATCGACAAAAAACGCAATCCCATCCAATAAAAGATTGCCGTTCGGCTTTCTCATGACCAGTTTCAAGTGCTGCTGGCCGACGATGCGTGATTGGACAATATCAAAACGGCCATGGAAAACAGGTTCGGGAAAATCCTGTCCCCAAGTGGCCGCCGATTGTAACAATTCAGCGAGTTCAAGGCTCATATCGTGTTCGGCCAGTTCGCCGTCGGACCATATTTTTTGATCAAGGTCAGCCGAGTCCAGGCGTTTTCTGACGATTTCATCAAAAGCCAAAGCAAAAACCGGATAGTCGTGCATTTTGATACTCAAGCCGGCCGCCATGGCATGACCACCAAACTTGGTTAATAGCTTAGGGTGCTGGGTGGCAATATCGCTCAGAATATCGCGGATATGCACACCTGGGATTGAGCGTGCCGATCCTTTAATCAGGTCTTTTCCGGCAGGTGCAAAGGCAATAACCGGACGGTGAAGCTGATCTTTGATGCGAGATGCCAAAATGCCAATGACACCTTGATGCCAGTTTTCATCAAATAAGCATACGCCAGCGGGCAAGTGGTGTTCATCCAGCGTTTTCATTTGGCTCAACAAGGCTAGGGCTTCTTGCTTCATCTGTGCTTCAATGGCTTTTCGGTCATTGTTTAAATCATCTAACTGCAAGGCAATGGTTTTGGCAAGAGCGGGATCGTCCGTCAGCAAGCATTGAATACCCAGGGACATATCATCCATTCGTCCCGCTGCATTCAATCTTGGCCCTAAGGCAAAGCCCAGATCCGCTGCTACCAAGGTATGCGGGTTTCTCCCGGATATTTCAATCAATGCCTGCAAGCCCGGATGACAACGCCCAGTACGTATTCTCAGCAAACCCTGATGCACCAAAATACGGTTGACATGATCTAAAGCGACTACGTCAGCAACGGTACCCAAGGCGACATAATCTAACAACTGTGCCAGATTAGGTTCTGCTATCTGCTGCTGGAACCAGCCTTGTTCGCGCAAACGGCTTCTGAGCGCCAAGAGAACGTAAAATATAACACCGACCCCAGCAAGCGCTTTGCTAGGGAATTTATCATTGGCTAGATTGGGGTTAACAATAGCGTCGGCTGGGGGCAGTTCGTGTCCAGGCAGGTGATGATCGGTGACCAGCACTTTAATGCCAGCGCTTTGTGCGGCCTTCACACCTTCAATACTGGATATGCCATTATCGACGGTAATGATGATGTCGGGTTGCTGTTGTTTGACTAGCTCAACGATTTCCGGGGTGAGTCCATAACCGTACTCAAACCGGTTTGGGACGACAAATGTGGTGTTGATAGCCCCTAATAGCTGTAATCCTTTGCTGGCGACTGCACAACTGGTTGCGCCATCGGCATCAAAATCTGCGACGATGGATATTTTTTGCTGGGTTTTGATCGCCGTAATCAAATGTACCACCATGTCTTCCATACCGGAAAGCAGCCACGGTGACGGTAGTTTTTCTAAAGCCCTGTCAAGATCGGTATTGGATTTGACACCACGAGCCAACAATATTCGCTGTAAAATCGGGTGCATGTCATTAAGTTGATTGCGGTTATTGTCAACTTGTCGGATGGTAATCGTTTTTTTTACACCTTGGGAATACATTGTTTATGGCGGATAAAATTTGGTATATGGCTATCATGGATTTGTTATCGATAGTATATCCGGTTACTTAAATTTAGGGTTTTATCTTGTAATCATTGCTTTACCAGAATTTCGTAACCATAGCTTGATTGTTGGAGTTTTTATCTTAAAATTGCATAAACTTATCCTTACATATTATTTAAATCATGAAATGAGTTGCGCTATAGTAAACAATGGTTTTGGCTATTTATTTAAAGGGGTCATATTGACATGAACGTGATGTATTCACTTTCGGGTTTTGCGGTGGGTTTGTTAGTGGGTATTACCGGTGTCGGTGGAGGTTCGCTGATGACGCCATTGCTGGTATTTTTATTCGGTTTTAAAGCGTCTGTCGCCGTAGGAACTGACTTGTTGTATGCGGCTATCACAAAGACGGGCGGGGTATTCGTTCATCACGGCAAACATAAATCCGTGGATTGGCGCATCGTCGGTTTGCTCGCATCGGGCAGTATTCCTATGGCGATCTTGACCTTATTCGCCATCAAGCATTACATGGACATCGGGAAGGAAACTACGGGCATAATTACCTACTCGTTAGGCATTGCGCTTATTCTTACTTCCAGTGCACTGTTAATTCGTGCTTATCTTTTACGCAATGGCAACGGTAAGATTGACGATGACCATAGCTCAATTCAGAATGCAGGTCGATTTCCGCCGCGATGGGAAATTCCGGCAACCATCCTGACCGGTATAGTTTTGGGTGTGCTGGTGACCTTGTCTTCAGTGGGTGCAGGTGCGTTGGGGACAGTGGCGCTCTTGTTCTTGTATCCGCGCATGAGTACTTTGAAAATAGTCGGAACTGACCTTGCCCACGCAATCCCCCTGACCGCTATCGGTGGCTTTGGTCATTGGATGTTAGGCAATGTTGATTTCACGTTATTGGGCAGTTTATTGATTGGATCATTACCCGGAATTTGGATAGGTAGCCACTTGAGCGCCAAGGTTCCCGAACATTACTTGCGTCCGGTGTTGGCGTCGGTGCTTTTGCTGATAGGCCTTAAGTTTGTCACGCAATGAACGAGATAAGCATTCAAATAAGCAAATATCTTTTTCAGCATTAAAGCCAAAGAATGCGGATTAAGGCAGGTCTTCCACCGGAGGCGAGTCGCCTCACTCTCGGTGGAAGATGACTGAGCTAAAAATTACAGAAAATCCTTGGGTTTGGGATACCGCTCAAGATCGTCTTAGAGCGATTGATTCGAAGATCGGTCGCTACTTAACGGATCCTGAGGAGGATACTGGGCTTAATGTTGAAAAGCACCGATATCCATGCTACCACCTCTGGCTTTGAAGGCGTAGTCAAAAGTAGGTAGGCCGGATGCCGACAGACCTTTACCGACAGCGGGTGAATTTGTGGCTATCCTGTAATTGTTGTTCTTTGCATCGATAAAGTTAGGTAAGGCATTGACCACATTGTTGCCAAATTTGTCGATGTCCCCATATCGTTTCCAGCCACGATGTGAATTATCCACCAGATTGTTCAGGATAATGTAATGCGAAGGCGCAAGCGCTGTGGTAATTTGAATCTGAATACCAGTATTCTGGCTGACCAGATTATTGATTATGCCCAAATTGACGAGGTTAGGGTTGCTGCTAACAATACCCGGATCCCATGCCCCCCAGCCATTTTTTACGACCGTGTTATTTTTTATATGAATACGCCCCATTGCATGAGAGTGGCCTGCCTCGCCTCCGCCCCACACATGAATACCGCTCCATGCGTTGTTATAGACGACATTATTGTAGATATCGACATCTTCAAGATAACCGCCTGCCTCATTGCCGATCAAAATACCGTCGGCAGCATTTGAATAAACCGTGTTGTTATAAATCTGAACATCGGTAAACCAGCCTGCATAAGGGCCTACATAAATTCCTCCGCGATTTATCCCGTGAACCCGGTTGCCGAATATTTTACCGTTATGGGAATCACCTTTGGCGACAATCCCTTCACCACCGTTATTGCTTTTACCGCCATCATGTACGTGGTTATAGCTGACTTCAAAGTTGTTGACTGACGCAATGGTCAAGTTTTCCTGCTGCCCCGTCGTGTTGGCTAAACCAATGTCATTGCCGGTTACGGTAATGTTTCTGCCGGTTTGCATACCAATACCCGAACTTACCGTGTTATAGGTTGAGCATTTAGTGACAACAATATTGGCGACTTGATAGCCAAAAATACCATTAGATGATGAGTTCACAACATTCAGGCCCTGAAGAGTTATGAAGCTTTTGGAATTGACATCAACCAAGCCGCCCCAATAAGGTACTGAAACGCCAGAACCGTTGATTGTTACCTTTTCATTGGGGTAAGCCATATAGGTGATAGGCCTTCCGGAAGCTCCAGAACGCTGTACGACAATCCTTTCAGAGTAGTTGCCTGCACGAATGATTGCTCTGTCGCCCGCAGAAACCAGCTTTGATGCCTTTGCTATAGTCCTGAAAGGGCTACTTAGCGCCCCGGCAGCAGAGTCATTGCCCCAAGTGGCGACGTAATAATCTTTGGCAAAAGCATTGTCTGCGTAAGCGGAAAAGAGCAGGGTGGAAGATACAAGTGGAAGGATTTTTATAACATTATTTAGATTCATAGATAGTCTCTTGTTAACGTGTCCTTTAAGCGTTTGTAAGCGCATGCCTTAAGATGCTACTTAAAGGGAGGTTAATGAATAATCTCAGTTGAATGATTGCCTTTAAAACGTGACCATTGTCCAATCAAGATCACCGGCAATCGGGAATAATTTTTAAAAATACCGAAAACAAATCAAGTAATTAATTACCTACATTTGTAAACAGGCAAGGGGATTATTAAGCACTTTTATTAACGTTCGCTTAATAATTGTCGAAAAAATTGACCAGTGAATGGCTTTTCCAGCTTCAGGAATGCAATGAAAAGCCATAATATAAGCGTTAAGGAGTGCTAAGCCCTGTAAAGAGATTAGTTGTTTTTGGCAAGTTCGCAAAAAAAATCGTGATTTTGAGATAGAGATCGCAAATCTAATGTATAACCAGTGCGGCAAGAATTAAACAAGTCCCAGTCAGTATCTGCTCAGTTAAAGGTTCCTGGTTGACAAGGTGGCCCAACATTAACGCCATCACCGGTGTTATCAGGTTAATTAGGGCGACACGCGTTGCCGACAAGTGGGTCAGCAAATAATAATAAAGGAAAAATCCAATCGTCGTGGCAATCATGCCTAGATAGGCAATAGCCAGTATATTGATCGTGGATAAATGCTCAGGCCAGCGGTTATCGACACAAATCAAGGTCAACAAATACAAGGGCAGGGCAAAAAACAGGCCGCCAGAAACCTGGCTTAAGGCGGGCAACCCCGCGTCGATGCGTTTTATACAGACAGCCCCCACCGACTGCAACAATGCGGCAAATAAAATTCCGGCAATGCCAAATAGGGCGTTCTCACTTAATTGCAAGGCAGAACCGAACATGACGTATAAACCGCCAATGCCCAGCCCATAGGCAAATAGCTTGCTGAAGGACAAATGTTGTTCCTTGGTCTTGAGCAAAAGGCCACCCAATACCGCAGTCATCAAGGGCGTAAGACCGAAGATGACGGAAATCCAGCCGGATGGGATAAATTGCGCCGCCCAATAGACAATAATCATCGAGCCGTAAATTTGTACGGCTACTGCCAAATAAGTCAGTTTTGCCTTACGATGCCACAATACAGATTTACGCAAAACTAGCAAAGTCAACCACAGGCAAATTGCGCCAATAGCCATGCGACTGGTAACCGCAAACAAAAACCCGGGGCCTTCACCACTCCATTTAATGGCAAGTGGTGTAGTCGCCCAAAGCAAAACTACAGTAATGTAAGCGAGCGTAATACGCATTGAGGTTAATTATCAGGGAAAAAGACACAACAGACCGGGCAAGCCAGCAAAAATTCAATGGTTTGGATTAATGGTTTGGATTATAAAGTGACTCACAGGATAGCTTAATTTGGTAAAACACACGTCATATCGGTATAGCAGTTAGGACACGCTTAAATTATCCTAATCCAGAATACAGAGATGACTGGTAATTTCAAAGAAACTTCAAATCACTATCATGGCTGTTTACATCAACCCCTTACAGTCTTATCATTCACTGAACCATAAAAAAAACCCTTAAATAATAAACCAAAGGAGTTACGCTATGCACTTAAAAGATTCCGAAGTCGATGCCGCTTGCCATTACATCCGCAGACACATGGAGATGCATTCCTGGTGGCCTAAAGAGCAGCCTGGCGAAGCGAAACGTGAGTTCGAGCTAATGTGCGGTACGGCGTTGTCTTTGAATGTTTGGTGTGATCGGTGGTTAGATGAGGGGCAATGTAAAAAACTGGAGAAGTCAGTTACGGGATAAGCCATTCTGTTTGTTCACCTAATTTGCCTTTTTTGCCGAAGACGTAGATATTTCGCAAATTTACATATTTCTGGCCAAAGGAACATACATAAAATCGGCGTGAAAAACAGAAATAAATAAGCCAAATTGCTAAAACTGATAACGTGAGAGCCAGATAAAACACCTTGAACATACTGTAATATTCCAAGCGACAAATGATATAAAAAAGGGGCGGCAAAAAGCCAACGGATAAGTGTTGAAAAACGATTTACTAATGAAGTCTCGAAGTAATCCCTAATTAGATCACTACCAATTCCTATTAGGTATAATCCAAATACAAAGCCGAATAATAACCCAATCCCAAGATAAGGTTTTACCAGGAATGACATGAAACCCATAATTCCAAAGAGTGCCAGATAAGCAAAACTTCCAATTGTTAATGCTACGCCAGCTATTATCAGCGTAATGGCAGAGAGTTTCTTATATGTTAGTGATGTCATAAGGTAAGATGCGCCAAATATAGGATGTGCTGAGGTACGAGGCGCATCAATCGAGAAAACGCGAACGATGCGGATTCTTTCGTTCAGCATCCCGAGCCGGTAGTGGTATGTTGCCCCGTTCGTTTTGATTTAAATATTATTCAGAAATAACAAACGTTTGGGACGGGGTAACATACCCACGTCCCGCGTTCGGAATTCAAACACCTTTACCATCAACTAAACTCATTGCCTTCGAGTTTTTACTATTCCGAAAAACCAACGGCTTTTCATTTGTCGCCAAACTGGCATTAGCCCCAGCCGAATCAATCGCCTGCTGAATAACAGCATGTTCAGGCGATTTGCTGCATACCGGATCGGCCATGTACATATCGCCCGTCAATAAATAAGCCTGACAGCGGCAGCCGCCGAAATCTTTTTCCTTTTCGTCGCAGCTGCGGCAGGGTTCTTTCATCCATTCAAAGCCCCGGAAAAAGTTGAAGGCTTTAGAGTCGCGCCAGATTTCCTGGATGCCGTAATCGTTCACATTGGGGCAATCCAACCCAGGCAAATCTCGGGCAGAATGGCACGGTAAAGCAACGCCGTCAGGTGCGATGGTCAAGAAAGTCGTACCCCAACCGTTCATGCAGGCTTTGGGACGGTCTTCGTAATAATCAGGGACGACGTAATAAATTTTCATCTTACCTGCGACTTTTTCCTTAAACGCTTGTGCTATTTGTTCGGCTTGTTCGAATTGCGCTTTGGTGGGCAACAATAAATCGCGGTTGGTATGCGCCCAACCGTAATACTGGGTGTTGGCGAGCTCCAGATAATCCGCGCCTAATTCCTCCGCCATTGCCAGAATTTGCGGCATTTGGTGGATGTTTTCACGGTGGATAACCACGCACAACACCATCGGGTAACCGTGTTTTTTCACCAGATGGGCGACTTCTTTTTTATGATGGAACGACGTTGTACCGGCAATATGGTCGTTGAGTTCCTGGGTACTGGCCTGGATGCTGACTTGGATATGGTCCAGCCCCGCTTCTTTAAGCTGGATAATTTTCTCTTCAGTCAGCCCATAGCCGGAGGTGATCAGGTTAGAGTAATAGCCCAGTTCCCGTGCATGTTTGACCAGTTCAACCAAATCCTTACGCGTCAATGGTTCTCCGCCGGAAAAACCCAGTTGCACCGCGCCCATTTTGCGGGCTTCTGTTAGCACTCGTTTCCAGTCGTCCGTGCTTAATTCGGATGGATATTTGGCGTAATCAACCGGATTGGAACAGTACGGGCATTGCAGCGGGCAAGCGTAAGTAAGCTCAGCCAACAGCCAGCGCGGCGGCGTTATTCGAAACGCTTTCGCGTCAGGATTATTGTTGGATCCAACCATTTTGTAATGCAACCTCAAGGAAAGCGGTAATGTCGTTGGTAAGACCTGTCGTGGCAAATTTTTGTTCAAGCTCATTGACGATTTGCGCCAAATTACGGTTGCCGTCGCAACAAAGCAGGATTTCCGCCGAACTCTGGTTAAGTTCGACCATCCCTTCCGGATAAAGGATGACGTATTTTTGCTGCGCTTCTTCCCATTGCAAACGGTGGGTAGGGGAAAATTTGATGGGTTGCATTGGATTGATGCTCATTTCAAATATTAATTTGCTTTAAGTTAGGATTATTGGCTATCAATGAAAAAGAGGGGTTTGTCCAATCACGAATAAGTATTTTTAGGTTGAAAGTCGATATTACTGACAAGCGAATCAAGGTGATATTATACGGGTGAATGACCATCCTTGTACCCCTAATAAGTTGAGTGTTGTTGAATAATATGTCTGTAGCTAAGGCAAATACCCATCCTGATACAGGATAGTCGTCGTTTGGTTGTGTGTTACAATGCCGGGCTGTTGGCCCCGATAGCTCAGTAGGATAGAGCGGTCCCCTCCTAAGGGACAGGCCGGTGGTTCGAATCCGCCTCGGGGCACCAAACACCCATTCCAGCACGTCCCACAAAGTCCACAAAATTCAGCTATACCGGCATAGAAGACCTTTATCTCATCCCACAACAACCATTGACATACCGTCACAACTGACGGTATTCCCATCGCTTCAGGAATTGATACCGTCAATGCCGCTCTCAGATACCGCAATCAAAAACACAAAACCAGCCGAAAAGCCATATAAATTAAGCGATTCGGGCGGGCTGTACCTGTTCGTACAACCCACTGGCGGTAAATATTTCCGCATGGATTACCGTTTTGAAGGCAAGCGCAAGACATTGGCGTTAGGCACGTACCCTGCAACCGGCTTGGCTAAAGCCAGAACCTTGCGAGATACCGCCAAAAAACAGGTTGCTGACGGTATCGACCCGGCGGCGCACAAACAGGCCGCCAAGAAAGCCAAGGCCAACAGCGCCGCCAATAGTTTTGAGGTCATAGCGCATGAATGGCTGCTCAAAAAGTGCCAAGACAAGAGCGGCAGGCCGCTCAGGTTGCTTGGGTATTTATTCCCTTGGCTCGGTAAAAAGCCTGTCAAGTCCATCGAGCCTACTGACGTATTGGACTGTCTGAGGCGCATAGAAGGGCGCGGCACAGTGGAGACGGCGCACAGGGCGTTGCGTGTATGTGGGCAGGTGTTCCGCTATGCCGTGGCGACTGGGCGTGTGGAGCGCGACATCACACAAGACCTGAAAGGCGCGTTGCCGAAAACCAACGGCAAGCACTTTGCCGCCATAACAGAACCTAAAGAAGCCGCCCACCTGCTACGAGCCGTAGACGGCTACCAAGGCAGCTTTATATGCCATTGCGCCTTGAGGTTCGCGCCCTTGGTGTTTGTCCGTCCCGGCGAATTGCGCGCCGCCAAATGGCAGGACTTCGACCTGGAGGCTAAAGAATGGCGGTACTTTGTGACGAAAACCAGCGTCCAGCATATCGTCCCTTTGGCTAACCAAGCCATTGCAATACTTGAAGAGATCAGGCCATTGACCGGCGGGGGCGTTTGGGTATTCCCGTCAGAGCGCAACCCACGCAACACCGAGGCGGGGCGGTGCATGAGCGAGAACACCCTAAACGCAGCCTTGAAGCGGCTGGGCTATGGCAAGGACATCATGACCGCACACGGCTTTAGGGCTATGGCGCGGACTATCTTGGACGAAGTGCTGGACTTTCGTGTCGATTGGATAGAACACCAATTGGCGCACGCCGTAAAAGACCCCAACGGACGCGCCTGTAACAGGACTGCGTATTTACCGGAACGCCATAAGATGATGCAAGCCTGGGCTGATTATCTTAATGACTTGAAGGCGGGCGCGGAAATTATTTCAATCAACAAAAAGGCAGGTTAGCTTCCTATTGTTTCTTATTTGGAAACAATAAATTTCCGTAAAGGCATCCATGGTGATAATATCTGCTTCGTGTCGGTGATTGCTGACACGACATAAGCGCGCCACTATTTTTCGCGAAAGCTAAAATGGGATCCATCCGATTTTAGCGGCGAAAAATCACGTGGCGGTTAATGCCTTCGGCTGCCCGCGTTCGTCCTCGGTTCGTCACGATGCACAACTCCCCTTCGGTACGCTGTGCATCACGACTGCCCAAATGACTTGACGCCGTGTCGGATGGCCTTGCATGTTGACTACGCTTCCGCTCGCGCTCCAACTCCGTCAACACGCCCGGCCCCTACGGCTACGCGGGGGTCGTCGTACACCGCTCCACTCGCGTTACGCTTCCGTGTACTCCTTCAATGAGTAAATGCTTGGTCGTGCAAGTGAGATGCAATTTTGCATATCCAGGGGTACAAGTGGAAAAACTGCGAAAAACGCCGGACTCAAGCCTACCTATGGTGACCTGGCTTTCTTGAGATTGCTGTTGGTCAGGTCTTGAACAGGCCCTTAGGATAATTTTTGCGCGTTACTCTGCAACTGTGCCAGTTTGTCGGTTAATTCAGTCATGAAGGTTTTTCGGTTGCCTGACCAAAGGAGCGGTGCACCAATAAATGCGTCGATAAAAAATGGTACGAGAACGATTTCACCTTTGGGAAGGCTTTTGCCTAAGCCATAAAAAAACACAGGAATAACAGGAATGTCGGGGCGTTCGCTAAGAATATGGCCGATGCCGTTTTTTAGTTTACCCATGCTTTCTGGCTCGCCGCGAGTGCCTTCTGGAAAAAGAATCAGGATGGCGTTATTATCCAGCGCGGCAAATAAGGGGGCCAGCACATCTTTTCCGGCTGTCGCTTTGCGTTCAATAGGAATAATGCCAATCACATCCAACGCAAACCATTTAAGCCAGCGATTTTTTAGAAAATAATCCGCCGCCGCTACGGGATAGACATTTTTAATAGTCCTTAACGGAAACAATGACATCAAAGCCAGAGCATCAAGATGGCTATTGTGATTTGCAACGATAATGGCGGGGCCTTGTTCGGGCAAAAACTCACGACCCCTGGCATTTACCCCTAAAATGACCAGCACAAGTGGCTTGACTATAATCAAGTAAAACAAATGCCGCAGCATGACCTAATAATGTAAAAAATAGATGTAGTGAAAAAACAGCGGCGCGGTATAGGTTAAGCTATCCAAGCGATCAAGAATGCCGCCGTGTCCGGGTAGAATGCTGCCGCTGTCTTTGACACCCAAATCCCGTTTGAGGGCAGAAATCGTCACATCGCCGATAAAGCCGGACAAGCCGATTAATAATCCTGCCCCTAGCGCTTCATACACGGATAATGGCGTTAAATGAGGAGCGACAGCAGCGGCTAAAATTGTGGTCGTTGCCACGCCACCCAAAAATCCGGCAACGGTTTTGCCGGGACTGACTTTGGGGATAATCTTGCGCTTACCGAGAGTTTTGCCCCAGATATATTGGCTGACATCGTTAATCTCGGTTAAAAATACCAGATAAATCAATAGGCCCACCACACCGCCGGCTGGGTTATTCGCCGCCGGCAACACCAGCAGATAAGCCATATGACTTAAACTGAATACAGTAATCATCAACCCCCAGTGTAACGTGCCAATCGCACGCAAAAAACCTTGGGTCTCGCCGATCAACACCATACGCATCGGCAATAACAGCAACATATACACGGGGATAAAAATGATAAACGTGCCATACCACGCTTGCCATACCCAGTAATATTGCACAGGGATTGCCAGATAAGCCCAAAATAACACGCGATGATCGGCACGGCGGGTAGGAATTAGCGACAGGTATTCTTTAAATGCCAGGAAGCTAATGAAGCCGAAAACAATTACCGAAATCGTTTTATTAAACAAGACCGCCAAAGCGAATACAGCGACTATCCACCACCATGTTTTGATGCGTAGGCGAAGTTCCCGATAATCACGATCAGGGTGAAGTTTGGCTAAGGTGATAGAAAATAAGCTGGAGATAACCAACAACCCGCCCATTACCAAAAAAGCTATTTGGACACTGATTGGAAACGCGTGCCAGTTCATGCTTTGATTTCGTCAAGCGCGTGGCGGGAACGGTTGACAATGGTGGCTATCGTCAACAATAAAATTACACCAAACAATTCGTTCATCCAGGAGCCTGACGGCATACCCAAGCCTATGGCGAGTGCGATTGCACCAAAAACAAAAGCCCGGTCACTCTTTCCCATTGGCCCGTCATAACGGCGGGAGGCACCGATTTGGATAGCAATAACCCCCGTCATTTCGCTGATGATGGCGGCAATCACCAATAGTACAATAAGCCACAGGGATATTTCGGGTAATAGAGCAAATGGCAGATACAAAGCGACATCGGCAACCACATCGCAAAGTTCATTCAAGATGGCGCCAAGCGGACTTTTCATTCCATGTTCTCGCGCCAACATGCCGTCAATAGCATTCAAGGCCATGCGTACGAATAGGACTAGCGGCACTAACAAAAAAATCTGCGTTTGTTTGCTGGCTAATACCAATCCAACACCGGTTAATAGAGATAACAATAACGCGGCAATCGTAACTTGATTGGCCGTTACGCCCATTGCGGCAAGTTTTTGGGTTAATGGCCGCAACAGGTTTTGAAATTTAGGCTTAATGTCGTAAATACTTGCCATCTTTCACTCTTTAGTTAATTTCTTCAACCATGGTATTTACAATTGGCACTTGGACATAGTGTTTTTTGTCATCCCAAAAATAATAATAGCCTTTGTCGCTGGATGTAACCTTGCCATTTTTGATAGTCCAGGATTTGCTAGTATTGCCATTGGCATAGGTTATCAAGTAGTCGCCATCCATCAGTTCAACCACTTTTCTGGATAGTTGGTTTTGCTGGTCTTGTGTACAGCCAGTGATGATGGTTAAAAAAACAATAATTATCAGGTAGTTGAATTTCATAGAGTAATCCTTAAACACATTTGTTATGTCAGTGGCGTTTTACTTATTATCCAGCCTATTCACTATAGTGAATTTAAACTGAAATAGGGGGTGGGCGAGGAAAAAATAACCAGGGAGGGGAGTATGGTGCCCAGGGGCGGAATCGAACCGTCGACACGAGGATTTTCAGTCCTCTGCTCTACCGACTGAGCTACCTGGGCAGTTTTTGAAG
>JABFQX010000099.1 GCA_013141505.1 Methyloglobulus sp.
TCGATAAGCCGGGTTGGAATTGTACGCGATTCATAGGCATGGCACACCTCCTGAGCAGTGGTGATACCAGTATACCCCTGGGAATTGCTTATGCCATATTTGGCGGAAAATTCTTGCTAATCAATTTGAGTTTTGAGCGTTCGCCATTCGGTGCCAGCATCGCGCCCGGTTTTTTGCTGCCGTCGGTGTTGAAATACTTGGCCTCGATGACCTGGAACTGTTTTTTGTAGTCGGGCAGGTCGGCTATACCCTCTGGGGCGTAAACGCTTGCCATTGCGCTTTGGTTTTGAAAACCGCCCTTATTTCCGTTAATGCCGGTTTTTTCCCGGCTATTGTTCCTTGCTATGTTTCCCTGATTAAGGGATTGCCGCGCCATCGCCGCCAACACATCAGGGCTAAGTTCCTTCAGGTTTACCACGCCCATCTTGAACATAGCCACCCTGATTGCCGCGATAAAGTCCCGGATGATTTTCTTGACCGCACCCTTGAAACTGTCAGGTTTTTGGGAATACTCCGTCACCAGATAGGCCATGAACTCCTCTTGCTGGTGTTAGGGCTTGGTTTTGGCGGCAATCACCCGCTGGTAAGCGGCATTTTCAATTTTACTGCCAAGCCCGATGCTGGCGAGGTTAAAGCGCCGTTCCATCGCATCGCCGAATTCCTCGATGGCGGCGCGGGTTTTAGGCGCGGTGGAACAATTCATGATTGATAACGCTTTTCAGGTTATCTTGGGTGACATTATCGGCAATGACGTACACTATGTCGTTTTTGGGGTCGTAGTAGCCTTCGACTCCGCTCAGGGCAAGCCCGCCGCCTGCATCAAATGAATTGGCGGTTTCCGGCGCATCTTTTGCCGACTGCACCACCTGCAATTTACCGGATTTAACCAGCCTGCCCACGTAGCGGGGCAGTAGTGCGCGTATTTGGTCGGCGGCCAGGCCGGTAGCGGTGGGTTTGTTGGATGTAGATGTGGTTGCAGAAAACAGCCCTTTCAAGCCACCTTTAGTGACTAGCTGATTTGCCCGACTGAGAACGTGTTCCAGTATTCCGGGTCTTTGGCCGCCCGGGCTTGATACAAGGGATTGGATGAATATTCCGCGACGAGCCGTAGCCTCACCCGCTCGCGCTGTTCTGCCAGTTCCTGTATCCTTTGCTCGTCTATCAAACTTCTCCCAGTCCAGAAGTCTTCCGCTTCCTCTGGTGACAAATTGTCGCTTATCAAAGTCGTATCGGGCATGTTTTAACTCAGGAAATTGGTGGTTGAGTGTGGAAAGGAAAGTATCTATCATCGCCTTGGTCTTGTCAACATCGCTGCCCTGCCATTTTAAGGGCGCAACGCCAAGGCTAGGGATACCGGCCTTTTTTTCAGGGCTGGGTTCCATAAAATCGGTCGTGCCAAACCGTAAGGCCAATGACAGCATGTTGCTGGTGCGCCGGATCACGGCATCATCGCTCAAGCCTTCCGGGTCGCCAATAAACACCTTGCCGGTATTGAACGCATAATTGCCCACTGCCGCATAGATGGCCGAACCCCGGTCTCCGGTGTCAAGCCGCGACACGTCAATCCATAGCTCACCATCCCGTTCATAAATATAAAACGGCTTGCCCTTGTCGGTCTTGAACAACAAGCGGCTGTCCGCCCCTGTCTCCTGCTTTTCGTCAGCACGGGTTTCATCACCGACATACTTAAAGGCTGGTGCGGTATCTTGCAGTACCCCAGCCAATGTGGTTTTGTCGGACACCGCATAACGGAACAATTCGTCCACTTCCGAGAGTTCATTAAGGATGTCTTGGGCAAAGTCGGCATCCTTGGGGGCAATGGAATACAACGCCGTACCGGTGTCGGTGTCTTTACTTTGGATTGTGTTAAAAAAATGCTCGAAAGCCGTCCTGATGGACGGCATTTCGCCGTCTTTTGGATAGGGGTAACTATCCTCCAGCTCCATGCCCAGTTTCTCGTCCTCGCCCCAGGCTTTTTCATCAATGATATTGGCAAGATAATTGTTTGACGCGCCTTGATCTTGCAACTTTGAAATCAAGTAGGATTCAAACGCCCTGGCTGACATTTCTTGAAGATGGCTGAGTTTTATGGGTAATCAGGAATTGTTTTGACAATGCCAAGGATTGCTCAACAAGCAAGTTTTAGTTAACACCTGTATTTGTAATGCAGGTGTCACGATTTCATGACAGAATAGCGCCCTTTGTGCCATCACGGTCTTGGTAGTTGTCCCTTAATGAAAATCGCAGTCTTATCCCGTAACGTCAAATTGTATTCGACCTCCCGTTTAGTTCAAGCCGCTGAAGAGCGTGGACATGAGGTCAGGGTCTTGGATGTATTAAGATGTTATATGAATATCACGTCACATAATCCCTCTATCCATTACCGGGGCGAAGCCCTGACAGGATTTGATGCCGTTATACCGCGAATTGGTGCGTCTGTTACCTTTTATGGCACCGCAGTTTTGCGCCAATTCGAGATGATGAATGTGTTGCCGCTAAATGAGTCCGTGGCGATTTCCCGCGCTCGTGACAAACTGCGTTCCACGCAACTGCTTGCCCGTAAAGGTATTGGTTTGCCTGTGACCGGATTTGCCAATAATCCCGATGACATTGCTGATCTTATCGACCAAGTCGGCGGTGCGCCTTTAGTCATTAAACTACTGCAAGGCACACAAGGTATCGGCGTGGTTATGGCGGAAACCCATAATGCGGCTGAAAGCGTTATTCAGGCATTCATGGGGCTAAAGGCAAACATAATGGTACAAGAATTTATCAAGGAAGCCGGAGGCAGCGACATCCGCTGTTTTGTGGTTGGCGATAAAGTCGTCGCTGCTATGAAACGGCAAGGCAGGGAAGGGGAGTTTCGTTCAAACTTGCATCGTGGTGGCTCTGCCACGTTAGTTAGGCTGACACCGGAGGAACGATCTACCGCTGTACGCGCCGCTAAAATTATGGGCTTGAATGTGTGTGGTGTTGATATGCTGCGTTCTAATCACGGCGCGGTGATTATGGAAGTTAATTCGTCACCCGGTTTAAAAGGCATTGAAGAGGTAAGCGGCAAGGATATCGCCAGCTTGATGATCCAGTTTATTGAAAAGCGGTTTGAATCACTGGAAACAGTGACCACAAAAGCCCCGACTCGCACCCGCACTCGGGGCAAGGGCTAAGAACCTGTTCAAGATTAAACATTAAGAAGCTGGTTGGTTAAAGATGGCATTATTTATCATAAACGAACATTTAACTAAAGATGTAACCACCCTCAAGTAGTAAAATCAAGCCATTCCTATCATTTGTTTACATCTTTACTTTATTTTTATGAAACTAAAGTTGTAAAAAACTGCTTTTTAAAGCAATCCTGTAAACAATCTAAAAAACTTTACAGAGTTAGCTTTTGATTCATGCTTTGAAGTGGGGGCATTCTGCATGGCTTCTGACTTAGAAAATTTTGATTGGCGAGGAGGTTTTAATTTCTCCGTTTTGCTGGGCAAAATGCGAACAATCAAACTGTGCCCTGTAGTATCAAATTCAGACTGAGTATCGCAGTATTGTTCAATTGAGGTGTCCCGTCTTTGTCAATTCTGACGGGCTGGTCGCCCATATATGGTGGCAGCCTCGCGTTGCGATATACCGGGCTTAAGGTTTCTTGCCGCTTGAATGTTTTGATGGCGATATAAATCAGCCTTGTAATAGTGCCCACCACAAAGCGTTTTTTATGCTGTTGAAGCAAAAAAGCTGCCGAAGATCAGGCTTCCGGCAGTATTGAGGAGGGCAAGTTACGCACAAGAATTTTAGGTTTACGGCGAGGTAAAGTAATCGGTAAGCTGTTGTATTTCGGTAGGGGTTAACGATTTGGCGATCCTTGACATACCGCCATGCAAATCATTCGGTCTGCTGCCATCGGCGAAAGCCTTAAATTGGTTATCGAAATAATCACGATTTTGGCCTGCTATAAAAGGTGCGCTGGCCGTGCCTTTGCCATTTAGTCCGTGGCAGCTTTCACAAGCCTGGATGAGCCTTGTTTTATCGCCGTTGAGGATAGCCGGACGATTTTGGCCTGATTTTTTTAGGCCGGGTTTGGGTAAACCGGAGAGCCATTCAGCCAAGTGCGCGATTTCATCGTCTTTCAAAGATTTAGTCATGGAAGGCATTACAGTACCTTTCAACTTGCCGTCACGGAAGTCGGCCAGGATTTTGATCAGATAATATTTGCTTTGTCCGGCAATTTTCGGCGCGGGCATCATGGGATCGAACTCCTTGCTTGGATCAGCATCGCTGTGGCAACTGCCGCAGTTTTTTTGCAAAAACAGTTTTTTGCCCGCCAAAGTACTTGCCGCTACAGAGTGTTGTAATGTGCTGGCTGCCTTCTTTTCCGGCATCTGCTCCTTGTGCTTATCGGCAGTTGCGGCAAACGCAAGAATGCCGCATGAAGTCAATAACATAAGCCCTAGTACGTAATAAATTTTCATCGTCGTTTCCCTTACATCAGGCTGATTGCGCCGAAAATAAAATAATGTGCGATCCATACACCTAAGGCGATCAAACTAAAGCGCCCCATTTGCCTTACTCTTGGCGTGGCATCGTAAACGCCCTGCGTTTGGTTAACTCCCCAGATGAGCATGATGAAGTAACTGACAATCGGCACAAACATGAACACCAGGCTTAAGAAAAATAACAAGGTGCTGTAGCCGTCAAAATGGACGGGATACGCCAGCGGGTCGTAATGACATGATTGGAATAAGGTCTTGATGCGAAGATTTTCCCGTGCGACTGCAATCAGCAAAATGGCCAGGGCGGCACTTGGCATGGCGGCAACTCCCAGTTTTTCCCTTGGGATTAGATAAGGCAAGGTCGCTAGGGCTATTGTTGCCGCCAGCCCGACGAAGGAGCCAAAAGAGAACGCAAAATCTTTTGAAGCTTCCGGCAATGTGATCATCCAAAGCACGTAGAAAAATACCGATACCATGCCGCCATAACGTATCAACCGCTCCCCCAAGTTATGCAGCCATGCTAAATAACCGGTGTTAGCATAATCCGCATTGGATTTTGTGCGGCGTGTTTGCACTGCAGTATCACCCATTAACCAAGCACCCGTAACAGGGATAGCTAAACCAATAAAATAAAGGTAACGCCACAGGTTATAGTCGTGTAACTTAGCGCCACGGGTATCAACTTGGCCTTGCGGGGCGTACCATGCCATCCAGGAATCTGGCCTAAGCATTTGGCTGGTCAAGACGTGCATGATAAAGCCAACGCACAACAACAGGACAAATGACAGTAGCAAAACCAGTCGGGAAGCATCTGGCTTAACCTGATGATGCACCGCGTAATAACGGTAATACAGCCCGTAATAAGCGGCAATCAACAACACGATAAACGCCAGCACCCAGCGCGCCGATAACAGGTTGGATACATACCATTGGTCATATAAGGTTTGCACGAACAGCAGCGGGGCAACCCCCAGTACAACCGCAATGCCAACGGCAACTTTTGCGGTAAACAGTAAATCTTGCGACAGTTTCCGCCAGTACGGCTGGTTACGATAAGAGCCGAATAAGCTCAACACGGTTGAACCTAACATCACATGTACGGCGATAATATGCATCGCCCAAGTCAGCACCAGCAAACCTAAAAATATAGCCGGATGGCTAGGCATTCCGGCAGGGTTACGAAGTGATTCACAAATTACATCAAGCGTCATGGCAGTATCTCCAGGCAAAATTAATTTTGTTTGTTGTTGTGGGCGATAAAACGCGCCAGGGCTTGTAATTCTTGTTCGGTTAATGAGACTTTAGGCATGATGACTATGTTGCCAGTCATCAGACCGCCTTTGATGAAGGCCGCAATCGCAACCGGATCTGAATTGTTAGCGAACATTTCATTAAGCGGCCTGGGGCCAGCGTTATTCAACCCATGGCAACTGCCACAAAAATTTTCAGCGATGACTTTTCCGGCCGCCAATTCATTTTCAGGGGTGATGTGCCGTAACTTATCTGGGATAAAGGCAAGTTTATTCAAAACCCCATCTTTGAACTTATCCAATTCAGACTTGATGCCAAGTGCCGGAATATCACAGGCATAAATACCATTGGGATAAATGCAATGGGCAGCCACATAAGGCTTACGCATGATTTCCCGGGCTTTTTCTCCGGGGTAAATGCCCAGCACTAAAATAAGCACCAGCATAACGGCGGCGATAGGTTTGGTTATCCAGTCAGGATTGCGCCAGAGTGCGGCAAAATAACCAAGTGTAATTAACAGGATTGCCCACAAGGTAGGCACAAAATAACCGGGTAGATGGTTGGCTAACAACAGTTCGGCGGTATCTGGGATGGTTTTTAAGCTCAGCCGGAAAAACATAAAGCCTAACATTGCCGCCACAAACCCCAGCACAGACAGCTTTTTGGTCATTTCCAGCTTCAATGCGTTGTCTTTCATATCTACTGCAATCAGGCCACCTGTCAAAGCGGCGGCGACTAACATAAAACACGTCCTGCCAAATACTTGGGTAAAGGTGTAAGCACTGAATATCGCCCTAAAACTGCCACCTTTGGTGTACCAGCTTTCCTGTCCGGGAAACAGCATAAAGCTTAAAATCCCGGCAATAACCAATAAGGTAGCAAATGAAGCCGCGCCAAAAATCCAGGCCACGGTCAGATAGCTACGCGGGTCTACCCGCCCGTTCAAATACACCAAGACATAAATGCCGATCACTTCAATCACAAAAAACAGCCATTCCACCGCCCACAGCCAAACATTTAAGTGGATAAGCGAAGACAGCCCCCGTGGGCTGGCAATAGTCGCCGCAAACCAAATGCCGGGACCGGTGATAGAACCCAACACATAAGAAAAAACCAACAGGAACAGGCCATATTGGCGGATATACTCCAGCAATTCCGGTCGGTTTCTGTGCACGGCAACTGTTGCCAACCAAGCTGAAATAAGCCCCGCTCCGACCGACACATGGCTCGCCAAAATATGCACCGTGGCAATAACCCCCAGTATCCAGCCGAAACCTAAATCGAAATAAGCCACCGGAAATAAGCCGACAGCATCTTGAACATCCATAATGTCCCCCATAACAAACTCGAACGGTATGCACGCTAAATACGTGCGCCAAGACCCGGTTTAAATAAATACGGGTCTTAACCATGAATTCAGGACAAAATTATGCAAGTTAGCACTAGATGCCCAAATTTTTTTCAAATGGACGGGGCAATATTCTTTTTGAAGATCGGTGGGTAATGGTTTTGAGGTCAATACCGTTAAGTCAAGGATGGATATTGCCATATCGACCAGAGGGTATGAACGCAATTAACTTGTCCGGTGGCTCCTTAAGGTTGGATTGCAACGTCAAAAGAGCATTTGCCGCCAAGCCCGCTTCCTGTCATGGATAAAACGTAGTGAATTTTTTTCTGGCAATGCCGGCTGGCCTTGGTCGAGGGGAACACCTGAATAAATAAAATACCGGGTACTCAAGGCTTTCTGAAACGGCTGCGTACAACCGCATTTATTGATCCGGCCTTATGAGGTTTAATTACCCTTCGGCTACTTCAAACATTTAAAGGCCGGATCTATAGAGCAATGCTGCTGGCGGCTTATGCCGCCTTTTACCACCTTATTTACTGATTTGGTGCCGAAAATTATCATGGCAATTCACCAATAGTAGGAATGCTGGGTGGAGTCATAATAAGAATCGGCTCATGGTTTGTTGATTTGTTGTAGTGAGGTAGAATTTTCTTAGCCACAAGTGCGATATGTTTTTTGGGTTTTCTGGCTGGCGTTTGTTGTTTATGTGTTGATGCCGAATTCTGTAGCCCTTTGATTTCGCTTTGTAGCTCAACAACATACTGATTCGCTTGGGTATTGCCCTGAGCAGCAGCTTTTTTATACCAAAACAGAGCCTTGGGTAAATCTTTAACCACCCCTTCACCATTGTGATACATCACGCCAAGATTGTATTGACCCATAACATTCCCTTGGTCAGCGGCTTTTTGGTACAAAGCAAAGGCTCTTGCTTTGTCTTCTAATACTCCGTTTCCGTGCTGATACAAATCACCTAAGTTAATATGAGCATTGAGATAACCTTGATCAGAAGCTTTTTCAAACCAAAATTCGGCTCTTTTTAAATCTTGGTTTAACCCCAACGCATCACGATACATTACGCCTAAATTGTACTGAGCTTGAGCATCGCCTTGTTCAGCAGCCTTTGATATAAGTTCATAAGCCTTTTGATAGTTCTGGGGAACATAGTCACCAAGCATGTATAACGCGCCAAGTAAGCTTTGAGCGTCTATATAGTTTTGCTGAGCTGACTTATCCAGCCATTCAATCGCTTTAGTGGTGTTTTTGACAACACCTTCGCCATTGATATACATTCTTGCCAGCTTATCTTGGGCTTGTTTATTGCCTTGCATTGCCGCTTTTTGCATCCACTCGAAAGCATGATTGGGATCTTTTTTCACATCTATGTACATTTGTCCCAAGGCGAATTGACCGTCGGCGTTGCCTTGCTTGGCTGCTTTACTCGACCAATAAAATGCCTTCTCTAAATCTTTAGGGACTAATTTTCCGATGATATAAGTTAGTCCGAGTTCAATCTGAGCTTGCGCGTTACCTTGTTGAGCAGCTTTGGTTAGCCATTCCATTCCTTTGTTAACATCTTGCGGTATACCATCGCCGTCTAAATACATCGCTCCCAAACCAAATTGGCTACTTACATAGCCTTGGCTTGCGGCTTTTTGCAACCATTGAGACGCTAAGGTTGAATCTTTCGGTAACTTTATGCCTTTCTGATACATAAAGCCGATATTATGTTGAGCTTCAGCAAAGCCATTCTCCGCAGCTTTAAGTACCCATAGATAAGCTTTGTCATTATCTTGAGGGACAATTTTGCCCTCCAGAAAATAGCCACCATAAAGCGACTGGGCATTAATATAGCCGTGTTCTGCTGATTTAAACAGCCAAGCCATACCTTGGTTGACATCCTTGGTCGTACCTTCGCCCCTAAGAACCGGTTCAAGATCTAAAAAGCCAAGATCACCATTTGCAAGCTTGAGTCGAGGTGTTTTTCGCAGTTTTTCCACTTGTACCCTTTGGGTATAAGAAGCTGTTTGGTTAAAGTTACCATTTTAATCAAAGGTAATTTGTTAAATCTATGTACGATAGTGATGTTACGCAAGGAGAATGGGGGGCTTATTGAGGCCTATTTCCAGGCGAAGGACAAGCGCGGAGCGGTGCCAAAACACGA
>JABFQX010000091.1 GCA_013141505.1 Methyloglobulus sp.
GCCTGAAAAAAGGCAAATGCCATTCATTACAGACCTATAGCCTCAATTTAGGAACAATACACACTCAATTCTATCTTCGGCAACTTCTGACAGGAGCTTTCCAGTACTCATGAGATATGCGGGCTAGTCCCCCGCAGATACCAACACCAAAAACCGACACCGAAATGACAGTCGAGGTAAAAGACATCATGAAAAGCGTGGACGAAGTAAAACGTCTGCCGGTCAATGGGTTGTCCATGATAAAGGCGGATGACAAACAGTTCCTGATAACAGACAACGGTCATTTTGTGATCACAGGGAATTTCAAGCTCGTTGATATGTGGCAAGGAAAAATCCTTGGGTCAATTGCCGACACCAATGGCATCAACAAGGTCGATTTACGAAAAATCGGGCTTAACCCTGACGAATTGTCGGCATTGACAATCGGTTCCGGCAACAGGGAGGTCACCATTTTTGTCGATCCGCAATGCCATTATTGCCACGACCTCATAGGGCAATTGGAGCCGCTAGGCAAGGAGTACCGGTTCAAGCTCGTGCTGATACCCGTATTGGGGAAGGAATCAGCGGAAATAACCAAGAAACTGATCTGCAACAAGGATAAGGCACAGTCATTGAAAGCCCTGGTAGAGCAGGATTATACAAAACTGCCCGCCCTTGCAAAAGACGGGGGCTGTGACCTGAAGCCGTTACAAAAAGCGGTGGTGGCGACCAAGCTGCTGGACATCCAAGGCGTACCTTATATATTCCTGGCCTCAAAGAATACGCACAGGGGCGGGGCAAAATCATTCAAAACCTTACTGGAGAAAGACCTTGAAGATGAAATCAACGGCAGATAAGCCCTGTTCAATCCTGGCGCTTTGTGTTGTCATGGGCGGGCTGCACGGTTGTTCATGGTTGGGTGTCGGGCAAAGCGATTATACTTGCCCTGGCGGGGTAGACGGTGTGCATTGCCTGTCCGCACGGCAAGTTTACCAAGCCACCGAGGCATCTGACTATGTCAAGCCTGGCAATCCTGATAGCAAGGACAATGGCAAGAAACCGGACACAACCAAAGTTGTGCAGCACCGCACGAGCCAGGTGGCTGTCCCGCGTATCGAGCAACCAGTTCCCATCCGTACGCAAGCCAAAGTGATGCGGATATGGATGGCTCCCTGGGAGGACGATGACGGCGATTTGCACGCAGACGGTTACCTCTACACGGAAATTGAGGGTCGCCGCTGGAATTTGGGGGAAAGGTTCAAGTCCCCTGGGGCAATGCTGTCGCCACTGTCAATTACAACGCCCCCTGTCAATAGCAGTAGATAAGCTTTTTCCCGCACCAAAACCGGATTTATCGTGGATCCGGTTTTATTAAGCCAAATGATTTTTGGCAGATCCGTAGAGAAAGGATTTATTGCTTAGGCTATTAGCTGTATTTTAGCCCAATGTCGGCCATCCGCTCACCGGCACTGGCTTCGGAGTCCAGGACGGCCAACACGGCGCGGAATTTCGGTACTTCCCGCCTCCAAATGGTACTGTTTCAGGCGTTCTTCGGCGGCATTGTGCAGGTTGCGGATGATTTTGATAAAACTTTCCGCGATGTCATCCATCGCGTTTTTAAGCTGTGCCTGGATCAGCAGCACCATCAGGGTATAACGTTTCAGCGGCTTGAGTTGCCTCAATTGCGCCAAATCCAGGGCGCGGGCTTCCCAAACCATTTGGTTGCGCTTGGCAATGGCAATACCCCCAAGGTTTGGCAAATCTTCCGCCAATTCCATCATCGAAATAATATGTTGCAAATACTGGGTCATCGCCCTGACATTAGGCTGTTTCGGTTCCTGCTTCAGGCTGTCCCAGGCACTTTGGCTTTGGCCTGGCTTATTTTCAAGCAGTCGGTCCAAACGGGCAACCAGAATGGGTGAAAGCTGTTGGTAAACGCGGCGGTAAATCTGCCCGTTGACGAAGACGCGGGATTTGCGAGCTAACCGGAACAAATAGCTGAAACCGGGCAATTCATAGCGTTGCTGGATCAACGACTCGACCAGCACATTGATGATATCCGGCAATTCCTGCTTGGTTTGGGCAACCTGCACGGCTTGGTCGGCAAGCCGATGCTCCCCATCGGCAGCAAAATCGCGGATGCCCACCAACGCCCGTAACTGTTGGTGGTGCAGGGTCTTGCTGCCCGACTGGTCATACTTGGCAAGCTCCGCTTTGTTAGGCGTTTTCAAACCAACACAATTACAAATGTACTTGACGAGGACACCCGGCAATGACGACAGGGGGACAAAATAACCCAGGCGTTGCAACAATTTAAGCTGGACCAGCACAAAGGCACGCTGGTTGGCTTGGCGGTAATGCGTCCTGACGAACAACCACTCTTCCTCAGTTGGGGCATAAATCGCCGCCAGGTCGTGTTCACTATAGTCGCCTTTCAGCCGGGGATAGGCGGTCTCGTGGATGCCGGTCATGGGCAAGCGTCCAGGTTGGCCTTAAGCACATGGGGTCATGGTTGAATCTTTATCCTGGCCTCGGTCAAGGATTTACTGGGCTTGCTCTTTGCCACCCTGTGTTTCTTCAGCCAAATATAAATATCAGTTATCGACAGCATAGTGACCACTAAGTCCATAAAACAGACGAATATCTGGCAAGGTAACCTAACCATCAATATTCCACATTAATCGACCCCATAAACGTGCGTGGGGTGCTGAAGTTGCCTATTGCTATACCATCAACTGGGGAAGAAAAAACATTTGTAAAATAGGTCTTATCCAAAAGGTTATCGACGTTTAGTTGCGCTGTGATCTTGGACTTTCCGGCTTCAAAACTGTACCCTGCCATCAGACCCACTAAGGCATATCCGGGAGATTTGGTTGTGTTTAATGTATCGACTACACCATCTTGCAAATTCACGCCGCCGCCGATTTTGAAACCTTTCAAATCACCTTGCTGGACTTCATATGTTGTCCAAACACTACCGACATTGCGCGGCACAAACTGCAAGCGATTGCCCTCAATAATAGAGAGCGTGCTAGTGCCGCTCTTTTCAGAACTTTTGGTGATTCGAACATCCTGGTTGGCGTAGGTGGCTATCACGTTCCAGCCAGGCAGAATTTCGCCTTGGATGTCAATCTCCGGCCCCCGGCTTCGTACCTCACCGACTAAGATAGAACAGTCTGCGGTTTGACAAAGAGGTTCTAATCTATTGGCCACATCTAATGTGGCAAGATTTTGTTTTTTAAGGTCATAATACGCTAGGGTGGCTCTAAGTCTTCCATCGAAAAGCTCGATCTTGCTGCCCACTTCCCATTGTTGAGCGCTCTGTGGCGGGAGGGGGTTTAATGTGTTTGAACCCTTCACGAAGGAAAATGCCCCCGTATTAGCGCCAAAGTTCTCGACATAATTGCTGTACAGGCTCAACCATTTTTTGGGTTGCCATAAAATACCTACCCGAGGAGTGACCGCATCATCCGTTTGCGGAGGACGTGGGCTGAATATACCGCTGGCACCAGGAGATGTGTCTGCACTTTCACTTGTTGAGTGCACGTATTGGTAGCGCAGTCCACCCATGACATGAATGTCATAAGGCAGCTTTATTTGGTCTTGCAGATATAGACCATAATTATCGGTGTTTTGTGTAATAACCTCACCGCTGTCTGCAATATTGTCCAGGTTAGGGCCTGGATGGATAGGGTGATTGAAATCGATGGTTGAAGCAGGCGCAAAAGGAGGCCCTACAAAAAAGCCCAAAAGATGACCAGTTAAATTTTTATTTAATTTGTCAAATCGATAATAATCACCACCAAACAGTAAAGTATGCTCAAGCCCCCAAGTCTTGAAATGTCCGGTCAGATCCAAATTAGTGGCATAAGTGTCGTTTGTAGAGTGGCCTGAGACAACAAAGCGACTTACCTCACTTCCACTAATATTTAATGGGACTACGGTGAGACCCTGGTTTACGTCCTGCCGTTTAAAGGCCACTTGATGTTTAATAGACCAATCATCATTAAATTGATGCGACCAGTTGAAACCCACGAATATATTTTCGGTCTCGAATGGATTGCGCTCCCCCAGGTTTCTGCTATGCGGAAGATCGATAATTTTGTTATTTGCGACAGGTAAGAATTGTGAGTCTGTGCTGGATAATTGCCGGTTGTATTCCATTTCCAGGGTCGCCTGGGTCTTGGGACTGATATTCCATTTTAGAATTGGCGCAAAAAATACATCCTCACCATGAACTAGGTCTCGGAACGAGTTGTTGCTCTGGAAGGAGGCGTTCACCCGGTACAATAAGGTATCGTCCTTCGTCAAAGGGCCGGTGGCATCAAGACTGGTACGAAACAAGTCGTAAGAACCGAACTGTTGGTTAAAAGAGTAATAGGGTGTTGTCCGTGGTTGCTTAGTAACGATATTGACCATTCCCCCCGGTTCAACCCGTCCATACAGGATAGAAGCTGGACCCTTGAGTACCTCTACGCTTTCGATATTGGCAAACTGTGAACCATTACCAAAAGCATTGCCGTCCATTCGAAAACCATTACGGAACAAGGTATCGGCTTGGAAACCACGCAAAAAAAATGTCTGTGCTGTATTCGCTCGAAAGCTACCGTTAACAGGAGAAGCCCCCGATGTGGTGACACCGCTGACATTTCTCAAAGCCTTATCTAGGCTAATAACCTGCTGGTCTTTAAACACTTGTTTGGAAATCGATTGCACATTTACAGGTGTTTCCATAATTGGCGTATCGGTCTTTGTGCCGAAGGTGGCCTTGGGCAAGACATAATCGGTATTGTAAGGATCGGTCTGCCAAGTAGGGTCGTCATACGGGTTATCGGCATCGGCTTCGACGGTGACTTTGGGTAGGGTAGATTCCGACATCGGTTCTGGATTACTGGGGTTAGGGTTAGCCACTGGCAGGAGAGGTTTGGAATTAGACTTTGCCCCCGCTCGGATAGTGGCCGTGCCGTCACTTAAGCTATACACCAGGCCAGTACCGGCCAGCAATTTTTGCAGGGCGGCCTCGGTGCTGTAACTGCCCTTCAAGCCGTTGCTCACCCGGCCTTGGGTGGTTTGGGTGTCGTAAATGGCTTGTATGTCCCCAGTTTCCGCAAGTTGGTTGATGGCGGTGGCCAATGAACCCGCCGGGATGTCGTATTGCCGGATAACCGGATCGGCATGGGTGGGCGTTTTATAGGACAATAGCCCCAAGAGCAGGGTTAAGTAAAGCAGCCCGTATGTCAGTACTGGCTTGTGGGTTGGCGACATTGTTTGTGTTTTCATGGTTTCCCCGTGTCTTAACAAAATGGAGCGTCTATTTGTAAAGACGTGTCATCTTTTAAATACCGGATGTCGGGGATGGAAAATAATTAAAAAATTTTTCGAATCGTATTGTTTCCACGCCGGAGCGTGGGAACAAAGTGGTGGAAGATCACCGATGCAGCAGCACCAAGTAATGCGACAGGCGGTTGGAATGCAGGTGTTGGAACTTTTCGATGGCGTTGAGTGCGCCGATGGGGTTGTCGGTGTTGAACACACCATTAATCCGGTGCTGGGCAATAGTTGGGTCGGCCACCACAAAATAACCGCGATGGTAATGGTTCAGTTCAGCAAGCACTTCGCCCAAGGGCTTATCCTGGATAATAAGCTTGCCGCGTTGCCAGGCGGTGGCGATACGAGTATCGACCGTTTTGACAGCGCTTAAGCCGCTTTCAGGGTCATAAGCCACTTGCTGGCCTTGTGCCACGATAGTTTCTGTGGCTTGGTTTGCGGGATTGCCGTCAAGTTTGACGGCAACTTTGTGTTCGGTTACGGTGACTTCTGCGCCTTGGCGGTTGTAACGGACATTGAAGGCTGTACCCAAGGCGGTGACGATGCCATTGCCTGCCCGCACCTTAAATGGCCGGTTGGGGTCTGGGCTAACCGTGAACTGGGCTTCGCCTTGCAGCAGGTTAAGTTCCCTAGCGGTAGTGGTAATGTGGATCGAGAGCGCGGATTCGCTGTTCAGTTGCACGGTTGAACCGTCGGCCAGTTGTACCGTCCGAGTTTCGGCGATGTCGGTGCTTTCGTCGGCGCGGAGTTTGATGCTGGCCGATGGGTACAGCACCGCCACCAGCAAGCAGGCTGCCAAAGCTGAAATAGCCCATTGCCTATGCACGATTCGGCGCGGTTTGGGTTTGGTGGCAGGCATTACGTCGGCGATCAGGTCTTTAATGCCGTCCAGCTCCCGCCATAGGCTATTGATGTCCTCAAAGGCTGATTGGTGCAATGGATTGGCGTTAAGCCAAAATTGGAATTGGCTGAGTTCAATGGTATCCATCGTGCCACTATGTACCCGCACCCACCAATGCCTGGCCTGTTCCTGGAGTTCGGCTAGGCTTTTGGCCTCGGCGGTCGGGTCAGCGTTCATACGTTCCTTTTCTCATATGCCATACCCTTAAGACGTGCTGGAAACCAAAAACCGGATGTCTGCCCTGAACTAAATTTTCATTCACTGGTTTTTAACTGTTGCAGTGCTTTGATCGCATGGCTGAGGTGCTTTTCCACCATGCTGACAGAAATGCCGAGCCGTTCGGCAACTTGGTTGTAGGTCAATTCTTCAAACTTGATCAAGATAAAGACGTCCCGGCAGCGGGGCGACAATGCCGACACGGCTTTCGCCAACTGTTGCAGCCGTTCCTGCTGGGAAACCAGTTGCTCCGGTTGCCGGTTGTCTTGCTGGGGCAGGTTATCAAGGTCAATCTCTTCGTTGGGATGGAACCGTTCACGGACGCGGTTGTGGCGCTCATAATCAGATACAAGGTTGGCCGCAATGCGGAAAATAAACGCCCGGTGGTTTTCAATCTTGTTTTTTTCGGGATAATTGGTGTAGCGGACAAAAGTATCCTGGAAAATGTCCTGTGCAGTATCTGGGCAGTTGACCTTACGGAAGATAAACCTAAGCAGTTCGTCCTGGTGATCATCGAGGATATGCTCTTGGAAGGTCGGCGGCATAGATTGTGCGGCGTTTACATTAAACTTGAAATGGATGGCAGACTACCTGAATCATTGGCCGGATGCAATTTTTGCCAAAATCGGGCTATGCTTGCTTACGGTGAAAACCAACCAACTGATAAGACCAACAATATTTTAAGGAGACCACATGAACAAAGCAGAGTTGATAGCCGCCGTTGCCGAACACAGCCAATTAAGCAAGGCCGATACCGGGCGTATCCTGGAGGGCTTGCTCAAAACCATCGAACTTACCCTGGCAGCAGGCGATTCCCTTACCTTGGTGGGGTTCGGCACGTTTGCCGTTAAAGAACGGGCGGAGCGGACAGGACGCAACCCGCAAACTGGCCGGGAAATCACAATCGCAGCAGCGAAACTGCCATCCTTTAAACCGGGCAAGGCATTGAAGGATGTGGTAAACGGCTGATTACTTTAAGTCTAGGGCTTCAAGCCCCTGATTATATCCGTGCAAACTGGCTTCGTTTGTCTATAGCCTATCAATTCAAATCCGCCGCGAGAGTTCGACAAAACGGTCGTTTTGTCGAACTTTAGTTGCCCGGTTGGTAAAGCATAAAATACTGGTGAAATGGTAGGCGTTCACTCTGTATCATTATTCACTTCCCCTCCAAAAGAGCACCTATTTGGGCGTTCTTTCACGCTTTGTTATTACGAATATATTATTGACAATGGCATTGTTCCGGTTTTTCCCGGAATCATGCACAGTTTGCTGTCACCAGGCGGCAAACTAATCAATAAACCTGTTTGTGGAGTTTGCTATGGGCGCTATAAAAAAACTTTCGTCAGTGAAAATACCCCGTGTTGCCTTTGTTGCAACGCTTATGTTGCTTGCGGTAATGATACCTGAGGCAGTGGCGGGTACGGGTGGCACCGAGTTCGATGCGATTTACACCCTTTTGGTTGGCTGGACACAGGGTACGCTCGGCAAGATCATTGCGTTGACCATGTTCCTGGTGGGCTTGTCTGGCGGAATTATCAGGCAATCCATCGCTGCCGTTGTGGTCGGTGTGGGAGGTGCTTTGGCGCTGTTCTATGGGCCAACCGTCATCGGCGGGGTCGTATCCGCAGTCATTTAACCGCAGGATTGTAACCGTATCTAGGTACAGGCAACAGGCCGTATTGATAGACCAAGAGGCCGGATGTCACAAATTGTGCGGGCTTTTTATAAAAATTAGGATACCAAATCCAAAATAGACGTTTTTTGTGCGTCTTTCAACCACATGTAAACAAGCACGCCGCCCTAAAATAGGCTTCGTTTCAAATAATCAGGAGATCCCATTGTGGGCGCATTTGTCTATGAAAAACAGTTCAAACGGCACACGCTACGGGAACTCATCCCAGTAGAATCGTATGACGATGAAACCCACCTGTTCACTACATCTGACGGCTACATCGGCTTTGGCTTTGTTTCAAAACCCTTGCCTGGCTGTGATGAATCCGTGACTCAACGGCTGAATGTCCTGTTTTCTTTCGATTACCCTAAGGAAAGTTTTATCCAGGTCATGCTCATGGGGTCCCAGGATATAAGCCAGACACTGGACAATATAAGGCAACTTCGTGTCACCAAAGACAAGGCGCTTGTCGAGTCCATGGACAACAGGCTGAAAATGCTGGTCGAGGGGTCGAACCATGCGATGAGTATGCACGCCCGATCCTTTGTCCGTGAATTCAAGCTGGTCTTCACCATAAAAATACCGCTTCAGCAAAAAAGCCAACTGCCGGCCAGCCAGGAAATTTCTGTGATCCGTGACCTTCGTTTGTCGGTCGAGCAAACATTGAAGTCAGCAGGTTTTGCCGCCCATACCTTGGATGCAGACCTATATCTACGGGTGCTTGGGCAGCTATTGCATTGGGGGCCATCGGCGAATTGGCGGTCAGCCACCCCGTATTACGACCCAGCAGCCCCCATCAATGAACAGGTCAGCGAATCCGACGACATGATGCAAACTGGCCCGAACGGTGTCTGGTTGGGGGACAAGCGTTTGCGGATACTGTCGCCCGTAAGGTTGCCCGCCCAGATGAGCCTGCAAAGTATGCGCCGGATGATTGGTGACCCGCTAACGGG
>JABFQX010000052.1 GCA_013141505.1 Methyloglobulus sp.
CCAAAGGTGGGCAAGGCCTTGATAAATCAGCAATTGCGGCTTGGGTTAGCCAAATGGCTGAGTTAAAAAGACAGTCAGTTGATGTCGTGTTAGTGTCATCAGGTTCGGTTGCCGAGGGCATGAGCCGTTTAGGATTAAAAATCCGTCCCAAAACCCTGCACGAATTACAGGCCGCCGCCGCAGTCGGTCAAATGGGGCTGGTGCGGGTGTTTGATGATAATTTTCAGCAGCACGGCCTACATGCAGCGCAAGTGTTGCTCACCCATGACGATCTATCAGACAGGCAACGTTACTTAAATGCCCGCAGCACTTTGTTGACCCTGCTCAAATTTGGCGTAGTGCCGGTAATTAACGAAAATGATACGGTTGCCACCGAGGAAATCCGTTTTGGCGATAATGACACATTAGCTGCGTTGGTGGCGAACTTGATTGAGGCAGATCTGCTCATTATCCTGACCGACCAAAAAGGCTTGTATACTGGAGATCCTGGCTTGTATCCCGATGCCGAATTGATTCCGCAAATCAGCGTCAATGACAGTCGCCTGGAAAAAATGGCAGGCGAAAGCCGAAGTGGCCTTGGGCGCGGCGGAATGTATACCAAGGTGCGGGCGGCGCGATTAGCTTCTAGGTCGGGTGCTGCTACTGTCGTTGCGCCTGGAGTATTCGATAATGTGATTGCTCAAGTTATCTCAGGGGAAGAAATTGGCACACACTTCCTGCCCGATATCGAACCGTTAGCCGCCAGAAAGCGCTGGTTAGCTGGACAGTTGCAGGTCAAGGGAAAGTTGGTGCTCGATGCTGGCGCAGTCAAAGTGCTAAAAAGCGATGGCAAAAGTTTGCTTGCCGTGGGTGTCAAATCCGTATCGGGTCGGTTTGAGCGCGGTGAGTTGGTGTCCTGTATTGATGAAAGCGGTGCGGAGATTGCTAGAGGGCTTATCAATTATGGCAAGGGAGATGCAGAACTCATCGCTGGTAAAAGCAGTACCGAATTTGAGAAGGTTTTAGGTTATTCCGATGACTCAGAAATGATCCACAGGGACAATATGGTGTTGATATAGTGTTTGTTTGGTTTTATTTCAGGACTCTAAAGCAACCTTTATGAAAAACTAAAAATTATTTCACAAGAATTCAAAATCGTTCTTAGTTATATATCGTCCATTGTCATGGTTTACAGCTACGACATTCCGTAAACCATTTTTATCGGCTTTTAAAGCAGCAATCTGTCTTTTTAGGCTGTAAGGCTAAGCAATCAACAAATGCTGGCGCTTTTTGAAAAAGCGCTAGGCTAGGGATTTAACTTTTGCGTTAAGCCTGCTTTTGCCTCTTGCAGCTTTATTTTTATGAATAATGCCTTTGGTAGTGGCTGAATCAATAATCGGCACCGCTGTGTTGAAAGCGGCTTGAGCCTTTTCTTTGTCACCGGCTTTAACGGCGGCGAGGACTTTCTTGATGAAAGTACGCAGATTGCTACGCTGACTTGCATTGCGAACACGATTCTTTTCAGCTTGCTTTGCGCGTTTCTTAGCTTGTGGTGTATTAGCCATAGTCTTTAAGTTTACAGATTCAGTTATTTTAGCGGATCATTATCTTTTTAAATGGTATTATTGTCAACCTTTAACATGCCTCGTAAACAGGATTAGTCAGTGGGGAAGCGGCTTTTTAAATCGACCCTCGTGGTTAGCGGCATGACATTGGTTTCTCGCCTGCTAGGATTCGTCAGGGATATGTTGATTGCCCGTATTTTTGGCGTCGATCTGGCAACCGATGCTTTTTTTGTGGCATTTAAAATTCCCAATTTGTTGCGACGGCTGTTTACTGAAGGTGCGGTTGCTCATGCTTTAGTGCCTGTAATTGCTGGTTATTCAAAACTTGGCGATTCAAAACAAGAAACGAATGCCGCGTTAAAGCAATTCTTAGCAAAGATGTCGGGAAACTTGGCTGCTTGGGCGCTAATCGTTACCTTGGTCGCAATGGTCATAGCACCTTTGCTGGTTATGTTGTTGGCTCCGGGCTTTGCCTGGCACGGCCAGCAAAATGAGTTGGCTGTTACTTTATTGCGGATTACGATGCCATTTGGTTTTTGCATTGTCTTGGTCGCCTATGCAGGTGCGGTACTCAATGCACATGAACGCTATGCCATTCCGGCATTAACGCCAGTGTTTCTTAATATCTGTATGATTGTTGCTGCAATTTGGCTCGCGCCACGTATGGACATACCGATAACAGCATTAGCATGGGGCGTTTTTGGTGCAGGATTTGTGCAATTATTAGTTCAAATGCCTAGCCTGATACGGTTAGGTTTATTGCCTTTGCCCTGTATTCGGATTAAAGACCCTGAAGTCGATAAGGTATTTAAACTATTGGTTCCGGCAATATTCAGTGCATCCATCACGCAGATCAATTTACTTTTAGATAGCTTGATTGCATCTTTTTTAGTTAGTGGCAGCGTATCATGGCTCTATTATTCAGACCGCCTAGTCGAATTCCCTTTAGGCATTTTGGGTATGGGATTGGCGACGGCGATATTGCCTAGCCTTGCCAATAATCATGCCGCCGATGATCCAGTGGCGTTCACAAAGACATTGGATTGGGGTTTGCGCTGGGTATTTTTAGTAGGTATGCCTGCCACCATTGGCTTGTATGTGCTTGCCGAGCCAATGATATCGACCTTATTTCAATATAACGAATTTACTGTCAACGATGTCTACAAAGCGGGGCAAAGTTTAAAGGCTTACGCAGTAGGCTTGCTGGGTTATTTATTTATCAAAATTCTGGTGTCAGGATTCGCCTCAAGACAGGATTTAAATACGCCTGTCCGCTACGGGGTTTATGCGATGATCGCAAGTTTAGTGCTCAATGTTGTATTGGTTTATCCTTTGGGTCATGCCGGATTAGCACTGGCAACGTCATTGGGTGCATTGATTAATGCGGGTTTTCTGCTCAAAAAACTATTGCAGGATCGTATCTATCAACCAGCCGGTGATTGGTTGCTGTTTTTGCTTCGAGTGACTTTGGCAAGTGCTGTTATGGCAGCCGGTTTATATTATGGTGTCGATAAAGATTGCTGGAATGAATGGCAATCTGCTGATCGGGCTATCAATCTGGTCAAGTGGGTTGGCATAGGTTGTATTGGCTACGCGCTGACATTGGTATTGGTTGGGATGAGGCTAAGGCATTTGACAGTCACTAATGATAAAATCACCCGCTTTTGATTTCAGAAGCCATTCATGCGTTTAATTAAGGGCATACCCCAGTCATCGGTTTTCAAAAACGGCTGTGTACTGACGATTGGCAATTTTGATGGTGTGCATTTAGGCCACAAAGCGGTCATAGAAAAACTGGCAGAACGTGGCAAAACACTGGGCTTGCCTGTTGTCGTCATGATTTTTGAACCGCAGCCAATGGAATATTTTTTGCGGTCAAATGCCCCGGCACGATTGACGCGCTTGAGGGAGAAAATCAATCAGCTGGCAAAACTGCCCGTTGATGATTTGGTCATAGTACGTTTTAATAAACAACTTGCCGACTCCGACGCAGAACAGTTTATCGAACAGGCTTTAGTCAACGGCTTGAATGTCAAGCACTTGGTGATAGGCGATGATTTTCGCTTTGGTAAAGATAGGCGCGGCGGATTTGCCATGCTTAAGGATAAGGGCAAAGCCTGTGGATTTGAAGTCGAAGATACCGGTTCGTTGCAAGTTCATGGGCAGCGAGCCAGCAGTACCTTAATCAGGAATGCTTTGGCAGCAGGCGATCTGCAACAGGCCGCAGCCATGCTGGGTTATCCGTATTCTGTTTGTGGACGAGTGATTCATGGCAATAAGCGTGGCAGGACAATTGGCTACCCGACTGCCAACATCAGCCTATCCAGAAAAAATGCCCCAATCAGCGGCGTTTTTGCTGTCACCGTTACGGGAGTTGATGATCTGGCAATCGAAGGTGTCACCAATGTCGGTGTCCGACCCACGGTTGATGGCAGTAATAAGGTCGTGTTAGAAGTCCACTTGTTTGATTTTAAAAAAGATATTTATGGTTATCATGTGACCGTGCATTTCAAGCAAAGAATCCGGGCTGAGCGACGGTTCCAGACTGTGGACGAACTCAAAGAACAGATAGAAAATGACGTGGCAGAAGCCAAAAAGATTTTTGCTACACAAACAATAGAAGACAATGGATTATGACATTAGATTATAAGGGCACACTCAATTTGCCCAACACCGCGTTCCCCATGAAAGGCAACTTGGCGCAACGCGAGCCTGAGCGGTTAAAGCATTGGCAGCAAACCGACCTTTACCAAGCCATAAGGAACGCAAGCCAAGGTCGGCCAAAATTCATTTTGCACGATGGCCCGCCCTACGCCAATGGCGAAATCCACATCGGCCATGCGGTCAATAAAGTACTGAAAGATTTCATCATTAAATCCAAAACGCTAAGCGGTTTTGATGCGCCTTATGTGCCAGGTTGGGATTGCCATGGCTTGCCTATCGAACTCCAAGTTGAAAAGAAGATAGGTAAAGCCGGAATAAAAGTTGCGCCGGATGTGTTCCGCAAAGCCTGCCGCGACTATGCAGGAAAACAGGTTGCCATCCAAAAAGAAGCCTTTATCCGATTAGGTATTTTGGGTGATTGGGATAATCCTTACCTGACCATGGATTTCGCTTTTGAAGCCGACATCGTCCGCGCTTTAGGAAGCATTGCCCAAAAAGGCCATATTGCCAAAGGTGCAAAGCCGGTGCATTGGTGTACCGATTGTGGCTCTGCCCTTGCAGAAGCCGAAGTTGAATATGAAGACAAGCACTCGCCAGCGATTGATGTGCGCTTTCAGGTGATTGATGAAACCAGCTTTATGGCTGCTTGCCATCATGTGCCTGAACACGAAGGCGAAGGCGAGTTATCGGTCGTCATCTGGACAACCACACCGTGGACACTGCCAGCCAATCAAGCTGTTTCCTTGAATGCCGACCTTGAATACGCCGTGGTACAGTGTGAAAAGGACGGTCACAAAGAGCGTCTGATGCTGGCAGAAGCCTTGCTTAAAGATGCCATGTCCCGCTACGAATTTGATAATTATCACGTTATTGCTTATTGCAAAGGCGCGGCGTTGGAAGGCCAGTTCGTGCAACATCCATTTTATGACAGGCAAGTGCCGATTATTCTCGGCGACCATGTGACGACAGAAGCCGGTACAGGTGCGGTGCATACCGCACCAGGCCACGGCCAGGATGACTATGTGGTCGGCATGAAGTACAACTTGCCCGTCGACAATCCCGTGGGTGGCGATGGCGTGTTCTTGCCCAACACCGAGTTGTTTGCTGGCGAACATGTGTTCAGTGCCAACGCGCATGTTTTGGAAGTGTTGGAAGCAAAAGGTAAATTACTTCATCATCATGCCATCCTGCACAGCTATCCACATTGCTGGCGACATAAAACCCCGATTATTTTCAGGGCAACGCCGCAATGGTTTATTTCAATGGAACAAAAAGGTTTACGCGACCAGGCATTGAGCGAAATCAAACGTGTGCAATGGATTCCGGATTGGGGGCAAGCGCGGATTGAAAGCATGTTGGAAGGCCGCCCAGATTGGTGTATTTCCAGACAACGTACTTGGGGTGTGCCAATAGCATTTTTTATCGATAAGGAAACGGGTGAATTGCATCCACGCACTGGCGAGCTGATCGAGCAAGTCGCCAAACGCATCGAGCAAAAAGGCATTGATGCGTGGTTTGAGCTGGATGCCGCTGAATTGCTAGGTGCAGAAGCTGACCGCTACCAGAAAATGACCGATACCCTGGATGTCTGGTTTGATTCTGGCGTAACCCATGCCTGTGTCCTGGATAGGCACGAACAATTGTTGTTCCCTGCGGATTTATATCTGGAAGGTTCCGATCAGCATCGCGGCTGGTTTCAATCTTCATTGTTGGCTTCGGTCGCCAAAAATGGCGCTGCACCTTATAAAGCCGTGCTGACCCACGGTTTTACTGTCGATGCCGAAGGCAAGAAAATGTCCAAATCCAAGGGCAATGTCGTTGCGCCGCAATCGGTCATGAAAGATTTGGGTGCGGACGTGTTGCGCTTGTGGGTCGCCTCGACTGATTATCGTGGCGAAATGTCGGTTTCCAACGAAATCCTGACCCGCACATCCGATGGCTACCGCCGTTTGCGAAATACCGCACGGTTCTTGTTGTCCAACCTCAATGATTTTGATCCCACTGAGGATTTGGTTGCCACGTCAGATTTATTGGCGTTGGATCGTTGGATAATGGATAGGGCGAGTTTGTTGCAGGCTGAAATCATCGGTCATTATGAGACCTATCAATTCCAGCAAATCTACCAGAAAGTCCACAATTTTTGCTCGTTGGACTTGAGCAGCTTTTATCTGGATATTATCAAAGACCGGCAATACACCGCCAAAACCGAAGGGCTGGCGCGGCGATCTACGCAAACCGCACAGTACCATCTTTTGGAGGCTTTGGTGCGTTGGCTGGCGCCAATCATCAGCTATACGGCGGATGAAATCTGGTCTTACATGCCCGGCGAACGTGGCGATTCGGTATTTCTTGAAGCTTGGTATCAAGGCTTGGTTGAGCTTGATGCCGATGCGCCAATGAACCGCGAGTTTTGGCAAAAAATAATGGAGATAAGATCCGCAGTCAGCAAGGAACTCGAAAAAAGCCGGGCAAAAGGAGACATTGGTTCACCATTGAACGCAGAAGTGGAGCTGTATTGTAACGATGAATATTTTAAGTTATTAAGTCAGTTGGAAACTGAGTTGCATTTCATCTTTATTACCTCTAATGCCACTGTCAGTGCCGAACAGTTTGCACCGAGTGAGGCACTTCAATCTGAAGTTGCAGGCATTAAGTTAAAAGTGCTGGTGTCTGAGCAGCCTAAATGTGTGCGCTGCTGGCATCAGCATTATGATGTCGGTGAACATGCCGCGCATCCAGAACTGTGTGGACGCTGCGTAGAAAATATTGATGGTAAGGGTGAGCGACGTCACTATGCGTAAGTTTGCAATGTTAAAGTGGTTATGGCTGTCTTTATTTGCGGTGGTGCTGGACCAAGCCAGTAAAATTGCTGTCGATAGCTCAATGCAACTTTATGAATCCATTCCGCTCATGCCGTATTTTAACCTGACCTACGTGCATAACACAGGCGCGGCATTCAGTTTTCTCAGCGAAGCCGGAGGCTGGCAGCGCTGGTTTTTTGCTGTGTTAGCGTTAGGTATCAGTGTAGTTTTATCGGTTTGGTTGACGCGGTTGAAAGATCACGAAACCTTGCTTGCCGTGGCGTTGTCGTTAATCCTGGGCGGGGCAATCGGCAATCTAATCGACCGCCTCGCCTACGGCTACGTCATCGACTTTCTCGATGTCTATTACAACGAACGGCACTGGCCCGCATTTAACATTGCCGATTCAGCAATTACCTTGGGCGTAGCGTTGATGCTTGCTGAATCTTTTGGTTTAGGGCGAGGCGATAAAGTCAATTGATGAGGAATGGCATCGAGCCATTAAGTTAACCTGAAAAATACAGGGTTGCCTATATCCCCAGGTTCACATGCATGATTTTAAGCCTAGCTGCCCATCAGACTCAATAATTAGCCAAACGCAATGATTATGAAAGACAAATACTTTGAATGCATCGGCTGGCTTGGCTTTGTCCTGATTGTCAGCGCGTATTTGTTCTTGACCATCAAAATGTTGGAGGTTAACTCTGTTGCTTATCAATCGATGAATTTGGTGGGTGCTTCGTGCATGGTCGCCAATGCCAGAAACGCCGGTGCAAAACCGTTTTTTTGGCTCAACATTATTTGGGCGTTGGTGGCGGTTGTGGGTTTGGTGCAGCTTATCTGGCCTGACGCAGGTTGACTAGGCAGTCAGCGATTAAACTGCCCTATCAATTCTTCTAAGAAGCCTGCGGGGATTGGCCTATCTATGCTCTAGCGGCAAAGATTAGTTAGGTAATGCCTTTATTTGAGTTCCAAATTGAAGCTCTTCTCACTCAATTTGTTCCTGGATTCGTCTACCAAACGTACGATCCAATCGTTATTGGTTGTGTAGGTAATGATTTGTTTGCTTGACGTACGCCAAGGATCATCAGAGATATTGACTTTTTTACGCGACACAAGCTCGCCGTTCAACCACCACTCATGATAGACGGCTTGGCCTTTCATGCCGGTTAATTCAACGAAATAATACAGCCATACGGTTTCTTCTTTACCAATTTTTAGCGGCAAATGGATGTTGTTTACCGGTTCGTTGTTTTTGATGTCGCTGGTTATTTGCGTCCTAATGACTGATTTGGCATTGGCGGCTACAGGCTTTTTGCTTGATGTAGAAGATTTTTCGATGGCGATAATATCTTTATCGGGCGGGCTATCAATTTGGGCAAGTGGTTGCTGCTGGGTTTGTTCAACTACAGTTTGCTGCGCGGGTGGAATCTTTTGTTTATCACCGTTGTCATCAGAAAAGTAGAAAAACGACATCATCATCAGCAACAGCATGCTGCCCAGAGATAATGCTATCCGCTTGAAGTTCCATTCGGTGGTCACGCCAGTTGGTGAAACAGGCTTGTCGGTCATTTTACCGGGTGTCGGGTATTTCACCTTGATGACCATGTTTTTCTTTTCTGTCATAAATGAATTTACTCTTTCAATTCAGGTAAAAAAAAGGTTTGTGCTTTAAAATCAAACTATAGCATAGTTTTAGTCGAGTAATATGCGTCAGCTTGTTAATATACATACTAAACTTATACTACGTATAGACATTAAGAATATAGATCCCCTTTTTGACAATTTTTAAAAGTGGTTTTCGCAGACTAATTTGGACGTTCCTCTAAATGAACACACTACTTAAATTCTTTCAAGATTCTTCCTCGCTTAACGGCAATAATGCGACGTTCATTGAAAACCTTTACGAGCGTTTCCTGGAAGACCCTGAATCGGTTGAACCCGGTTGGCGGGAACAGTTCAACGCCATACATAACGGTGCGACGTTTGAAATTCCGCACAGCCCAATTGTAGAGCGATTTGGTCAGTTAGCTTCAAAGCCGCAATTCAGGATCGCGCATTTGCAGGGGTTCACGGAAGAAAGCGTCAAAAAACAATCCGCCGTTGCTAGATTGATAAACCATTATCGTGTGCGTGGTCATCAGATAGCCAATAATAATCCGCTCGGCAGCGAAATGTCTGTGCCCACGGATATGGATCCTGCTTATTACGGCCTGTCGGAACTGGACATGGATACCTTGTTCGACACCGGTGCCCTGTATGGCTCGGACAGGTTGCCGTTACGGGAGATAATCGAGCGTTTAAAAGAAATCTACTGTGGCAGTATCGGCTCCGAGTATATGAACATCGTCGATACGCACATCAGGCGCTGGTTAATCACGCGTATCGAAAGTTATACCACCAACCTTAAAATAGAGCCTGAAAAAAAACAGTGGTTGTTAAAATTGTTGGTGGCCTCGGAAGGTATTGAACATTATCTACAGAATAAATTTGTCGGCCAGAAACGCTTCTCTCTTGAAGGTGCGGAGGCGCTGATCCCGATTTTAGATGAATTAATACAAAATTCTGGTGCCAAGGGCGTAAAAGAAATAGTCATTGGTATGGCACATCGAGGCCGTCTGAATGTGCTTATCAATATATTGGGGAAAAGCCCGTCCAGTTTGTTCAACGAATTTGCGGGAACGTCATCACCTGCCGCGCCAGGGGTTAGTTCCGGTGACGTGAAATATCACATGGGTTTTTCCTCGGATGTGGATACGCCCGGAGGCCCGGTGCATTTGACGCTGGCATTTAATCCATCACATCTGGAAATTATCAATCCAGTGGTTGAAGGTTCGGTAAAGGCGCGTCAGGATCGGGCAGGAAAAGACGGCAAAAATACGGTAGTCCCTGTGCTCATACATGGTGATGCGGCTTTTGCAGGCCAGGGTATCGTCATGGAAACCTTAAATATGTCGCAAACCCGTGCCTTCAGTACAGGCGGGACGGTACATATCGTCATCAACAACCAGATCGGTTTTACCACCAGTAATCCTCGTGATGCCCGGTCGACAATGTACTGCACGGATGTTGCCGGGATGATTCAGGCTCCGGTCTTCCATGTGAATGGCGATGATCCTGAAGCGGTGCTTTTTGTCACCAAACTAGCGCTTGATTTCAGGATGGTATTTAATAAAGATGTTGTAATCGACCTGATTTGCTATCGCCGATTAGGTCATAACGAGGCCGACGAGCCGGCTGCGACCCAACCTTTGATGTACAAAAAAATCCGTAACCATAAAACTATTCCCAAGCTGTACGCGGAAAAGCTCATTCAGGAAAAAGTCATTAGTCAGGAAGAGTCAACCACAATGGTTTCGGACTACGAGAATCAACTTGAAGCAGGCGTTATTGTTTCCAGGCCAGTTCTGGATAGCGGCATTTATTCCTACACCGCACAGTGGAATCGTTTCCTGGGTCAAAGCTGGGATACACCTTGCCAAACGTCCGTATCAGTCGATCACCTGCGTTTTTGTAATGACAGGATGCTACGGCTACCACCTGGTTTCGAGTTACATCCCAGAGTTGCCAAAGTGATGGATAACCGGCGCAAAATGGCTGCCGGTGCCATGCCTTTGGACTGGGGATTTGCTGAAAATCTTGCCTATGCGACATTGCTCATCGACAAGTTTAATGTTCGGTTGACAGGACAGGATGTTGGCAGGGGTACTTTTGTCCACCGTCATGCCATACTGCATAACCAGATTAACAACAAAACCTATAAGCCTCTTAAGCACCTGGATAAAGATCAAGGCAATGCCCAGATTTATGATTCCTTGCTGTCCGAGGCGGGGGTATTGGGTTTTGAGTACGGTTATAGTACGACGATGCCGAATACCTTGGTGATTTGGGAAGCGCAATTTGGCGATTTTGCGAATGGTGCCCAGGTTGTTATTGACCAGTTTATCAGTTCCGGCGAGACCAAATGGGGGCGGCTATGCGGGTTGGTCATGCTGTTGCCGCACGGTTTTGAAGGCCAGGGGCCTGAGCATTCATCAGCACGATTGGAGCGTTATTTGCAACTCTGCGCCGAACATAACATCCAGGTCTGTTACCCGACCACGCCCGCGCAAATTTTTCATTTGCTGAGGCGGCAATTGGTGCGATCTTACCGGAAGCCGCTTGTCGTTATGAGCCCCAAAAGCTTGTTGCGGCATAAACTGGCGGTTTCAACGCTTGAGGACTTAACAAATGGACAATTTTTGCCCATTATTGGCGAGCAGGATGAGCTTGATCCTAAGCAAGTCACCCGGCTGATATTGTGTGCCGGTAAGGTATACTATGATTTGTTGGAAGCTCGCCGTGAAGATAAGCTCACAAACACGGCGGTTGCCCGCATTGAGCAACTGTACCCTTTCCCGAGTGAATTGTTTAAAGCAGAAATTGCTAAATATAAGAATCTGAAAGATTTGATCTGGTGTCAGGAGGAGCCTCAAAACCAAGGGGCCTGGTATCAATCAAAGCACCATTTTTTAGATAATCTTGAGCCGCATATTAATTTTGCCTATGCGGGACGGGAAGCGTCGGCATCCCCGGCTGTCGGACGTTTTCATGTCCACATCGAACAACAAAAAGCTGTCGTACAGTCAGCGCTTTACGGTAATTTTTCAGGAAAATAACATGAGCATTGAAGTCGTAGTCCCTAACTTACCAGAGTCAGTATCGGACGCAACTGTGGTTAACTGGCATAAAAAGCCCGGCGAAACTGTCCAGAAAAATGAAAATCTGGTCGATCTGGAAACAGATAAAGTCGTGTTAGAAGTGCCTGCACCTGAGTCTGGTGTACTGTCGGCTATTCTCCAAGAAAACGGTGCGATTGTAACTGCTGGTGAGGCATTGGCAACGATAGAGCAAGGCCAAGTTCAGGCAAAGCCAAACCAGGAAACTACCAGCGAAAATGCTGAATCGTCCAAGCAAATGGCGGCAATTCCTTTAAGTCCTTCCGTACGTCGGCTGGTTCTTGAAAATACAGTCGATCCAACGGTAATAAAAGGTACCGGTAAGGACGGACGGCTGACCAAAACCGATATTCTCGAGCATATCAACAAGCCGCAACAAACCGCAAAAGCTGAACCCAATGTTGCCGAGGCAATTCCTGAAAAGAAACCAATCGACTTGATCGCCCCCGACCTGACTGCTAGTTACAGTCACCGTCCCGAACAACGTGTACCTATGACGCGGTTACGGGCAAAGATTGCCGAGCGTTTGCTCCAGGCGCAACAAAACGCAGCCATGTTGACGACGTTTAATGAAGTCAATATGGAAAACATTATCGAGCTGCGAAATCAATATAAAGCACGGTTTGAACAAAAGCATGGTGCGAAACTGGGCTTTATGTCCTTTTTTGTCAAGGCTTCCATAGAAGCGTTAAAGCGATTCCCAGCGGTCAACGCATCAGTTGACAATACTGACATCATTTATCATGGTTACTATGATATTGGCATTGCCATTAGCACAGAGCGTGGCCTGATTGTGCCGGTGCTGCGTGATGCAGACCAACTCGATTTCGCCGGTATCGAAAAAGGTATCGTTGATTTTGGTCAGAAAGCCCGTTCGGGTACCTTGAGTTTTGATGATTTGAAAGGCGGCACCTTTACCATCACTAACGGCGGCATTTTTGGTTCGATGCTCTCCACCCCCATACTCAATCCGCCCCAGTGCGCCATATTGGGAATGCACGCGATAAAGGAACGACCTGCAGTAGAGAACGGTCAGGTCGTCATCAAACCGATCATGTACTTAGCTTTATCTTACGATCATCGTCTTGTCGATGGTCGAGATGCCGTGCAATTTTTGGTGACCATAAAAGAATGTCTGGAAGCACCGGCACATTTACTTTTAAATATATAAAACATGGTGAAAATCAAAGATAAATACGATGTCATTGTCATGGGTGCAGGCCCTGCCGGATGCGCCAGTGCCACTCGATGCGCCCAACTCGGTTTAAAAACACTGTGCATAGATACTGTGCAAATCAGCCAAGGCCAGCCATCAGGGGTAGGTACTTATGCCAATTCTGGTAGCCTTGCCAGGGTTACGTTGCTTGAGTCAGCAAAACTTTTTGATTCCCTGATAACCGAGAGCCGCGCCCACGGCATTATTGTCGATACTGTGGATATTGATGTACAAAAAATGGTACAGCGTAAGGACACTATCCTCACCGAAATAACCCAAAGTATTGCCAAGGTATTCAAACAGCACAAAGTCGATTTCATTCAGGCACAAGCAAAATTACTGGACGGGAAAAGAGTATTGGTAACCTCGGATATCGATATCCATAACAAAACAATAGCTGCTGAACATATTGTTTTAGCAACAGATTCCGTTCCCATCGCTATAGCTTGTGTGCCTATCGACAATGAATATATCCTTGATTCGTCAGCGGCATTAAATCTTACCGAAATCCCAAAACGACTGGCCATTTTAGGTGCGGGTGTTCTTGGTCTGGAGTTGGCAGGTATTTGGAACCGACTTGGTGCGGAAACGATATTGCTGGAAGCGCAAGACACTTTTCTTGATCTGGCAGACCATCAAATATCACGCGAGGCGTATAAGGTTTTCACCCAACAAGGCTTGGAGCTAAAATTAGGTACCCGCGTTATCTCCACAAAAATAAGCAGCAAAAAAGTGCTTGTTGAATATCAGGACAATGATGGGCATCATGCCATACGCGTCGATAAACTCATCATCGCGTCTGGACGAAAACCAAACTCGGACAATCTGGCTGCACCTGAAGCCAATTTGTTGCTCGACGAAAATGGCTTCGTCCACGTCAATGAAAATTTGCGAACCAACTTGCCGGGTGTTTATGCAATCGGTGATTTAACCATATTGGGGCCAATGCTCAGCCACAAAGGCATGGCGGAGGGCGTGTTCGTCGCTGAAAAAATAGCCAGTATTCAGTCGTTGCCAATCAACTACAATATTATTCCGAATGTAATCTACACGGAGCCCGAAATTGCCTGGGTCGGGAAAACTGAACAAGCGCTTAAAGCTATCAGAGATAAGGTAACGGTGGGTGTTTATCATTTAAACGGTAACTCCCGGGCGAAATCGGCGCACAAAACCAATGGCTTTGTTAAAGTTATCGCCTGTGCTAAAACCGACATTATTCTTGGCGTTCATATTATCGGTAGCCACGCTTCAGAGCTGATTGCCGAGGCAGCATTGGCAATGGAGTTTTCAGCCAGTCAAGAAGACCTCGCAAGGACGATTCATGCTTATCCGAGTTTTTCGGAATCGCTGCGTGAAGCGTCCATGGCGGCAAAAATGAAATGACTATACTCGTTTATACATGTTCCCAAGCTCCGGCTTGGGGACATGTGTAATGAAATCGGGCAGTTTATTCAGTTTGGCAAATTTTGCGGAACATGTTGCTGGCAACAACATGCTCCTGATCGCTTTAAAAATATGCTTAATTTTTGTTAATCGGCAGGGCTATGGGACGGGGCTAAAGCCTGCGCCCACGCTGTCGATGACCATGCTTTGTTTTGAGCATACTGTATTTGCCGTACATTGGTTGACGACATGCAACGACACATTCAGCCCTCGGGTAATTTTGATGTTTCCAGGAATAGGAATGTCCTGCCGTAAGTTGCCGCCTTCCCCGGCCCAAAAGCCATAATCAATATCAACAGTGCCGCCCGACTCCAGATTAGTTACCCCAGGCCAAGGTACAATCGATTTGCCGAATATTTTTTTGTCGCCGTCCCAAATATCAATTTTATCTACGATAGCCCTTTCATAGTAATATCCGTCTACTAACTTTACCGGTGTAGTGTATTTGATGTTGACAGTGTCGATCAGGAAGCCTTTACCCTTGATAGCGGTTGGCATCGTCAATGGCACTTGCACCCAACTGCCGCCACTCCCGTTTAAAGCCGAAGGCAGCACCAGCTTCGCGCCTGCGCCAATAGGATCAATTTTAAGTGAACTCGGCAATTGCAGGCTTGCCAACGTACCGGGTGTCCAAGTGCTTAGAAGTGGCGCGCTTGAAATTACGGCAGCTTGTGTGCTTGTTTCACACTGTTGACTGATGACATAACCATTATCGTCAAAATTATTTTTACAGACGGTGGACTGGTGATTGGTTAGGTCCAAGGTGTAATCAGGACTTGTAAAATAAAAAAACCAAGAAGGTCAACATGCATGCGGTATTCATTCGTGTCTAAGTTAAAAAAACCTTGCTTATAGTAATCCACACCGCTTGTGGACAATATTTTGTTTACCTCGTTGAACAAAGGGCTGCCAGATAACACTGGGATGGGTATCATTTCAGCGTAATAGCCACTGGAATGATATGAACTGCACACGTAGCCGGGCTCTACGCCAGTGTCTTCGCAATAAGCCAATAAGCCATCTGGGCTGTAAGTATATCCATTATAACCATCGTAACCGCCGTCAACATCCAAGCCAGCGAAATTGATAACGATTTTCCCGCCACCTGAAAATCCGCTTTGATTAAAACTATAATCGGTGGCAAGAGCTTGGCTTGTATAACCAAGAGTCAGACATAAAAGCCCATAAACACTGTATTTAAAGATTTGCGTTGTCATGATCCGGTTCGCCATGTTAAGGGGTCAAAACGCTGCCGACCGAAATAATTTTCATCGTTTGTTTAGGGCATAGCGAACCAGCGGCGCAGTTATTTTTGACATGCACGGAAATATTCAGGCCACGAATGGTTGTGACCGGTGTGGGCAATGCCAGTATTGCCCTGCTATTAGATCCTGTCCAATTGACGCTTGCTCCGCCAACCTTGGTGCTTCCATGCCAGACATCCACTTGGTCGATTTTGGCGTTGCCAGTGTATTGCAGCAAGATCTTGGTTACCGTGCTGTTTGGCAGATAAAGGTTAGTTTGAAGAGGCAAAGGGAACTGTAACCATCCTCCTGTTCCGCTGGTCGCTGCCGGTATTGTCGCGATGGCGCCCGCACCTGCCTTGACCAGTTGCAGTTGGCTCGGTGTCTGGACGCTACCAATGTTGCCATGCAACCAATATTCGCTAGCCATAAGGCATTGCGATGCAGTCAGTGCAAAAAGACCAAATACAAAATTGCTTAAATTTATTTTTTTCATCTCAAACTCCAAAATATAAATAGCGGATTCAACTCCGAAGTACAATCGCCAGCAAGTAGCCAACGGTTTAGGCTTGACTCAAAATTACTTTCATGGCTCTATGCTATGTACAGGTCGGTAAATCTCAAGTTATGAAAATTCAATAGGTTGTTTTTAGAAGTTACTCTTTATCCTGTGGATTGTTAATAGTCATGATATTAATTCATACAGATTATTAATTATATTAATGGACATAAAGTTACCTCCTACTTATCTCACTGATAAACGCAAAGTACATCATGCAGCTTGCCTGTTTCTGCTTAAATATATTGACAGTAACAAGCATCGACCTGACATGGCTTGTCACGGTCAATTACGCGCTCGATAATTTGCCTCTAATTGTTAAAGTATTCGCTCTTAACATATACACAACACTCCGCTTCACGGGGATACGGCTTCATGATGACAGAAAATAAAACCAACACTTTGATTTAAGTCAGAACTATCTCAATTATTTCAATCGGTTTTTCCGATAGCATCAAGGGTAAGGGCGGGGGCAAACATAATGTTTGTGTTTTTTGGCTGAATTCTCGACGGCCAGACCTCTGCCTAGCAATTTCTTAGTGAGAGCAGTGCATAGGCGCATTCCATGCACCTTAAAGTGGTAAATGCAAAATATTGCAAACGAATTCGGCAATGTCGCATTTAAACAATGCGCTTTGGTGCGTAAAACGCACCCTACACTAGAGATGCCGGCACTTGAAATCGTTAATCAATATACCTTTTGACCAAATCACCGTACTCGTCAATTCGCCGGTCACGAAGATAAGGCCATATTTGCCGGACTCGTTCGGTTTTGGTTTTATCTATTTTATATGTCAGAAGATTAGGTTCGGATGCATCCGCATTAACCAGAACATCCCCTTGTGGGCCGGCAATAAAACTGTTGCCCCAAAAGTTAATGCCCGCATCAGAGTCCGGTGCCTTTTCGAAACCGACGCGGTTACAGGCAATCACTGGAATGCCATTAGCGATAGCATGAGACCGCTGGATGGTAATCCAGGCATTTAACTGACGTTGTTGCTCATCGGCGTTATCGTTGGGATCCCAGCCTATTGCCGTCGGATAAATCAGTATTTCAGCGCCCGCCAGTGCCATCAACCGAGCAGCTTCCGGAAACCATTGATCCCAGCACACCAATACGCCCAGTTTACCGATAGATGTTTCTATAGGTTTAAAACCGAGGTCGCCGGGGGTGAAATAGTATTTTTCGTAAAACCCGGGGTCGTCCGGGATGTGCATTTTTCGGTATTTACCGGCAAGGCTGCCATCCTTATCGAAGACCACGGCGGTGTTGTGGTACAGACCGGCTGCACGTTTCTCGAATAGCGTCGATACAATCACAATGCCCAGTTTTTTTGCCAATTCCGATAGAATTTCCGTGGTCGGCCCCGGGATTGCTTGGGCGAGGTCAAAGTGGTTGAAATCCTCGTTCTGGCAAAAATAAGGATCGAGGTGCAACTCTGGCAGTACGACCAAGTCTGCATGATTGGTGGCCGCTTCATGGATTTTTGCAATGGACGCATCCAGGTTTGTCTGCCGATCCTGATTACAAAATTGTTGCACAGCGCAGACTGTCAGTGATGTTTTCATGGTAAGCATATCGTGTTGGTTGAAATCTAAATGGGTAGTGGGTTAAACCTGTGACTGAATATAGGGCGGAGTGACAAACCTAGGTTTGTCACTCCAAAAGATACTCGATTCACAGGTATGAAGCCGACAAGTTCATCAAAAAACTAGGCTTAACCCACTGCCCTGCATATTTTATCGTAAAAAACCGGCATGACAGGGAATTGTGATGTTCACTAGCAAAAAGCTGACAAAATTTGGCCTTATGATTATTGGCTATGAATTTTCTTAAGCGTACGTTGTGTGGTAGGATTCTTAACAAATAATCATTGCAGTGTTACTGGTATCTTTGTGAAATCAACAAATCTTAACGAACGAATCATTTACGCGCTGGATGTGCCCAGTCCAGAAGAAGCAAAACAATGGGTTAAAAAACTCGATAGCGACATCAAGTTTTTTAAGGTCGGCTTGGAGTTGTTCTTAGCCGGTTGGTGGGACATAGTTGATTTTATAGTCGATCGGGGCAATAAGGTCATGCTTGACCTGAAGTTTTTTGACATTCCCGAAACTGTGCATCTGGCTGTCCAGCAAGTCAAAGATAGAGGCGTAACATTTGCCACTATCCATGGTAACGATGCGATCATCAAGGCCGCACTCGCCAATCGGGGCGACGTAAAAATCCTGGCTGTTACCGTTCTGACAAGTTTTGATGAGTCAGACATGCGGCAAATGGGTTTGACTGGCAGTATTGAAGACTTGGTTCTCATTCGTTCGAAAAAAGCGTTGGCGTTGGGTTGCGATGGGGTCGTTGCCTCAGCGCTGGAAGCTAAACCTTTACGCGATGAGTTGGGCAGCAACTTTTTAGTGGTGACACCTGGCATACGGCCAGAGTCCAGTGTTTCTGGTGAAGATGACCAAAAACGCATCGCTACCGCACGTCAGGCGATTATAAATGGTGCAGACCATGTGGTTATTGGCAGGCCCATACGCAATGCTGCGGATCCGATTAGCACGATAAAAAAGCTCCAGGATGAAATCGAGCAAGGGCTTGCCAGCCGTTAGCTGAAAGCATGGGGTTTGCCGAAATGCCCGTATGAGGGCAATATCGACCTTCATCATAAAGATGTAGATTAAAGCGACGTTTATCGCAAACCTGTTATTGGCAAGCTATAATTCCTGTCAAGGGTGTTATCCCTTATGTATCTTTAGTTAAAGGAAAGTTCTTGTGACCATTTTATTCAGCAGACACGTGTTTATATTCAGGCTGGTTGGTATTTTGTTATTGGCTGGATGTGCAAGTGATCCTGTCACAGATGACAGTCTGTCTACAGGGGTCACCCATCAACCGGTTTCAGCTCCAGAGAAGTTGCCCATTGGGCAAACACCCCGACCTCTTACACCTTCTTATGACCATTACAGTGGTTATTCATCCGGCACGGCTGGTGGTTATGGCAATTCTTATGCGGTAAAAAACTTTATTCGCCGCATGTGTGACACACACGGGTTTTCTGAAAGCTATCTGCAAGGCTTATTCGCACAGGCTAACCGGCTGGATTCAGTTATTCGTCTGGAAAGTCCATCACCCAGCTCTACACCATCCAGGCCAGGCAGTTGGTCACGTTATCGTGGTAAGTTCCTTACCGAGCAGCATATAAGCAACGGTGTGGAATTCTGGCGCAATAATGCCGATGCCATCAGTAAAGCCAGTGCCGCTTATGGTGTTGATCCTGAATATATAGTCGGAATTATTGGCGTAGAAACCTATTTCGGCAAAAATATTGGCAAAACTTGCGTGTTTGATGCTTTGACCACTTTATCGTTCGATACTTACAGGCGGTCAAAATATTTTCAGTCGGAGCTTGAACACTTTTTATTGATGACACGGGAAGAAGGTTATAACCCACGCGAACCCGTTGGCTCTTGGGCGGGGGCTATGGGCTTGGGGCAATTCATGCCCAGCAGTTTTCGTAAGTTAGCTGTTGATTTTGATCACAATGGCCGGCGCGATCTTTGGCTTGCTCATGATGCAATCGGCAGTGTTGCCCATTATTTTTCACGCAACGGTTGGGAATATAAAAGTCCGGTCGCACAGCCCAGTGATCCTTACGATTCTGGCGCAATTAAATTAAGTACCTACGAAGGTGATGAACATTGGCGTGTACACCATAACTTTAAAGTTATTAAACGCTACAACAACAGTAACAAGTATGCCATGGCTGTTCATCAATTGGCGCAAGCGATCAAGCAACGCTATCAACTTTCGGAGTTCAGCGCGAAGTAATCGCTATTGACGTACGTGTACTAACCAGCGTTTTTAATAATCCAGTTTTGCAAAGCAATTTTTCAGGAGTGTCTTGTGCCCACAAATTATACTGTTCTAAAAGATCACGACACACCCATCAAAGTGTTGTTTACCGGTTACCTGCTCACTGTAGGTATCGGCTATATGTTTGCCCTTATCCAGATTTTATTGACTCATGGCATGGCCGATGGCAAATTTGGTTTGTCAGTTGATGATATTGTCTACAGCTATTATGGGAATCGTTCAGGAACTGTTCTTGAGCAGCAGCTTAATGGCGCAATGAAACAAAATGCTTCCGATCAACAACGCTTTGAAATCATTCAATGGGTTCGGGATGGTGCTGATTTCGATGAGTATAAAGACAACGGCATCGAAAAAATTATTCAGGAACGCTGTGTGATGTGCCATAACAAGGAAGCGTCGGGAATACCCAACTTTAATGACTTTGAAAAATTAAAGGCACTGACTACCCAAGATGAAGGTGCGACCTTAGCCTCGTTAACGCGTGGCTCGCATATTCACATGTTTGGGATCAGCTTTATTTTTATGTTTGTCGGGATTATTTTCAGTTTTTCGCAAACGACCAGCGTCAAATACAAATGTATCGCTATCGGCATGCCCTATGTTTTTCTTATAGCGGACATCCTATCGTGGTGGTTGACTAAATTTTTCCCATTTTTTGCCTGGCTCGTCATTTTTGCGGGGATGGGCATGGCTGTGTCTTTTATGTTTATGTGGTTCACTTCTATTATGGAAATGTGGCTGTTCAAGCCTGTTTATGTGGATGGTATTTGGACTCACTACCAACGCATTAAAGCAGATTTAGATGCCAAGGGTCATGAAGGCTTCCTAAGTAAATTGCCATTGCTTGTAGGCTTTATGGGCAAATCACTTAAACAGGTGACGGCTTTTGGTACTGAAAAATGGTTAGCCATCGGACTGCCCCTTATCAGGCAACTATTGAAAAAGCCGACTGAAAAGTGATAACCAATAACCTTTTAGTTGATATAGCGGCGTATCTTGAAGAAGATATTGGTGCTGGCGATATTACCGCGAGCATCATTTCCGAATCGGCTCAAGCCCAGGCGATTGTTATCACCAGAGAGAACATGGTGCTGTGCGGCAAGGCTTGGTTTGCTGCCGTTTTTAAGCATCTTAACCCGAATGTTTCTATCAACTGGTTGGTGCAGGAAGGTGAGAGTATCAATGCCGGGGCAACCTTATGTCTGCTAAGCGGTTCGGCAAGGGCATTGTTAACGGGTGAACGTACCGCGTTAAACTTGCTGCAAACTTTATCCGCAACCGCCACAGTTGCCAGAAGTTATGCCGATGCGGTTGCCGGCACCGGATGCAAAGTGCTGGATACCCGAAAAACCATACCGGGTTTAAGGAAAGCCCAAAAATATGCGGTCTTATGTGGTGGCTGTCACAATCACCGGATCGGCTTATATGACGGTGTGTTAATCAAGGAAAACCACATTATCGCCGCAGGCTCAATCGCCAAGGCGGTGCACATGGCAAGGCAGCAGTCATCGGTTCCAGTCGAAGTCGAGGTTGAATCTTTGCGGGAATTCCATGAAGCCAGCGCAGCAAAACCGAACCGGATAATGCTCGATAATTTCACTTTGGACGATATGCGGACAGCAGTTGCCATGAATCCGCACACGATTGAACTGGAAGCCTCGGGCAATATAACCCTGGACAACATTCGCACTATTGCTGAAACCGGGGTCGATTACATTTCTATCGGCGCGTTAACAAAAAATGTTAAGGCTGTTGATTTGTCCATGCGAATCACATTGATGGATAAGACTGCTGGCTGAAGCCAGGAAATTAATATGATTGAAAATGCCAGTGCCTTGTTTAATAAAATTACCCACGGTGTCTATGTGATTGGGGTCAGCGATGGCAAGGAGCAAAATGCCTTTACCGCCGCTTGGGTCATGCAGGTCTCCTTTGCTCCGCCCTTGCTTGCTTTCAGCATTAACCCCGAACATTATTCATATAAACTGTTGCAGGCGGGTAAAGTGTGTACGGTCAACGTGCTGGGTCAAGACCATCTCGCGATAGCGGCGCACTTCGGCCAATCGGGCGTTAAGGAAAAGATGACGACGTATAGCTGGCGAGAAGGCAAAACGGCAGCCCCGGTGTTATCCGATAGCTTAGCTTATTTTGATTGTAAGCTCAGCCACGTTGCCGATGCGGGCGACCATAAAATCGTAGTGTGCGAGGTTATTGATGCGGTTGAACTGAATTCGGGTTGGCCCTTGCTGTATTGGCAAACCGGCAATATGGACGGTAGTCGTGAGCTCTATGAAGGTTGAAGTTTAGCTTTCACCATCAAACAATTGGTGATCAATTAAATCGCACAAACAATGGGTTATCAGCACGTGTACCTCGTGAGTGCGGATGGCTGAGTTGGACATAACCCGTATTTCCAGATCCCTTTCAGTCAAGATAGCCGATATTGCTTCGCTTTTTTCACCGGTCAGGCAAATGAGGGAGATGTTTTTGTGGTGCGCTATCTCTATGGCTTTGGCAATATTGGTGGAATGGTCGCCGTCGCTATAGGTCACCAACACATCGCCGCTTTGTCCTAGTGACCTGAGTTGTTTGCTGAAGACCTCCTCGTAGCTGTAATCACTAGCGATAGCGGTTAGCGTTACTGCATCCGCTGTTAGCGTTATCGCCGGTAATGAAGGGCGGTCGCGGTCAAACTGGTTCAGCAGTGCGGATCCTAATAATTGGGCGCAGGCCGCAGATCGGCCATTGCCGCAAGAAAAAATTTTTCGATCATCCAATAAGGCAACCACCATACGTTGCGAGGCAAGTTCTATTAACTCGCATAACTCGCCAAGGGCATCCTGCTTGGTTTGGATGCTGTCAGTAAAATGGTTGATAATTCGGTTCTGCAAATTCATGTTTTCAGCATCATAATTAAAAAGCGTTTTTAACCCAGTTGATGTTATTGTTGCCGGAGATGGCAATCACATCAAAACGCAACGGCCAATCCGTTTGTTGGGTCGATAAATAGTGATGCGTGGCGGCGATTATACGGCTTTGTTTGCTGGCAGTAACGCTCTCTAGGGCACTGCCATACGCATCTGATTTCCGGTATCTGACTTCAATAATCACCAGTGATTGTTGATCCTTCATCACCAGATCTAATTCGCCTTGTTTACAGCGATAATTGCGGCAAATGGGTTCCAGGCCCTTGCTGATCAAGTAATCATAGGCTTTATCTTCTGCATTTTTGCCAGCTAAAAGATGCTTTGCTTTGGTTTTTAGGGTGTTTAACATGCTAAGGCGATGTCGGGGCACCGATTACCGGTTTATTGCTACCACTATAATCGCCTTCACCAGGGCTATGGCTGAAGCCAATGAGTTCTGGTTGTCCACTTGTAAATTTGGCGCATACTAGGTTGCGTTTGATTCGATTGCCGCTTGCCAGCGACAGGTTGCCGGTCGCGCCTGAATAAGGGTTGATACTAAGGTTTGTCAATTTTGTGGCCAACTCATACGCGTCAATGCCCATTGCCACGAGACGTATATAGGTGCCAGGGAATTGTTGCCAAATGTCCTTAAGCGCCATCATGCTCAGTACGCCGGTGTAAGCGCCATTAAATAGCCAAGGTATATCACAAAAAGTAAGTCCGTTGAGCGGCGCATCATTGACCGGGTCGGCTATCCCAGAATAGATGGTAGGCAAGGCATAAACAGGAAGATTGCCACCGCGTTGCCCTTGCAATTGCGTATTTAGCGCACGACCTTCCTTGCTGTAAGCACTCAGGAATACGGCATCGACGGCTTGGTTTTGCTCAAGCAATTGTTTGGTAAGTTGGGAAAAGTCAGCGGTTTTGGTGTTGTAGGTCAGTTTTTGTAGAACAGTGCCATTTTGTGCTCGCCAGTTCTCTGAGATGTACGAAGTAATGCGCTTGCTTTGCTCATTCTCGGGAACGATCAGCACGGCTTTTTTATGTCCGTCCAGGGCGGCTTTGCGGGTGATCTCAGTCGCATCATCCAAAGGGCTGAGGGCAAACTGATACAGGTTCGTTTTATTGAGGTTAGGCACTTGGTTCAAGGCCAATACCGGAATGGTTAAAGTAGTCGAATTGGCAAGGCCTTGAATGCTGTCTTTGTTCAATGGCCCGATAACCAGCTTAGCGCCTTCCTTAACTGCCTGTTGGTAGAGATCGGCGGCTTTAGCCTTATCGGTATTATAGAAATGTAGTTCCGGTTTGTTACTGCTGCGGCTATGCGCTGCCAGAAAACCGGCTTTGATGGCTTTGGCTGCATCGACATATGAACCGGATTCGGGCAGTAAAATCGCAATCGAGCTGGGCGGTTGCCCAAAATCGGCGGGCATTTTTTCAACCGTCGCCAAAGAAAAATTGGCCGGATGACCTGGATTAGCGGCTTGCCAACGGGAAAGTTCCGCATTAAAGCGTGCCGGATTTTGAGCCTTGGACAAAAGGATTTTAGAAATGTCATGCCACGCAGCTAGGCTGCCTTGCTGGCTTTGTACAGCACTAGGCGGCAATAAGCCCAGGGTTTCCAGTATCACAGTTTGATTTTTTTTGCGTTCTTCAGCGTTAATCAACAAGCCATCCAGCGCAATTCTTGCCTTGGAGCTTTCCAGTAGATTACCGGTCAACGAATAAGCAAAAGCCTGGGATTGATAATATTTGATTTTATCCGTTGTTGATAATTGGTCGGCTTGCGTCGTTACCAGTGTATTGGCGGCCTGTTCCGCTTCACCAAAACTGAGCAAAATCTGTGCAGCCATCAAATTGTATTTCGCCTGTTGCGGGACAGACAATTCTGCTGGATTGATTAATTCTGCCTGTTGTTTGGCTGCATTGCCCTTGCCGGTTTGAATTAAGGACTCAATCGTTCGCAAGCGATTATTATTCTGCTCCATTGTCATGGCACTGGGCGGTTCTTGATACAATGAGTCGTTATCAGGGAGTTTTGCACAGCCTGAAAATACCAGTGCACACAGAATTGGGACAATTAGGTTGTAGCGACTCATAGCGTGATACCTTATTCTTTTTATAAAAATTTCCAAACCAGCAATTGAATGTCAAATCAATACGGCAAATTATACGTTGTTGCAACACCAATAGGTAATTTAGCAGACATCAGCTTTAGGGCGGTAGAAACCTTAAAACAAGTCGATCTGATAGCTGCCGAAGATACCCGGCATGTAAAGTCATTGCTGCAACATTATGGTATCAGCAATAAAGTCGTGTCTTTCCATCAACATAATGAGGATAAGGCTGCCGATAGCTTGTTGGAAAAACTCAGGAGTGGGCTTTCTGTAGCCCTAGTCTCCGATGCGGGTACACCGCTGTTAAGCGATCCGGGCATGCCTTTGGTCTGCAAAGCGAAAGAGTCCGGGGTAACGGTTGTTCCTATTCCTGGAGCCTGTGCATTGATTGCCGCTTTGTCGGCGGCGGGTTTGCCGGTGACAAAATTCTCTTTTGAAGGTTTTTTGCCGCGTACGTCCTCTGCCCGGAAAGCCTTCTTTACCGAAAAACTGACTTCGCAGACGACCTGGATATTCTATGAATCCAGCCACCGTATTTTGTCAGCATTACAGGATATGGCGGTTGTATTACCTGCGGAAACAGAAATCGTTATCGCCAGGGAACTGACCAAACTGTATGAAACCATCATTAAAATGCCTTTATCTCAGGCACTGGAACGGGTGGTGCAGGATGACAATATGCGTAAAGGTGAGTTTGTCGTGATTGTTGACGGTGCAAAGAAGGTAGCACAGGTTGACGGTTTAAGTGCCGAGCAGGAACATATACTTAAGGTTTTGATGCGCGAATGTTCCACCAAAACGGCGGTTGTGCTGGCAACCGAAATACTTGGGGTCAAAAAAAAGCTGTTGTACCAAGCTGCATTGGCGTTAGAGAAATCAACTGGTGAAGCGTGAAATCAAAAATCATTGCCGTGTTCGGTTAGAGCATTCACTATATCCTGGTATTCTTCCTGCTTGGGTCTGTACAGATACAGTCCCAATGCCGAAAGCCCAGTAAATATGTGCAGGGTATTGAAATCATCACCCAACATAAACATTACAAAGCCAAGCACCCCAACGCCTTCAACCAGCACCATAGAAACAATAACCGTCATTAGATAACGGCTTTTTGCCGATTTACTACCCGGCATGGTTTGGTTTAACCTGAGTTGGATGTGACGGATTAAGTTTATGATTGGAAAAGTAATAATCGCCAGCACATAAAAAATAGACCTGATTAAAACGCGTTTGTCCTCCGGTAAAGGCGATTCCAGTCCATGACCGAAATAATAATGACCGATAACAACGTAAGTTATCAACGCTATCAGCATGAAGCCGACAATACACCAATGCGGAAAAAGGGCGTTGTTTGCGAGTTTCAAAGGTAATCGACAGTTAAAAGTGAAAATACCTAAGCCTGATCCAGTTTGAAAGCGGCATGTAACGTCCTGACCGCCAACTCCAGATATTTCTCGTCCACGACCACCGAAATCTTGATTTCTGATGTCGAAATCATGCGGATATTAATGCCTTCCTTTGCCAAGGCTTGAAACATGGTGTTGGCTATTCCGGCATGGGAGCGCATACCGACCCCGACGATGGAAACTTTAACAATGCCGTCATCGCCGGTCACTTTTTTGGCAGCTAATTCCGTGCAGGTTAGTTCCAATGCGGTTTTGGCGCGTTGGTAATCGTTGCGGTGGACGGTGAAGGTAAAATCGGTCGTCGCATCATCGGCAATGTTTTGGATAATCATATCCACTTCGATATTGGCATCGGCAATCGGGCCGAGGATTTTCGATGCAATACCTGGTCGATCTGGTACGCCGCTGATGGTCAATTTTGCTTCATCCCTGTTGAATGCAATTCCTGAAATTAACGCACTTTCCACTTCTGATTCCTCGTAGGTAATGAGTGTCCCAGCGCCTTCGGTAAAGGAAGACAGCACACGTAGGGGGACATTGTATTTTCCGGCAAATTCTACCGACCGTATCTGTAAGACTTTTGAACCCTGACTAGCCATTTCCAGCATTTCTTCAAAGGTGATTTTATCCAGCCTGCGGGCTTTGGGTTCAACACGCGGATCGGTGGTGTAAACACCGTCCACATCGGTATAGATATGACATTCGTCTGCTGTTAATGCCGCCGCCAACGCGACGGCAGTGGTATCTGAGCCGCCACGGCCTAAAGTGGTGATATTGCCTTGTTCGTCGACACCTTGAAAGCCAGCGACCACCACAACTTTGCTGTTGTCAAGGTCAGCGCGCATATTGTGTTCATCAATACGCAAAATCCGGGCTTTAGTGTGGCTGCTGTCGGTCAGGATTTTCACCTGTCCGCCCGTGTAAGAACACGCCGCACAGCCGATATTATTTAAAGCCATACTTAGAAGAGCGACGGTAACCTGTTCGCCTGTAGAAATAACCACATCCAACTCACGTTCGGTCGGCTGTGCTTGCATTTCTTTCGCCAGTGCAATTAAACGGTTGGTTTCACCGCTCATTGCCGATACGACGACGACAATCTGATTCCCCGCATCGTGCGCGGCTTTGACTTTTTCGGCAACTGCCTTAATGCGCTCAACCGAACCGACGGAAGTCCCACCAAATTTATAAACGTAAAGTGCCACTGCTAAAAACCTTTATTGATTCAATTGTGTTTGTATCCAGGAGGGTACCTGAGCCAAGGCTTCTGCCAAACCGGATGGATCAGTCCCGCCAGCCATTGCCATATCAGGCCGCCCCCCGCCCTTTCCGCCAACCTGAGTGGCAACGAAATTGACCAGATCGCCCGCTTTTATCGTGTTGATCTGGTCTTTTGAAACGCCAGCCGCTAAGCTGACTTTATCGCCTTCAACAGTTGCCAAAACGATAGCGGAACTGCCCAGTTTGTTTTTCAGCTGATCGACCAGATCACGCAAGGATTTAGGGTCAACCTGATCCAATTTAACCGCTAATACCTTAATCCCAGAAACATCAATGGCTTTGCCGCTTAATTCATCGCCTGCGGAACTGGCAAGTTGCGCTTGCAATTTTTCCAGTTGTTTTTCAAGGTTTCGGGTTTTATCCAGTAATTGTTCCAGCTTTTCCGGGGCTTTTTCCGGTGCGCTTTTCAGTAGTCCGGCAATGATGGTGAGTGCTTTTTCTCGGCTTGCCAGCCAGTCCATTGCACCGCTGCCAGTAACCGCTTCAATCCGCCGAACACCTGATGCAATGCCGGTTTCGTTGATAATCTTGAAACAGCCAATATCGCCAGCACGGTCAACATGGGTGCCGCCGCACAGTTCGGTTGAAAACTCACCAATCTTCAACACCCTGACCTCGTCGCCGTATTTTTCGCCGAACAATGCCATTGCACCTGCATTTACCGCATCATCTTTCGCCATGACAGTTGCTGATACGGGATTATTCAGACGGATTTGTTCATTCACTGTCTGTTCCAGCGTATTGATTTGATCGGCGGTAACGGGCTCAAAATGGGAAAAATCAAAACGCAGACGTTCGGCATTTACCAATGAACCTTTTTGTGTCACATGGTCACCCAACAATTGTCTGAGTGCGGCGTGGAGTAAATGGGTTGCCGAGTGGTTGAGTTCCGTTGCTTTCCTAGTTGTCGTATTAACGTGAGCAACACCGGATTGACTTTTAGTAAGGATGCCAGAAACCAGTTTGCCGTTATGTAGAAATAGGTTGCCGCCTTGTTTTTGGGTGTCCCTGACTTCAAAGATCGCACCATCAACAACTAATTGGCCGCTATCACCTGCTTGTCCGCCGGATTCTGCATAAAATGGCGTTTTGTCCAAGACAACTATTGCTTCGTCGCCAGCTTGTAGGCTATCGACTTCCTGGCCTTGCTTGTATAACGCAACGATATGTACCTGATCGTCCAGATGGTCGTAACCAGTAAACTCGGTTTGGCCTTCAAGCCTAATGTCCTGACTGTAATCTGCGCCAAAATTGTTGGCTGAGCGCGCCCTGTCTCGTTGTGCTGCCATTGCCGTCTCAAAGCCGGCATGGTCAATAGTGAGGTTGTTCTCCCTGGCATAATCAGCGGTCAAATCGACGGGGAAACCATACGTATCATAGAGCTGGAATACGGTGTCGCCCGGAATAACTGTACCTTCCATTTTGGCGACACAGGCTTCCAGAATTTTCATGCCTTGGCCTAAGGTTTCCGCAAAGCGTTCCTCTTCTTTTTTCAGGACGCGTTCAACCTGGTCTTGTGCGGTTTTCAATTCTGGAAATGCTGCGCCCATTTCTTCAGTCAAAGGCGCGACCAGCTTATAAAAGAAAACATCTTGTATGCCTAGGCGATAACCATGACGAATCGCTCGGCGGATGATGCGGCGCAGCACATAACCACCGCCTTCGTTTGAGGGCATCACGCCATCGGCAATTAGAAACGCGCAGGAACGAATGTGGTCGGCAATAACCCGTAAGGAACTTTGGTCGAGATTCTCGGTTCCCGCTAATTTGGCAGTTGCTTTAAGCAATTTTTGAAACAGGTCGATTTCATAATTGCTGTGTACACCTTGGAGGATCGCGGCGATGCGCTCCAAGCCCATGCCAGTATCGACGGAAGGCTTCGGCAATGGCGTTAAAATGCCGTCAGCAGAACGGTCATATTGCATGAACACCAGATTCCAGATTTCGATGTACCGGTCGCCATCTTCATCGGGAGATCCGGGTGGGCCACCAGCAATATGTTCGCCGTGGTCGTAGAAAATTTCCGAACACGGCCCGCAAGGCCCGGTATCGCCCATAGACCAGAAATTATCTTTCGCGCCGATTCTTGACAGTCGCGCTCGGTCGATACCCACATCTTCAATCCATATACGTTCGGCATCGGGGTCTTCTTCGAATACCGTTATCCAAAGTTTTTCAGCAGGGATGGCGAGTTCTTTGGTTAAAAAATCCCAAGCAAAATGGATGGCTTCTTTTTTGAAATAATCGCCAAAACTGAAGTTGCCGAGCATTTCGAAAAAAGTATGGTGTCGTGCGGTATAGCCAACGTTTTCCAGGTCATTATGCTTGCCGCCGGCACGAACACAGCGTTGGCTGGTAGCAGCCCTGACGTAGCCTCGCTGTTCTCTGCCGAGAAAGGCATCCTTAAACTGCACCATCCCCGCGTTGGTAAACAGCAGGGTCGGGTCGTTGCCTGGTACCAAAGAACTGGAAGGCTGAACCGAATGCCCACGTTGGTGAAAAAATTCCAGGAAAGCAGAGCGCAATTCGGCGCTAGTCATTTTTTTCATATCTTTTTGGTAAAACGTATTGGCTATTATAATTGCTTGAATAAGGTATTAATCATCGTGTTGGAAAAGCCACGCTGTTGTAAAAACCGTATGCGCTTACCTCGTTCTGCATGATTTGCTGCCACTTCTCCGGGATATTTTTTGGTGTAGACGTCGAGCAAAAGTTTCATCCAGCTTTCGGTTGTTGTCGTTAAAATGTTGTCAATGATGCCTGGGTTTACGCCTTGTTGGCGAAGTTCATAAGCAATCCGAATCGGCCCAAAGCCTTTTTGGCTGCGGACTCTCGCGTAACTTTCAGCATACCGTGTGTCATCCTGCCAGTTTTGCTGCCCCAGTTCTTCAAGCACCGCTAAAACCTGGTTGCTTTCATAACCTTTGATGACCAACTTATTTTTAATTTCTTTTTGGCTATGTTCCCTTCGTGTCAATAAACGCAAACACTGCGCCCTGATCTGCTTGATGTCTGTACCGTTGTCTACAGTATCTAACTCATCATTGTCATAGGGAGTGTCTTTATCCTTCATCGGTATGGCTGGTCAGCTAGAAGAGGTTACAGCTAAACGCATTTACGAATAAAACACGAATCCATTTATGACGACGGGACTGCCATCTACTTCTATCTTCAACTAATAATGCCGTTATTGCTGTGTTTATTGCTGAACTCAAGCGAGATCGCATAGGCCAATTAATTGGTTATTATCACATATCTGTTATCAGTTCAGGTAGTGTTGATTTTGATGATGAATTGGCTACGTAAACCGCCATCTTGCAGGTAGTTCTAAATTAATCTTGCGCGATGGCAAGTGCTGAGATACGATAATTTCAAACAATTGTTTAATACGTGTGTTGCATAGAAACAAATGGCAGTTACAGCTTTAACCGAACCCACTTTTGATCGTTTGCTCCATACGGCTATCGAAGTATTCGCCGAGCGTGGTTTTCGGGCAACGACGGTACGCGAGATTTGTTCCAGGGCTAAGGTTAATGTCGCTTCGGTCAATTACTATTTTCGTAGTAAAGAGGCCCTTTATAGCAGGGCAATTGCTTTGGCAATCCAGGAAGCCAATCAGCTCTATCCCATTTCTGTTGCTCAAGATAAAAACTTGCCGCCTGAACAACGGCTTGCATTGTTCATTGATAATTTCCTCCATAAATTGCTCGACGACAGCCATTTGGGTTATCACAGCAAGCTGATTACCCGGGAAATTGCCGAGCCTACCAAAGCGCTGGACGACATTATTGCCAATGCGATTGTGCCGCAATTCGATCTGTTGCAAGACATTATTGGACAAATTCTGGGTAAGCAAGTGGGAATAACAACCGTAAACCGATGTCTGCTGAGCATCTTGGGGCAATGCCTATTGTTCAAGCATTCCCGGTCAATTGTCGAATGCCTGCACCCGGAGTTGATTGCCAACGGCTTGGCCATTGAAGAGACTGCCGCACATATCGCACAATTTTCCCTGTTCGCCCTAAATCAATATGCCCAACAACCATCGAGGTTAACGCCATGAATCACATTGCCTTAAAAATGTTGATGGGGGATCGGGGTAAATATATTGGGATTGTTATGGGATTGACGTTTGCTTCGTTAATTATGACCCAACAACCCGCCATTTTTTTAGGGCTTATGACGCGCACTTTTAGTTTTATCTCGGATGTCGGCTTACCTGACATCTGGGTCATGGATGCCAAAGTGCAGTTTGTCGATGACATCAAACCCTTGCAGGACACCGAGTTATACCGCGTACGGGGCATTTCCGGTGTGGAATGGGCGATGCCCATGTATAAGGGTATGCTGAAAGCTCGCCTTGCCGACGGTACTTTCCAAACCTGTATCGTCGTCGGTTTGGATGATGCGACTTTGATTGGTGGTCCGCCCGTTATGCTGGAAGGCAGCCTTGAAGACTTACGACGTAGTGATGGCGTTATTGTCGATATCGACGGTGCCAAAGATAAACTTGCCAAGCCTTCAGTTATACCCGGCGGTAAGTCTACACCGCTGAAAATGGGCGACAACCTGGAATTAAATGATCGCCGTGCCATAGTCGTCGGCATCGCCAAAGTTACCCGCACCTTTCAAGCGCAACCGGTTGTTTATACCACTTATTCCCGTGCGAAAAGTTACGCGCCTAGGGAGCGCAAGTTATTGTCTTTTGTGCTGGTCAAAGCTATAAAAGGCCAGAACGTGGCCGAGTTGGTGCAGCGCATAAAGGCCAGCACCGGTTTGGCCGCTTATACGCAGGAAGATTTTAAGACGCTTACCTACCAATATTTCATGAAAAACACCGGAATCCCGATTAATTTTGGCATTTCGGTGCTTTTGGGGTTCATTGTCGGTGCCGCAATCGCCGGACAAACTTTTTACAATTTTACTCTGGAAAATCTTCGCCAATTTGGTGTGCTAAAGGCGATGGGTACCAGCAACTGGGTACTGTTACGGATGATTTTGCTTCAGGCCGTGTTGGTCGGAACAATCGGTTATGGCATGGGCGTGGGTTTGACGGCGTTATTTGGGTATGCCATGCGAAACACCATTTTGGCGTTCAGGTTTCCGTGGCAATTGCTTATTTTCAGTGGCGCAGGCGTTAGCCTCATCTGTGTGTTTGCCGCGCTCATCAGCATACTTAAAGTGATTCGCTTGGAACCTGCCATCGTATTTAAAGGTTGATTCATGGACGCAAATGAATTGGCGGTACGTTGTCGAAAAATCGTCAAAGTTTATGATACGGGTGACCAAAAAGTGACAGCATTGAACAGTGTCGATTTAGATATCAGGATGGGCGAATTAATGATGTTGGTTGGTCCGTCCGGTTGTGGCAAAACGACCCTGATTTCAGTCATTGCAGGCATTCTTGACCAAGATTCCGGGACGTGCGAATTATTTGGGGAAGATTTGATCAACATGTCTGGCAATGACAAACTGAATTTCCGAGCCAAAAATGTCGGTTTTGTATTTCAGGCTTTTAATTTGCTACCTTCGTTGAACGCTAAAGAAAACGTCTCTGTCCCACTCATTATCAATGGTATGAAACGGGCTGAGGCCGAGAGCAGGGCTGCTGACGTACTTGCTCAAGTGGGGCTGGATAATCGCTTTACCTCCTTGCCTTCGCAACTGTCGGGCGGACAGCAGCAACGGGTTGCCATTGCCAGGGCCCTGGTACATAGCCCACGCCTTATTGTCTGCGACGAACCCACCAGCGCGCTCGATCATGACACCGGACATACGGTGATGGAACTTCTCAAAGGGGTGGCCTTGCATTCTGACAGGGCGCTGGTGATCGTTACCCATGATGCGCGGATTTTTAACTTTGCTGATCGCATAGCCGAAATGGATGACGGACATATTGTCAAAGTAACCAATTCTGCTGTTATGGCGCGTAAAACGAACTCCCCAGAGGCATTATGAAAAGCAAACTGATACTACCCATTTTGGCAATTGCCGGGTTTCTTTTCGCCGCATACACCGTCGTAAGTGGCAGTAAGCCGACTCCCGTGGCTGCGGCTGCCGCAGAACCGTCATCTGCGCCCTATGAAACATTTATAGCTGGAGCAGGCATCGTCGAGGCAAAAAGCCGGAATATTGCTATCGGTACGCCTTTACCCGGTATTGTAAAGGCCGTGATAGTAAAAGTTGGCGATCAAGTCAAAATTGGCGATCCCTTGTTTTATCTGGATGACCGTGACACCAAAGCCGAACTTGCCGTAAAACAGGCCGATTTGGAAAAAGCCTTGGCCGATGTCAAGGTTGCTGAAGCTACCTTGGCGGACTTTAGGTCGCTGCTGCATCTAGCCGAAGCAGTCACTGACCGGCGCGCTATCAGTGGCGAGGAATTACTGAAGCGGCGCAATGCCTTGGCTGTAGCCAAGGCGCAACTGGGCAGCGCTAAAGCCCTAGTACAGCAAGCTAAAGCAGGGGTGACGGATACGCAAACAACTTTGGATCGGCTTGTCATCCGTGCCCCGGTCGATAGTGAGGTATTGCAGGTCAATGTGCGTCCCGGCGAGTTTGCCCAAGCTGGTTCCGTAAATACGCCATTGCTGGTTTTGGGCAACCTGGATCAATTTCATGTCCGTGTTGATATTGATGAAAATGATGCCTGGCGCTTCGACAAAAACAGCAAAGCCGTCGCTTATCTGCGCGGCAACCGCAATTTTATGGCGGAACTCAGCCTGGTGTATGTGGAGCCTTACGTCATCCCCAAGGCATCATTGACGGGCGACAGCACAGAGCGGGTCGATACGCGGGTATTACAGGCGTTATACAGTTTTAACCGGAGCAGTATGCCCGTCTATGTTGGGCAACAGATGGATGTGTTCATCGAAGCTAAGGATTACCCCAATGGTAAAGACATTAAAGCACCCGTAAAAGTGGGGGATGCACCTTGATGAATCGGCACTTATACTTACTTTGGATTATGGCGTTCACACCCGGTTGCGCGGTTGGGCCTGACTACAAAAAGCCAAATGTCGTTGTCCCCAAACAATGGCTCGAATCGACTTCGACAGCAAAAACAGCGAAGCGTGATTACCAATCTGATCAATGGTGGCTAACGTTTAACGATTCTACACTTAAGCAACTCATGGCTGATGCCGTTGCTGCCAACCTGGATTTCAAAATTGCGTTGGAGCGGATTAAAGATGCTAGGTCGCAACAGACAGCGATATTTGCATCAGGCTTACCCAGTCTCTCAGCCAGGGGTTCTGGCAATCGAAGATATAACAATACTTCAAGTGCCGCTTCATCAGGTGGCACAGCTTCTGGCGGCGGCTTTGGTATCGGTAACCAGCTCATCAATATCTTCCAATTCGGTTTTGATGCCCAATGGGAACTCGATTTTTTCGGCGGTGTCAGGCGAGCGCTGGAAGCGGCTGATGCTAACATAGCTAGCGAAGTCGAAAACAGCCGTGCGGTTCTTGTCACACTTTTGGGTGACGTTGCCCGGAACTATATTGACTTACGCACCAACCAGCAATTGGCTGAAATTACCCGGAATAATTTAGTCGCCCAGCGTGATACCCAAGCATTAACGGAGATTCGGCAACAATCGGGACTAGGGACAATGCTTGAAGTTGCTCAGGCGCAAGCGCAAGCCGATACCACGGAGGCTCAATTGCCCAATTACGAAACCCTGGTTAAGCAATCAATCCACGCGCTTGGTGTGTTGGTTGGCAGGGAACCCGCTGCCTTGGCGGCAAGGTTAGGGCAACGCGCTGCGATCTCAGCGGTTGCGGCCACTGTCATCCCCGATCTGCCTTCCGAATTACTGCAAAGACGACCGGACATCCGCCGCGCCGAGCGGCAAATGGCCGCTGCCAATGCTGCCGTTGGTATTGCGACAGCGGAACTTTACCCAAAAATAAACCTGTCCGCATTTTTGGGCTTGCAAAACTCGCGGATTACCGATTTTACCCCTGTCGGCAAATCCTGGTCGACAGCCGCGACGTTAACTATGCCGATCTTCAATTGGGGTAAGCTGAATGCAAATATCAAAAGCAAAAAGGCGCAATATCAACAAACTTTCCTGACTTACCAGGCCACTGTCCTGAACGCATTCAAGGATGTCGAAGATACGCTCATCGCCTATCGCAAAGAGCAAGAACGCTGTAAAGCGCTGACCAATGCAGTTAATGCCAACCAACTTGCAGTTGATTTAGCCAATGAGCGTTATGAAAAAGGCTTGACCGGATTTATTGATGTATTGCAAACCCAACAAACGTTGTACCAATCTGAGAGCCTTTTAGTGATGAGCGAGGGCAAAGTCTCAAGCAATCTGGTCGCGCTTTACAAGGCTTTGGGTGGCGGATGGCAAACGACATCACCGGTAAGTGACGCGAGCTTGGTTCCAAACGGAAAGGAAGGTCAGGTAGTCAAAAAATAGCACCTAACCTGTCTTTTTGCGTTTTAATTTTTCGGAGCCTTACTCTTCCTCAGCGACAACCGGCTCAATGAAAGGAACTGTCCGACTAAAGGCTTCTGCCCGTATTTTTGCTTCAATATCTTTAGCGATTTCGGGATGTTCTTTTAAATAAGTTTTGGCGTTGTCCTTGCCCTGGCCTATTTTGTCATTGCCGTAGGCATACCAAGAACCGGCTTTTTGGATAAAACCGTAGCTAACGCCCAGATCGACCAACTCTCCCAAAAACGAAATTCCCTCGCCGTATAAAATCTCGAATTCGGCTTGGCGAAACGGTGGAGCAACCTTATTTTTGACGACTTTAACGCGGGTTTCATTGCCGATTATTTCTTCGCCTTTTTTCACCGAGCCAATACGACGAATATCCAGCCGAACTGAGGCATAAAATTTAAGTGCATTGCCGCCTGTGGTGGTTTCCGGGTTGCCGAACATGACCCCGATTTTCATGCGGATCTGATTGATAAAAATGACCAAGGTATTTGATCGTTTGATATTGCCAGTCAATTTTCTTAGTGCCTGGGACATCAATCGTGCTTGCAAACCCATATGGGAGTCACCCATATCGCCTTCAATTTCAGCTTTGGGAGTCAAGGCTGCGACTGAATCCACGACGACAATATCCACTGCGCCGGAACGCACCAGCATATCAGTGATTTCCAGTGCCTGTTCGCCAGTGTCAGGTTGCGAGACCAAAAGTTCATCGACGTTGACACCAATTTTCTCGGCATAGCCGGGGTCGAGCGCATGTTCGGCATCAACAAAAGCTGCCGTACCGCCCAGCTTTTGCATTTCTGCAATCACCTGCAATGTCAGCGTGGTTTTACCGGAAGATTCCGGGCCATAAATTTCCACCACGCGACCACGTGGAAGCCCGCCGCAGCCTAACGCAATATCTAAGCCTAAAGAGCCGGTGGACACGACATCAATATCACGGGAAGCAGCCACATCGCCCATACGCATGACAGAGCCTTTGCCAAACTGCTTTTCAATCTGCATCAGCGCAGCGCCAAGCGCCTTCTTTTTGTTCTCTTCCATCGTTATATCCTTGGTATCGGTTAATAAACTAACCTAAAAAATAAGCGGGTGATTATCACACAGGGCTTAGATCAGGTACAAAATTGTCCAATTCGAGCCGCTTAGGTACAAGCGGATGAATGGATCGGGTCATCAAATGGGTATTTAGCTATTATGCTGTAATTTGCCTAAACATGTTGTTTTCCTGCCTTAAAATTCCAGGCTGGCAAAAAACGCGGTTTGATCAATCTTTTGCGGCACATCCAACATCTCCAGAACCAACAGCGCCATATTTTTTGAACCGCCGCCTTCGCCAAGTAGTTGTTTCACAGCATATAAATCGTCACGGATTTTTTCGGCATAAAGTTTGTCAGTCAAGATTCTGGCTATTTCTGCCGCCATATTTTCAGCCGTTGCATCATCCTGAATAAACTCTTTGACAGCGGGCTTGCCTAAAATAATATTGGGTAAGCCGATATAGGGAATTTTTACCAGCCATTTACCCAACCGATAGTTAAGTGTAGACATTTTGTAAGCGATCAGCATGGGTACGCCCAAAAGGGCGATTTCAAGGCTTGCTGTTCCCGATGTGGTCATGATGGCATCGCAGCACTGTATAACATCATAAGGCTTGTGTTTGACGACGGTAATCATAAGCCGCGAAGACCGTAAATAATCGGCCAACAATTCGTCAGGGATGGAGTCCGCTTGGGGCAGTAGAAAATGAATGCCAGAAAAATCTGATTGCAGTTTTCGCGCCGCCTCCAACATTTCCGGCAATATACGCTCAATTTCTTCGCGACGGCTACCCGGTAGGATTCCGACCACGGGTTTGGTTTTATCAAGGCCAAAAACCCAGAAATTCTCTGCTTTAGTCTTGTTTGGGTGTACTTCGTCGATTGACGGATGCCCAACATAACGTACCGGCACCTTTTCGGCATCGTAATAAGCGGTCTCGAAAGGAAAGATAACCGCCATCATGTCAATTACTTTACCGTATTCTTTGACCCGACCAGGCCGCCACGCCCAAACCTGCGGGCTGACATAAAACAATACTTTTATGCCATTTTGCTTGGCGATGCGTGCTAGCCTGAAATTAAATTCTTTGTAATCGACGCATATCAGTAAGTCAGGACGCTCTGATAGCAACAATTTTTTCATGGTAAAGAAGGCGACGAAAATGTCTTTTAAATGTCTGATTGCTCCCATTACGCCAATGACAGAAATCTTTGCTGAATCGTAGCGGATATCAATACCGGCAGCGGCCATTTTTGCACTGCCCATACCGAAGCCTTTAATATCAGGCTGGTGTTTTTTGATTTCTAAAAACATGTTGGCGGCGTGACTATCGCCAGAGGATTCACCCGCGCTAAAAAGAATACTTAATTGTTTCTGCTGGATCATGTCTGTTTTAGTCTTAGTATCATCAACATGGTTTTTGGGTATTTTTGTCGCCAATTATTTAGCAATGGTTATTGGGGTGAATTCTAGCAGGATTTTACCCTTTCTCTTATTCACAATAAGAGCAATTATACAAAAAGTAGACAATATCCTTATAAAAGGTAGAGAATTAACTGCCTGCCAATAGGATGGCTTTCCTTTTAAGGTATATCTGAGCCTAACTAAAGTGCGTCCTGTATTTGCCAATTGATTCATGAGACTTTACCGAAGGAACATAATCAGAATTTATCCAGCGGTATTAAATTTTTTTATTGCCCGTAAGGGTACGTTCAGCCAAGCTAAAATTGCTTCACACCGGCAAAACGTGCCGGTATGAAGCCACGGTATTTTGTTAAACACACGACTTACTAAAGGATATGTATTATGAAAAACCTCAATAGCCCCATGCCCATTTGGATTGCCATAGTTGCCAGCTTTTTTTATATCCAATCAGTTTCCGCGTTGGAAAGCAAAAGTTTTCAAGGCATCCGATTTATTTTGATGGAACCAGGCTGTTTTAAAATGGGCAACGACAAGCTGCCGACGGATCTCACCATTGGCGAAACGCCAAGCCATAAAGTCTGTATCGAAAAATCCTTTTACCTGGGTGAAACTGAGGTGACCCAAAAGCAATGGGAAGATGTTATGGGCAATAACCCTAGCAAAACCAAAGCTTTCAGCAAGCCAGTTGACAGGGTAAGCTGGAATGATGTGCAAGAATTTCTCCATCGCCTGAATGAAAAAGACGGCGGTAAATACTTTCGCTTGCCCACCGAGGCCGAATGGGAATATGCGGCAAGGGCGGGTAGCGATAGCGATTATTCATTTGGCAATGACCCAAAATCCTTGGACGATTACGCTTGGTTTGGCAATTTGGGATACAAAGGCAGTTCGCATGAAGTCGCCTTAAAACAGCCCAACGAACGGGGCTTATATGATATGCATGGCAATGTCTGGGAATGGGTGCAGGATTGGTACAGCCCAACCTATTACAGTGAAAGCCCGGAAAAAGATCCTCCAGGGCCGGAAACTGGTAAATACCGTGTCTATCGCGGTGGCAGTTGGGTAGGCAAAGCCACCAACTTGCGCTCAGCAGTCCGCTTTAGCGCCTTGCCCGTTACACGAACCCATGACCTGGGTTTTCGTTTGGTCAGGCAACTGGATTGAGTTTGTTTACTAAAGGGACAAAAGTACCTTTAGGTTTTAATTGATACTCAAACGGTTATCACTGTTGTTGTGAGCTGTTTTTAGCTTTGGCGAATGCATTTGCCATCGAGTTTTGCAGCGGGGCTTGTTGTTTGGGTTTATTTGAAGCAGGTTTTGCTGTCGCTTGTTGCTTTACAGCGTTTGCTTGCTCAGGATCAAGCGTTGATTTCATCGACAGGGAAATTCGTTGCCGTGCCACATCAACCTCTAGTACGCGCACGGTCACAAAATCTCCGGTTTTTACCGCATCGCGGGGGTCTTTGATGAAAGTATCGGATAAATGGGAAATGTGTATTAAACCATCCTGATGGACACCAATATCCACAAAGGCGCCAAAATTAGCGACATTCGTAACTACGCCATTAAGGCGCATACCGGGTTCAAGGTCGGTGATTTTTTCGATGCCGGATTTATATTCCAGGCTTTTGAATTCCGGTCGGGGATCACGTCCGGGCTTTTCCAGTTCCCGCAAAATATCGGTGACTGTCGGTAAGCCGAACCGGTCATTGGTGTAGTTCGCAGGATCGAGCTTACGCAAGACGGGCGCTTGTCCGATAAGGTCGCGGATGGATTTACCGGTATCTTTCAGGATGGCTTCGACCACGGGATACGCTTCGGGATGCACCGCCGAAGCATCTAAAGGATTGTTGCCATTCATGATGCGGAGAAACCCTGCCGCTTGTTCATAAGCCTTGTCGCCCAAGCGAGGTATTTTTTTGAGTTGGCTGCGTTCGGAAAAAGCCCCGTTTTCATTGCGGAACGCGACAATATTTTCACTCAAGGTCGGCGACAGTCCGGAGACCTGCTTGAGTAACGCGACGGAGGCGGTATTGATATCGACACCCACCGCATTCACGCAGTCCTCAACAACATTATCCAGCCCACGCGCCAGTTGCGACTGGTTGACATCATGCTGGTACTGGCCGACACCGATTGCTTTAGGGTCGATTTTAACCAGTTCAGCCAGCGGATCTTGCAATCGTCTGGCAATGGATACCGCACCGCGTAAAGAGACGTCCAGATTGGGAAATTCTTTTGCCGCGAGTTCGGACGCGGAATAGACCGATGCGCCGGCTTCCGAGACGGTAATTTTTCTGAAACTCAGTTCCTTATGTTGTTTCATCACATCGGCAACCAGTTGGTCGGTTTCCCTGGATGCGGTGCCATTACCGATACTGACCAAGTCAACTTGATGTTGCTTTATCAGTTTGGCTAAGGTGGCGATTGATTGATCCCATTGGTTTTTGGGTTGGTGCGGATAAATTGTATCGGTCGCCAATAATTTGCCGGTGGGATCGACAATGGCGACTTTAACGCCGGTACGAATGCCGGGATCAAGCCCCATTGTCGCTTTGGGTCCGGCAGGTGCGGCCAGCAATAAATCTTTTAAATTACTCGAAAATACCTTGATGGCTTCCAGTTCGGCGGCTTCCCGCAACCGCAGTTTCAAGTCCAGATCAATCCGGGTAAACAATTTGATTTTCCAGGCGTATCGGGCTGTTTCAGCCAACCAGGCATCGGCTGGCTTGTTGGTGTCGATGATACTGAGGCGGCTGGCAACAAGCTGGGTACAAAAATCATGCCCTAGTTGCTCATCTTTTTCGGGTATTAGATTCAGTGACAGCATATTTTCGTTGCGGCCACGGAACAGGGCTAAAGCCCGGTGGGATGGGATTTTATTGATCGCTTCCTGGTAATCGAAATAGTCTTTAAACTTTATGCCTTCTTGTTCTTTTCCGGTTGCGACAGTGGCATGAATGATTCCTTTTTGCCATATTTGCTCCCTGAGTTGCGCCAATAACTCAGCGTCTTCCGACAGCCTTTCCATGATGATCTGTCGTGCGCCTTCCAAGGCTTCGGCAGTTGTTGTTATGCCTTTTTCTGCGTCAATATAATCAGCGGCAAGTAGTTCAGGGTTAACGCTGCGGTCAGTTAAAATAGTATCGGCTAAAGGTTCAAGCCCCGCTTCCCTGGCAATCTGCGCTTTAGTGCGTCGCTTGGGTTTGTAGGGCAAATAAAGGTCTTCCAGTAATGTTTTGGTATCAGCGGCAAGAATGGCCTTTTCCAGCTCCGGTGTGAGTTTATCTTGGGACCGAATGCTGGCAAGCACCGATTCACGGCGATCATTCAGTTCGCGCAGATAACCCAAGCGTTCCTCCAGGTGTCGTAATTGCGTGTCGTCCAGACCGCCGGTTACTTCTTTGCGGTAACGGGAAATAAACGGAACGGTAGAACCTTCGTCAAGGAGCATCACCGCCGCTTGCACTTGTTTTGCGTTGACCGATAGTTCTTCTGCAATACGTTGAATAACATCCATGAGTTGAATCTTCTGAGTTGGCAAAACGGCATTGTAACAATATGTAATGAGATAAAAAGTCTTTTCATGTAAGCTCTCGACATTCTGTTGACCTGATAAGGCGATAGGGAACACTGTCATGTTTGGGAAACATTAGGGCATATCATGAAGGCAAGAGATAGGCGGCATGGCCTGGTTGTGGTCAATACCGGTGAGGGTAAAGGCAAATCGTCCAGTGCTTTGGGCATGGTATTTAGGGCTGCGGGCTGGGGGATGAAGGTGTGTGTTATCCAATACATTAAAGGCCAGTGGCAAACTGGCGAACAAAAAGCCGCCACACACTTCGATAATATCGAATGGCACGCCTTGGGCGACGGTTTTACCTGGGACACACTTAACCCGGAGCAAGACATCAAGACCAGCCGAGAGATTTGGGAGTTCAGTAAACAGAAAATCCTTTCTGAAGAATTTGATGTCGTATTGCTGGATGAAATCAATTATTGCTGCGGCTATAACTGGATTGGTGGTGAGGAAATCGCCGATTTTATTCTTAACCATAAGCCGCGCTGGCTGCATTTGGTTTTAACGGGACGTAATGCCGCACCTGAAGTTGTCGCTGTTGCTGATACTGTCACTGAGATGAGCAAAATTAAACATGCTTACGAGCAAGGCATTTTGGCTGAGCAGGGAATTGAGTTCTGACCGCTTAAAAAAGGCTATCTATTACCGGCTTGCTCAGTCCAGAACCGATAACACCTTAAGTTTAATTGCCGCATCTGCTTAATTGGCATAAAATCCAAAGGCGCTGTTAGATGTTCGAAAACAATTCATGAGGTAGAAAAATGTCAGAAGAAAACGAAGAAAAAGAAAAAATGTCGGAGTCAATGAAGTTAGCGATAGCTGTAGTGGGCGCGATCCTAATTGGGTTTCTTATGGTGGGACTTAACAAGCAACAATCAAACGATCAGAAAGAGTCATCGGCAATGGTCAGGAATTATTTTAATTTGCAAACCATGGCAACTGAGGCTTGCCCTAAGGCCATATTGGAAGCCACTGGCGAGCAGGTTTATTTCCCTTCGGAAACCGAAAGTGACAAAGAAAATTTTATCACCCTAAAGTGGGTTGGCGAAAAAAGCCAGAAAGGAGGCTTTAAAAAAGCATCCTGTACGGTACGGTCGGTTATGGGCGGAATTTCAGAGTTAATGATCGACGACAAAGCGGTAATCAGCAGAAAGCCAAAATAGCTAAGCAGCTCCTGGTTATCCTTTGAGGATAATCAGGAATTTTGTAAGCAAAGCCGCTAGTGAAAATTTCTTAATTGTAAGCCTTACCTGATATTAGCTGTCTAGTTTACATGCGTTTCGTTATTTTGAGATGACCACTAAGTGATCAGCTGCTTCGGACTACCTTACCGGTTAAGCTCGTTGGATCCATTTCAGAATATACTGCGTTCGTTTTGGAGTACATCGGTTATATGGGCAGAGAAACCCTTACAGCCGCCAAAACCCCCGACCAAAAGCCAGCAAAGCTACTCAACGCCAACGTAAATCAATTAATTCTACAATAACTCAGCAATTAACCGCGTGTTCTCCTAAAATGTTGACTGCCCACAAATTTAAGATAAAAAGCCATATCAACTTATACAAATAGGTGGGTACACAAAGAAAATGGGCATTTACCTTATAGGTATATCCAGTTGAAGTGACTAAACTTCACGTCAGGCAAGATTGTATTTAATAATAAATAACTAAACTAAACTTATATGACTAAGCCATTATTAAAAGGGGTTTTAAAAACCTGGAAAGAAGACCGAGGATTTGGTTTCATTGTCCCGGATAACGGCGGCAGGGACGTATTCCTGCATATTTCCGCAATTGCTTCGGCAAGTCGTCGCCCCGTGCCTGGCGACATCATTTATTATCAGGTCGCCCGTGATAAACATGGCAAATTTAGAGCCGTTAATGTCAGTATTGAAGGGTTGGAAATGGGCGATAAAACGACCAATGCAGATCCCGGAAAATCCAGGTTTGGTTTGATTATGACGGCCGCTATAGTATTGCTGCTTATTGTTGCTGGGGCAGTGTTTATGTATTTTCGTTCTCGTGGGGGGGTATAACGTACTACAAAATTGAACACATCATTTTCTGGCGATAAAATTGTGCAGCCTGTTTTTATAGTTGAGGGTAAATAATGACGGACTCGCAAAAGTGGTTTTTGATGGCGCTGACACTTATCAGTGGCTGGTTGGTTTATCTCTTATCGCCGGTATTGATGCCGTTTGTGTTTTCGGCAATTCTCGCTTATCTGGGCGACCCACTCGCGGATAGGTTGGAAACCTACAAATTATCAAGAACCCAATCGGTCATTGTTGTGTTTTTGACCATGGCGCTGGTGTTGATGACTTTGTTTATGTTAATCCCTCACATGGAATTTCAGATTGCCCAATTTTTAGGCAATTTGCCAGTGTATTTAGAGAAGTTGAATACTGTCATCCTGCCCTGGCTGGAGCAACATTTTGGTTTAAAGTTAAAGCGTGTCGAAGTTAATCAACTCGTTGATATTGTCAAAAGCCATTGGCAAAAAGCGGGTGGTATCGCAGCAAGTGTGATGGGTTCAATTTCTCGATCCGGTGGCGTGATAGTTGGTTTTTTAATGAATCTCCTGCTCATTCCCGTCGTTACTTTCTATCTGCTTAGGGATTGGGATGTTTTAGTCGCCAAAATCTACGATTTGTTGCCACGGCGGATCGCGCCCACTGCGGTTAAATTGGCTGACGAAGTAAATTCGGTATTATCTGCGTTCTTCCGTGGTCAGTTTTACGTTATGTTGGCGCTGGGGGGGATTTACAGTGTCGGGCTTTGGCTGGTCGGATTGGATTTAGCATTATTGATCGGCATGTTGGCCGGACTTGTCAGCTTCGTTCCTTATTTGGGCGCAATTGTTGGTATTGTTGTTGCGTGCATCGCTGCTCTAGTGCAATTTCAAGAATTATCGCACCTCATGTATGTCGGTATTGTCTTTATGATCGGGCAAGGTTTGGAAGGCACGGTGCTTACGCCGACATTGGTTGGCGAAAAAATCGGCCTGCATCCTGTTGCAGTGATTTTTTCCGTTCTCGCAGGTGGGCAGCTCTTCGGTTTTGTCGGTATTTTACTGGCCCTTCCTGTTGCCTCTATCATCATTGTGTTGCTGCGCCACGTGCATGATATTTACAGGGATAGCGAATTTTATGGTCACGGTTAAGCTTAATGCTTAATAGCTGATTTGTAAGAATCTCTAGCGTTGTTTACAGTATTCAGGAGAATACTGTCGATGAACATGCACAAACGAATCCGCTTAACGCCGCTGGACCGTCAAGAGGTCTGGCGGCTGTACCAAACCCGCTGCTGGA
>JABFQX010000035.1 GCA_013141505.1 Methyloglobulus sp.
GCCTGAAAAAAGGCAAATGCCATTCATTACAGACCTATAGCCTCAATTTAGGAACAATACACACTCAATTCTATCTTCGGCAACTTCTGACAGGAGCTTTCCAGTACTCATGAGATATGCGGGCTAGGTGCATTATAACTTTTCCCATTGTTGTAAATGCTTGGTCACAACTTACCGGCACTAGCATATCTAATGCCAACAGTAGCGTATTTTTGTCCCCTTTTTAAATCCGCCAGCGCTGGGATTAGTTTGTTTTATTTATCACTCAGTGTTTAGTTTTTTCAAGTCTAAAATTGGAAGATGTTTTTTTAATACTAACATCACACAAACGCCATCCCTGAACAGGGTGCCTTTCCCAACGTCGCCTGCACTATCATCGATAAGCCGTCAATGCCCCGGTGCATATTGATCGGTGCGACCGACAGTCAGATTTGCGTGAGTTCGCCGATCAAACAAGCCCTCGCAGTAATGTCAACAGCCACTGCGCCGATATCGTTTCCGGTAACCCAATCGGTGCCCTGCTTCAGCCTTAATACCAGCGATCGAGTTTGAGTAGGACTTTTAATGCTTTCATTGCTTAACGTCACCGGTTTGTCATCATCCCATGTCTTCCGGTACTCAGACAACCGGATGATGAAGCTCTTATAGTTGAGTTGATGCTGCCGACAATACACCTGTCTCAAACTACTGCCTTGCCAAGTTTCTATATGTGTCCGCCATTCTTTATTAACCGGCATCTTCTATACCCCTGCTAAATAGCAGAGCATGATCGAATGTGGCTTATATGCTAAATCGACCAGCTCGGACGCATACAGTGAAATGCAAGGGCTTTAAGGTTCAGATCAAGAATCAAGCTTTCGAGGGTTGCACTTAGCTGTTTTACATTACCAACGTTTTAAACTTCCATCACCTTCGGTTTAAGGTAGAAAATTGAATATTAACCCTATCCGATATTTTTTTGCCACTGGTTGCTTTCAAGGAAGTCATCTCCTTGTAAAGACAACCGATAAGGTGATATTTTTGGAAAATCAAAATAATTGAATTACTGAATCACAATGAATACAGTTTCTAGCTGGGCCAGAATCAAATGTGCAATAGTCTTTCTTGTGTTTATGGTTTTTAGTGTAGGCCCTATTCCTATTACCAGTACAATCGGCTTGCTCGTAGTCCTATTTAGGCCAGCCTGGTTTAAAACGCTCGTTGATAAAATTTATTCAGACAAGGACGGCTGATTCTTTTGATTCCTTTGGTTAATAGTGGTCTTGATCAGAAATTTTGGAGCAAGATCAATACATGCATAGCTCCCATCCAAGTGCACGTGAATAGAATTTTTAATTTTATTCTTGATAATGCCATGATCGTCAACTTCCTCTATAACAACTTCCCTAAAGCCCGGTGCTGACCTCAGTCCTTCAATTCTTTCTGGGTTTGTTATATGCCAATGCTGGTGAATGGCTTATGCACAAATATATCCTTCATGGTCTGGGGAGTAAAACGCACAGCTTCTGGTCCTATCACTTAAATGAACATCACGCTGTTTGTGTGCGTCATAGGATGATTGATCCAGGCTATCAAAAAATAACATTAAAAACCTGGAATACCCAAAGTAAGGAACTGGTTGTGTTGGCCAGTATAGTGTTGCTGCACATGCCGCTGTTTTGGATATTTCCCGCATTTATCAGTGCTGTCTATGTGTCTTTGGCACTCTATTACTACAATCATCGTAAAGCCCACCTGGAGCCGGTTTGGGCTAAGCGGCATTTGCGTTGGCATTATGAACACCATCTGGGTGGAAATATAAGTGCAAATTGGTGTGTCACTTGGCCGTTGTTCGATTATCTTCTGAAAACCCGTGTTAAAAGCAAAATTCAGGATTGATCATCTAAATTACCGATGTGTAATGGCAATAGTGGAGTCGAAAACATTAAGCCACATAGTATTTGAATGTCTCCTTATGAGATTTTTTAAGCGAAGGTCGAAGGGTCTATTTGGGTCGAAATTGGCCTTCAATGTTCGGCGACAATTACCCTGTCCGGTTTGGCGACAACTATCTTGACCGGTTGAACGATACGTAGGACAACGGTGTATTTCAATTTATTTGGAGTCCGCCCTTGCCTGGAAAACGTATCACTCAGCAACAAGAGAGTTTATATATGAGCAAACGTCAACAAGGGAAAAGCCAAGAAACCGCGTCAGCTAAAGCCGCTATTTCAGAGCGATCAGGCCGCCGAATCGAAAAAGGTGAACGCCATTGTGTTCCAGGGGAGCGCCATTGGCGCACACGTGAAGATCCTTTAGAGGCCATTTGGGGAACAGAATTGCTGCCCCTGTTAGAGAAAGAACCCCGGCTAACCGGGCTGACGCTTTGGGAATACCTGGATGACCATCACGCGGGACAATTCCCCTACCAGGTCTTGCGGACCCTCCAGCGCCGCGTCAAACATTGGAAAGCCACCCAGGGCCCCGATAAGGTTGTTATCTTCCGCCAGTCAGTGCCCGCAGGTCAGCAGGGCTTATCGGACTTTAGCCATCCGAACACTGAAATCACACTCCAGGGCGAAGCCTTTGTACATCTGTTGTACCAGTTCCGGCTGGCTTATAGTGGTTGGCGGTATGTACAAGTTACCTTAGGCGGTGAAAGTTATTCGGCGTTGGCCGATGGCTTGCAGTCGGCCTTGTCGCGCGCGGGCGGCAGCCCCATCGAACACCGCACTGACAGTTTAAGTGCGGCTTTTAACAATCATGCCGAAGAGCAGGAGCTGACGCAGTCTTATAAAGACCTCTGTACGCACTATAACCTGCAGGCCACGCGTAATAATCTCGGCGTAAGCCATGAAAACGGCGCGATTGAGTGTGCGCATGGTTCTTTCAAGCACCGCCTGGACCAAGCCCTGAAGCTGAGGGGCAGTGCTGACTTTGCGTCCATCAAAGCCTACCAAGCCTTTCTGGACACCGTCACCCGGCGCTTAAACAAACGTTGTCAGGGTCGCTTTATCGACGAACAGTCGGCATTACAAGCCTTGCCTTATGGGCGTTTTAGGGACTATACCGAGATCAGTCTCAAAGTAACCCGCAGCAGTACCCTGGAAGTCAAAAGGGTGCTTTATAGCGTCCCCTCACGGATGATTGGCGAAACTGTCCGTGTCCATGTTTATCATGATCGCTTGGCCTTTTATATTGGCCAAACCTTAACCGGCACACTGCCGCGGGTTTACCTCAAAGCGGGGCAAGGACGCGGACGCTGCATTGATTACCGCCATATCATCCATAGCTTGTCCGCCAAGCCCCAGGCCTTTAGGTTTTTAAGGTTCCGGGATGAACTGTTGCCCACCGAGGCTTATCGGGCTTTATGGCGGCACTGCGAACAACAGTTTGACATCAGGGACGCCTGCAAATGGATCGTAGGGGTGCTCCGTATCGCCATGGATCACGACTGCGAGGAACGGTTAGGCGGAGAATTAATCGCCCGCGTTGACAACAACAGGCCGCTGCCTAGCCTGAAGGCGTTACAAGAGCGTTATCTAGGAAAACAACACATACCTGCCATTCCTGGGCGGCAACACGAGCTGGCGGGCTATGACCGCCTTCTGCAGGGCCGCTGGTATCAGCCGGAGGTGGGCCGTGCCTGAAACCATTGAGCTATTACTAAAAGCACTCAAGCTGCCCACGTTTGTTCGATATTACCAGCGCCATCAAGAACAGGCCATTGCGGAAGGTCACGGCCACATCCGCTATCTGTCGGGGCTTTGTGAACAGGAAGCGGCAGACCGTTATCAAAAGCGCGTACAAAAATGGACGAGCGAAGCAAAGTTGCCCACCGGCAAAAGCTTTGCCAACCTGAGCCTGACCGAACTTAGTGCACCCGTTCAACAACAGGTGATCGCCCTGAAAGATCAGACGGATTGGGCGCACCGTGCCGGAAATGTCTTGTTGATTGGGCCTTCTGGGGTCGGTAAATCACATATTGCCGCCGCCATCGCCAGCCGGTTGATCGAGCAGAACGTCCGTGTGAAGTGGTTCTCCGCCATGGCATTGGTGCAAAGCCTGCAACAGGCCAAGCGCGACCTGGATTTGATGACTGCACTGACACGGCTAGATAAATACCAAGTCCTGGTTATCGATGATATTGGCTATGTCAAAAAAACCGATGCGGAAACCCAGGTGCTGTTTGAATTCATTGCCCATCGTTATGAAAGCGGTAGCCTGATCATTACTTCTAACCAACCGTTCAGCCAGTGGGATCATATCTTTCCGGACACCATGATGACCGTTGCGGCTATTGACCGCATTATCCACCACGCCACTATTATTGAAATTGAAGGAGAAAGTTATCGAAAAAAACAGAGCCTAAAAAAGTAACCCATTTTTTTAACTAAAACCGGACAGGATAATTGTCGTCAGTTCGGCCAGGGTAGTTGACGCGGGACACTTCAAATAAGCTGAAAAACATTTGTACTGGAGCGTCAGCTATTGAGGAAGGTCGATACTCATCTAAAGATGAATTAATCACCGAAAAAAATAATCTCAGTTCCATATTGAATGGTCGAAGTTTCGTATGGTATCGTTATAGCTAGATTATCTAGCTAGATGAGGGTTTTTATGAAAAGCGACCAATGGTCAGTGCAAGATGCCAAAAACAAATTCAGCGCCGTTGTAGACGCAGCCGAGCACGGTAAAGCCCAACTCGTTACCCGTCGTGGAATACCGACAGCTGTGGTTATCTCCGTAGGGGAGTTTGAAAAACTAAAACAGTTGGAAGCTCAACAGTTGCCGACTTTTATAGACCACCTTCTTAGTATGCCAACCGATGATGGTGAGTTCGAACGTATACCAGTTAGGCTCAGAGAGCTTGACTAATGGCTTTCCTGTTAGACACGGATATCCTGTCGGCGATACGACGCAAACAATGCGACCCGAACTTGGAGCATTGGTTTCAGAATAACCGAACCGCCGATATTTATTTGAGTGTCGTAACCATCGGCGAAGTTGAGAGGGGCATAACCCGTCAAAAACAAGTTAATCCAGAATTTGCACAAATATTGGAAAATTGGCTAGAAGGAATATTAGCCCGTTACGGGCAACGGATATTGCCCTTGACGATCGCAATTGCAAAACGTTGGGGTCGTTTAAGTGGTGACTTGGGCCATGATAGCGCAGACCTAATGATTGCGGCTACTGCGCTGGAGCACAATCTTGTGGTCGTGACACGCAATGTGCGGCATTTCGAACCTACAAAGGTCAACTTAATTAATCCGTTTTTGGATGGCCATATTGAATCGTGAAGATCTGTATACTACGTACAATGCTCTCAGAATATCGTAAATTTATTTATGGACAAGTTGACGTTAACGGCATCAATTTACGCTCCATTTAAAATAGATTTGTATTTTCAATAGATTACCTCTCTTCTCGATAGCCGACATTGGCTCATTTCAACCATTTTGGGAAGACGGCTATAACCAGCCCCTCACCTTTTCAATTAAGCTGCCGCTCAATAAAATAATTGGCTATGGCCTTGTTTTATTAAAGCAGAAGAGAATAGATTGATGTTTCAAACTGTATCCATAAGCATTTATGGCTAACGATAACTGCAAATAACCTGTAAATGTAATTCTGGATTTAGATTAGATTAGGTTATTTCAACTTTGTAAATATGACCGCTTGCATTATCGTGACTCACCACCATGCTTTTGGCTTGGCGCCAATTTTTTTCATCTTGCTGTTTGTAGACCGCAGGCAATACGGGTATTGAAGGTTTGATTTTCTGTTTCTGCAATGCGTGATGCCGATGATGCTTGCCTATCCACTGTAACAAAGACCAAGCGACAAATACTGCGATCATGGCAAACACCATTTCAGCATGAGAACCTAATGTTACGATCAGTTCCATAATTAAACTTGACGCGGCGGACGTTGCTACTACCTGGGGTGAACCTACAAGCTGGGTAATTGCAGCGAAAAGCGGCAGCCACAGATAAAGCCAGAAAGCCCAGGCAAAACTAGTTAGCATGTTACCGAGCAAGCGCTTGAACAATGATTGATGGGCATATTGGTCGAGTATTAAAGTATGCATAATTATTCCTTATGTAGTTGATTGATTATAAATGTGTAACACCGCGATCCGGGCTAACCCAGCGAGCCCGTAGCCCTCGTTTGCGTAACAAAGTTTTAGGAATAGCGACGATTATGGTCAACATATTCACCAACCAGAAACCGAACGGATACCAAATCGTCCAGATGTAATAGCGCATGAGTTGGTGGTCATAGCGGCAATCCAAAAGCAAACTCACCAGCATTTGCAACAAACAGGTTGTTCCAATGATTACGCCACTGTATTCGGGCAATAATGAGGTCATTGAATTTACCGATGTACTTGAAGTAATTGAAGCGCTTGAAGCTTCTGAAACACTAGTTATTATTTGGTACATATAAGCCATGACATCAATGCAATAAGCCGCTAACACGACAGTCACTGAACATGCCCAGAGAACACTCAGGATGTGCTCAAAAAACAAGGGCCAAACCGGGTAAGAGCGCCAATCGCGGAACATGCCTTTGTATTTGCCGATGATTTGCAGGCCGCCCATCGCCCAGCGCAGGCGCTGATTCCAAAGCCCGTTCATCGTTTCCGGCATCAGAATCCACGCCAATGCACGTGGCTCAAACCGAACATCCCAGCCCCGCAATTGCAGCTTCCAAGTAATATCCATGTCTTCGGTCAGCATGTCTTGGCTCCAAAAATCAACATCTTTGAGAGCGCTTTGCCGAAATGCGGTAATCACCCCAGATGCTGTAAACAATTGCCGATAAAATACCCTCTGGGCGCGTTTAATTAGCCCAACAAGGGATGAAAACTCACCCACTTGTAATCTTCCCAATAATGTTGAACGGGTGCGAATCCGCGGATTACCCGTCACGGCACCGACCCGTGGCTCAGATAGAAAATGTTGGACAAATAAGGGAATAGCATCATGGTCGAGGAGCGCATCACCGTCTATCCCGATGATGTAATCGCTATCCGCCAAATAAGCGGCGGTGTTAAGCGCAACCGATTTTCCCTGATTTTTAGCCAAGTGGATTACCCGAAGCCGTGGATGATGGAGCGCCATCTCATCCAAGGTTGCGCCTGTATTATCCGTACTGCCGTCATTCACAGCGAGAACTTCATAATTGGGATAATTCATATCCATCAAATGGCCTATGACTTCCCGTACATGGTCTTCTTCATTGAAACAAGGCACGACGATGCTGACTTTTGGGTTTACTGGAAGTTGAATGTTTTTCGGTTTCCTATATTCGTATCGGAAATAAAACCACAAAGCGCCGATAGTCCATAAATAAGCCATAAACAAGGGGTAATAGTAAGTAAAGCCCAATAATAATTGGAGGACATGCAATACGTTTTGGCTTAGTAATTCAATCATGGCTTTTGTCCTGGATTCGTTTGTAATGAAATAGCTGGTCGAATGTCTGTGAACAGCGGGTGGTCGTTTGCAGACTGATCGGGATAATACCCAAAATTACGTGCACCATTCTGTTGCAGATATTGGAGTTGACTAGCAAGTTGTTCACTCGGAACAAGGGTTTTTTCGTGTGCCGTATGAAGCAAAAAAGCAGTACTGTTTAGTGCGCCTGGTGTCTGCGTTACCTTGTCCATCAGGACTTCTAGGCTATGTTCCGTATCGCTTGATTTATCAATAGTCTGAGGTATTGCTACCGTGACAAAGTCAAATTGTTTGAGCAGGCTGGCAAAACTTGGAAAGGCATTATTTCCAGCTATGTCATTAAATAATGCCGCTGCTGGAATCAGGAGTGCGGTGAAGGCATAAGGTTGATGAACTTTAAAAGTGGCGATAAGTTCTCGGGTGAACGATGCTAGATTTTCATCAGGATTAACCTTTGCATCTATACCTTCGCCAATGAGCAATCCGCCAATACGCGGCGCATTTTTGGCGGCGTCTTCATAGATGTCTTTAATGACTTGGCGGTTTGGGAATTGTTCAGAAGGCAATTCAAAGCCATCCACAGGCAACCAAACATAAGCATAAAAAGTTTCCGCCGGAACGGCGGCGCGAGTTAGTAATTGCCAAGCGACACGGTTAAATAAATCAGCCCGTACAGGTAAATGTCGATTGGGGAAATAAGCGGCATCCACTTTACCGTCATGATCTAAATCCGCTACTGCCCGTAAATAGACCGTATTGATTTGTAACCTTTTAATACGCTCTATGAGTTCGCCGACTTTTTTTTCTTGTAGTACCGGATTGGGGTCATAAAGCGAGTCAAGATCAACCGCAACTATGCGCGTCAGGGGTTGCTCATTACCATCATAACTTGCAGGTTGGAGCAGGTTTCGTTTAAGGTCGCTTACCTTGTCGTGGAATACCAACATATTTCGTCGAATTCTCGTTATCGGCTGGTCTGGTGTATTGCCTCCGGCCTCTAATGTCATTATGATCGGCATTCCTTCTGCTTGAGCCGCCTGAACGCCAAGCATGTTATAAGCGCCATAAGGCCAGATCATGGTGCGTGGCTTTTTGCCTGTTTCTCGCTCAATGAGGGCAGAATTTCTGCCAAGATCAGCGCGTAAACGAGCAATATATTCCACATCGTTTTCATAATGCCTGGTTTGCGGATTGTAGATTCGAGTGATCGCTGCCGAAGGCAAACTGCCTTGCGGATTGCTGATTGCACTCTTATGCAGGCTATGCGAGTGCGAGGCAACTTCCACCAAACCTGAAGTAACCATTTCCCGTACTTGCGGCCAAGTGACAAAATTATTGCGCGCGATCCAGCGGTCACCGTAGAAAACCTTGCCTTCCTTGGACTCTTCCAACCATTCGCCGACCAAGCCAATAACCGCTGGATAATTAAACAATTTCAACAGCGGAAATACCCTTGTGTACATGCTGAGATAACCATCGTCAAAGGTCAGCAACACAGATTTGGACGGTAATTTGGCACCGCCTTTACGGGCGGTAAGAATGTCATCCAGGCTGACGACATGGTAGCCGTTTTCCTTTAACCAATCGAATTGCTCGATCAATGTTGACGTTTCCAATGCGCCGCGTTCCGGCCAGGTTTGGAAACTTTCGCGCAAATTGTCGCGGGCATCGTGGTAGCACAATACGCGAAAGCTTAGGCCATCGTTCGCATTGGGGTCTTCTGGGAATTCAGTTTTAAGGACTGCTTGTAACGGCACAGCGGCATAGCTGGACAAACTAATCACAGCGATTAGTATTAACCAAACGAAAGCAGTTGCCTTATGCTGTTTTGGGTTCAACACCGGTACGTTTCTCATCATAAGTGCCACGTCAGGTTAAGGAATACCGAAGTGGTTTCATTGGTTACGCCATCATAAGGATGCCTTTCATAAGCCGCGCCGTAGCTGATCGTGCGATAAGGATCAAGGTTCCACTCATGCTCATAACGGATGACGCAGGCCATGTCGGATGCGAAGCCCTTTTGCCAATAATTCCCTGCACCCAGCACGAGACGGTTTTTAAAGCTGCGCTGATAATCCCGCCACAGTGTCCATTCATTGCTGATTTGGGCTTCAACCGACAAATCTTGGCGAGGATTAAAATACACGGCATCAGCAAGCGAGTTATCGGAGGCATAAACACCTACCGTGGTATCCAGCTTATAAAACGGCCCACTCCACCAGCGTTCCTGCCAGTTTGCACCCGCTTCAAGCCGACGGTTGCTGTCGGTGAGCCAGGAATATGCTACGTTCGCACCCAGGCTGCGGGATTCGTTGGCGATATAATTCATTCCTAGCCTTAACGACTTCATATCGATGCCAGTGGCACTGGCCTGCAAGGGTATATTATTGCTATTGGACTCAAACTCCAGATCAACTCCCCAATGGTCATCGGGTAGCCAGGCCGCATTCAGGCTGACGCCGTAATTGTCCAGCCTAGTTTGGTCTTGATTGACTTCTCCGCTGATTCGCCAAGCTGGGGATCGGTAATCCGTGCCCACGCCTAATCGTCGACGAACGCCTGTGACATCGCTGAAATCTGCCTCGGCATTAAACGTATGGATAAACATGCGCCATTGCTGATTGAGCAGCGGCGAATGCAGTATCGCATCCACCTGCCAATTCTGCGTACCGCGAATACCGCCGCCAGTCGGGCTATGGCCCCAGCCCGACGTCACCGTCAATGATGGTTGCTGGTAAAGGCGGTACAACTGTTGCACTCTCTGAACTTCACGGTTTTCTGGGTAGTGCTGAGTTAAGGTGCCAAGATGGTGCTTTGCGGTTTGGCTATCATTCAATGCAATCGCCGTTTCCGCAATTCCGGTTGCGGCTGAACTGTTGGTCGGGTCATCGACCAAGACACTGGCATATTGCCGTTGGGCGGCACGGGGTTGTTCGCGGAGTTGCAACAAATCGGCATAAGCTGTCCGCGCACCCATATTAAAAGGCGCGGTTTCCAATACCTTATCCAAGAACGCTTGGCCTTCTTCGTATTGGTCGGCATGAATACGTGCGTAAGCCTGATTGGTTCGGGCTTCTTCATATAATTCATTATCGACTTCAACCCCACGCAAACCCTTGTTCAACACAGGCGGAACATCTTTTACCAGTTGATCGATAAGCTCACGGGCGGCATCAAAATCAAATTCATCAATATACGCGTTGAACAAATGCAATTGCCATTCACGATTGGGGTAATCCCGATCTTGCTTATTCAGTTCTAATGCTTGCAAATACAGTTCTCTCGCCTGCTCCGGCTGATGCTGATACAAATAAGCGTCAGCCACAGCTGCAACCGCGTAAGCCGGTATTTTGATTTGTCGGTCTTTTAGGTTTTGATATAAGGCAATGGCTTCTTGCATTCGCACCCGATCCCGCAACGCAACGATACGGTCAAAGTCTGCATAGTGGCTGGAAGGGCTGTTTTTTTCATGCCCTTGTAAAAGCAAGGTTCGTACAACCTCGTTTTGCATCAATGCCTTCTCTGTAGATTGAAAGCGTTGCTGGCCAACACCTGCTTTCTCCTCCACGCCGCCCCATTTAATGCTTCTTCCTGCACTTGCTTGATGGAAATTCAATAATTCGTCTTGGGTAAAAACTTCAGGATGTTGCTTAGCGAATTTAAGCGCCAAGTGTGGCGCCCCCATATGTAACGTCGCAATCGCCCGACCACGAAGAGCTTCTTTATCATTCGGTTTCAGTTGCAATATGTCATGATACGTTGCTGTCTCATCGACAATATTATGTTTGATATTGTAAAGTTCAGCCCGAAGGCGCAGTAATGGCAATGACGCATGTTGATACGGCCATTGCAAAGATTGATTTAATATGGCTTCTGCTACTTCAAATTGTCTGCTCTGGACAAGATCTCGCACCTGTTTTTCATTATGGGCCGCTTCTGATATATATAATTTATAGGAGTTTGCATCAGCGCCGTGAACCGTTTGAGACATGGCATGGGTTGCACTACATAACGTAAAAAGCATCACAAAGTGCCGCCTCATAAAGCCGAAAAAAATGAAATCGGCCATGATTTTTTTTCTAATTCAATATCCATAAGCTAAAGGTTTTTGTTTATTTTGGTATTGTTCAGCACAACTTAATCCTTTAAATTCATACCGAATTTCTAATATTTATTTCGGTAAGTGGTTATGCTTCTTGCCAGTTAATGACAAAAACAAAGCTAATGGTTCATTCTGTAAAGAGAACTGCTACAGAATAAGTTATTCACGTAGGGCCAGTCAGAAGGAAATCACTGAAAATAATGCGGAAAGAAGAACTGATGATGTACTTACCTATTTCAAAACATAATTAGCTTCCTCGACCAATAAGAAAGGCTTTAATGCCTGCTTTTGGTTCATTATGCGAATAGGCTACCTGTTGATAGGAGCAACTGAGCACTTGAAAGTCTGTATATGGACACCTCCCGTTTTGCAAGCAAAAATCACCTTTGGTTTTTTAGGTACGACTGCAAACGTATATCCGACCTGTTTATGAGCTGACTAGCTCTGGCCATAATGGTTATTCGCGCGTTTGCTCCTAATCGCTTTCGCGTGCTCAATGGCACAGCAGACTTTCCAGGTTTTGCAAACGCCGGTTCGACCTGTTTACCATCAGTGGTGGTTGCCTTACAAATCGTGGTTGAACATTTTTATCTCAAAATACGCCCAGTTTAAACAGTTGCCTTCCTCCTCTCTCCTCTGAGCCTATATCGTTATGCCTTCCGGCAGGTAATGAGTTTCATTGCGCAACAGCGCCCAGGCAATCCTGGCATTTTTGTTCGCCAAGGCCACAACGGCAACGTTTTTATGTCGCCTGACACATAAGTTATTCAGCCACAGGCTGCACGGGTCCGTTTTCTTCCCGGCCGCGTTGAGCGATGATTTTGCACCCTGGATCAACAACGTCCGCAGGTACGGATCACCCCGCTTGCTCATCCCCAATAACCGGTCTTTGCCGCCACTGCTGTGCTGCCCTGGCGTCAACCCCAACCAGGCCGCCATATCCCGACCGCGCTTGAACTGTTTCCCTTCGCCAACCGCACAAATGATGGCGGTGGCAATGATCGGTCCGATGCCCGGAATGCCTTGTAACCGTTTGGATACCGGGTCAGCATTGGCGAGGGTATGGATTTTTTTGTCTATTTCCAGCGTCCGTTTATCCAACTGGATAAGGTCTTGGCGTAACTCCTCCAATAATGCCCTGAAATCAAAACTGAGGCCATTTTCGGCATCTTCGAGCAAGCCAGGTAAAGCCCGGCGCAAAGTGTTTACTTGCTGTCCAACGACCAGCCCATACTCCGCTAATAAGCCCCGAATCTGGTTGACTTTGGCGGTACGCCGCTTAATCAGTTCACTCCTGATCCGGTGGATGGCCTGCAGGTCTTGCTGGGCAACCGTCTTGATCGACACAAAGCGCATCGTCGGCCGGCCTACCGCTTCGCATATGGCTTCGGCATCATTGGCATCGTTCTTGTTGCTTTTCACGTACGGCTTCACAAACTGCGGCGCCATCAGTTTCACGGTATGTCCCAGCTTTTGTAGCTCCCGTGCCCAATGATGCGCACCGCCACAGGCTTCAAGCCCAATCAAACACGGCGGTAACTCTGCAAAGAAACTCAAGAACTGCCCCCTCTTTAGCTGCTTCCGCAAAACTGCCTTGTCGTGATTATCCACACCATGAACTTGAAAAACTTGTTTTGCCAGGTCAATGCCGACTCGTTTAATATTCATCTCGGACTCCTCCTCCGGTTGTTTGGAAGTCAAATTCTACCAAACTGGCACATCGATGCCGTTAGGTGGGAGGGGTCCATACCATTGCTTTGATTAACCAAATTAAGTGTTATCAACGTCGGTTTAGGGTCGTGTGGAGCCAATGGGGGTGTCAACTGGTTAAAGTTTTGAATGTCCGTTCTTGCCCTATACAGGTTACAATTAAGTACGCATGGATCGGCCAAGCGCCAAGCAACACCCTAACAATGGTTTTTAACGAGAAAATTTATGTCAGTAATTGTAGAAGGCAAGGTCAAGTGGTTTGATGATGCAAAAGGTTTCGGCTTCATCGAACAAGAAGGCGGCAAAGACGTATTTGTCCACCACAGCGCTATTAACAGCAATGGCCATAAATCCTTAAAAGAAGGGCAACGCGTGACGATGGAAGTTACGGCTGGGCAAAAAGGCCCACAAGCGGAAAATGTTACCCCGCTGTAATCGTAACTCAATCAAAAACACATTTAGCCAACTAATTGATACAGAGGCCGCAATAGAGTTTCCGATTAAAAAATAGTATGGTCGTCTTTAATTACTGATAGGCAGGGCTGTCAAGCAATCTCCAGAAGGTTCTGGAATGGGTGCCTGTTTTTCCACCGGTACGCCCCAAAATCACGTTTGTCGGTGGAAACAATACGGCCATGCCCTAAGTTCTCTGCAAGGATCACCAAAGAGGCATCTGCAAAATCCATGGGCAAATCTGCATACTGCACCATGAGTTCTTCACAGCGAAGCAGATGGAATTCTGTCATCTCAAAAAGGCGGAAAGCATTGCGCCGGTGGCTACGCAAAAAAGCGGTGGCGAAATTTTGCCCCCTACGTTTTTGTAAAAGGTAACACACTTCGGTGATAACGGGGATTGTGGTGATGAGTGGCTCTTGTAATGTTTTGGCCAATTGCAGCGAAACCAGATGATAGGTGTCGTGGTCATCTAAAATGGCTATCCAAAAACCAGTGTCGGCTATGATCACCCATTGCCCCATAAGTGTTGTTTGTAATCGACAGACAGGTTGCCGTCACCCTGAAGGCAACCTATCAAGCCTTCTTCGGCAAAAATGCTTAGCATTTTTTGGCCCTCGGTTTCAGGGGCTTCAATCCTTGCGTCAATCGCTGTCGACAATATATCGGCCACAATCTCAGGGAGTGGCTTTTGTAGCCGTTGCTGCAATTCTAACAATCGTTCAGCATGTACCGTGTCTAATTCGGCTTCAATGTGCATTACCTATACCTCGTAAGCGATTACCCGCCTTTACGTTATTTCCTGCCCTAACCGTGATTTTTCATTCGGGTGAATGGGGTTCAACCAAGCACGGCTTCGCAATCTTCTGGCTGTTCTTTACCGGAAGCCCCTTTTTTTCCTAAATACTCGTACAGCGTCGTCCTGCTTATCCCAAGCTCTTTGGCCACCTCCGCGACTGTCCCTTGACGGGAACTTACCCGTGCATGCAACCCTTCAACTTGCGAGGGGGCTAATGCTTTTTTCCTGCCACGATAAGCGCCTTTGGCTTTTGCGATCTTTATCCCTTCTTGCTGCCGCTCACGGATGAGTGCCCGCTCAAATTCGGCAAAGGAAGACAGGATATTGAGCATGAGGGTATCCGTGGGCGAATCTTTTTTGTCCTTGGAAAAATATAGCCTTTCTTTGACGAACTCAACGCTAACGCCTTTAGCGACCAGTTGCTCGACAATTGACCTCAAGTCAACCATGCTCCGTGCCAAACGGTCCAAGCTATGGACGACGACGGTATCCCCTGCACGGACATAGGAAACCATGGCCTGGAGTTCCGGCCTGTTGACATCCTTTCCGGAAACCTTGTCAACGAACACTTTATCGACCGTAATATTTTCCAGTTGCCTGTCCGTGTTTTGGTCAACCGTGCTGACCCTGACATAACCGACGCGCTGACCTTGCAAGTTGTTTACCCTACTCAAATGTACGGTTGAAGTCTATTACTTCCCCGGAACTTTGTCAATTAATTGCATAAACAACCCTAAACGGACACGAAAAAGGCACATTTTCAATGTTCGCTTAGGCTATACCTTAAATGGACACTGTATCTGGCGAGTTCTGGAAAGTAAGGGCAATATCCCATGAAACTTTGAAGCCGTTTATTGAATAACGCCTACCTAAAACCGAATGGCGGCATAATCTCGTCGAAAAACAATTCGTCCAGGTCTTCGAAGCTAGGTTCGTTGGGGATTCGGTAACTTTTTAACGACGCTTTTAGGACGTTTAGGTTTTGGTATGCCCGTAGTTCTTCCTTGAGTTTGGCGGTGTCATGCTTGATTGCCCGTATATTCGCTTCCAATTCTTGCAGTAATCGCTTGGGTGACAACGGTATGTAAGGCGGCACATCCAGTTGCAGTTTAAAAGGGTACTCGACTTGTGCAACCTCAAGCTGCAGTTCTTCCAGCTGCCCCTTGAGGATTTTATTGATGTACTTCAAGCGGTCTTCGGCAATATTGTTCATGTGCGACTGGTCAATTTGCTCCGCCTCCAATTGCAGCTCCAACAAACTAAGCAAGTCTTTTTTGGTATAAGCAACATTGACCCGCTGCATAATTTCGGTCTTGCGCTCCCGTTCCGCCGAGTCTTGCTCCCGGTCTGGATGCAAGGCCGAGGTCAATTTCCGGTACACTTCGCGGATCGATTGGCTGATGGATTGCTCTTCCTCTTGCTTCTTCGCTTCCTGCGCGAGTTGTTTAGCGGATTTTGGCCGCTGGCTGCGGCGCTCCTCGGCTTTGCGCTGTTGTTCGGCTTCCTGGTCTTTGCGGATTTGCAGCTTTTCATGCAGCAAGTCCGCCATTTGCTCTGGTGATGAGAGGTCTATGTCACCGTCAATTTCGACCCCATACATGTCCTCCATCATGGTTTTTAGGAAATCCCCTGCCAGTGCGTCGCCTTCTTGTTGGAAGGTATCGAAATCGACATCGCTGTGCTTGTCGTGCAGGTCTTTTAGCTCGGATAAACCATGTTCGGCGATCAATTCGGCCGTTATATCGGTGATAAGGTGGCGGAGTTTGGCCTTGTCGGTCTTTTTGAACAGCTTGTTTTCATAAGCGCGGTCCAATAGCTGCGCCATCTTGACCCGCTCGATATTATACGCCTCCACCAGCCTTTCAAACTCCCCACTGACCTTGCGGTTGTAGGTGGGGATGGCGTCTTGCCATTCCAGTAAGCGTTTTTTCTCAGCCTCGATTTTTTGGGACAAGGTATTAAATTGCTTTTGCGCCTTGGATAAGGTTTTGCTGTCGGCGACTGGTGCAATGCGGACAATTTTACGGTGGGATGAAGTCATGGAATGGTGGCGATAACTTGGGTTATGGGGATTGGGGTTATCCGAACTTATGGGTGTTCTTGGTTCCTGGTTACTATTTATAATCCCGATATGGGGTTGGATTGGCTATTCACCCAATCCCGCATTTCCTGCATTTCCTGGCCCGGTTTGAAGTGCGTGGCCACTTTCGCTGGCAAATTAACGGTTTCCCCCGTTTTAGGGTTTCGCGCCCGCCGGGGTCGCCGATGCCGCAAACTAAAACTGCCAAACCCCCTAATTTCTGAAGGTTAATTTTAACAGGTTGCTAAACCTCTGATTGATCCGCCATTAAAATAATCTGCTATTTCTGAAACGTACAACGCGTACCACGAACGTCAAATTAAGATGACGCTATCGGCAGCTATGTGGTTACTGCCCATTTATCGGGATCAAATTTTGTGCGGACTTCATAGGCTATACCAATCCGTTTCGGGGCTGATTGCCGCCGCTTTAGACAGGCTCGAACGAGTCGCACCGCTTCGTCCGCAGTCGGCACAATGTAGGTTTTTGTCTGGCCGCGTGTCCCGATCCGGCCATAGTTGAATGTTACAATCAAATCATCGAACAAATCCCGCACTGCTGCAATCTGGTAGAATCGCATAAGATTACGCCCAGCATCACAAGCATGAAGCTCAATACGGAACAGGTCTCCGTAGGGGGTTATAGCGTTCGACACTTGCCCGGCACATAAGTTAGTCACGGGAAACTATGCTCAAGCCTTGTCGGCGGAGTTCAATGATTTTAGTGGCAATTTGTTTGAACAACGCAGGCGGCAAAAAGCCATAATCGTATTTTCCGGCCGTTCCAGGAATTGGCCGCAGATCATATCCAGGCCATAAGAACTCATTGAAATCGTCCAGGATAATCCATGACCGCTCCCCGTCCAGCCCAAGGTGCTGTTTGACTTTTGCCGGAATCTCAAGGGCGACGCTTAAATTTTGGGGCGGTGTGTGAGTAAGGGGAGCAACGGTGACTTTCTTGCTGCCGTCATCGTTTTCTACAACCAGGATAATGCCGCAGGGCCTATTTTTTTGGCCTTCTATTTTTCCTGCCCCGTGTTCATTTCGCCATAAATAAGAATAGGAGATAACAAGCCCACATTCCGGTTCTGGTAGCATCCTATCTGCCTATTCCCATGGACACTTAATCCAATAAGGCGTTTAAGTGGTCATGTGATGGGTCCATTTCCGCCTTGGCAAGGGCTGAAATAGTTTCTTCGGGCAGTTCGCTGACATGGTATGCGTGTCTTGCGCGTGTTTTGAGAAGCATATATTCAAGGTATTCATGTTCGGAGACAAAATATCCGCTTGTCCGGCCATGGCTCGTCACCGCGATGGCTTCCCGTTGCGCGCGTTCTTTATATTGTCCAAAATTCTTGACGAATTCGGTTGCCGGGACTTCTACCATGGCACACCTCCTTAACCATAAAGCGCGTATTATACGTAAATTACGTATTTATTCAATGCTGTTGAAGGTAAGTCTTGTGGAAGGCATCATAATAAAATTTCTGAAAAAAATCATCGCTAATTTCCAGTGATAGTCTGCTCACATTTTAAGCAGTCGCTCAGGGAAATTTAGTGACCGCCGGTTGCCGTTAAGGTTTAGTTGGCCTTCAAGAATCGAGCGTCGGCTTTCTGCGTGGATGCAGCCATTTGGAAATATGGGGCGACAGCCCCTGCCCCAGAGCGTAAGTCAGATTACAAAAACTTCCGCACCCAAATTGTGATGCCACTGAGATCGGGCGGGCTTACGCCGGTTTTGGCAATTTACCGCTGAAGATCACAGATCAGTGCCATTGCTCTCTATTTTGTCCGCTATTCCGTCCGTCTACCTTATTGTCCGACAACTCATTTTGCAAGCATGTTGCCGGACATTTTCCGGCATTGCCATCTAATGATCGTTTTCCGGACAAGAGCGCCGCCAATAGTTGTGCAGGCGAGTTCTGAGCAATTCCGACATCTTGGGCGGTTCGTGCATAGGACTGCTGACACGCCACGATCAGAAGTCCGCTGTGCCTACGCATCAAGCACATCGTTACAGATATGCCTGCAAGGCTCGATACCAGGTTCGTGGCTAGCGATTACCTGGGCGGGATTTACACCCACTAGTTTATGCGGCATTGCCAGGCCGCAACGGTTATTTAACCCCAAGAATAGCGGTACACTTGAAAAAGCGGCGGCAATGGCCAACCATTCCAGTACTCGCACAACCCAACTTTACGATCGCGTAGTCCCACTGTGTACTAGATGTAGAGAGTATTCAACGCATGTCTTTAATTCTGTTGATATAACAGTCACTGTATCTGCATTGCCCGGATTAGTGTCGTGATGAAATTGACCGGCATAGTCATTAATATCATTTAATTCATCAACTAGATTATGAGCATGGCATAAAGGGCTTGAAGACGGTGCGCTTTTAATCATGGAGACGACCTGACCGAACGTCAATGCCTTAGGTATAAGATTAGGAAATCTGCGGTGAAGGTAGCCTTCAAGCATAGGTCTGATGGCTTTTGCTACAGACCTATTATCTGCGTTTGATCCATCTGCGAATTCGTTAAGTAAGCGATGATGCTGAAAATATGCAGATTCACACTCTTTATCTACATCGAATTTGTCGAAGTCTGTATAGTTTTCTTGTGCTGCCCTTAGTTGAAATATTGAGATTGGTGTTGAAGAGTTTTCTTTTATCAATGTGTCACGAATATCACGAATGAAGTATGGATCATGTGCAAGCACTATAAGTTGTTCTGCTTTTGAATGTAGTTTTTTTAACACTAATTTTGTGTGATGCTTACGGTTAAGGTCTAAGCTACACATTGGATCGTCCACAATGACAATCCGCCTCGCCAAATTGGCATCCCCAAATGCACTCGCGATGAAAAAGGCGAAAGCTAGGGTTCGTCTATCCCCTTCGCTTAATGTTGTGGCAAAGGAAGGAGAGCCGCCCTCCAATGGAACGTCTCTACCGCGAAGTAATAGACCGTATTCGCTGCGAGGTGCGCCGCCCAAAAAATTCGCCCCCATGCCCCTAATACTGAATGAAGCTCCAAATTTATTTAGGAGTGTGTTGATCGAAGTTTCGTATCGCTTTAATGTTGTTTTCATTAGAGCATCGAGTTTTCCCCTTTCTGCTTTCTTGGTTTTTTCAGCCTCTTTCAAATTACATCGCGCTATATCGAGCTTGCTGATAAGGTCAAGAACCGCAGGTTCATAGCGACGCTTTGATGAATTTAATAACTGCACCTTTTGTTGAAGCAGTTGGACGTTGTCTTTTGCTAATTTCCCCTTGTACTCTTCAATCATCTCGCGGACAGTTTTAATCTGTTCATTTGTAAGTTGCATCAACGCAATTACTTTTTGCCACAACTCTGTGACCTTTTCTGAATCAGCCAAAGAACCAGAATATTCGGCTGGTGAGGCTTGCTTACGACGAATCAATTCAAACACATATTTTCGAAGCTCATCACATACAGACCGCGCTGTGCTTTCATCAAAGTTGATGGGCTGTATTATTATATGGTCATTCCATGAATCTACCTGCGCTTTAATTAAGGCAACACTTTGAGTAAAATCGTCAATAATTTTTATACCCAATTCTTCAACAACGGAAGTATGTAAGAATTCCACGCTGTTCTTCAGTTGATTGTAAGAGGCGTTGAAGTATGTTTGATAGGCTTGGATTAAGTTGTTGCCGGTTATATCTTGAGCGCAATAAGGACAGGTTTTTTTATCACCTAAGTGACAGCCTTGGCTTAGCCAGCCTTCGGCATGACTGACATTAAGTCTCTGTATATGCTGTTTAACAACCTGTTCCGCATTGTTATGTATATCCGCTAACGTGATTGAGAGCACGCTGAAAAGACCTTCAATATCGAAGGAAGGCAAGGGAATAAGCCTTGGAACTGCTTTAGCTAGTAACTTTTCAATATTACTTGCAGACTTAATGCTATTCCGCAGCGCATCTATTTGAGTATCGGCATCTTGTACCTCTGTTAATTTTTCGAACTGAGCAAGAGTTAGTCCTGTATGGTATCCTTTTAACTGTGACTCAATGCCAGTTACTGTGTTGGATGCGAGTGTTGCTGTATTCGTCGATTGTTCAACGGATTTCCGCGCATTAACTGCCGCTTCACCAAGCGCAAACTCAAGAAGATTTTTTCGGTGTCCAGTGCTTACAGCACCACCAGAATGAACGTTTCGTTCAATAAACTCAGAATCAAACACAAGAATTTCTGGGCGAATTTCTGACCAGCAATCTTTCGAAAATGTCACTTTGTGACCACTATCAAATTGTAGTGTTGTGCTTGGCGGCAACGTTCCGTCTACTGTTTTGCGTTTCGTAATTAGGGTAGTATCGCCAGTCGATACAGACCTCAACACAGAGGCTAAGGTGGATTTTCCACGTCCATTATCGGCATATATAAATGTTGCTTTCTCACATTTAAAGTTCTTACCGTTCGCAGAATGCAGTAGTCCTATACCTTGTATTTGTTCGATCCTAAAAAGCATCTTATTTCCTGTGTCTTATCATTTGATGGCCAGAGAATCAGAGAGGCACTATTCTGAAGGTTCGTTCAATGTATTCTCAGCCTTAAAATCTAAAGCTGGAAAATCCAACCCCTCAATCTCCTGCAACGACTTCCCCGCGATCCCCTGTAAATCACCATACATGCCGACCGTGGAACTCATCACACGTGCGATTTGTTCTTCGCGCTTCGCCCACTGCTTCATTATCATTTTCCGTTCTTTGTCGAGGTCTTCTTGCATCGACGTGAAGGCTTCCACGATAGCTTCGACACGTTGGCGGAATCGAGAACCGGTAAGGTACTGGTACACCATTTCCGTTTTTGTTTGCTGACCTTCCGAGGCGAGACGAGCGATGTTCACCTGAAGTAAGGTATGCCTCAGTATGGTTGCGACCGGAAGCGTGGTACGAGGGGTTGTAACCCAGACACCATCTAGCACATCAAAAGTTTCTATGCCCTTGGGAAGGGTTTGGGTCACAAGGACAGAAATGTCGGCTTTGGCCGTTCTTTGATCTTCACGTAGTTTGGATAACCAGCCATCAGTCCAGTTTTTTGTGCGTTTGGATTCCCAGAGGATTGAGCCGCAAATTTGGCTACCTTGACTGATAACCTTTTGGATGACATCGCCGCCAAATTCGCCTTTGGGGACTGGCTCGATAGAATCGAAAGGGAATTTAAGGCGCAACAGGTTCTCAAGCTCTAATTCCTGAACTTCACCCTGTAATTGTTGTGATCCTTGATCCAGTTTCCGGCGTAAGTCTTCATTCGCTTTTTGGGCATCTTCGATCTTTTTTTGATACTCCGCTTCCTTCATTTTGAAGCGTTCGGATTCTGAATTGCGGACTTTCTCCTCGATATTATTTCTTTCCTCATCAAGTTTTCGTTGCAGTTCCAACTCCATTTCACGCTTCGACTCTTCCAGCTTATTTTTTTCTTGTCTAAGCGTCAGTTCCAGATCGCGCAACTCTTTTAGTTTGTCATCTTTTTCCGTCAGCTCTTGTTGAAGTATTTTTTTCTCAGCTTCAAAGTCAGCAATCGCCTTGGCTTTTGTTTCTTTCTGCACTTGCTCAATACGGGCTTTCATTTCTGTATTAGCCGCTTGACTTCCAGTCAACTGTTCCTTGAGATCGTCAAGCTGTGTTTTGTAGGTGCGTGAAAGCTTTCTCTCAGCCTCCTGCTCCGCTTCTTTGCGTAGCTCCGTCGTGCGCTCTTTCATCGCGCTTTCAAAATCTTGCTCGTATTTCTCGATGGTCTGCCGAGTAATCCCCTCCCCCAATTCAAATTTATGCTGACAGTCAGGGCAGACAATCTGTTCTTCTGATGAAATGATGATTTTACGGAATTATGTAGCAACTGCACAATAAAGAATATCAATGGGTTAGGAATTATAGAGGTTATTATTTAATTTGCCGTTTCTCTTAAAACTTCTCGCAACTCAATCAGATTATCACCAACAGTTTTTCCTAAAGAGCCATCATCATTAACAATGTGTAATTTATTATTATTACGAGTTAGAAAAATGACTTTTCCGTAAGAAGTAGAAGGTCTTCCTGATTTATTCCTAGCGTCTTTAGTGCTGTCTTTAGTCTCAACCATACGTATTTTAGGGTACGCATCTTTGTAATATCGTATACACAACACAAAATCAGGATAAAAATAATTGGCTATATCCGCTCTTACAATAGCAGTTGAATATGGCTTTCTGTCTGGATTTCGATGCCACCATATAACAAAATCACTGGCATCTAAGGATTTGGTAAATATCAGTTCTTCTTTATTAAGAGCATAAGTGTTATCAAAATATCCGATACTATAGTCTTTACTATCAGATAATTGATAAATTTTGTCACTTAAAAATCGACGCTCATCAATAAGCATAACTTGTTGTACCTTTACCATCATTTCTTTTGACGGCGGGTAATAACCATAAATATTTTTAGATGAATTGTTAAGTTGAATATCAGAAGGGAAAATCATTGCATCAGGCAATGGTTTGGCAGTAATCTGCTCAACTTGATTGGCAATTTCATAATTTATGCATTCAATTAATTCTTGTTGTAATAGAATTATTAGCACATGAGCTGTATCTCGACATGATTGTTTTACTTCTTCTTCGCTAATATCGTCATTACCAAACTCTAACGATTCTTTAACATCAACTTGCAATCGCAATTCTAAAATACTAACTAATATTTTATGGTCAGCGTCTTCCAATTGAGGTAAAGTTTTTAAAATACGCTTAGCTTCTTTAGCCAATTGGTCACGATTTAAGGCTATCTTTACATCCTTTTCATCCCGCTTTAGCTTGCTAATTAATTCAGTAGACACTTCTTTTGCGAGAATTTGATTTCTTGCTGCCCTTAATGCATTTTTAAATTGCTCTTGAGAATAGTTTAGCTTTTCAGCCACCGTGCGGGTGATATTGTCCAAATTGGCTAAAGTTGGACGCTTTTCAGAGTGCAGTGCTTGTGTAAAGTACGGTAAATCTTGTTTTAAAGGATATATACTAATATTTATCTCATTATATGCGGCATAAATTGAGGGTTCATCCGATAAACATAAGGTAATCTTTAATTTTTTTTTCTTAACGGAAGTATCTAATACTTCAAAACCATCATTAGGGAAAAGATTCTCTTGTTCTTGTTTATTTGGGTCAGTCTTTGAATTTTCTTTTTCATGTTGTTTATTATCATTATTCTCCAATAATGGTAATGGTAAATTAGGAGAAATTGGCATCTGATTAATTGCTCTGTTAGTAATAATAATGCTACCGTTTTTGGTCAAATGGGCATTAAGCATTTCTGGTGAACTTTCTAAATCAGATTTAATCTTTTGTAAATCCAATGCTTGCTGAAACCCCTCTTGCGCATTACCGTTGGCAAGATATAAATAAGCCGTTTGTAAATCTGGATGAAGTTCTTGATTTAACATAGCGCTTCGCACTTGCCTATCAACACGCATTATTCGCCCAACAAATTGAGTAGCAAAGTCGCTATCAATCACAGTTTTCATAGATGCCAGTGTAAATGCGCGTGGTGCGTCAAAGCCAGTACCAGCAGATTCTTTAAATATCAAAACTTCTTTATTAATATCATTAGCGATACTTGCCATTAATACTGGGTCAGGATTATCTGCACTGTGTTCACCAATAACACTAGGATGTACTTTACACTGTTCAACTAAGTACCTAAATGCATCGCTAGTAGTATCTTTGCCATTCTCAACCTGAACCAATAGTAAAGGAACTGTTGAAATATTGTAGTCAGTTAATAGCCGTTTTAAATATAAGTGGCGCTGCCATGCTTGTTTTAATACTGATTTACGAATATCAGCAATATTTTTCCATATCTCACCAACTTGATAAATATATGCAACTACATACCTCTTATTTAAACGCTTTTCAACAGCTTGATCTCTAGTAACAATAAATGTTTCAAAAGCGGTGAACTCGCCATAACCTAAAAACTGATTTAACTTTTGGTCTTTTGGGGTTGCCGTAGCAAGAATTAGTTTGTCTGGTGCGATATGTTTACAGAATTTACCAAACTCGGTTTCACTGCTCACACCGATATGGGCTTCATCAATAACAACACCAACTTTTAAACCGTTTGCTCTTGCGCGAGCAATAACAGCATAAATGGCGGGGGTAAATTCGTCTGATGGATTAAAAATTTTGCGATTTTGAGATTTACTAGCTACTTGTTGGGCGTTGGCAATAAGAACATCGCCGTTATTGTGGTCATATTGCCTCTCTGAAGCCATCATGTAAGGCTTTAAATGATCACAATTTGCAGAAATAGCTTCTTCTGTTTGTTGAACCAGATTAACGAAAGGTACAAACCATAACCAAAGAAAACTATCTTTTTGGCAAAGTTTTTGTAAAACCCTGCTCATCATTAGGGTTTTCCCAGAGCCAGTTGGCGCTCTTAATAAGGCAGGTAAAGATGAATTTAATAAATGATTTGTCATGCCTTCAATAATCAGGCTCTGAAATTCTTCCTCTATTACGGGCGCATTTTGAGGAGAGCTAAATTCAATAGACATTTACTACCCCTGTCTCCTGCATTATTGATTCAATGGCAGATAGGCTTTTAATATTCTTATAGGGGGTTAGCAATTCAGCGGCAGATTGAGGTCTATTTGAATAAAGAATAATTTGCCTAGAAGATAAATCTATTAAATTTGTTATCGTTTCATCATCCAAATGAGGACAAAATATCACTGCAGTTTCATTATCTTGATAAATAATGTTAAGTTTTTTAGTTAGATAAGGCAGCAATTCATTGCGATGCTTTAGACACAAACTATTCCATATAACTTCCTCGTCCAAATCTTGAACAACATCGGCATGATTGAGTTTTTCCATTCGACAATAAGCGAAGTTTCCTCCTGTTGCTTTTCGGTTATTGTAGCCTTCAATCACTCGTCTAACTCTAGCCGCACAAACATCTCGACAGAGGTTTTTATTTTCAGGATCATTTGGAGGTGCTTCATTATTAGACACCAAGATAAACTGACGATTTCCTTTGTCTTCTTTATTTAACTGCAACACAGCTTGGGCTGTTGTTCCTGATCCAGCAAAAAAATCTAAAATGATGTCATTTGGCTTACTGGCTTGGCGCAATAACTCCATAATTAAACTTGGTGGTTTTGGGTAGTTAAATGCCTTAGCTCCTAAAATTTCATTAATCGCATCAGTACCTTCTCGCCCTTTTTGAGAGCGCATAAAGAAAATAGCATCTTCATCTTCTTCATCAAAATCTTCTTTGATCCCACCTATCCAGCTACTTACTGGTGAAATTAAACTGGTTTTTTCGTTTAGGTAGGCTTTTTTTGATGGTCTACCAGGTGCAATCTGTTTGTCCACCCAAAAATCTAAATCTGGTAAATCTTCACGAAATAATGGTGTTTTCTTTTGCGGCAACATCGGCCCTTTACCTGCATGAATTGCCGATAATAATTCATCTTTAGTTGCATAATAAAGCAGGTCTTCTGGTTTGCACTCAGGAAATACGATTAAATTTTGACGTAGATAAGATTCTATAGTTTCTGCACGTATTTTTGAGTCAGGTTTTAACTTAGTTTCAGAAGCATAAGCCCAAACCCTATCTGGATCACAAGGATACCAATAACCTGTATTAGGGTCTTGAATTGGGTAATATGTGTTAGGACGGTCTTTATATGTATGTGCTTTAGTAATAGGATTTAAGGCAGATGGGCCTTTAGGATCGGCATTATTAGGATTACGATACTTTTTGGTGTTTAAGGAATTACCATTAAAAGAAAATTCACCACGCGCATATACTAAAATATGCTCGTGAACTGCGCTAAAATTACCGCCAGAGTCATTACCTGTATCTTTGGTACGCCATGCAAAACTGCCTAGTCGCATTCCTTGAAATACCTTGTCCATTAATAATTCAAGCTTAGCGCGATTTTCATCATTGATAGACACCATAATTACGCCATCAGAAGTTAACAAATCCCTAGCTAAGATTAAACGACGATACAAAAACTCCAGCCACATTGATGCTTTATAGCGGTCATCTTTATTCACATAACGGTCGTTATACACCCAGTCCTTATTGCCAGTGTTATAAGGTGGATCGATATAAATGACGCGAATTTTATTGGTGTGAGTGATGCGTAAACAGCGCAAGGCATCGAAGTTATCACCCTCAATAATCAGATTGCGATATGGGGGTGTACCAACTGATAAAGACTTCCCTTGTTCATCTGCAAATCTTAAAAATACCGAATTGTTATTAAGAGCCTTGTCATGCTCAATCTGATTACGCTCCCAATATAAACCAAGCTTTTGTTGGGTCATGTACAGCGTCAATAACTTACGTAATTCGTTTTCTGTTAGTGCATCTAAGTTGACTTGTAAAAGGTCTTGATTTATTTCGTCCATAAAAATTAAATTTTTAGAGTGGCAAGAATTTTATATTAATATTGCTATGTCAGATGGGAAATTAATAAATCTTAAATATAGCCAGTTATCACTAAAATAATTTACATTTATCTATCTAACGAGAATAATCTGCTTTTGTTAAAAAAGCAGATAAAAAAATTTACCTATCAAGCTTACATTTATTTATTACTTCCATAAAATCATATCCTCTATCCTTATAATCGGCTATGAAGCTTGCAATCAAAGCAAGCTGATATGGTACTTCAACTTTGGATTTAAGATTTGAAATGCTTATAGGGTTTAAGTCTAGCAGTTCAGCAAAAGCCCTATTTGTTAGTCCAGCCTTACCTAGTTGTCTTCTAAATTCTTCGTACTGCATAATTTATTCACTACATGTTGTGTATTAATTTCTACTCTAACACAAGCCGTTTGAATTCACAAAATTATTACTAATATTCATAAAAAGATGAACAAATATCCTTGCAATAGTTCACCTTTAGGTGTATTATTTAACCATAATTTCAACGCAAGGATAACTTTAATGCCACAACACTTCCTTCTTTCAGCCAAAGCCAGAACCTTATCAGTTCGCAAAGTCATGGAGTTATCCGATGACCAGGCGTTTGCTGCGTTTAAGGAAGTACGATGGGGTGAAGATGAGGAAGTGGCTTGTCCTGATTGTGGTTCATACCGTGAGCATTTCTTTATTTCAACCCGTAAGCAATGGCGTTGCAAGGATTGTAACCATACGTTTTCTGTTACATCAGGCACTATCTTCGCGTTTCACAAAATGCCTTTGAAAATGTATTTGATGGCAATTGCAATCTATACCAATGCTGTAAAAGGCTTGTCTGCTCTTCAGTTATCAAGAGACTTAGGTGTACAGTACAAAACCGCTTTCGTATTGGCTCATAAAATCCGTGAATCGTTGATGGAACACCGCGACGAATCCGAGTTATCCGGTGAAGTCCACATGGACGGTGCTTACGTTAACGGCCATATCCGTGAGAAGAACAAAAAAGAAGATAGAATTGACCGCCGTTTGGCTGAGAACCAAAAGCCAACCAAACGCTGCGTGTTGGTTATGCGCCAACGTGAAAAGACTTTAACCTTCGTTACCAAATCAGAAAACCAAGCCGATGTTATTTACTTGGCTGACCGATTCGTTAAGAATGATGCGGTGATCTGTGCCGATGAGTCACCCGCTTATGACACACTTCATGCTAAATTCGATACCCGCCGCGTTAACCATGCTAAAGAGTACCGTAGCGATGACGGAATCACTAACAACCTTGCTGAGTCTTACTTCTCGCGCTTCCGTAGAATGCAATACGGTCAGATGCATAAGTTCGGCAACCTGTACTTAGCTAACTATGCTAACGAAGCGGCATACCGTGAAGATACACGCCGGATGCCTAACGGTGAAATCTTTAAGGACATTCTGACTAAGTGTGCAAAGACCAGAACTAACCGCGATTGGTGCGGATACTGGCAAGGTAATAAGCGTAGGGAAGAGAGGTTGGCGGCTTGAAATGGATTTTAAAATTCATGACGCACATAACATTTTTTATGTTGCAGTGTTAACTATTACATATACACATTTTAACTTAATTGTTATGATACGTATAAAACAACTATACTTTATCATGACTGCATCATACGACATTAAAGACCTTATTGATGCCTGTTCTTGCCCTGTAAATGTAGTTGTACTTAGAAATGCTCTTGCATCAGCTAGTATTGATTTTGGACTTAATACAGCAAAAGAAGTAATAGAATTTATTTGCAATGGAGGCATCGAAAATCCAAAGCTAATAAATACAAAAAAATGGGAAAAGAATCCAGATGTAATTTCTATTTATGTTGATTCTTATAGCTTTTTTTCAGGTAAAAAGCATGGATATTTAGCTTTTATGTTTAGCGATAAAACTAAAAAGTGGTTAATCAAGTCACTTAAGCTTAATAGGGACTTATTGGAACGTAGCGAATTTTATAACCAATTATCAGATATTTACTCAATTCAGCAAAAATTAAAATGAGCGATAAAGAAAATTTGACTTGCCCAGCATGTGGCTCTAATTCAATTGAAACAATAACGTTAAATAAAAGCATTCCAGTTGTCTATGGAAACGCGGCTATCTTTTCTGAGTCTGTTGACAAATGTTTGATTTGTGAAGAAATGGGAGATTTTTCAAATGTTAATGATGAGAATATTCAAAAAGCCCTTGAATTAGCCAGAAAAGAATCGGTTATTGGTATGCTAGACACGATTTCAAATATCGGAATAAAGATGTCGTATATGGAAAGAGCGCTAGATTTACCAATAAGGACAATAGCTCGCTGGAAAAATGGCGAGGTCTCTGCCGCATCATTAGCATTACTAAGAATTATAAGAACTTATCCTTGGTTACTTGAAGTAGCTGATGAAAGATTCAATAAAAAAATAGCTGATCTAAAAATTTTAGAAGAAGCAAATCATATAATTCATAAAGCTTTAGAGTCCAACACAGAACATCTTCAAGCAAATTTTATAAACCAAAAATACGATATGAAAGTATCAGTAACTTATCAGAGCAATCAAAAATTCTCTGAAAAATCTTTAAAACCAAAGTTTGAATCAAAATCCATTTCAATAAGTGCCACATGAAATTAAAAGACTTTGTAATTGCGGAAGATATACGATTTGAAAACGGCAATAAAATTTCAATAATGGGTGTTGTTGATGATGAGGTGACTCTTACCTTGCCAGATGACGTTGAGTGGCCAATACCATATCGATTTGGTGTTTTCATACGATTAAATGTTGAAAAGACCGATTTAAAACCGACGAAGTTTACATTAACTGTAGTTCATGATGTTAATACAATTGCCAAACTAGATGGAAGTTTTGAACAAAAAGACACACTTGGAAAAATTATGCTCCCATTAGTAATAAACCCATTTCCTCTTCCTGGGTATGGAACAATTCGATTTATTATTGATATATACAATAACGAAAATTTATTAATTTCTGAATCAAAAGAATTAAAAGTATATCCAACAAAATTAGAACATAATTAACCAATATTCCTAAATATTTCTTTTTAGGAAACCCAAAACTTAATCTGACTCCTGCTCCCGTCCTCGTTCTTAGCTGATTTAACGATCCCCCGTTTTTCGAGGTTGTGCAGTGAGCCTAGCACGAGCTTTTGGATGGTGTGTACAGTATCTTGCTTGACGGTGATGTTTTTGCGCTTGATGATTTCGTTTACGATGTCGCGGCTTGAGATGGGTTTTCCGGCTGCTCGTAGTGTGTCTAAGGCAAACCGCTGTGCTTCTCCATGCTTGAGGTAGCCGTTAGTCTTGTTGGTACGCTTGCCCTTGATGGTGCGAAGGTCGTAGTCTGGGTCGAATAGCTTGATTGAGCCGTCTATGCAGTCCATCAATGCCCTGATTCCGGCTATCTCGTCTTGGAGCTTTTCGATATGACCCACCAACTCCGAACGCTTGGCCACCAAGCCCGATACTACGTGCGATTCTGCCATATTCCCGCCTAAAATTAGAATATGGTATATAATTCAGTTAGTTAAATCTTGTGCTGTTGCTACATAATTCCGTTAACTTAGGATGAGAAAGATTATGTGCCTGTCAACTGCGGACGTTCGCAACAGCCATTATCAGCTAGCTAGGTAGGCCAAATGTTTTTTGAAGTGATACAAATCCAACTTTTTAATCCGCGAAATATATGTATTTTCGGGACTTGAGCTAAATTACATATAGCGAATCTTGCGCGGACTAGATCGACTATTATTTTTCTTCGGCTTTTGTGTCGCAACTGTTTGGATAGCCTGTCGTGTTTACATATACTATAAGCTTACAAAGCAAAAAGTTAGCTAAAATTATCAATGATTCTACGACACAACCCAGTTATTATAAGGCATCCAATGTCGTATATATTACGTTAGCCAGTACAAGGAGATTCGCCCTGAACCCCATCCAAGACTACCGCGACTTTTATGCGAACTTCATCGTGAAGAGCGCTGGCTCATCCAATGAGGAACTCATCTTCGCTTTCTCATCCATTGAACGTGAGCATTATCTGGGCAAAGGGCCGTGGCCAATCTGCGCTGGTTCAGGATACATCCCCAGCCTGTCTGATGATCCCAGATTGCTCTACCAAAACATTTTGGTTGGCCTTTCAACCGATCAAGGAATCAACAATGGTGAGCCAACCTTGCACGCTCGATGCCTTGCCGCCTGTTTGCCGACTACTGGGGAAACAGTAGTGCATGTTGGCGCTGGTACTGGTTACTATACCGCAATCCTTGCAGCCTTGGTTGGCATCACAGGAAACGTGGTTGCATATGAAATCGAAGTTGGTCTTGCAAATAGGGCAACCGTAAACCTAGAACATTTAGCAAACGTAAAAGTCGTACCCGCTTCAGCATCCGAGGCGGCGCTCCCGTCTGCGGATATAATCTATGTTAATGCTGGTGCTACCCATCCTCTTGATTCATGGCTAGATGCACTGAACGTAGGCGGTCGCCTAATCTTTCCGCTGACATCCAGTGAAGGGGCTGGAGCCATGCTGCTTGTCACGCGCCGCAATTCCCTAGAAAGCTACGCCGCCTCTTTCGTTTCGTGGGCAGGATTTATTCCTTGCATTGGCGCTCAAGAAGATTTCAACTCAGCAGTGCTATCTGACGCTTTTGAATCAAAATCAATATGGGCTGTTAAATCGCTGCATCGAAAAATGCCTTCCAACCCTACGGCTTGGTGTGTCGGCAAAGGTTGGTGGTTATCAACTGCTGAGTTGACATGAAGCATTGGTTTAGTGGCTTGCAGGATAACATTGCGCTCAAGCGGGACGCGCCTTTTCGTGGCGGTTTTGAAGGTTTGTTATTTTTCCGGCTTGGGTGGCTTCGCCAGTCTTCCGTGAAGGCGCGCCCCTTAGCTTTACGTTATGTGTTAAACAAGTGGAACAAGTAGCATGGGATTCAAAAAACTTACACCAAATTTTTCAGTTAGAAATGTTAAAGAATCGGTGTTCTTCTACCAAGATATGCTCGGTTTTAAACTAGAAATTGCAGTTCCCTATGGGACTAATTTTATAGAAAATGAAATTCAAGATGGAAAAGAATACTCAACAGCAATGATGAAAAAAGATGATGTGTTTGTAATGTTTCTAAAACACGACATCTTTGAAAAGGACGCACAAGCATTTAAAGGAAGCACTAAAGGCGCGTCTGTAATATTTTATATTGATGTTTCAGACATAGATGATCTTTATATGGGACTAAAGGGAAAAGTAGAAATCGAAAAGGAGATAGAAACTACCTGGTACGGTATGCGTGAATTCTATATTAAAGACTGCAATGGATATGTCTTGGGGTTCGGTGAAAAAGAATAAACGATTATCACATAACATTGCGCTCAAGCGGGACGCACCTTATCGTGGCGGTTATGAAGGTTTGTGTTTTTTCCGGCTTTATTGGCTTCGCCAATCTTCCGTGACAGGCGCGCCCCTTAGCTTTACGTTAGACGCGATACTTATGGATGCTATAAATGAAGAACTAATTGAAGCATCGGATGCAATTTCAAACAACGAATTTGAAAAAGCACTTGCCATACTTCGCCCCTTAGCAGATAAAGAGGTCGCTGGTGCTCTTGGCTTGCTTGGTGTTATGTACCAGCTTGGAGAAGGAGTTGATCTCAATGGATTAAAGGCTGTCGAGCTTCTCACTAGGGCAATGGAACTAGGTGATGGAACGTCAGCTCATAATCTTGGTACCATCTATGGCATGGGTCTCCCTGGAATTGCCAAAGATCATGATAAGTGCAAACTCTATTATAGAAAGGCTAAAGAAATGGGTGCTCAATTTGCGCCAGACTCATTCTATGAATAAAGCGTCTAACATTACGCTCAAGCGGGACGCGCCTTTTCGTGGCGGCTTTGAAAGTTTGTTATTTTTTGGCTTCAGTGGCTTCGCCAACCTTCCGTGGAAGGCGCGCTCTTTAGCTTTATATATGGACTCCTCGTTTTTGCAAGCTTTTTCTGTCTGATTGCATTGGTCAGTAAACGCAGTTGCTTCCATATATCCGGCCTGTTAATGGGGTCTTGATTACCCCTGGCCCTGATGGATATCCGCGTGTTTTCATCCCTATTACGTTATCAGCCTTGAAGACTTTAAAGCTAATCGGATTGCCGAAAACACCGGTCTGACCTGTTTTGCCATCGTGTTGAAAAAACTTCGCAACTGGAAGTGCCTTTCTTACTTCACTAAATGTTAAACAGCGGTCACTGTTGTCGTTTGTTAAACACTGCTGGGTGCTGATACGTCATATTCCACTGACTTAGTCAGCAATGCCCAAACAATCCTGGCATTCTTATTGGCAACAGCGACGGCGGCAATATTGATATTGCGCCGTTTGACCAGCTCATTGATCCAGCGGCTTTGGGCATCGTCTTTCTTGGCGGCGGCATTGACCACCGCCCTGCCACCATGGATCAACAGTGTGCGCAGATAAACATCCCCCCGCTTGCTGATGCCCAAGAGCTTAGGCTTGCCACCACTGGAATCTTGCCTTGGCACCAGGCCCAGCCAAGCGGCAACCTGCCGTGCTGAACCAAAGGCCTTGCCATCCCCTAGCGCAGCCATTATGGCGGTGGCGGTGATTGGGCCAATGCCAGGCACGTCACTAAGCCGTTGACTCACTTCACTGGCGCGGTGCACGTCCTGAATCTTGTCGCCGTAGGTCGTTACCTGTTTATCCAATTCAACCAGTTGATCCTGCAAATCAGCAAATATCACCCTGGCCGCCATCGTTAGGCCGTTGTCAGCGTCTTCCAGTATGTCGGGTAGCGCTTGTCGCACTTTGACTAGACCTATGGGTACGATTATGCCATATTCGGCCAACAAGCTCCTGATACGGTTAGCCAGGGCAGTCCGTTCCTTGACTAGCCCACTCCGAACCCGATGCAACATCTGGATATCTTGTTGCTCAATGCTTTTGATGGGGACAAACCGCATGGCAGGCCGACCTACCGCCTCGCAGATGGCTTCTGCATCGTTGGCGTCATTTTTGTTGCCTTTGACGTAGGGTTTGACGAACTGGGGGCTGATCAAACGGGCATCATGGCCTAATTTAATCAACTCTCGTGCCCAGTAATGCGCTCCAGAGCAGGCTTCCAAGCCAATCAGGCAAGGTGTCAAATTGGCGAAATATTCCAATAACTTATCCCGCTTAAGCTGTTTACGCAGCATAGTTTTTCCGTTACTATCAACACCGTGCAGCTGAAAAACGTTTTTTGCAATATCTAACCCAATTGTCTTAATATTCATGGTGGATTCCTCTTCTTCAGTTAAGTGGTGGCTTCCCTTCCACTTTGGCACATCGCGATGCCGTTGGGAAGGAGAGGAGTCCATACCATTACGTTAGGCATTTCGGATACACACATGGCAATTCTTGATTGGATTAAAGAAATTCCGCTTTCCGCCGTTTACAAAGAACGGTTGGTTGATTCTGAAAAGCAAATAACGGCTTTGGAAAAGGAAAACACGGCGCTTAAGCAAGAGAATTCTGAACTTAAGTCGAGACTTGAAAAGCTTGAAAAGGATAGGCGGGCACTCGAAAAGAAGGTCGTAAACAAAAGCACTGAAAGTCATGGTATTCACCTAGATGAAGCTAAAGAAAAAATACTTACTCTTCTATCACAGCATTCTGATCTAACCGAGGAACAAATTTCGGGGCATTTATCCATGAGTATCCAGCTTGCTAAATTCCACCTAGAAGAGCTAAAGAAAAAAAGCATGGTATCCGACTTTTACGCTATGGAGAGTCCGGTTTATTGGTCTATCGACCAAGCCGGGCGATCATATCTGTTCTCGCATGGGCTTCTGGCCTAACATGGCAGTCAAAGGGACGCGCCGACCGCAGGGGTTTTTAAGTGGCGGCGGCATGTTTACTTCCATTGGCGTTGTTCAGCGTCGCCAACCGGCGCGCCCCTTACTTTTACGTTATGCATAATCTAGTTTTTATTGCCGTTACTGCAATAATTATTCTGGCATTTTGTCAACCTGGCCCAACTACAAATGAATTAGCCTCCAAGTACAAATCAAACCCAGAAGGGTTTGAAAAACTGAGTCGGCTGATAAAAGAGGACACCGGAAGTAAAAGCTGCTTTGTTGTCGGCCTTGACAACATCGGTGACTACTGGGAATACATGGGGAAATGGGCTCATCCTCCAGACTCTACAATCAATTTATCTCTTGCTGAGGTTTTAAAAGTGGTTGGTCTCACCCAAGATCGTTATGCTGAGTACAAGCAGCTATTTTCATCAACTGGTTCAGAGCGTATTAGCTTCTGTCATGCTCAAAAATACGTGCCGCAGGATCGTGTAACTGTATTAGTTTACCGTTCTGGCCTAGCTGTCTCAGGCTGTAGTGGCACAATAAACTGGATGAAAACAAATCCAAACAGCAAACATGATAAAGACAATTCCACAAAAATTACCGAGTTGGGTAATGGGTGGTATTTGGAGTACAAATGCACTTAAAAACTTTGCATAACCCGTCAGTCAAAGGGACGCGCCGGACGCAGGCGTTTGTTAACCTTGGCTGTTTTTTCAGGTTCTATGGCCTCGGTTTAGTCCTGCAACCGGCGCGCCCCTTACTTTTACGTTAGGCTTTGTACTCCAAATATGAATTATTCAATAAATGGAAATGTAGTAACTATTGATAGGGATGCGATTTTAATTGAAATATCAATAGATAACATAAAATTTATTGATTATCTCGGAGAAGGAGCTAACTCAATTGTTTTTAGAGGATTTGATGAATTATTAGAGCGCGACATCGCTATAAAAATTTGGATTTCTAAATTATCGGATACTAGAGATAAATACATACAAGCCTTACGGGAAGCAAAAAAAATTGCCTCGTTGAAGCATCATAATATAGTCGATGTTTATCATGCTAATAGTCATCATCAAAGCACTATTTCTCTTGAAATGGAATTGATAAAAGGGACAACCTTAAGAGAATATCTAAAATCCAATAAAATAAGCATGCGCTTTTTGAACAAGATTTGGCATCAAATATTTGATGCTATGTCATACTCCTATCAAAAAGGGATTTATCATGGAGATTTACATGACAGAAACATACTAATCATCGGTGATAGTGATATAAAAATTCTTGATTTTGGCACCAGCTTATTTTCATCAAGAATAAGTAACTCAGAAAACCGTGACTCCAAACTTCTACTCAAGTTATTTGAAAAAATATTTGGTAAAGATCATAGCTTATTAATAAAAAATAAAAGCTTATTGATTGGGAAGCCTGAAATGGTTTTAAACGCTACTAAATCAGTTTTATTTGCGTTTGAAAGGATTGCTCTACTAAAAAATTATTTTGATAACAATAGTGAACACTTAGCTAGTTCTGCAGCACTTGATATTTCTGGATGCATTTCTGAGTGTCCTTTTTTAGATGTATCAGTTATTATTTCTATAATCCGAGAACAAATGGTGTCTGATCACTACGTTAATGTTTTTCTTAACGGATGCATTAATATGCTGAAATTAGTTAAAAGCCATAACCCTCATGATGGGGTCGTAGGCTATTTTTGTGATGAAAGCTCTATTGATAGTTTAGTTGAAGCTGTGAACATTTTACTCATAGAAGTAATGTGTTTGCATAATAAGATGTATGAAAAAGATAAAGCTAATTATCTTTCAAACACTCATAATTTATTAGCGTAATTTATAGTTAAATTTTGACAGCCGCATACATTTTTAATTTGGCAATCGTGCATTATTTGGCAGCCTAACAAGTCGGTCAAAGGGACGCGCCCCTTACCGTAACGTTAGGCGCTTCCAATTCTATGACCTTCCTGTGATTAAATATTTTTCTACAATTTCAAATGGCAAGCTCGTACTTTGGTGCTATTTGATATGGTGGGTCAGCACAGTTTTCCATCACTTTGACTCATCGCTAAATATTTGGTTGAACTCTTTGGGCATCAGTGTGGTTATTGGTTTTGCTCTTATCCTTAGTGTTGGTGGGTTCAGTGCAGTAACTCAGAACAAGTGGCAAACCTTTCGTCTGTTTGCTATGCCTTTCTGTGTTTCAAGTTTTTCTTCCCTCATCAAAGACAAACATTTTATCCTTATATTTCCTCCATCAGCAGAAGAAGCATTTACGGCAGTGGGGCTTTGCCTTATCCTTATATCTGTCGTCATTATTTTAAGAAAGTTTAATCATGAACCGTTCGCCTAACAAGTCGCTCAAGCCCGTTCGCGTTGCTCACTGGATGCCTTCAACCGGTGCTGCTTCGCAGCTTATCACCGGTTTCAGTCGCCGCTTAGCTCTGCGTCAAGTATCATCAAACACCACCGGAGGTCGCCCATGTACTATGGAACACACGCAGCACCATCCGCAGGACTGGCCCTGTACCAACTGATGGTTGCAACCGCAAAGAGGTTTCGAAGTCATCCATTGCCTTCCGATTGCGCGGTCGGACGCTTTCCTGTTGGCCTCTTTTTTGTTCGCGGGGATCGCGGGGGAGACGGAAAGAAGCTTGCCGAGCAAGTTATCGCCAGCTTTGACTACTGGGACAAGGACACGGGTGACTCACTCGACGTAATTTTGGCCGGTTGGAGTAAGAAGGACGGGGAGCTAGCCTTTGATGCCAACGACTTTCTCAAGTTCAGAAAGTGCATTGAAACATCCAGTAGGTGGAGGTACTCAGGCGAGACAGATCTACTGCTGTTGAACTTCGAAGTCGACACCGTTAACGTAGAGGGCTGGTTTGACTATTCAGAGGTCATAGCCCTTCCACTCGAAGAGATGCTTCGCAACAAGCAAATCGGATCGATTGACGGACTACTCGCCGAACTGGCCAGATCGGCGGAGCAAGTAGTGACGAATAACCGATACGAAGGCTCCTCTCCAGTCTGGGAGATATCGGACCGTGCTGGAATTCTCCGCGTAAAGAAGGACCTTTGGTTTGCTATCAAGAAATTCTTCTTGAAGGATTACGCAGAGAAGCTCGATGGTCTCGAGCAGTTTGCGGTCAAGGACATGCAAGGCGATGCTTCTCCTTTCCTGAAGCTGCCCTTTGACCAAATGCGAGAAGTACGTGCGATGCTTAGCCCGTCCGCCGCGAGATCAGCGCCGGGATGACGCCTAACCCCTCGCTCAACCGGACTCGCTACGTTGAGCACTAACGGATTACTGATGCAAGAAATGACGGGTATTCGCATTATCGTGTGGAAAATACTTGAAAAACCATACTTAATTCTAATGTCTAAATCGCAAAAGTGTGTGGAATTATGTCGTTGCGAATGGCTTTTCACTAATACCAAGCATGCAGGATTACCTTAATAACAGTCAAGAATATTTAAATTGATAAAGCAAGCAGAAACTAGAGGGCATTTCGCTTCGCCGTCAATACAGGACCACATAGCGTTCGCCCAAGGCGATAGACTTAACCGGCAAGGTTTTATTGATGGCATCCAACAAGCTATCGATTTCATCCAGGTTAAAGACCCCGCTGACCCGAAGCTCCCCTAAAGCGGGACGGCTCAAGAACACATGCCCAGGCCGGTGGCGGTTGATGTCTTCGACCACCTGGGACAGGGGTTCGGACTCGAAGATAAGCCGGTTAGACCGCCACGGACTGGCGTGGCTTAGGTTAATTGCTGCTACCGGCTCGGGGCGTTGCCCTTCTGGGATGTTGAGTTGTTCTCCTGTATGGACAGTCACAGGTTCAATGCTCGATTGCCCAGGCTGGCTCACTTGCACCGCACTTTCCACCACACTGACTTTGATGCCTTGACTTGTTATTTTCACCACGAAATCAGTCCCCAGTGCTTTGATCTCTTGGTTATCGGCGACCACGACAAAAGGCCTTGACTTGTCTTTGCTGACCTTAAACTCCGCTTCCCCGGCCAGTAACTCTATCCGCCTTTGCCCTGAGCTATAGTCCTGGTTTAAGGCACTGGCGGCATTCATATAAATGCTGCTGCCGTCTGCCAAGGTTACGTTCTGTTGTTCGCCTGTTGCCGTGTGATAGTCGGCATTCCATAGACGTAATGTGCTGGTCATGGTGGGGCAAAGCACGGCGACCATTGCCAAACAAGCGGCAACCAACATCAATTGGCTAAGTGGGAAAGTGCGTTTTGCATAAGCTGGCTTGATTGGATGGACGGTCGCGTTAGTAGGGCTTACACGCTCTACCTCCATCTTCGCCAAATTGTCAGCGACGAAAGGGCGTTCCTGTAATTGGCCTAAGCCCTGCCAAAGCGCCTGCGCTTCGGCAAAGGCTTGTTGATGGGCTGGGTTTTGCGCCAACCAATCAGCCAAAGACCGCTCCTGTTGCGGGGTCATCTCGCCGGAAGTCGCCGTTATCAGCCAGGCCAGGGCTTCATCTTCAATCGAACCGTCATTATTTGGGGGCATGGTGACTTATCGTTATAGTTTTTAATGGTCAATCGGCAGCATCGCACCCAAAAAACCGGGCTACCCTCTCAAATGTAGACCCGACAGTATGTAGCCAATGGCTGGAATGGCACCGAATTTTATTACTGCTTATACCTAGTAAGACGAAAATAATTCCGAAACCCGCACTACGGTTCGTCATTTTTTATTGCCTTCCGCAATAGCTTCATCGTTTTGAATAGGCTTTTTTCCACCCAACTGATGCTGACATCCAATTCCTGGGCTATCTGCACATGGGTATAGCCTTCATATCGGCTCAGCAGGAATATGTTCAAGGCAGACGGAGACAGTTCCTTTAACACCTGTTCGCACAATTCAAGCTGTTGCTGGGCAAATACCGCCTGTTCCGGCAAGGGGGTTCGGTCAATGATCTCATCGCCATCAGGCTCCGGCAATTCCACCGGCACCAGTTTATTTTTCCGCAAATGGTCGGTGGCGATGTTGTCGGCAATGCGGTAGACAAAAGCGCGGGTATTGTTGACCGGCTCGCTGCTGCGGTAGTTGACCAGGCGCAGGTAGGTGTCATGGAGCAGATCATTGGCTGTATCGGGACAGGCGACCCGGCGCAGCAAATGCCGGAGCAACTCCTGGCGGTGTCGTTCAATTAGCGTTGCCGCAGCGTCGGGGGTAAAGCCAAGCATTCAATTGTGGCGTAAATAGGGATGGCATAAATTACCACGGTTAGCCATATTTCCCGCAGTATCATGGTATTGCAGCCAAATCACGGGCATTGCGCTAGTTATTTAGCCACTGCTGGCGGCCATGCCGCGCATGGAGGATATAAACGGTATTTTCCTTGACGGTAAACAAGATGCGGTAATTATCAATAAGCAGATGGCGGATTTCTTCTTCAAAAAAATCATTTTCCGGGGCCAATGGGCAGCGCAACGGCATTGACGCAAGCGACTTGATCTTCCTGTAAATCGCTTGATACCAATTTAAGGCGTTGATGGGCGAATCCTTTTTAATGTACAAGTAAGCAGCCTCGATTTCCTGCTCCGCATTGGGCAGGATAACGATAGCGTACTGTTTCACCCTTGGATTGCGTGTTTACGTTCAAATTCGTTAAAGAAGGCATCAACGCCACGGCCTTCACCACGGTTCATGGCTTCCAAGCCTTTCCGTATGCCTTCGATAGCTTCCAGTTTGTCCACCAATACTTGGTAAGCGGCGGCATCTTGCACCACAATTTCCGCTTGGCCATTGACGGTCAAAACTTCGGGCTGGCCGGATTTTTTCAGCCGTTCAAGATGACTCCGTGCATTGCGCTGAAATTCGGTCAATGAATAAATGCCCTCTGTCCTAAACATACGCCACCTTAGCAACTAATAAACATGTAATTACATGTTATATCGCGTCAGGCAAAAGGGCAATAGCAAAATCGATTAATTTTTTTCCTTTTTTTCAAAACTGCACTGCGGGTTTTGGAATATTTTTCGTCTCACTAAGTAAGAACAAAAAACTACTGACGAAAACGAGGACTACCATGCACCTTACCCAACTTGCCAAACCATCAGCAGCCTATGTTATTGCCTTTGGCTTAATTGCCTGTTTACTGTTGCCGACAAGCCCCAAGGCTGAACCCAACCCTAAAGCCGCCGTGCAATTCCACATCCCCAAACAAAAACTGACCCCCGCCTTGACCGCTTTTGCCGAACAGTCCGGGGTGCAGCTATTGTATAACGCCGAACTCGCCGAAGCCCTCAGCACATCAGGCATTAACGGCAGTTACGCCCCGCAGCAGGCATTGTCCACGCTGCTTAAGGGTTCGGGCATTGGTTACCGTTATGTCGATAAGAATATCATCACGCTGGAACGTCAACCAAAAGGCAGCATTAATGGCAGTGCCTTGTTGCCCGTGGCTCAAGCCACTGCCAACGCGGATAACAATGCCGGCAGTGACACCACCCTACCCAAAGTCACCGTCGAAGCCGATGCGGATCAGGCTTACGACCCCGACTACTACGCCGACCCATACAACAAGGATTACGTACTGCCCAATGCCACCGTAGGCACCAAGACCGACACGCCGGTCATGGAAACGCCGTTGAATGTGCAGGTGATTTCCAAGCAGGTGTTGAAGGATCGGCAGGTGATCAGGCTGGCGGATTCATTAAAGAATGTGAGCGGTGTCACTACAAACAACACCGGTGGCGGCAATGCTGGTTTTGCTGGGGGTACCACCCAAACCTTTTTTCTGCGTGGCTTCGAGTCAAAAACATTCTTCCGTAACGGTTTTAGGTTGCAAGAAGGAACTGCCAGTAAGGGACTGGCCAATGTGGAATCGGTCGAAGTGCTTAAAGGCCCAGCGGCCATCCTGTATGGCTTGGTGGAACCGGGCGGCATGGTCAATGTGGTCACCAAACAGCCTCTGGCAACGCCTTATTACGGCTTCACCCAACAGTTCGGCTCTTATGACCTCTACCGTACTACTTTCGATGCTACCGGCCCTATCACCAAAAACAAGGATTTGCTGTACCGGGTCAATATGTCTTATGAGAACAGCGGCTCGTTCCGTGAGTTTGTGGGCAAGGAAGATGTGTTTTTCGCCCCGGTGTTGAAATGGAACATTGGCCCTAAAACCCAGGCAACCTTTGAATTGGAATATAACCATCAACACTTAGGAATGGATGCGGGATTCGTGCCGCTTTTAAATGGAAAAATTCTCGATGTGCCACGCAGCCGGAATTACGGCGAATACTCGCCAGCGACCACGGAAACTATTTTTGGCGGTTTCAATTGGTCGCACCAGTTTAATGACGACTGGGCAATCAAACACCGATTTTCTGTCAACCAACTGAGAGTAAGCCCAGAGATTTTTGTATTCCCGTTTTTAGTTGATCAAACGGACGTAACCCGATTAGGGCAAGCAAATGAAACACAAAATAACACCTATTCCACCAATCTCGACTTAACGGGTCATTTCGACACGCTTGGCCTTAAACATACCTTACTGTTGGGTGGTGATTACTATCGGCTTTACAACCTAACTAAACCTGCCAACTCTTCTCCCAACACCTCAACAATCAATCTTTTAAATCCCAACCATCCTGGGATTGGTTTTGATAGCCTATTGCCTATACCCGGATCAGTGCAGACTGAACAATTCGACCAATACGGGCTTTATATTCAAGACCAGATCAAATTGCCATACAATGTTCATGTGATGGGCGGAATACGGTATCAGTATATTCATCAAAAAACAGACTTTGGCGAAAAGAAGGCCCAGACGCAAGATGCTGTCACGCCGCGCGTAGGCATATTGTGGCGACCCAAAAGCTGGTTGAGCCTGTACGCCAATTACGTCGAGAGTTTTGGGGCTAATTCAGGAACGGTTTTTCCAAACAAAACTATCCCCCCAACAAGTGCCGAACAATACGAAGGCGGTATCAAGGCCGAATTCTTCGGCGGCAAGTTACGCGCAAATTTGGCCTATTTCGACTTGACCAAGACCAATGTGGCCGCCGCCGACCCTGACAAGAGGCATATTTGCCCGGGCGGTTGCTCAATTGCCATCGGCGCAGTCCGCAGCCGTGGGCCGGAGTTGGACATCACGGGGGAAATCCTGCCGGGCTGGAATATTATTGCCACTTGGTCCAACACGGATATCCGAGTGACCAAGACTAATGCTGACAATGAATCTATAAACGGGGCTGGCGTTGGCGGTCGCTTTCCTAACGTGCCGCGAAATGTTGGCACTCTTTGGAGTACCTACGAAGTCCAGGACGGCGATCTCAAAGGCTTGTCTTTTGGCGGAGGTGCAACATTGCGCGATGGGCAACATGGATTTGGCGATTCACCACCGGCCAAAATCCCTGGTTATGCCACTTTTGACCTAATGGCAGGCTATGACCGTCAAGTAGGCGACGCTAAAATTTCCGTTCAGTTCAATATCAATAATCTCCTAGATAAGCACTATTTTTCAGGCATTAATACGTTTGGAGAAGGTCTTGTTGGCTTTCATCCGGGCTATGTTGACTTTGGTCAGCCGCGTACGTTTATGGGAGTGGTTAGTGTGCAGTATTAGTTGAGATTTATTGCGCTCACTCAAAATCTAAGCATTAACCAATCCTATTGATGACACGCCACTATTGGGTATTATTTCACCGTTATACTGGTTTGATGATGACGCTTTTTCTGGTCATCGTCGCGCTAACCGGTAGCGTGTTGGCGTTCAAGGACGAACTGGATACGTGGCTGAATCCCGACTTGCTTTGCGTTGAAGAGCGAGATGCGCCCATGCTCGACCCGCTCGTCTTAATTGGGAAAGCAGAGGAAAGTGAACCCAATATGCGAGTCGATGAAGCACTACTGCATGTCGTACCGAGTCGTAGTTTTGAGGTTTCGCTCGCGCCCCGCTTCAAGAACACGGCGGTGAAGGAGCTTGTTACGCTTCCCGTCATATTGGGAGCGTTCAACAAAGAAGATGGAATAGTAATGATTTATCTGGACCCTTACACTGGCAAGAAAATCGGCGAGCGAAATATCACCAAGGGGGTGTCTGGCCGCAAGGACATAATCTGGTTCCTGTATCGCCTGCATATGATGTTGGCGTTGCCAGCCAGTTACGCTGGATTGGGCGCACGTATCCTCGGTGTGGTGGCGCTGGTGTGGACGATTGACTGTTTTGTGGGGTTTTATTTGACCTTGCCGCCCCGTCCGCGAAAGCAATTTTTAACTCTACAG
>JABFQX010000071.1 GCA_013141505.1 Methyloglobulus sp.
CTTCCGTGTTGGAAATACAGCTTTTTAGCGAGGTAAGGTCGGCACGATGGTTTAAGCGGTCAATTAAGGTTTTATACGTCTCCATGTCGCCAAGGCAGATTGCCTCGATAAGTTCGCATTCCAAACGGGAACGTTGACCGTCAATCACATTAAACACAAAACACCTAGTGCCTTCTTATCCTAATCAGGAGTTTAGCAAAGTTTAAACTCAACACCACCAAGCCAGGGTAACTTTCAATTCGAATTGAAAAGAAAGGATAAAATTTTACAATGAAAACTGGATTTCAACAGAGGTGGTAACCATCATCCCCGTTATATTTTCCCTTTTAACGACAGGATTAAGGTCATCGGTTGCGTCGGCGAGGCGACAAAGCCATGAAGCTCGTAGAAAGCCTTTGCCTCAATTGAAAGCGCATAGACGAGCAGCCCGCGTATGCCAAGAATACCTGCGGCTTGCACTGTGCGAACGACGGCATCTTGAAGTAAGGCAGCCCCAAGTCCTTTGCCTTGGAAATACTTATCAATAGCAAGTCGTCCAAGAATGGCGACAGGCAAAGGATCTGGCATATTATGCCGAATTGATGAGGGTGTATCGCTCAACGCCAACGCACCTGAGGCAAGACAATAATAGCCGACAACTCTTTTCCCTTCGGTCACAATATAAGTACGGGATGCTCCGTTGACTTGATTAGGGTGCGCCCTTCTCTTGAGCCAGCCATCAAGGCTATCAACACCACAGGCAAAGCCGTCAAGCAGGTCTTCCGCAGACAGCAGAATGGGAGCAGACAGCATTAGGCATCCCAGGGTTTTCCAGCAGCCATTAGTCGATCAAACCCATCACCGCTAGGTGCGCGGTCAAGCACCTCAACAAAATAGTCATACGTTTTTTGGTCAACCCGCACGAGCGCTTGATCAAGCAAGGATTCCTCCGCAGCACGTCGGGCGGCATCAATCATAAAGTCGGAACGCGTCTTGCCTTGTGCCTTTGCTGCCCTGTCAATCAAAGCACGAATGTCGCTGCGGATACGTAGATTGACAGCATGGGTTTGGGTATCGGTTGTTTTTTGGCTGTAAGACATAGAAACTCCTATTTATTAAATCCACTGAAATCATACTACAGAAAGATACACAATGTGTATCTTTATTTTTCAGAATTGATCCCCATTCCATAACAACAAATAACTTCGACAAATAATCTTACAAAAGCAATTAAACCTACGTCATGTTTTATCGATTATTGGAAGCTAATTTCCAGATCGTATTCTTCTTTGGTCAAATTTTAAAAATAAGCTGCCCCGCTTGTAATGCCTGCTTTCGCCATTGCCGCCAGTAACTTTCAGCATGGTGCTGCCGCAGACAGCGCAAATAACGCACACGTTGAGCAGCGTTAAGATGTTCGTGAATCAGTGGCATTAGGCCATCTTCGATATTATAAGCAGGTTTCTCAGCGGCAAGACAAACGGGGACAATGCAGTTTAGTGATAAGCTCAACTCTTGGGCAATCGCATCACAAGCCTGCCGAATACTGTATGCTTTGGCATTATCCGGTTGCTGGATATTGTAAGGGGGCTGCCATTCGCGGACTGGTCGTAAGCGGTCACAATGCGTAGCCACTGCAATAATAACGGGCAAAGTTTGATTTGGACGTTCTTCTTGAAAGTAATGGCGTATGGCATTCAATTGTTGGGCATCGACTTGTCGGGCAGCTTGTGCGGCATTACAAACCATTAAAATCACATCGACTTTGACCCATTCTTGCTTTAGGGCTGTGGACGCTTGGCCGTGCATTAAGCCACCATAACCGGCACTGTCCAGTATGATGGCTTGTCGCAAACCATCGCGTTCAAGTATATAAGGCGTAATTTCTGCAGTAGTGGGCAATAATCCTTCCGCGCTTTTTATTTCGCCAAACAAGGCGTTAATTAAGCTGGATTTACCGCTGCTGACTTGACCTAAAACAAGTAGTCGGAGTGGTTCTATCGACTGCTCATGCGCTGCACTTTGCGCAATGTCTTCTTTTGAGGCAGAGGATAATCGGTTAGTCGGGACAATATCATCCAGCGTTAATTCACCACTGTATAGCTGAATCGCGTAATAGCCGAGCTTGTTGATATAAGCATTAATCAGGCGTTGCGATATTTCATTGGTAACCGTATTCATGCCTTTACTAACTAATAAACCACGTGCTTTGGCTAGTGCTGCGCCTGACCAATTAAAGAGCCAATTCCCAAAATCAAACACCGATTTAAGTTTATTCAGGGTATCCACGGCTTGCTTGGCGCGCAATAAATCGCCGACTCTCACCGCATGACTGCCTGGAATTTTATCCAATACCTCGTGTTGAATATCGTCACAGACCAACACAATCAGCTTGAGCAAGTACGGCAACGGAAATTCTAAAACAGGGTATTTAGAATCGGCATGAAAATGTCGCGCAACCAATGTTAATACTTCATTCGTCAGCTTTAAGGCTTTCCTTGAGTCCGTAAAAAAATCCGTTTCTGTTTGCCAGCGTTCGGTTAATGGCTGAAGTGCTTCCCAAGCCAGTTGGGCTTTATCCGACCAGTTTGGATTGGACTGAATAGCAAAAGGCTCTACAAACACTGGTTTGGTCTTGTGACTACGCCAGTGCAGCAAGCCATAGACCAGCGCAACATTAGCCGATAAGATACCCACCCCCTGATAAATCCAACCCTGTTGCCATAGCCAGTAACCGCCCAAGCCGATTAACACCAGCCAAGGCAATAAAAACACTACAGCTACGATCATTCCAAAGCGCGTTAATGGCATAGGCATTAGCTAGATTCCCTATTTTTGAGAAATTGACGTGCTTGGATAAAAGCTTCATCGTAAGCTTGTTTTAACGTCGCATGGTCAGGTAAAGCGCCTCGTTTAACGCCATACAAATATACGCAAAAAGCTTTGCTTAGTGCGTAAGTCATCGCCCCCGAATATACGCCTGCCACCGCCGAACCGTACACAGGTACAAATTTCAGCAATTCGCGTCCTAATAAGCCGATGCCGACACTGACCCCAATGAGGCTGGTAAATTCGGCATAAAGTCTGCGGGTTAACTCCAGGCCATAAATTGAAGCGATACTATGAAATAGCTTAGCTTGTACAGCCAGCACTAAGGGCAAGCCTACCAGGGGAATCGCGCCCAACCCCACATTCAGTAGCGCATAGCCGATAAGATGCGGATGGGCTTGCTTGGCATGAAAATCCAGTAATTCCTTATGGTGTTCAGTCCCCCGTAATAAGCCGATCACACCCGTTGGCAACACGGCTTCAATGGTGTCCCATAACGCATCCAGCCCGTAATCGACTGGCTCAAAGCCATCTTCTGGCAACGTGAAATCAACCGGCACAAAATGCACAGGTACTGACTTGAACCAGCCCCGTTGATGTAATAGCACTTGTGTCAACGCATGGCGCACTTGCGGCGGAAAAGGGGGTTGTTGGTAAGGATACGGTTGAATATGTTCGGCATTATCGGCATAACCTTCGTGCAAAGCAGTTTGCACCACGATAATAGGCCAATCCGGGTGACGCTTATGAATGGTCAATACGGTACCAACCACCTCCGCTTGATTCATGTCCAAAGCCCGTAGCACCACCACTAATAGATGCGCTTGATTGGCACACCAGGCTAAGTCTTCGCCAGGATTATAAGCCGTTTCGCCCAAGCCCCGCGTATCCAGAAAACGTATCATCGGATGGCTGGATGATGGAAAATCATAAAACCGTGACCTTTTGGTACAAGGCTGAAAGCCATTGCCAATTTCTGCCGCATCACTACCGGTTAATGCTCGAATCAGCGATGTTTTACCCGCCTGTGTTTTGCCTAGTAACCAAAAAACAGGAGTCGGTAAACGTTGCTTAACTTCATCTATTTTAGATTCTATGCCGCTCGCTTTGGGGCTAAAAAGCGCATCACCTAAACCCTTCCATGTCCAACTGCTGATGATATTCATGGTGATAAATTATGTTGCAGAAAGAAAGGGCTAGTGGGTTTCCCGATGCAAACGGTAAAACACTCTTTTCGCCACCTCGACTATCGCCAAATAGACCACCACCATCGCCGCTAGGATGGCATAAAACTGGGCGGGTGGCGGTACGAAGCCGAAATACGTCCCTATGGGGGTGAAAGGCAGTGCCGCAGCGATAGCCACTACAGTGAGGGATGTCGCCACCAATATAGGATGGGCGCGGCTTTTAAATGGATTGCCACGAGTGCGGATGACAAATATAACCAAAACTTGGGTGCATAAGGACTCGACAAACCAACCCGTTTGGAACAGCGTTTCGTTGGCCTTCAACACCACCAGCATGACGTAAAAAGTCAGGAAATCAAATATCGAACTGATGGGGCCGATCACCAGCATAAAATTGCGGATAAAATTCATATCCAGAACCCGAGGCTTGCGAAGTTCTTCTTGGTCTACTTCATCTAGGGGAATGGGTACTTCAGAGAGATCATAGAGAATATTGTTAAGCAATATTTGTGTCGGCAACATCGGCAGAAAAGGGAGGAAAAGCGCCGCTCCCGCCATGCTGAACATATTGCCGAAATTGGAACTGGTGCCCATCATGATGTACTTCATGATATTGCCGAAAGTGCGGCGACCCTCCAACACACCGTCAAGCAGTACGTTCAAATCCTGATCAAGCAGAATCATGTCGGCGGCTTCCTTGGCGACATCAACAGCCGAATCCACCGAGATTCCCACATCCGCCGAATGCAGTGACGGTGCATCGTTGATACCGTCTCCCATATAACCCACCACATGGCCGCGTGCCTTAAGTGCGAGGATTACCCGGTCTTTCTGTGATGGGTTAACACGGCAAAACAGGTTTGCGGTTTCTACCTTGATCCGTAAGGCCGAATCATCCATTTGTGCGATGTCTTTACCGGTCAGAATGCCCGTTACAGGAATATTCAACTCGGCGCAGACATGTTGGGTCACCAGTTCGCTATCGCCGGTCACGATCTTAACTGCTACACCCCATTCTTTAAGAGCGGCAAGAGCAGTGCCAGCACTTGCCTTGGGCGGGTCTAAGAAACCAGCAAAACCTGCAAACACCAAGTCCGATTCATCGCCGATAACCGCATCGGAATGATCCTGTGGAACAGTACGCCAAGCGATGCCCAATACTCGAAAACCTTCTTTTTCCAAGCCGATATGCTCGGCATGGATTCGTTCCCGCGAGGCTTTATCAAGAGGAATCTGGTCTGCATTGCCCTGTTCTTCATAGTGGGTACAAAGGCCAATGATTTCCTCAGATGCGCCTTTGACCACCAGTATCCTGCCATTACCTTTGTCCAATAACACGGACACACGCCGCCGTTCAAAGTCGAACGGTACTTCGTCGATCTTCTTCCAGGCACTCACGTCGATGTCTTCGTGCGCCAGGATGGCATCGTCGAGTGGGCTTTTGAGGCCCGTCTCGAAGAAGCTGTTGAGATAGGCGAGTTCCAGCACCCGCTCGCTGGGTTGGCCTTGCGGATCTACGTGTTGTTCCAGGCGGATTTTTGCCTCAGTCAATGTACCTGTCTTGTCCGTACATAAAACATCCATTGAGCCCAAATTTTGGATGGAAGCCAAGCGTTTGACGATCACCCGTTTTTTAGCCATGTGCATAGCCCCTCGCGACAAGGTGACTGATACTACCATCGGCAGCAGTTCTGGTGTCAGCCCTACCGCCAGTGCCACCGCAAAAAGGAAAGAATCCAGCCAAGGCTTGTGCATGAAGGCATTGACCAGCAATACAAATAGCACCAGCAAGATAGTTAGGCGCATGATGAGCAGGCCGAAACGGTGGGTACCGATCTCGAAAGCTGTCGGTGGTGGTTGACCCGTAAGACTATCGGCGATGCCGCCAATTGCCGTGCCAGTACCCGTTTTGACCACCCGCATCTTGGCGCTACCACTAATTACTGTAGTACCCATGAACACCGCGTTGGTGGCGTCCTGCAACTCAGTTGCATCGGCAGCAAGCACGCCTGGATGCTTCTCAACAGGATAGGATTCACCGGTAAGCAATGCTTGTTTGACGAACAGATCCTGGGCTTCCAATACCAGGCCATCCGCCGGAACCATATCTCCCGCAGAAAGCACAGTGATATCACCCGGCACCACCTCAGTCACCGGAACATCGATGACCTTGCCATCGCGAATAACCCTGGCGCGTACCGAAACCGAATGTCGTAGGCTTTCCGCCGCTTTACCCGCACGATGTTCCTGGACAAAATCCAGCGTTACACTTAACAACACCATCACCGTGATAATGACAAAGTTGGTCATTTCGCCAGTAAAGGCGGAGATAGCACTGGCGACTAGAAGAAGAATGACCAGTGGATTTTTAAAGCGGGCTAGGAATTGCAGGATTAAGGATCGTTGCTGATGGTCTCTGAACAGGTTAGGGCCAAATTTAGCCAGTCGCAAACGTGCCTCAGTACTGGATAAACCCGTCGTATCAGAAGTTGGTTTTACCTGCTGTATTAACCACCAATTTGGAATATCTTCCGTAGCCGCCTTACGCTTCGCGCTCGATTTTTTCATATTTCAATGCAATAGATAACTATGTTGATAGATTATGAAATCCACAAGTAACAATAACTTCATTGTTCGGTGAGTAAGTGGTTTGGCTGTAACTTAATTAATAATACTCTATGCCCAGCCATATGCACGGCGTATCTCTTTTTCAAGAATGAATATATTATGGTCATTGGTATATTTCTCAACAACTGCTTGGGTATTTCCGCCGCCCAAAAATGATCAGCTTTATGTTCGGTTACAATACCTTACGAATGCAATCATCAGCTTATGTGCAAGCCCCTTGCCGCGTATACTGTCTGCAATAACCAGAGCAAATTCGCAGCTTTCGCCATCGAGGTTGATGGCATAACGGGTTACACCCAGCTCAATTTCTTTATCTTGTTCCCCAGTAACGACAATCAGCGCCATCTCACGGCTATAGTCAATTTAGGTAAAGTGCGCTAACACAGACTCGCTAAGCTCCTGAACACTAATCATGAAGCGGAAATAACGCGATTCTTCCGATAATTTGCGTACAAACTCTTATTCAAGCACGGCATCTTCTGGGCGTATCGGGCGAATTGCCACGTTGGTACCATCGGCTAGCTGCCAGTTGCTGATCAAAGGATAAATTGCCATATGGACATCAGCAGCCAACGCACCATTTTCATCGACTATGAGCGGATTGATGTCCATTTCCCAAGGGGTAACGGGAAAATCCAGATAAACGTCCGTTTCGGAAACACGGTAAAGCGGGTGGTTGTTAAATGCTATTTCAAGGAACAGGTCTCCTGATTGACCACTACCCAAGCCGGGGTTGCCCTGCCCCGGCTTAACGCCTTGAGGGATTTTGACATTCAGGCTTCGATGCTTCACCTGCAGTTGGCCTTGGGCATTCATTTCAGGCGTACTCAGGGAAATAGTGCGTGTTGCCCCGCGATAACTTTCTTCCAGGTCAATATGGATTTTTGCATAGCTGTCCTGTCCACGCAGGTGTTCACCGGATTGCCGCCCAGTGTGTGTGGTCTGGAATCCTGCACGTCCGAATAGTTGTTCAAAAAACTCACTGAAGTCGCCAGCATCGCCGCCAGTGAAACCACCGCCTTTGAATTCAAAGTCTTCATCCCAGTTTGGCGGCGGTTTGAAATCCTGGCCGGATTTCCACTCAGCCCCCAGCTGGTTATACGCCGCCCTTTTTTCAGGGCTCTTGAGGACTTCATAGGCTTCCCCCAATTCTTTGAATTTCGCTTCGGCATCCGCCTCCTTGCTGACATCGGGATGGCATTTGCGTGCAAGTACTACGGTAGGCGCGTTTGACTTAGTCCTGGCTGGCATCCCGAGAGAGATCCATAATCTTTAGTAATCTTTATACTGCATGTTGAATGTTCTACCCGATTACACAGGTTTGTAATGTCACAAGACGCGTTACAAGCCTTTCGCGGGATACGGTACGCCGGAATAATCAATGAAAAGGCTTGAAACCGTTGCCCAGCAAGCCTTGTAGGATGACGCGAAAAATGGCTAATCTTTTTTAAATCTTTCTTTAAACAGCAAGTTTATTTTCTGTCAGTTCTCATAAATTTTTAGAATATTCTCACAATTGTTATATGGATTCTCAAAATTAGAGAAAAACTTTAGAAAAATTAAACTCTTAATGATCTGTTTCAGATTATCCGATATTCCAATAACGAAAAAAACAAGTATTAAAAAATATTCGTTTGAATAGTATAAATTAGGAGCGTACAACCCTTTATAAATATAGCAATATTATGATTTTTGGCTTTATTGACTTATTTGTCGATGTTTCTCTATAACCATAACAATAAGAAAGACAATATGTACACCCGAAACACAAAGCTTATCGTAGCCTACGCACTATTACTATTGATCCATTTTAAGCCTGTATTTGCAGAGCAAGAAGAAAAAACAGGCGTGAGTCGTGACCCGCGCTCGTCACCCCAACCCCGCCCATTGATCAACGTACACAGGAAGAGTTTAGGTGTAAGAAATCTCAGGGTTGTTTACAGATGGGTTGATTAAAATATTGATAAAGTATTTCATAAGGTGTTGAGTTGTTCAAACCCTTATGGGGCTTAACGGTATTGTAGAAGTTGATAAAGCGGC
>JABFQX010000086.1 GCA_013141505.1 Methyloglobulus sp.
CGGGTCGGGCGCAGGGTGCGGAAAACGCTCTCGTTCTCCAAGTGCGCAACGTGGCATGACGGCATGATCCATTGGTTTGTCGTTACCTATAATTCGAGCTTGTCAGTTAATGTTTAGCCACTACCGAAAAAATTTATGGCGCGTTGGGAAAAGTTTAAAAAAAATGGCTTTTTTAAGTAAACTCGGGCTTCGTAGGATTTCAAAGTCGTTCAAAAACGTCGCCATCGGCAAAGCCTACGGGCTGCGCCGACAACATATCCAATCCGACTTAGGCGGTTTTCTGCCCCTTGCCGAGCATAAAACGCGAGTAGCCCCACAAGGCGGGTCTATGGACAGACGGCTTTGACAACTGAAAACAGTTACTACCAATTGATTTAAATTATTTTTCATGCAAGTTGCCCGGAAAGATATTTCGCAAAAATAACGGCTATCGGTTTTATATTTGCTTATCAATAATTAATTTACAGGGGATAAAAATGTTAAAAAAACTCTCAATGAGTGTTTTAGTAGTAACGCTTGGAATTTTCGTTACAGGCTATGCACAAGAAAAAGACCCCAAAATACAAGAAGAGGTCGATGCACTCAAGCAAAAACTGGGTGCTGGCTGGATTATCCAATGGAATAAGGAGGGCACGGCATTAAATCATATAGAGAAAGATATGGAATTTGCTCTAAAAAGAAAAAGCAAAATACCTTCGTTAACTTCTAAAGCCGATCTGCAAGGTTCTCGATCCGATATCGCCATGAATTTCTTAAGACGTAATACGCGTCTTTTTGAACTGCCTACAGATTTGCACGATCTGCATGTAGAACAGGTTCGGTATACCGTTAGTATTTATCAAACGCATAACGGATTGCCTGTTGTGAGCGTGGGAAACAGACCCAATAGAGGGCTTGACGTGATGGTAGAACCAGAAACAGGTATTGAACTTGTGTCAAGTAGCTATCTGCCCCATATCAACATTTCCACAACTCCATTGTTATCTGAAGATCAAGTTATTGATATCGCAAAGGAGGATACGCTTAAAAACCATATGGTAGCCTATGACAAATGGAAAGGTTATCATCCTGTCATGATTGACGATCATGAAAACCCATTTTCAGTACAACCTAAGCCCAAACTGATTGTTTATGTAACCGATCAAGATCACCCCATTCTTGCCTATACCTTAGACATGCCTGTTATTGCCAAAGACGCTTATATTCATATGAGGCATGTGATAGATGCTAACAACGGTGCCATATTAAGTGCAGGTGATCCGACTATCCATGATTAAAAACAACATTCTCCCAATATTGTCAATTTTTTAAACAGGTAAAAAACATGCTAAAAAAACTATGTCTTATCGTTTCTGCGCTAACGCTCGGCGTTTCCATTACCGGCTATGCACAAGGTAAAGACCCTAAAATGTTAAAAGAGGTCGATGCCCTTAAGCAAAAATTGGGTGCTGGTTGGATAATGGAATGGAATGAGGAGGGCACCGGGCTTGTTCGCATCCATAAAGATTATGAAATTGTCCAAAAGCGTCAGGGTAAGATAACGCAATTAGGCAGTTCTAGCGATATGACGGGAACTTCGGCTAAGGATATTGCGATAAATTTTTTGAGAAACAATGCCCGTATTTTTCAATTGCCAACGGATTTGCACGATTTACGTGCGGAGTCAAAAAAGGGTGATGAAGGAATTGTTTATGTTTATCAAACCCATAACGGTCTACCTGTTACTCATGGGAGCGGTTCGGACTTGAGCGTTGATTTTACGATAGATCCTAAAACAGGCATTGAAAATATATCTAGTGACTACTTGCCTCATATCAATATTTCCACAACTCCGTTGCTATCGGAAGATCAAGTTATTGATATTGCAAAGGAAGATATGCTTAAAAACCACATGTTCTGGAGCGATAAATCCGGTATTAAACATCCTGTTCGTATTGCTAGCCAAAAGAAACTCTTTCCGGAAAAGATTGAAAACCAACTTATTGTTTACGTAACCGATCAAGGCCAACCCATACTTGTCTATAGATTTGATTTGCGCATATTGAGTCGAATTCACACACAGTATTACATTGATGCAAATACCGGCGAGATCTTAGAAGCGGGTGATCCAGACCTACATTACTTTAGCAACCCTGGACGAGGCAATGTGTTCTGGCCTAATCCTATTAATGCACTCAATGACCCCACCCTTAGGGACACATTTAATGGTGCCGCAGACAGCAAATATGCGGTGCCGTTAGCGGCCTATGTTACCAAACCATTAAATGTGTTACAGGTAGATACCAATGTGTACGCATTGACTGGCCCTTATGTTCGCCCAGATGACAGACTGGAGCTTCCTTTTCTATACAGTGGCGAAACCGCTATTTCTACCATTGGTACGGTGAGATCCACTATTTTAGATTTCTTTTTTGATCGGGAAAGTAGCCAATTTGAAATTGTGATGGTGTCTCATGTAATTGACACCAATCAGCGCTATATTCAGTCGCTAGGTTTCAATACGCCTGGCAATTATATCTACAATAGACCTCTAAAAGTCGATGCACACGCAAAAAGCGGCGATGATGATTCTTCCTATACAATAGACAAGAAAAGAAATATTGACTACATTGCTTTTGGTGAAGGCGGTGTTGATGATGCGGAGGACGCGGATATTATTCTGCATGAATACGGTCATGCGATCCAAAATGACCAAGCACCACTGAAATATTCGAGAGGGCTTTTGTGTAATACGCAAGCCAAGGCGATGGGCGAAGGCTTTGGCGATTACTGGCAAGCCAGTAACACCCGCGCTATCAGCATTAGCCACAAATTTGATCCTGCCTGCTATGGCGAATGGGACAATGCCGGTAAAGGCGCGTTATGCAGAAGGCGGGTAGACAGCAAAAAACGTTTTTCCGACTATAAAGGCGTTGAGTGTCATGCAGATGGTGAAATATGGTCATCGGGCTTGTGGGAAATTTTAACGAAAATAGGTTCTACTGAAGCTAGTCGACGGGTTGCCGATCAACTAATCCTGCAAAGCCATTTCGAAATTAGAGATATGAAAACAGTTATTAGCCCAAAGTTTGTCGATGGTGGTGTCGCGCTACTTAAAGCTGATGTGACACTAAAAACTAAAGGAATTTTTACTACAAGCCATAAAAGCATTATATGCACCGCATTAAAAACGAATCGTGGCATCCCTGTGCCGGGTTGTTAATGTGTGGAGATTTTACACGGACACATAAAATCGTTAAGTAAAAACGGGTCTTCGTAAAAAGAGGTGGAAAGTTTACTAATTTTAACCCGAAAAAGTGTTGCTAAATCGTAAAACCGTGTGGAAAACGCAATTTTAATCAATATAGCCGACAAAGCAATAAGTCCCATGCCACAACCATTTGCTTAGGCTTCATACTAAGGTAAAACTCAACCCGCACCTGTTATCATCCTACAAACCATCACTCTTAAACTTTCTTATTGGCAGATTTGAGTCAAGATTTAGCTTCGTTAAGTTGTAATTCAGCTAAATCTTGCTATGCTCAAGTTCATAACGTAAAACCTATGGCGCTTTTCGGAAAAAATGGCGGGCTACGCAGTGCAACTAACTTGAAGTGGTATTTTATTTTTAAATATGCGGCGATGGGAAATATGGCAAATATTCTGGCAATTATATTATTTATAACCTTATCTGGCTGTGGGTCACTCGTGAAATCACCGCAGCTAGATAAGCTTAACAAATCCGATGGCACTCTATACTTGAAATATACATACGGAGCTGTGAGAAATGAGAATTATAAACCGGATGTGAATTGGCATGAAGGCTATAAGGCGGCGGCAAACAAGTGTCGAGAATGGGGCCTTAAAGAAGGAGGGCCGGCAAGCCCTTTTCCAGAGCATGTATGCTCTAACCAACCTTGGAACATGCAGTGCATAGAAAATACATTATATATTCAATATAACTGCGGTTTGTCTGACCAGCAATACAAAGAATCTTTAAATTTAAAATATCAAAATGCTATGCAAGAAAAACTAGCAATAGATAATATTTTTAATAATGCCGAACAAAAAGTATGGGTGTCTTGTTGGGAGGGGTCTGGTAACTTTGCAGAGGATCTTATGAAGTCAATAGCTTCTGACGGCAATTATTATATTCAAATGATAGGCTCTGAGGCGTTTCAGGCTTATTGTAAGAATGAACCTAGTTTCGTTATAAAGAAAGACTCAGTAAATTCAAATAATATAAAGCTGATAACCAGAAAGGGCAATGTCGATTATTATGTAATTTATGGAAAAGAACGGACATATGGTGTTTCTCTCACAAAGAACTAAACGTAAGCGATTTTTAAACTACATGCTATTTAGTGAGATTTTCGACCGCGCTCCCCATTTTTATTGTAAAAAACCTTAAGAGATCATTTATTTATGAAAAGAATACTTTTAGTTGTTTCAATATTATCTGGCTTTAGTGTAGCAACAAACTCTGCAGAAATTGTTTGGAAAATTGCATCCCCTTCTGGTCGATTAGAGTCAAATACGTACACAAGACTAGAAGACTGCCAGAGAGCCTTAAAAAATTACGAAAAAGGTTCAAGCTGTGTGGCGATCCCAAAAAAATAATGGCTATCATACTTACCATTCGAAATGGCTTTGATTTGTACTGAGTAAGCGAGTAGTCAGTTTTTCGTTGCAGTCCATATGGGCTACCTTGTTGTTTTAGAATAATACTTGAAGGGAATATGAAAATTATAATAACGCAAATATTAATCTATTTATTGATTTTAGTTGGTTGTGCATCTCCAAATAAACCATTAAAACCAGTTGTTGTTTTTGTCTCAATTGATCAAAACCCTGGAGCTAGTGACCAAGAAAAAGGTATTGTTGGAACATATTATAATTATAATGAATTTCAGAATCCTCAACTAGATATAGAGCAAATAAAAAAAATAGTAGACCCACGTTGTAAATCATGGGGTTTTTCTCCTCCAGATTATAAAAATATTACCCCACATGTAAATTGCTATTATCATAAGGTTAGTGGTTATGGAGAGGTTAATTGCGGAATTTATAATGGTTTTATTAAATTTCAATGCACAGTACCTTCTAATGATAAAATAAACGAAGAAAAGGAAGTTAGCAGTAAAAATAACATCTATTCCAAAATTTTTAATAAAAAATGGTCAGTTGGAGAATATTCATGTAATAAGGGTGGCGGAACTTATAAAATATATAGTAAAGAATCACCTTTTGGAGTGGAATACATCACAAATGGAAAGTCGTCAACAACTGATACACCACAGCGGAAAGAAGTTTCATTTGAAATAGTAAGAAAAAATAAAATTAGAAAAAAATTAAAACTATACGCCGAAGGAAATCAAGGGATGGTCGCACTTGGTGTTGATCCTAATACCTTAGTTATGGATTTGATTGTTGAGATTGAGCTTATAAATCCTAAAAAAACTAGCACCGTAGAAATCAAAAAAATGATCAACCTGGAAACTCTTACTAAAAATGGAAATATCGAATATGAAAATACAAAGACTAAGTCTATAAGTTATCTATGTAAGTAGGTGTAGAAGATTGCATTTTTAACCCATGTCTGCATTTATTAAATGCGGTCGGTAATCTAAAGTAAGCGCTTTAAGTGAATTAACTTGCGTTGCCTTTTGGCTTTTCAAAAAGCGAGTAGTCCGGGTAGATCTTGCATATTTATAGTGTATAAATATACTATCGGTATAGTGGTTTTCGAACTACCAGTTATGATATAAGCTTGATGCATCTGTCTAATTCAGATGCCAATTTGTTTGGTTACTCACCCTCAAACTTAACATTTTTGCGGGAATGCTGGCTTCAATCTAAGAATCAAACATCTTACTTACCTGATATCAAGGTCTAGCTTTCGCAAAAGTCGTCAGGCCAACAAGACGTTACAGTAATGCCTAACAATAGTTTTAGGGGGTTTTATGATATTGTCAGATGACGTGAGACGCGCTGAACGGAATTGGAATGACTGGATTAGTGTATTTGAACATGAGGGCGAGGTAGAAAATAACCCACTACTTACACTCCCCGAAGTATTTAACAAGTTCCTGGCTGAGTATAGCGTCAGGCGCACCATCAGGGCTGGCACAAGCAATGAATTTAGGATGTCTTTAAGTTCGGGTGGAGTTGGATTGGCTGATAAGTTGGGCGACCCTTCAGGCAAGTGGATAGATAATTTAGAGGAAATACTCCGTGAGGATTTCGGGACATTAGGTGGCAAACGTGGAATGCGTTCCGTAATATCAAAGATCGCTGCATTTCTTGGTCCAGCTAACTTCGTTGCCTGGGATAAATACGCACGTAAAGGTATTATACGCATCCAAGGTAAGCGAACATCCCACACATACAAAACATACGAAGAATATTTGTCTGACGTTAATATTGTGTTCGATGGTGAGAAAAATGCTTTGATTTTAGCCTGTCAAAATAACTACCCAACTCTGTTTTCATCCGAAAATGATAGATTTCACAGAAGAGTTTTGGACGTGTATCTAATGAGAATTGGCGGCAGATGGCGATAGTATCTGTGCAAATACTTTATTATGGTAATTAATTACCACTTACCGTCAAAAAAAGATGGGGTTAATGGGGTGTTTACAACTGAATTCATCAGTAGCAAATTTATTTCTAATTTCTCTTAGAAATGCTTTTAAACCTCCCCTCAATCACCGTGACGGGCTTTGAGGAAAAGGATACCCACGATTACCACGTCTTTGCCGTACCCGCCAATGAGCCGGAATTTTGCTCGAAATGCGTAGGCACATCGCTCTACGGCCACGGCAGCAAGACCCAATTGGTAATGGACACGCCTATGCACGGTCGCCGCGTAGGGATTTTGTTAGCACGTAAACGCTACAAATGCCGCAGTTGCGGCATCACCTTCATCCAGGGTTGCAACGACATTAACGACCGCCACCGTGCCACTAACCGCTTGGTCAAGTATGTTGAAAACAAAGGCTTGGTTATGACCTTTACCAGCGTGGCGGAAGAAATCGGCGTGACCGAAGGCACGGTTCGTAATATCGTCGGCGATTACATTGGCAGGCTGGAAAAGAAATACACCTTTGAAACCCCGGAAATCTTAGGCATTGATGAAGTTCACCTCAACCGCAAGATGCGCCTGGTGTTCACCAACATTGGCGAAAACACCATTGTTGATTTGGTGGGCAGCAGAAAGAAACAGGTGGTTATCCAAGCCCTGTACCGATTCAAGAAATTGAAGACTATCAAATTCGTCACAATGGACATGTGGCGGCCTTACTACGATGCCGTCAAAGCCGTAATACCGGATGCTGTGATCGTTATCGACAAGTTCCATGTGGTAAAAATGGCGAACCAGGCGGTCGAGAAAGGCCGTAAAGACATTAGAGGTCAAATGACCAACGGAGAGGTAAAACTGCTTAAAAAAGACCGCTTCTTGATGCTTAGACGACGACGTGACTTGGACGCAACCCAAGAATTCCTGTTGTCAGGATGGACTGAAAACTACCCTGTGCTTCATGATCTTTACCACGCCAAAGAAAGGTTCTACGACATTTGGGATAGTAATCTGACCAGAAAACAAGCTGAAACGGCTTATATGGACTGGAAAGATTCAATCCCAGCCAGTATCCGTAAATATTTTGCTGATCTGGACAGGGCAATAGGCAACTGGCACAAAGAGGTATTTAACTACTTCGACCATAGGGTTACCAATGCTTACACCGAATCCGCCAACAATCACATCAAATCGATTGCCCGACAAGGCCGTGGTTACAGTTTTGAAGTGCTAAGGGCGAAGACACTATTCACCAACGCGAAACACAAGGTAAAAAGGAAATCGTTTAAGTCAGGAGTCCGTGAGGATACCATCGGCTATGGCTTGCCAAATAATGAAGAATTTTTGAATTATGGTCTCATAATTCCACACGGTGATGAAAAATGAAACTTTTAAAATTTCCACACACTTTTACGAATACCCGTAAAAACTTGCCTTGATTTACGCGAGACGGGATATGTTATCAATGCCGCGAAGTTAGGCGCTTCCTGGCATCATTTTCCGTTGACTGAGCGGAGCTGAAGCCAGCAATTCGCTTCGACTTCGCTCAGCGAACGGCTTAACTTAACGGCATTGGATATGTTATCCCGTTACTCACGTTTTTGCCGATGGATGAGTTTTTGAACCCTGTTGAAACCTACGAACGGGGCAACATGCCCCGTCCGGCAAGGGTATCCAAAGCCCATGACCATAAATGATCGTGACAAAGCCAGCATGATGGGCTTTTTTTATGGCGGATTGCCGTGCGGCGAATCCGCTTTACAGCTTTGTCATTAATACCCTCACGGAGTAAATTGTCGTTTCTAATTTTGGTTTGCCTTATTGCATTATTTTTTAAACCGTCTCAAGAAAAATCGGTAGTGGCTAAACATTAACTGACAAGCTCGAATTATAGGTAACGACAAACCAATGGATCATGCCGTCATGCCACGTTGCGCACTTGGAGAACGAGAGCGTTTTCCGCACCCTGCGCCCGACCC